>JANNDY010000017.1:0-33990 GCA_031378345.1 Emticicia sp. | reverse complement strand
AAATTTGATAAATTCCAATGTGCCATTCATACTTGCTTGGACGATGCCAACAAAGAATACAAACAGGAAATAAAATCACTAATGAATCTCAAATTTCAGACTTTTAAAAATGTTAATATTTACCCTGTTTAAAGTATAAACCATCTTGAACCGTTATTATGGTGTAAGTGTCCAAATTTGGGGAATTGAATACGTATAAACCATTTGAAGAACCAAAATATAAGTTACCGTTTTTTGTTTCAAAAATCACCCTAATTGCACCTTCCACAAAACCATTTTCTTGTTTGAAATTCTGAATTACGTTATCCTTCAAAGAGAATTTGCTGACGACATTGCTTGTTCCAATCCATATATTATGATGTTTATCTTCGGTCAAACATGAAACACCATTATAAACTAAACCCTCATTTGTAGTGATATTTTTAAAGGTAAAAACTTCGCCGTTGGCATCTTTTTTAATACTCAATACCGAAACCCCATGCCCATTAGTTCCTATCCAAACATCACCTTTGCTATCTTCTAAAATACATGAGGTAAAATTATAGATCAGACCATTTTTTTCCGTAAAATGTGTTACATGTTTGCGTTGGGCATCAATCCTTGACACGCCTTTTTCGGTAAGTAACCAAATATTATTTTTTTTGTCTTCAAAGATATTCAAAACTATATCATCGAGAAGCCCCTCTTTTTTGGTATAATTCACAAAATTTTCACCATCAAACATCACCGCACCGCGATACGTACTGAGCCAAAGATTGCCTTCGTGGTCGAGTATCATGTGGTATACTGTATTGTTTAGCAAACCTTCACTTTCGGAGTAATTGGTAAATGTTTTTCCATCATATTTCGAGATTCCACCAAAGCCTGTGGCTATCCACAAATTACCTAATTTATCCTGTAAAGTCTGGGTGATATTCTTATTTTTCAAGCCGTGCATGAGTCCGAAAATAGCAATATTTTTATCGTTTTGTTCTTTAAAAATAGGTGCTTTTGCCAATATTATTTCCGGTGTTCCGGCTTTTATTGTTTGGGAACGAAGTTCTACTTTTTGAGGTAAACTAAAACCGTTTTGCCCAGAAATAATGACCACAGGCTTTACAGGAATGGGTTTTTGAAGATTTGAAATTTTATAAACTTCGGTATTGAGAGGAATCAACTTGGGCTTGCCAACTTTTACGACTTTTGGGTTATGAAAATTGACAACAACTGGGGGCTTCATGCTGTCTTGGGGTACTACATAGCCATTGGCTTCAACAATTTTTGGCTGTAAAATAGCAGCATTTGAAGTCTTTTGTTGTTTTTTACATGACAAAAAACAGAATAAGGCAAAGACAAAAATGCCATAGTTGGAGTATGTGAAATATCTATTTTTTTTCATCCAATATGTCCGCTCATGTATTTTTTTATGGCTTCTGTTTTATTATTTACATGGAGCAATTTATACATTTTTTTGATATGAGTACGCACAGTTTCGACAGAAATAAAAAGTTCGTCTGAAATTGCCTGATAAGATTTTCCATCAACCAATTTTTCTAAAATCTCTTTTTGCCTATCTGAAAGTATCGTTGCTTTGCTCACTCGCCCACCCATGAAGTGATTGATGATTTCTCGGGCAATGCTCGGCGACATATATGAGCCACCATTCACGACTATTCTGATTGCCTCTACGATTTCAGAAAGGCTGGCTTTTTTTGAAATATACGAACAAGCTCCCGAACACAAGGCTTTCAAAATCATGTCTTCTTCTTCGTAAGTAGATAAAATAATGACATTCAAATTGGGATTCCAGTCGAGCAGGCGTGGCAAGGCATCAAGCCCCGAAATGCCGGGCAAACCAATATCAAGCAATAAAATATCTATCTGAATTTTTGGGTTAAATTTAATTTCATCAAAGAAGGCCTCGGCACTACCCACGCTCAACACTATCTCGAATTCTTCATGAAATCCGATGAACTTACCTATATTTTCTCTGATGATTTTATTATCTTCAATCATCGCTATTTTCGACTTTCCCATAAGTATATGCTTAAAATATCTTCAAAATTAGTATTTTTTATTATACTATTCAATCACCCTGTCGGGTGATAAAGCAAGTAAAAAGTAGCCAAATTTCACCTTTTAGGGTGATTTACACGCATTGAAATAATGATGTATTTTGTAATATCAAACCTATTATAGCCATGAAAACACCCAAAATTTTAAAAAAAATTAACAAAAACAACATTTGTTACTTCGAATCAAGTATCAACTACACGCTTCTGTTTATGTATGATGGCTCACGCATCATTTCGGGCTACAATATAAAGTTTTTTGAGGAATTACTTGATTTTGATTTCGTCAGAATCAACCGCTCGAAGTGTGTCAATGTAGCATTTATAACAAAAACAATCATCAATGATAAAATATATGCCGTGCAGTTGGCAAATGGCGAGGAAATAAATATTTCTCGTAGGAGAGTTAACAAATTGAAAGAAGAATATCCGATGATGTTCTAAAATCCGTACTTAGAATATCCGTACGGTCCGCTGTTGCGGTTATCAGTGTGCTAAATTCGTTGTCAAATGGAACTCGGATAACACGGATTTTCAAGCACGGATTAAAAATAAAAAACCAATAAATCTTAAATATTTTTCCCAATGAAAAAATCATTTATCTCTCTAAGTATTACATTTTTTGCCGCTTTTATGGCTATTTTAGTCATTTCAACGAGTGCTTTTGCTCAATTAACATTTACGGAAGATTTTGAAAATGAAACCACTCCGTCTGCAACAAGCCCCCATACTTTTTCTGAAAGTGGCATGAGTTTTTTGAGTCAACTAATCTTTGCCAATTTACCCCAAAATTATGGATTTGGTGCCTCTCCTAAATATATCTATTTGGCGAATACTACGAATGGCGTGGGTCAATCGGCAACAATTTCTATCACGGCGGGCAAACCAGCTTTCAGAGTAAATTCATTTGCGGCTTATGTTGCTTCTGACCAGTTTGGTGGTACTACCACAAATGGTTCTATTACTTTTGTGGGAAATTTGTTAGGTGGTGGCACGGCAACCGCCACCATAAATGTGCCTTCTACGGGTACGGTTACACCCCCACTCACGAGAGAGGCGAATGAAGTGGTGAATGGTTTGAGTTTTACAGGAACTCCTTTGGACGGTAAACTCATTACTTCTCTCGTTGTTCAATCCTCCGCTACGGTTCAATTTGTTTTATTAGACCATATCAATTTTACGGTTGACAATACCCCTCCCACAATAACCTGTCCAGCCAATGTTGCGGTTTGTGGTGCGGCACTTGTGCCAGCGGTAAATGTTGGTTCAGTAACAGTATCAGATAATTTCCCTGGAATAGTTACCGTTACACATATTGGAGATATTACGCCGCCGCCTGCCGGATTTTCTTATAATATTTTACGCACTTATAGAGCTACTGATGTTAGTGGCAATTTTGCAGAATGTACTCAGACAATTACCGTCAATCCAATTCCAACCGCCACGGCGAGTAGTAATTCACCCGTCTGTACAGGAGCAACAATACAATTAACAGGTACGGGAGTAGGCACGTATCTATGGACTGCCCCCAATGGAGCGGTAGCAATGATACAAAACCCGCCTGTCGTAAATGCAAATGCTTCCAATGCTGGTACATATACTTTTAGAGTTACAGATGCCAATGGTTGTACCGCAACGGCTTCGGTGGCGGTAACGGTCAATGCAAACCCAACGGCAACCGCCACAAGTAATTCACCGATTTGTGTTGGAACGACTTTGAATCTCACAGGCGGAGGCGTTGGAACTTATAGTTGGACAGGCGTAAACGGTTTTACATCATCAATACAAAACCCAATTATTCCAGGTGTAACATCCTTAGCAACAGGTACTTACAAGATAACCGTAACGAACACAAGTGGTTGTACATCAACGGCTACGACTTCGGTAACGGTCAATATAAGCCCAACAAAACCGACCATAACAGACACGGGTACAGCCTTTTGTCAAGGTAGTAGCACCACGCTTACTTCCTCTACTGACCCAAGTTATACCTCATACACATGGGAAAGAAGTTTGACAGGAATAGCAAACCCAAATTCATTTACGACATTTGGAGGTACTGCCCAAACCCAAGTGATTACAACTTCTGGGGTTTATCGGGTAGTTGTAAGGAATCAATTTAACTGTACAGCTTCTGATACAACCGCCGTGAGTTTTGGAGATTTTGTATTTAGTGGCTCATTGGGCTCTGGCGATGCAACACAAACTGGCAGAATGAATCGTTTTGCGGTGGCATCAACATGTGCAGCTCCCAAAACTTACCCAGGTAATTTTACAACATCAGGTCAAAGATTCTATGACAGTTATACCGTTACCAATCCAAGGAACGTATCTGTTTGTGCGACCATTGGTATAATTACAGGCTGCGGAACAAATATTTTCTCGGCAGCTTATTTGGGTAGTTATAACCCTACTTCTTTAGGTACTAATTATTTAGGAGACCCAGGTTCTTCTTTTCCTGGAACGGCATTTTATGAAGTAAACATTTCAGCCAATGGAACTATGGTAGTGGTAGTGCATGAAGTAAATCCAGGAGTGGGTTGTAGCAATTATACTTTAAGAATAGATGTTCCCCGTGTGGCTTTAACGCCCTTAGCTTTGAATTTGCTTAGTCCAACCGATAATTATTCGACAGGTAATCTTGTGAAGTTGGCTGGTCCGGTTATAAATGCAAGCAATAGCATAACGGGAAGTGCGGTTGTAGAATATAAATCTGGCAATGCCATCAATCTGTTGCCAGGCTTTCAGGTGCAGTCAAGTACAGGCTCGAACTTTAAAGTAAATATTGGAGGCTGTGCCAACTGATTTTATGATAAACAATAATTTCCTAACTAAAAACTTAATTTCCTCCCGCAGCATCGTACCGTCCTTTTTTCATGGGGAGGAAAATAAAAATCTAAAACAAACCAACTTATTCCAAGCCCAAAAAGTACCTTGTATGTTTCAGCTCACCTGTTTTATTGAGTGCCTGTATTTGCACCAATTCTTGTAAATCTCTTGTGGCTGTGGCAGCCGAAGTGCCACTAATAGCTTGGTAGTTGGCAGCACTTAGTCCGCCTTTGAAACCCTCGATGCCTTCCTCAAAAACTCTTAACAGAACCTTTGATTGGCGGTCGTTTAATTGCTCGTTGAATTTGATAAAAAACTTGCTTTTTGCCACCAAAAAATTAACCAATTTGATGGTATATTGTTGAGAATCAAGCAATGTTTTAGAGAAAAAGTTTAACCATTTGTCAATATTTAGGCTATGATTACAAGTTTGCAGGGCATCATAATATTCCTTTTTGCGGGCATCAATGATTTTGGCAAACGAATTGAGTGCAGGGGCGAACATTCGTTGAGAAATTACTTTTTCTACCAAAGCCCGCCCGATTCTGCCATTGCCGTCTTCAAAAGGGTGGAGGATTTCAAAATACAAATGAGCGATTCCTGCCAAAATGATAGTAGAAATACCTTTTTCAGTAGCAATTTGAGCATTATACCAAGCAATGAAGCCGTCCATCAACTCAGCAACTTGTGCCGAAGGCGGAGCTTCATAAAATACTTTGGGGGCAGACAAATTTCCCGACACTATTTGCATGGGTTCGGCATGGGTTCGGTAATTCCCGATGGTTTCAATATCACGTCTGCCATTCATGAGCATTTCGTGCCATTGAAAGAGCGTTTGATGAGTCAGCGTTTTGTCAAAATTAAGGTAAACATCAACCATCATTTCGGCAATACCTGCCTCGTTGGCTTGTACTTTGCGGTTGTCGGTTTTTAGCCCCAAGTGCTTTCTGATAGAACTTTGAACCGACTCTCGTTTGAGTATTTCGCCCTCAATATTTGAAGTAGAAACGGCTTCTTGGGTCAGTATTTCAATTTTTAGGTTTTCTAAACTATCAGTTGTCAAATGACTTAATGAGCCAATAATAATTCCTGAATTTTGATAAAATTCTTGTTCAAAAAATGTCAATAATGAAGCATTATATTCAAAATTCGGAAAATTTTTCTCTTGCCAAATCCATTGCATGAGCGATAAGTTTTAGTTTTATAGCTCAAATTTAGTCATTTTTTGATTGATAAAGTAAATTTATATCAATCAATTTCATGAAAAAAAACCGTGCTACTTTTCATCCGTGTTATCCGTGTTCCATTTTTTGCACACGGATAACACAGATTTTCAAGCACGAATTAAAAAAACCATTAAATTGCATTAAAATACTCCCAAATCACCCAAATGAAAAAAACATTCCTTTTCCTCCTTTTCTCCCTAAGCATCTTCTCGGCAACAGCCAGAGTGTTTAGCGTGGGTGCTACTTTAAACGGTGCTAATATGGTGCCTGCACTAAGCAATTCATATACAGCAACTTGTGTAGGAACCGTAGATGATGTAACTGGTTTGTTTAATTTTACTTTTACCAACTCTATTACAACTTCAAATTTTTTTACATATAAATTTTATGTAGGGGCAGTCGGTACTAATGGTACATTAATCAATTCTTTAACTACAAATAATAACCCGTTTACAGGTTCTTTGACCCTAAATCCAAGTCAATTATTAAGTTTAAAGGTAGGAGATTTATATGTGGTTATAAACAATTCAGTACCTAATGGCGAAATCAGAGGGCAAATAATCATTGGTATGGATATTTTCAACGAAACCACAAAAAACAATTTCTATGGCATTGGAAGTTATTCTTATTCACAACAATTTTTCCCAAATGGCGTTCAGCCAAATCCCTACGTGGTGTCAGGACCTTCGCCTCAAAATGATTTTAGTTTTGCAGCTTCGGCGGTGGGAGGGATTACAAACAGACTTGCCTATATTTCTACAACTAATACAAATACTGCTATTTCTATCAGTTTTTTTGGCAATAATGTCAGAAAATTTGGTTGTAATGTAATAGGTCTCAATGCTACCATGACTGCTGGCACCCTTGATATTATCAGCCTTACCGCTACTACTAATTTGGGAAACACCGCTACACAAACGGGTGGTGGAGCTGGTGGGCAATTTGTGGGATTTAATGTAACAGGAAACGAAAATGAATACATCGTTTCGGTAACTGCTTCATTTCAAACTACCCCCAGCCCAGTGGCTTTCATAATCCTTCATAGTATCATGTTTGGCGACAATTCTCCCCAAAACGTAGCCCTTAATTTTGATGGAGGCGATGATTATGTTTCGATACCGAGTACAGTTGGCAATTTTACTACCAATCAAGATTTTACGGTAACGTGTTGGATAATACCCAATACTACGCAAACAACTCAAAGTGGTCAAAATCCTGACGAAAACGATATTATCAGCAAATGGGCTGGGCTTGGGGCAGGGGTAAACAATAATTATCCTTTCGTAATTAGGTATTTGAATCAAAACCGTACCAATATTGCAGAAAGAGGTAAAATAAGAGTGGGACAATGGGACGGCACTAATTTTCCGATAATTACCTCAACTACCGCTGTGAATGATGGGCGATGGCATCATGTGGCTTTTGTGAAAACGGGTACAATCTTGAAATTATACATTGATGGCGTACAAGAAGGCGGCGATGTTACCGATAATGCAAGCAATGCCACAAACAACACAACCCCTTTGCAGTTTGGCAGGAGAGGCAATAATGAAAGTTATTTCAAAGGCGAAATAGACGAAGTACGCATTTGGAATGTTGCAAAATCAGCTATACAAATAGATGATGAAAAATTTTGCAAAACGCCCCTTAGTGCAAATTTAGTAGCCTTTTACAATTTTAATAATGGTGTACCGCACGATAACAATGCCATCATTAGCCAAATAAACGAAGCCTCAAATAGTGCTAATAACGGCATATTAAACGGTTTTGCCAAGACTGGCGATGCCTCTAATTTTGTAACGGGGCAAGTAAGATATGTGAAAAAAGATGCCACAGGTAGCAACAATGGCAGTTCGTGGGCAAATGCCTTTATTGACCTACAATCTGCCCTAATCAACTATTCCTGCAATAACCTTTTTGAGGTTTATGTTGCCAAAAGTTTGACTTCCTACAAGCCAGGTCCGCCCTTAGCCAGTTTAACTATTTCTTTTGAAATCCCAGAAGGCATGAGGCTTTATGGCGGTTTTGCAGGAACAGAAAAAAGCATCAACCAACGCAATATGGCATTGATTCATACTACCAATAAAACTACCCTTTCGGGAGATTTCGGTAGCAATGATACAGCTTTTAATTTTACAATAAATCGAGGTGATAATTCTAATTTCCCAGTAGATATTAGTGGCAATAATGTTGTTTTTGATGGCTTTACGGTAAGTGGGTCAAGTGTTACTGGAGCTGGTATTGGAACTGATGGTACAAACGCCACTATTAAGAACAGTAGAGTCATTGATAATACAAATCTTGGTTTTTATATTTTCGGAGGCAATGCTACTATTGCGAATTGCTCAATTATGGGTAATAATTCTGATGGTTTTAATATTCAAAATTCAACAGCAGCCATTAAAGAATGCCTTATTGCCAATAATGGTTTTGCTGGGATTTTTATTCGTGCATCTAATGGAAATCGACAAACAACCATTACCAATAGTACAATTGCCTCCAATGCAGATTATGGAATTAGTGTTACTACAACTGGCGGTACATCAACCAACACCCTAAAAAATACCCTAATTTATGGCAATGCTTCTGGTGGAATAAATAGTGATAATTCTGGTGGTGGTACAATAACCAATACTACCTCATATAGTTTGGTGCAGGGCGATGCAGGTGGCACAAATGGCAATTTGAATGGCAATACGGTTAATCCTCAGTTTGTGAGTCCTTTGGGAAATAATGTTGTAAATATTACAGGAGATTATCGCTTGAAATGGTGCAGTTTTGCCATCAATGCAGGCAATAACACAGGCATCAGCCCCTTAGATTTAGACCGCAAGCCAAGAAATTTCAACACCACTGCCGACATAGGAGCGTATGAGTTTTTGGGCAATACGCCCTCACAGGTCAATGTGAGCAACATCACAGGCACAATAGACAGCCCAACCTACGCAGGCGGAGCTATTCAAACCATCACTTCAACCGCCAAAATCTTAGCCCCTGCGGGTGCGATAGATTTTAAAGCACCAAACTCAATTATACTATCGCCAGGCTTCGAGGCGAGGGGCGTAGGGAAGTATTTTAAGGCAGAGATTGGGGCGAATGTGAGTTGTGTGAATTGAAAATCCGTGCTACTTTTCGTATCCGTGTTATCCGTGTGCTATATTTGTCGCCAAATAGAACACGGATGACACGGATTCTGCGAAGCACGGATTTTTACCAACCAAATTTCTTCTTTTTCTTCATATTTCCTGCTTGTTCAGGCTCTTTTTTCTTCGGGCTTGCCAATAATCTTTCTGCCAAATCAGGGCGATTGAGCTTGTGAAGTCGGCTACGAATCCAAGTGCGGAACTCAGGTTTGTACCAAAAGAAAAAACGATTTTGTGCCAATTTCTCTTCACGAGTTTTGGCAGTTGCGATAGGCTGTAAAGTATATGGATGTACACCCGAATAATAAATCACTTCGGCAACCGTCATGGGTGTCGGCGTAAAATCTTGCACTTGCTCCAACTGAAAACCTAAATCTTTGGTTTCGGCTGCCAAATTCGCCATATCTGCTTCCTCACAACCTGGGTGCGACGAAATAAAATAAGGCACAAGCGGTTGCTTCAAGTCATGTTTATCTTGAATTTTGTCGTATTTTTCCTTAAATTTCTTGAAATATTTGAAAGAAGGCTTACGCATCACTCTTAGCGTAGCATCGGAAGTATGCTCAGGAGCAACTTTCAATCTACCCGACACGTGGCGAGTAACCAACTGCTCCATGTATTCGTCGTGGTTGCCATCTTTGTTATTTTTATTGAAATCATCAACCAATAAATCATAACGAATACCCGAACCAACAAAGGCTTTTTTGACTTCGGGATGGGCATCAACTTGTTGATAAATCTTGGTCAGTGGCTTGTGCGAAGTGTCCAAATTTGAGCAAATCACAGGGTGAATACAACTCGGACTTTGACAACGGTTGCAAATATCTTCATCTTTGCCCTTCATTTTGTACATATTTGCCGAAGGTCCACCCAAGTCTGAAATGTACCCCTTAAACTCAGGGTGTTTCACAATTTGCTCTACTTCTTTCATAATCGAAGTTTCGGAGCGAGAAGCAATAAATTTGCCTTGATGTGCCGATATCGTACAAAAACTACAACCTCCGAAGCATCCACGATGCATATTTATCGAAAACTTAATCATTTCGTAGGCAGGAATCGTCCCACGATTTTTGTATTTTGGGTGCGGCAAACGAGTATAAGGCAAGTCAAACGATTGGTCGATTTCCTTTTCGTTCATAATTTTGAATGGCGGGTTTATCACCAAAGTCTTCTCTCCTACTCTTTGAATAATCCTATTTGCTTGCCATTTATTCGACTCAACTTCTACAATCTTAAAATTAGAAGCATACTTAATTTTATCTTGCAAACAAACCTCATGGCTTGCCAATTCTACGGTGTTCCACTGTTTATAATCGGGCAAGTTTTCATGTGATTCGTGCAAGTAAGCAATCTGATTAATGTCTTTGATTTGAGTCAGTGGAACGCCCTGTTTTATCAACTTCAACATTTCACGCAAAGGCTGCTCACCCATGCCATACACCAACATATCTGCCCCAGAATCTGCCAAAATTGTAGGCATTAGCTCATCTTTCCAATAATCGTAGTGCGTTACACGGCGAAGAGAAGCCTCGATTCCGCCAATCAAAACTGGCACATCAGGATAAATTTCTTTTAATATTTTGGAGTAAACTGTCGTAGCATAATCAGGTCTAAAACCTGCTTCGCCACCTGGGGTGTAGGAATCATTGGAACGTAAACGCTTGTTGGCAGTATAATGATTCACCATCGAATCCATGCAACCTGCTGTTACACCAAAGAAGTATTTTGGTTTACCGAATTTCTTGAAATCACGCAAATCGTCTTGCCAATTAGGTTGTGCAACAACGGCAACTTTCAGCCCTTCACTTTCCATTATTCGTCCAATAACAGCTGTGCCAAAAGCAGGATGGTCCACATAAGCATCGCCCGAAATCAATACAACATCTACTTCGTCCCAGCCTCTTTTTTCGACCTCTTTTTTGGTAAGCGGCAACCAGTCGGTTATTGGTCTTTCTATCATAAAATAGTTTATATTCTTTGGTTCACCGTCGGCAGTTTATGCCAAATGCTCCCCAAAAGCTATTTAGTCGTTTGACTGATTATTCAATCCTATCAACTTTTTTTACAAAATTACGCATCTTTTGCTTAGATTAACTAAAAAAGAGTTAATTTGGTTTAAAAATGGCAAGAAATAGACAGTTACATTTAATGAAAAATTACTCCTCAGCAACCGCCACTGCAATTTTAGAATCTGCCGTGCCATAATACAAAAACCATTTTTTCTTGAAATTCACCAAACCTTCCACAAAAACTACATGATTTACTTGTCCTTCGAGTTCGTAAGGTTTGTCAGGCTCAAAGAAAAAAGTTTTTGAACGATTGATAATTTTTGAAGGGTCATTTTTATCAAAAAGTACTTCTCCTGCTCGGTAGGCATTTTTGGTATCTTTACTTTTATTTTCAAAACCTTTGTTTGCACTATTATAAATGAGGAAAATGCCATCTTCTCGAATAAATGCCGCAGGACCAGATTCTACTAACCAACTGTCAAAATTATCGGCACGAGGTTTCACAATTGGCTTGGGTTTGCCTGTTTCATCTTCCAAAATCGTCCAATCTGTCAAGTTATCCGAACTTGCCAAAAACAAATTTGTATCGCCCCAATACATCCAATATTTGCCGTTGATTTTTGTAGCTACAAATCGCTCCCCCCCTTTTTTACAAATGATAGCCCCCGACTTCGACCACAGCATTTCGTTCTTTAGTGCTTTGAAAGCCAAACCTTCTTTTTTCCAAGTTTGCAAATCTATTGAAGAAGCAATGCAAAGACGAGCAGTTTTTCCATCATAAGCAGTGTAGGTCAAAATATACTTTCCAGCTTCGGTTTCTACCAAACGAGGGTCTTCGCAGCCTCCGGGATATTCGTATTTTTTCATGAAATCATTGTCAGGAAAAAATACTGGTTTTGTCTGACGTTTGAAATGAATACCATCTTCGCTCACTGCTAAACCTAAGCGAGAAGTTCCTTGAACAATTTTCAGCGTATCTTCGGCACGATAAAGCATATAGACTTTTCCGTCACGCACCACCGCTGAAGGATTATAGACATCTTTCGCCTCCCAATTGATTGATTTTTGCAAAATTGGGTCTATAAAAGTAGTAGTATCAACTGCACCCAAAATTGGATTTTCGACATCTTGTTTTACAAATTTGGTAAGTTCCCAAGTTTGTTGTGTGTTGTATTTGCAAGAAGCAAGTGCAAAAAGTAACAGAATAAGACTTTTTTTCATAGATTTGGTAAAGTTTGTCGAAAGTTAATCAAATTCGAATATCAAAATGCATTTTAACAATTATTCTAAAAACATGAAACAAAAACTATTCGTCATTTTCTTGTTATTATCTAATTTTTCGTTCGCACAAGAACGCTTAATTTTGATTGGTGGAGGCGAAAGAACGCCCGATGTTTTGACAAAATTCATCGAATTTAGCGGCAACGAAAATGGCAAAATTTTGGTCATTCCTTGGGCGAGTGCCGAACAAGAAAAGGCTTTTTCAAACATTAAAAATGAAATTGGCGTACTTTCAAAAATCACTATTGAAAATGCACCCTTAGCTCCACTCACTACCGAAACAAAAGCAATTTTGTTGAATCAACTCAAAACTGCCAAAGGTTTGTTTTTTTGTGGGGGCGTTCAAACTCGCATCATGGAAGTGTTAAAAGATGAAGAAATCTTCAAAATTATGCACGAAATGTATAAAAACAGTGTAGTTTTTGCAGGAACCAGTGCAGGAACGGCAATCATGTCTGAAATAATGATAACGGGTGAAGGTGATTTTAAGGTTATTGACGGCTCAAAAGTTGAAACAAAAAAAGGGCTTGGTTTATTGACAAATATTATTGTTGACCAACATTTTATCAAGCGTCAAAGACAAAATCGTTTGATTGGTTTGATTCTTCAAAACCCTACTTTGCTCGGCATTGGCATTGACGAAAATACAGCTTTGGTTGTGGAGAAAAACCGCTATGCCGAAGTGCTGGGCGAAAGCCAAGTAATGATTTTTGAATCTTTGAAAAATCCTAACGAAATGAAGTTTACTATCTTGAAAAAAGGAGAAAAATTTGATTTGAAGAAAAGGAAGAAAATTTAGCTTTTTTTTACTATAAAGGCACAAAGAAGCACAAAGTTTTCAGAAAATTCTACATTCTACATTCTACATTAAGCGTTACCTTTGCAGTTTAAAAAATAGAATTCTACAAATGACTGACCGTTATATGCAGCGTGGCGTTTCTGCTGCCAAAGAAGATGTTCATAAGGCAATCGAAAAGCTCGACAAAGGGCTTTTTCCAAAGGCTTTTTGTAAAATTTCGCCTGATACTTTGGGAGGAGATACCGACTATTGCAACATCATGCACGCCGACGGAGCTGGCACAAAAACCTCATTGGCATATTTATATTGGAAAGAAACAGGCGATATTTCGGTCTGGCGTGGCATTGCCCAAGACTCAATTGTGATGAATACCGACGATTTGATTTGCGTAGGAGCAGTTGGACCAATGTTGATTTCGTCGAGTATTGATAGAAATAAAAACAAGATTCCTGGTGAAGTTATAGGCGAAATAATCAATGGTACAGAAGAATGCTTGGAAATGCTTCGAAGCTACGGCGTAGAGATTTATAGCACAGGTGGCGAAACGGCAGATGTGGGAGATTTGGTTCGCACGATTGCTGTTAATAGCACTATTGTTGCACGAATGAAGCGAAAAGATGTCATTTCAAATGACAATATCAAGGCTGGTGATGTAGTTGTTGGCTTGGCTTCGTTCGGACAAGCAACTTACGAAACTGCTTACAATGGAGGCATGGGAAGCAATGGTTTAACCTCGGCAAGACACGATATTTTATCGAAAATTTATGCCGAAAAATACCCCGAAAGTTACGACGGAGCTATCAATAACGAGTTTGTTTATAGCGGTAAAAAAGAATTGACCGAGGCAATCAAAGGTACAAATATCGGCAAACTCATCCTCTCTCCTACTCGCACTTACGCCCCCGTTGCAAAAGTTTTTTTAGACGAACTTCGTCCAAATATTCACGGAATGGTACATTGCAGTGGTGGAGCTCAAACTAAAGTTTTGCATTTCATAGAAAATCTGCATGTTATCAAAGATAGCCTTTTCCCGATTCCGCCACTTTTCAAGCTGATTCAAGAGCAAAGTGGTACTTCGTGGCAAGAAATGTATAAAGTTTTCAATATGGGGCATCGTTTGGAGGTTTATTTAGAAGAAAAATATGCCCAATGCATTATCGAAATTTCACAATCTTTTGGCATCGAAGCTCAAATTATTGGTCGAGTTGAGGCTGCTGAGAGTAAAAAAGTAACTATTCGCAGCGAATTTGGAGAGTTTGTTTATTAAGTCTAATGAGTGAATGAACGAATGTGTAAATGATTGAATATGCCCAAATAAAAAAGTCATGTTGAAAATCTCAACATGACTTTTTTCTATTACTATCTACTTAAATCACCCCTCTCCTCTCAGCACTTTCTCGTAAAATCTTTCATATTTTGGAACAATATTCGAAATATCAAATTCTTTTGCTCTTGCCAAAGCATTTGCCTTGAATGTTGGTAAATTTTCGTTTTGCAAAATAAATAAAGCATTTTTGACCATATCATCAACATCACCTACATTGCTCAAAAACCCTGTAACTCCTTGAATATTCAGCTCAGGCAATCCACCAGTATTTGACGAAATTACAGGCACTTCGCAAGCCATTGCTTCCAAAGCCGCCAAGCCAAAACTTTCTTTTTCCGAAGGCATCAAAAACAAATCAGCTACCGACAAAACTTCTTCGATTGCATCCAATTTTCCTACAAAACGCACATCTTCACCTAAGTTCAAATCACGAGTCAATTGCTCCATTGGCCCACGCTCTGGCCCATCACCCACGAGCAGTAACTTGCTGGGTATCAGCGTTTTAAGCTTAGCAAATACCTTTATAATATCTTCAATACGCTTTACTTTTCGGAAGTTTGAGGTATGCACTAAGAGTTTTTCGTCGTTTGGACAAATGATTCTTTTGAAGTGTTCTTTTGGTTGTTTTTTGAAGCGTTCTAAATCAACAAAATTGGTAATTACTTCAATTTTTTTCCTAATTTCGAATGCCTCATAAGTATCTTTTCGTAAATCTTCCGACACCGTTGTTACACCATCCGATTCATTAATACTGAAAGTTACGACAGGAGCAAGCGAAGCATCTTTTCCTACAATTGTAATGTCTGTGCCGTGCAAAGTAGTGATAACAGGAATATTTATGCCATGACATTTCAATATTTGCTTTGCCAAAAACGCCGAAGTTGCATGCGGAATTGCATAATGTACATGAAGAATATCCAACTTTTCGTACTTCACCACATCAACCATTTTTCCTGCCAAAGCCGATTCATAAGGCGGATATTGAAACAATGGATACGAGGCAATATTTACTTCGTGATAAAATATATTTTCGTTGAAAAAATCTAAACGAGCAGGTTGCGTATAAGTAATAAAATGTACTTGATGACCATTTTTGGCGAGGGCTTTACCGAGTTCGGTAGCCACCACGCCGCTTCCACCAAAGGTAGGATAACATACAATTCCGATTTTCATAAATGACGTTTATGTGCTTTTCTTGGGTATTTTATTCTTAAAAAATACCTTAGCTTTTTATACAACAAAATTTTTCAAAAAAAATCCCAAAATGGAAAAATGAAAAGCCGATGTTCGATGGCTGATGTCTGAAAAATTCTATAAACACCTGATAATCAATATTTTAAATGATTTTAATTTTGAAAATTTCTTTCGCTTAAAAACTAATTTCAAAAAACTATCGAGCATCAAACATCTAACATCGGCTTTTTTCACTAACTTTGAAATGATGACAGCACTCAAACTCATAGAAAATATCAATGCTTTTTTCCGATTGATTCGCTCTCGGAACATTCTGATTGTGATATTAAATCAATACATGGTCAGGATTTTTTTGATTGGTCCAAAAGAAGATTGGGCAATCTACTTGCTTGATTATAAGCAATTTATGCTTGTTTTTGTAACAATCAGCATTGCATCGGCTGGCTATATTATAAATGATTATTTTGATGTAAAAATTGATTTGATTAACAAACCTCAAGAAGTAATTATTGGAAAAAATATAAGGCGAAGGTGGGCGATGTTGATTCATCAAATCTTGAATTTTGTAGGTTTAGCGATTGGTTTTTTTCTTGGTTTGAAAGTTTTTTTGATAAATATTTTAGCAATTTCTGCCCTTTGGTACTATTCTGAAAGATTCAAAAGAAAGGCATTTATTGGCAATTTTTTAGTTGCTTTTCTGACTGCTTTTTCCTTGATTATATTGTCTGTTTACTACCAAAAAAACACTCTACTTGTTAATATTTATGCTTTATTTGCATTCTCAATTTCATTGATTCGGGAAATAATAAAAGACATGGAAGACATTCGTGGCGATGCCCGTTATGGTTGCCGAACGCTACCTATTATTTGGGGAATCAGACGAACCAAAATTTTGCTTTATTCCTTCATCATTTCGTTTGTAATAATTTTGATTTCGATGGCGTATATACTTGATAATCAATATCTTACGTTAATATTTGGCTTTAGTGTTTTCCCGTTTTCTTGGTTTGCACATAAGCTATATTGGGCAGATAAAAGGAGTGATTTTGCTTTCTTGAGTCGTGTCTGTAAAGTGATTATGTTGATAGGGATTTTGAGTATGGTTTTTGTTTAGGAACAGGAATTAAATAAAAGCGTGTTTTTAGACTGACTATTTTTTTGTTAAACAATCATTTTTTTCAGCAAATAGCACCGCTATTTAAAGAAAAAAATGGGCAGGATAACGGAAAAAGAGGCGTATCAAAACACGCTTTTATTTAATTCCTGTTCCTTCAGACACAAAAAAAACGACTCAGATATCTCCAAGTCGTTCTTCAATAGAAAATTTATAGGAATTAAGCGTAAATGCCCTCTTTTCCAAATTTCTTGCAAAGTAGTGCATATACATTTGCACGATACTTATTGCGATTCGAGCTACCCATTTGTACCATTACTTCAGCTATTGCTGCATCAAGTTCTGGTCCATCAGTTAAGCCACATTTGTTAATCAAATAATTGTTTTTTACACGTGCCAACTCATCAGGGTCAGTACCTGATACTTTTGAAGAATCTACATTATAGATTGATGGTCCAAGACCTTTCGCTACTGAAGTGATAAGTGCCTCGCTAAGACCTAAGCCAAGTTCGTTTGACTGTGCTACGTAAGTTTCTACTGCTTCTGCAAATTTACTCATGATTTTTGTCGTTTTGGGGTTAATGGAATTAACTAATAAAGCGTAAATATTAAATGAAATCTTATCTTTTCCAAATTTTATAGTATTTTTTTGATGAAACATCAAATTGGGCATTAAACAGGTTTTCTCAAATTGTAATGTGTGCATAACTAATTGGTAATCAGCACATTAGCATATTGGCATATTAGCACATTGATTTATTCGTAATTTCATTAAAATTCTTACTAAATACTAATCTTTCTTTTTCTTCCCAAAACCTGCCAAGTATCGCTAACTTGCTGAAGTTCAACTATATACGCTTCATCATACAAATTTACGGTCGGACAAACATGGTACGGAACGCCATAAAATACATCACCAACATTCACTGAATCCCAATTTTTTACAGCCAAAACTCCATGTTCCTCGCTTTGGCTGAGTAGCTCATAATCAAGCAAATTCAAAAATCTGATGCGTTTATCAATCGGGTTTTCGGCGGCAACTGCTTTATGCCCCATATCAATAGTTATCAAACCTTTTTTGGGTTTTGAAATAACACGAGTCAGCACCAAAGCGGAATACTCAAATGGCTGTTCGGGAAGTTTATCGCCATAGCCCCAATCCCACAAAACACAAGTACCAGGACTGCAAAAAGTATCTTCTCGCAAAGCGTGCGAAGTAAATGCTGGCGTTCCTCCTGCTACAATCATTGGCTTCGGCAAATTTTCCTTTTCGATGGCTTCCATGAAATGTTTTACATCAATAAAACCGTCATTAATTTGGTTTTTTCTTTCCTCAAAATCAGTTGCACGCAAATGTCCATCATAAACATGCAAGCCATGAATTTGCAGGTTTGTTTGATTGCTTAGATATTTATACAAATTTAGAATATTAGTGTCTAATTCATGCCCCGACCTGTCCATTCCACTATTTATGTCAAGAAAAACATCAGAAATGAGTTTATTTTGGGCGAAAAATTGATTATGAGCATCGGCATTTTCTTTACAATCGATGAGCGAAGTGATTAAAACGTCAGGATATTTTTGACGAAGTAGAACCAACCGTTCGATTTTTGGACCAACTAATTGATGCGAAATCAAAGCATATTTTCCACCTGCAATAGCCACCATTTCGGCTTCGGCAATGGTGGCACATTTGAATTTAGTGATGCCAGACGCAAGCATCATTTTCACGACTTCGGGCATTTTGTTGGTCTTTACGTGCGTCAATAAACGCTCTGCCGAACCAGCGATAGCTATCATTTTTTTGATATTTTGCTGTACTCGCTCTTTGTAAATGAGGAGTGAAGGGCTATCTAATTCTGCTTCGTTTTTAACTTTATACCACATTCTAATAATATTTTTTTCGGAGGCATGGCTTGTTATCATAGACAAAAGGGCGTGTTACCGATATTGATGTATATTTCGGTCAAGCCCTTTTATTATCAACGAGGAAGCTACTTTTTAAATTTTATACCATATTATTTATCCGTGTCACGCCCTTTTGTTATCCACGAGTAGGCGTGCCACGGTGGACGTACCAGGGAGTATTTATTGCTCATAAATTTCGATTGGCAAATCGTCGGGGTCGGCAAAGAAAGTGAATTTTTTACCTGTAAATTCATCAATTCTGATGGGTTCAACTTCAATGCCTTTTGCTTCGAGATTGGCTTTGGCTTCGGCAACGTTTTCGACTTCAAAAGCTAAATGCCGCAACCCACAAGCCTCTGGGCGAGAAGGTCGTGCAGGTGGATTTGGGAAGGAAAAAAGTTCGATAACATAATTATTTCCTATCGCCAAATCTAATTTATACGAATCTCGTGCTTCTCGATAAACTTCTCTAACTATCTGTAAATCAAGCACTTGCGTATAAAAATGCTTTGATTTTTCGTAGTTAGATGCAATGATTGCTATATGATGGACTTTGGTTATTTTTAGCATTTTAGCTATCGGATATTTGAAGTTGCAATACTATATTTTCCAAGCATTTGCGATTTCATTTTTTCTTTAGGCATTTTTCTACCCGTAGCTTTATAATAAGCTATTATGTCGCTTATATTTTTTCTATCTTGGATTGAAAGCGGTGTTGAATCAACGAAAAAATCAACACCTAAAGGTTCTTTTATGTGTCCCATTTTGAATAAAATTTATAATGGAAAATATTTTTTAATTAGTTTTAGTGCTTCATGTGGAAAAATAATCATTTAATGTCCTCCAACGTGTGTAGCTCCAAGTGTTTTTTCATAATGTTCTATCAACTTGGTCTTTGAGGTAAAAGAAACAAAACCTTGATAGCCGTTATCCCAAGAAATTTTGCAAGTAAAAGCAAAAAGATTTCCTGGAACCCCTTCATAAAGTTTATTTTTACCCAAATTATATGGAGCACTTTCAATCAGATGAAGGTAAAAATGGTCACCATAATCGCTTATGCTCAAAAGCCCTTGAATAATTTCGGGGTTGTTTCGAATTGTTAATTTATAAACTTGTCTATCTTTAAGTTTATTTTCATTTGACCAATTAAAAAGCCAGCCTTTTACTTTTGAAATATTTTTCAACTCAGAAGTAGCAACTCGATGTACATCAGTAGGAAAACTATCGCCCGAAATAGTATTAACGATGCTATTGGTCAGTTTATCTATTTCAACATCAAGAAAATACTTTGTTCGCTTTTCCATTCTTCAAAATTACTAAAATTTTCATAAAAATTTTCTAAATTTCAAGCCAACTCAAACATCGCCTCAATTTCCACAGGAATATTTTCGGGAAGCGAGCCAAAACCTACCGCCGAGCGAACTCCTACGCCATTGTCTGCTCCCCAAACTGCGGCAAAAAGCTCGCTACAACCATTAATTACGTAAGGGTGTAGCTGAAAATCAGACGTGCAATTGACCATTCCAAGCACTTTTATGACTCTTTTGATACGGTCAAGGCTGCCCAAATTTGCTTTCAAAGTAGCCAAAATAGCCAATCCTACTTGTTGAGCAGCTAATTTTCCTTCTTCTATGTCCATGTCAGCACCGATTCTGCCGACTATAAGCGTGCCGTCAGTTTTCAAAGTCCCATGCCCCGAAACATAGGCAAAATTGCCAACAATCAAAAAAGGTTTATAAACTCCCATCGGTGTTGGTGCGGGAGGTAATTCGAGGTTTAGTTTTGCGAAATTTTCTTCTGGTGTCATATTATAATTTATTTACTTTTAAGTTTCGACTAAACGCTGCCTTCGACTACGCTCAGGCAACGGTGAAGTTCAATGCTTGAAAGCCGTTTTCTGTGGGTATCGGACAGCCGATGCTGCCGAAACTCCGAAAACTAAACAAAAATATTCAAAATCAAAACACCAATAAGACCAATAACAGAAATGATAGTTTCCATTACTGACCAAGTTTTGATGGTATCTTTTATTGAAAGGTTGAAATATTCTTTGAAAAGCCAAAATCCACCATCATTTAAGTGCGAAAACAGCAAACTTCCTGCCCCAATCGAAAGCACCATTAGTTCGGGTTTTATACCAACTTGATTTTGAATAAGTGGTGCTAAAATACCAACTGCCGTCAAGCCCGCTACTGTTGCAGAGCCTACGCAAAGGCGTAAAACTGCTGCGATTGTCCAGCCCAAAACCAAAGGATTAATGTCAAAACCTTGTAGTTGTTGCCCGATATAATCGCTCGTTCCGCTGTCTTTCAATATTTGTTTTAATGCCCCAGCACCACCAATAATCAACAGAATTCCTGCACTACTTTTGAAGGCCTCTTCCAATTGCTTACTCACCGTTTTTACGCTATCACCTTGACGAATTCCGAGCAAATACATTGCCAAAAGTAGCGAAATCAACATGCCAATATATGGTTCTGAAATAAGTGTAATCGCCTGATTATCAGGTAAATACTTCTTGGAAAACGAACTAAAAGTTAGTAAAAGTACAGGCATCAAAGCAACTATCAAACTTACGAGTAAGGTCGGCTGTTTTTCTTTAGGTATCTCTTTAATGACAAATAAATTTCTGTCAATTTGAGGCTTGTATTTTTTCAAAGTTCGGGCAAAAATGGGCCCTGCAATGGCAATCGCAGGAATCGCAATAATGATTCCGTAAATCAAAACTTGTCCCACATCAGCTTTTAGTTGAAGAGCTATCGCTGCGGGAGAAGGATGTGGCGGCAAAAATCCATGTGCCACCGACAACGCCGAAAGCATCGGCACACCCACATAAAGTAAAGGCAATTTTGTAGAGGCTGCAATCGTAAAAATAAGCGGTACGACAATAATAAAACCTGCATTATAAAAAAGCGGAATACCGATAATAAAACCTGCCAAAGCCAAGCCCCATTGCAGGTATTTTTCGCCAAAAACATTGATAAGGGCATCTGTAATGCGTTGAGCTGCACCGCTTTCGGCAACTAATTTACCCAACATTGCTCCAAAACCAATGATTAAAATAAGGTCCCCAAGTGTGCCTCCGATGCCCGTCTGAATAGATTTCCCTATGGCTGGAATCTCCATTCCTGTGGCAAAACCTAAGGCAATTGCAATCAAAATGAATGATACGAAGGTGTCAAGTTTGACGAAAGCTACCAGCACCACAAGTGCTAAAATAGCAAAAAAGGTAAGTAAAATGGGCATTTTTATAGGGAGGTTGAATATTGAAGGTGCAAGATAATGATTTTTGTCAAATATCTGCTTTCATTATCGGTCGGTGGTGGAAATTGGACTTTTGCAGAAGAGAAGAAATAGCAAGCAATTCTCAATAATGATTTTTACAAGCTGTAATTGTGAGAATTTCATCTGAAACTTTGTAAACAAGGCGATGTTCATGCGTAATTCGTCTTGACCAATAGCCTCTAAGTTCATTTTTTAGAGGTTCGGGTTTGCCTATTCCTTGAAATGGGGTTCGGGCAGTTTCTTTGATAAGCCTGACAATGCGAAGGTATGTTGTATAATCAGATTCTACCCATTCGTTCAATTGGTCGAATGCAATGGGTGAAAACATAATATTCCTCATGGTTTTTGAGCCAAATTATCAAAATTAACAGGAATCAAATTTCCAGCCTCTACTTGTGCAATAGATTGTAACAAAATCTCACGGTTTTTAGGATTTTGGAGCAAAAAATCTGTTTCATCTACGCTATCAACCTTTAATGTAACAGTTGAATTAGGGTGATTTTTTTTTAGTTTTCGGAAGAAATCTGAAGTAAGTTCTTCAATCGAAAATTGATATGTTGCTGTCATTAAATTATTTTTTTTACAAATCTAACATTTCCAACATTCAAAACATTCAAAAAACTTGCTTTTTTTTCTCACAGACTTGAACAATAATCGCTATTTCATTTTCAACATCATCACTCAAATCAAAAGGTAAAACTTGCAATGTCATGCCTTCGTCATAATCAAAAATTAGAGGCGTTTTGAAGTGTGAATTGGCAGGATAAATCAAGAAAAGTTGCTTTGAATGATACTTTTTTCCATAAGCATACATTTGGTATAAATCCGATTGCTCAATGCCATAATTTTGATTGGCTTTTGTGGCATTCAAGAGTTTCCATTTAGTATCAAAAATGAAGGTTTTTTCATGATTTCGGACAACAATATCTGGAATTAAGCGAAATTTTGGAAACTCTAAATGCCTATCTATCAAGTGTTTAGCTTTATCTTGAAGCGAAATCTCATAGCTTTCTGGGAAATATTTTTTGAATGCTTTTCCAAGATAATTTTCAAACAAAACTTCCATTGGAAATAGCAAAGCGAGTTGATGGTTTTTTCCCGAAAAAGGAGAAAAAGATTGGTGATTCAAGAAAATTTTTGCCCAGTTTAAAACATTGTCATAACGCTCAAAACTTCGGTTTTTTGCATTACTTTTTGCAAAATCTACTTGAATATTTATTGAGTTATTTACTTCATCAAAAACTGGTAAATATTGCAGGATTCTTTGTTTAGTTTTTGCGGAACACCGCCCGTTCGTAAACTGCGGAACACAGCCCGACTGATTATAAAGCCATTGCAGACAAACTTTCAAAATTCTGTTTTGCGGGATATCTTCTAAAAATTCATCAAAATTTACAAAAAAGCGTGCCTTTTGAATACTATTTTGGCGAATATTTTCTGCAATCAAAATCTTACCTTTTACAAAAACTTCATTGGAAGATTGGCTTTCAAAATTTCGCCCTAAACCTTGCGAAAGTAGTTTTTCTAATTCATCTAAAAATACATTAACAAAAATTTCAAATAGTGGCAAATGGCTACTTTCAAGATGAGTTTTTGATAGAGTTTGATAAGGTGATTTTGGCAAAACCCGAAGCATTTTTAGCAAGATTTTTCGAGCTTCTTTGGGTAAATTTTCAGAAGATTTTGGCAGAATTTCAATCTGAGTTCCGTCAGCAGTTTGAATCAAGCCAACATAGTTTTTTACTTTTATTTGTTCCTTACCATGTTGAGTTAAATAACTGAATATCAAGTCATTATCTCCTGAAAAAGCCAATGTTTTTAAATAAAAAAAGGTTTTATCCGAAACAAAAATCTCCGAAAATGAATCTTCTGGCAGGTCGAAATCACTTGCTTTTCTGATAGTTCCATATTCGGAGATTGTTTGGGGCATAGTTTATTATTTCACCACCTTAATCACCCCTTGCATCAAAGTATAATGTCCAGGATAAGTACATACAAAAACATAATCACCTGGTGTGTTTGGTGCTACAAAATAGATTGTTTCTTGACTTTCGGGTTGCATCAATCCTGTATGAAAAAGTACCTCGTCTAAGACAGGAATGTAGGCTTTTTCTGCTCCATCTAAACCCATATTGATAGCTGCTCCACCAACTTTATCAACAGTTTTTGGCTTTACAATGACCAAATTATGCAGCATATCGTCATTATTATTGAACACCAATCGAATTCTGCTTCCAGCCTTTACTTGAAACTTTGAAACATCAAATTTCAAACCCGGTTTTGTGCCAACAATAAGCGTTTGGTCAGTTTTTCCGTTCCAATCTGCTGGCATATCGTTTACTCTTTTGGCTGAAACTATGTTCACAACTTTGGTCTGCATTGCCGACATATCGTGTGGTTTTTCTTCTACTTTTTTCTCAATAATTGCATATTTTGCTACGTCCATTTTTGGTGTTTCAGCATTGATATTATTTAAAGTATAATAGCCAAAATTATGCAAAAGTGAACGATTTTCTAAATTTTGAATACCATCCAAACGAAACTCATGAATATAACCCAAACGCAAAGAATCTATTGCCAATCGCACCGACATTCCGTCGTCTGAAACTTGTAAAGCCTTGATTTTCAATGATTTAGTGTTAATAATCGGACTTCCGTAATTATGGTGATATTGGTAAGTAAAGCTATTTATTTTATAAGAATCTGGGTTTTGAGCTGTTTCTTTATTGACAGCTTGCGTAAATTCCACCAAAAAACCATCAGGCATTGACTTAACGGATTTCATCTCAAAAGGTATTTTTCCAGTCCATTCTAAACGTTGCAAACCAAACTCATCTTTCCCAGTTGATGACCAACCTCTGCTCGTCATGCCGACAAACATTGAAGCATCAAGTCCCCAACGCATACGCAAAATTCCTGACTGAAAACCTTCACGAAATGGAAAACAAATACCTTGGTATTTTCCTGCAATTTTTTCCAAGAAAACACGCATAATTTTGCTGTGTCCTTGGTCACCAACGAACATTTGCCCCTCAAAAGGACCGAATTTTCCACCAAAAGTATCTTCAATGACATCAGCAGTAGAAATTCCCATCAAAGTATGTGGAAACCAAACCGCAGGATTTTTGATACTTGGCACCTTCTTGGCAGCTTCATACAATGGCTCGTGATTGTCAGGAATGTCCGAAATCTTTGTTGTGAGTGGCGAACCTTCCTCCGAAGTCCAACGCAAACCCATCGGATTTCCTGCAAAATCACCTTTTTCGAGGTGCGTCATTCGACCCGACCCAACCCAATCGCCTTGATTTTCAGTATAAAAAATATCGCCATTTTTTAAAGCTCCCATGCCCGCAGGTGAGCGTAAACCTGTTGCCCACGGAGTCATTTTTCCATCAGGCGAAATTTTGAGCATCCAACCTCTCCATTTCGATAAACTAACTCCTTTGCCCTGCCAGCCAAGATTTAAGGTAAAAATCATGTCATTATCAGGCAACAAAACTGGTCCATAAGTATATTCATGGTAGTTTCCTGCCAACGGAAATTTGTAAAATGCCTCATATTCGTCTGCAATTTCATCGCCATTATTGTCTTTCAAAATCGTTACTTCACCACGTTGCGTTGCCCACAAATTGCCCTTGATAAATTCCAAACCCAAAGATTCATGCAAGCCCGAAGCAAACTTCTTGAAAGTTGGCATTGTACCATTTTTCATGTAAGGATTTGACACCAACCAAACATCGCCACGGCGAGTAGAAACGCCCAAACGACCATCAGGCATGACCGCCAAACCGCCCACTTCGAGTTTCACATCTTCGGGAACTGGGAGTGTAATGATTCGATAAAAATCATCTTCGGTTGCTGGTTTTTGAGCAAAAACAGTTGAAAAACTTAGAATTGATAGTATTAATATTATATTTTTCATTTATTTTGAGTTGAATATTAGAGAATATCGTTTTAGGTTTGCTTTTTTTAGTAAAAAAAATAGTAGTTTTGTTAAAAATCAATAATTATGACGAGCATTCATTTAGATACTCAAAATGATAAATACTTAATTTCAGTTGATAAATCTGCTTTTGACAAAGCATGGATTGTACGACTGGTTGAGAACTTACGCATGGAAGAACTGGCTCGCCAATTCGATTTCGGTGAAGAAATCGAAGAGTTAGGTGAGGAAATAAAAGCCAATTGGTGGGCAAAAAACAAAGCTCGCTTTATCCATGAATAAAAAAATTATTGTTATTGACAGCAACGTTGTCTTTAAAGCCCTTCGTCTAAAAAACTCTTTTATTAGAGAAATTCTAAGTCAAGAATTTTACGATTTTTATGCTCCAAAATTCTTAGTTGTTGAAATTTTTAAACACAAAGAAAAAATCTTAAAAAACAACATACAACTCGAAGACGAATTCTATGAATATCTGAATATTTTACTCAATCGTATAACTTTTATAAACGAAGACATTGTATCTATTGGCAATTACCTCGAAGCATTTCGCCTTTGTAAAGATATTGACGAGAAAGATGTTCCTTTCATTGCCTTAGCTCTTCAATTAGACTGTGAAATTTAGACATTCGATGAACCCATCAAAACTGGATTAATAAGCAAAGGATTTTACAAGTTTTTCACCATGCCACCGAATAACTAACTGTACCCGTCAATGGCAAAATGATATCCTGCCCATTTTTTGAATTTCTGATAATTGGTTTTAATTTCGCATCAACGATAACATATTGATTATCAATCAAATAGCGACCTTTTTCAATCATCGAAATGTTTTTTCCTTCGGCTAATTTACAATACAAATTTGCTCCACCATTTGCTGAAATCGTAGCAGAAATTCCTCCATTATCGGGTGTGAATTTCTGTGTAATTTCAGAACCATTATATTGATATTTGAAAGTTGGAAAGCCTTGATTATCAAGCGAATATCCTTTATAAACAATCACTTTATATTCATCTAAAGAGTCGGGCATGGCAGCAATTGGGTCGGATAAAGTTGCTACCGAAGGTTTTCCCGAAAACTTTGTTTGCACACCAATTGGTTGTAAAAGTTGCGGCTCGCCACGCTCGTGCCACATTTCGGTTGCATCTGCAAATGCTCCTCTCCAAGCGTAAAGCAATGCCCCTTGATTCAAATCAAAAGAGTAATGAACTCCAGCTGGGCTACCAACCGAAATAACATGTGTACGTTTTTTCCCATCAAACATAATGAAAGAACGCACTAATTCAACATCATTTTTGGGTTTTATTGAAATCTCGCCAACTGGCTGTGGCAATGGCAGTGAAGTTTGGCCATGAAGTGCGTAAGGTCGAATTTCGGGACCCGCGGCAAAAAGACCTAATTCTGGTCGCCACCAAATTTTATTGTAGTGCATTTCTATCGAATGTTTGCCCTTTTTCAAGTCTATATATGCAATTCTTGGCTTTCGGTAACTTTCATCTTCCATTGGTAGGACGTTTTTTCCATCAATGGTCAATGAACCTTTTCCTGCATAATCGGCTATTAGAGAGTAGTTTCCATCTTTTTCTACGTCAAGATTTCCCTTAAAAACTAACAAAAAACGACTTAATCCAACACCTAAGTTTTTGGTTAATTCGTCTGTAAGTCCTGAGTCGTTTGCCGCTGTTTTTTTCTTGGCAAATTGTTTATCCCAATCGAATGTTTCGTACAATTTATAACTCAAGCCACTCAATTTCAAGGGTTTTTCATTATTATATTTCAAATATTCAATATTTCTGATGGCACAAGTGCCTGTTTTATTTTCAAAAATAAGTGAGCCTTCATTTTTACCTTCATTTTGGAAAACATAAGCTTCATGAATCAAGATATTGTTTAGAATCACTTTTTCGAGTGTCAAAGCATTGCCAAAATTCGCTTCCGAAAAAGTCAATTCGAGTGTTTGCCAAAGCCCTGCCGAGCGATTGGCATTTTGATTTGGGAGCTTCAAATTGCCATTTTTTGCTTGAATTGCCCCAGAATTTAGCAAAATTGCGTGTTTGCCTTGCACATAAAAAATCGCTTCGCTATTATTTCCCAACATAAATTCAAAGCGAATTTTGGCATCTCCAGTGCTGAGTTTTGAAGTCATTTTGGCAGGAGAATTGGCAAACAAAAATTTATTTCCAAGTACAAAACTGGACTTCTTTTTGAAAGGATTATCAACACTTTCGACTTGTTTCCAATTGCCGAGTTCCCAATTATCGAGAGGCAATTTATTCATAGGAAAATCTTGAGCAAACGTTTGTAAAGTCAAGCCAAAAGCAATAAAAATGATTAGAAAACGTGCGTACATGATTGAATTTGTTAGAGTTTTTGACAAAACTAAATAATTAAGTGTGTTTTATACAATTAATGTTACAAAAACTTTTTTTCAGCGTACCGAAAGTGTTTCGTAAATTTGTGGAATAATAATTTGCTTTTGGCTTTTAGCTATTGGCTTTTAGCTTTTTTCACAGACAAAAAAATAAGCTAAAAGCTAATTGCCAACCGCTAATAGCTATAAAAAAACAAAAAAATTTCATGTCAAAACCAACACTTCTTATATTAGCCGCAGGAATGGGTAGCCGCTACGGAGGCATCAAACAATTAGACAAATTTGGACCAAAAGGCGAAACAATTATTGATTATTCGCTCCACGATGCAATCAAGGCAGGTTTTGGAAAAATTGTTTTTATTATTCGTGAAGAATTACGAGCCGATTTTCAAGAAATATTCGGACCAAAATTAGAAGGAAAGATTGCTTATGATTTTGCGATTCAGTCAGTGCAGAGTTATGTTCCTGCCGAACTTGGAACAATAAATCGTACCAAACCTTGGGGAACTGGACACGCAGTATTGTGTGCTTGGGAGCAAACTGACACGCCTTTTGCGGTCATCAATGCCGATGATTTTTATGGCTACGAAGGTTTCAAAATCATGGCAGATTTCTTGACAAATAATACTGACTCCAAATGCCATGCAATGATTGGTTATCAAATCAAAAATACTTTGTCAGAAAACGGTTCGGTTTCGAGAGGAATTTGTGAATTAGACCAAAATGATTTTTTGACAGTTGTTACTGAACGTACAAAAATTTATCGTCAAGCTGAAGGAGATATTGTTTTTGAAGAAAATGAAAAATTGACCAAATTGAAGGAAAATACACCAGTTTCAATGAATTTTTGGGGATTTATGCCAAATGTTTTTCCAGTTATCAATGAAATGTTCAAGGAATATTCTACAAAAAATCTTCATTCGCCCAAAGCTGAATTTTATATTCCAAACGTAATGACGCATTTAATTCAGCATGATTTAGGCAAATGCAAAGTGTTTTCAAATGAGTCTGAATGGTTTGGCGTAACGTATCCCGAAGACAAACCGACCGTAATGGAGGCTTTGAAAAAATTGGAAAATGTTTATTGAATAAAGTAAAACAATTTTTCAAATTGTTTGTAAACGCAATTTGGAAATCGGACCGCCGAAGAGGTTGCTCTACATTAGTCATAAAAGTAATGAAAAAAATCAAGTTTTACATTGTTGATGTTTTTGCCAACAATAAATATCAAGGCAATCAGTTGGCGGTTTTTGAGGATTTTGAAAACCAAGTTTCGCAGGAAGAAATGCAACAAATTGCTCGTGAAATAAATTTTGCAGAAACTACTTTTATCAAGCAAAATACTGATAATCAGCGTTTTGTGGTGAAAATATTTACGTCCGAACATGAAATTCCATTTGCTGGGCATCCTTCGATTGGCACGAGTTATGTTATTGCAAAGTTTATTTTGCCCGAAATTCAAGCACATCTGACCTTGGCTTTGGCACATTGTGATATTGAAATTACGATTCAAAATCCAGAAAATATTGATGTCAGTATAATCAATATGGTGCAGGCACAACCCGAATTTCGAGAAATATTTACACACCAAGAGATTGTCGAAGAACTCGATATAGAAGGCATAGATTTTTCGATGCCGATTCAAGAAATTAGTACAGGTTTGCCTTATATTTTGATTCCTTTGAATAATTTAGAGGCTATCGAAAACCTAAAATTTGAGTACGCCACGATTCAGCGTTTTCTCGAAAAAAGATTCAAATACAAAACAAATAGCAGCACAGGACATTCGACTTCACTTTTCTTTTTTACAAAAGAAACTTACGAAACTGGCAGTGATTTTAATACAAGAATGTTGTTGCTCGAAAATGGCAGAGTGTCGGAAGATGCAGCAACAGGAAGTGCAAATGGCTGTTTTTTGGCGTATCTTTTGAAATATCAAAGCCATAAAATTAGTGCAACAATTGAGCAAGGTTTTCAAATGAGCCGAAAATCTTATATTTATTTGCACGGCTTTTTTGAAGATAATAATTATAAAATTGGTGTTGGTGGGCGAAGTAAATTGATTTCCGAAGGAGTTTGGTTTCTTTAATTTTTTCTAATAAATGACTATAAATTACCGTAAAGCTACAATTGCTGACCTTGACGAATTGGTTAGGTTACGCATCGAATTTTTGAAAGAGGTTCAAGCCATAGAATCAAGACAATTCAGCGAAGAGGAGTTAATGATTTCTCTTCGTGAATATTTGTCTAAAAGTATTCAAAATGATGAATTTGTAGCGTGGGTGGCAGTTTTTGACTATGAAATTGTAGCTACAAGTGGACTTTGTTTCTTCCAAATTACGCCTGGATTTACTTTGATTGACGGCAAAATTGCTTATATTCTTAATATTTTTACACTCCGCAAATGGCGAGGAAAAGGTGTAGGAAAGCAAATTTTCGACCATATTTTGCAAGAAGCCATTGCTCGTGGCTACAAACGTATCTCTCTTCACGCTTCGGAAGATGGGCGGCCTATTTACGAAAAATTTGGTTTCCGTTTGACAGGTGATGAAATGTCGTTAAGTATTCCCTAAAGACTAAAATCCACATTCCAAGGATTGGCTCTCATCGAATGAGTTGCCGATATATCCATAATTTCCATGTAATCACTCGACTCGTAAGTGTTGGTCAAATTGCTTCTTTTGATGAATATTCTTGCGTAATCTTCTTGTTCTTTTTGTGCTACCAAAGTATTGATTTCATGCAATACTTCGTCCATTGAGTTTAGGGTTGTTTTTGCTACAGTCTTCATTGATGATGAGTTTTCTTTTATTTTCTGTTTATTAGAATAGTATAATTTTTGAAATTTTGCCTTAACGTCAAATTTTGTGCCATTTATGCTGAAAAATGCAAATGCTACCGCTTAATCAGTTTAATTTTTTCCACATAAAATTGATTGAATTTGGAGGCTTTTATTGTGCGAAAATTTCATTTTTTTTAAAAAAATTATCAAACGGTATCATTTGCTTTTTATAATTATTAAACGGTATCATTTCTTGAAATATTGCTGTAAAATATCAAAAATAGTCAATATTTTTTTTGCAATTTCTAATGAGTAAATATTTGATAATCAAGCACTTGGTACGGTTTTTTCAAGGTATTAAATGGGACATCGTAATGGTCACTCCAACCCCTCCGATACTAAGTATTTTGCTTTCCTAATAACAGGTATTATTCTCATTATTGGGGGGTGTTGGAAGTGATTTTTAAGAATGTATTGTACAAATATTTTTTTGATTATATTGAGCGAATAAACTACTAAATTAATTATCAGATTTTATGCTGATACATTTCAATTCGCTCAAAGTAATTCTCAAAATAATACAAATCAAGTACATCTAATCAAGGGACAAAAAGAAGGGACACCTAATGTTTTTATAGACACTCAATAGAAAAATTTTAATAGTATTCACTCAATAGCAAAGTCGGTAAATATGGAATTGGTATTCAGTTCCATATTTCTTTTTTAAAGAATACGTAATTTTGACATAAAGTACGTAATTAAGTCACAATTTGCGAAACATCTTCCTCGCATTTTCATCAAAAATAGCTTCAAAACGTCATTTTCTGGGTTTCATAAATTACTTATTATAAACACATTACACGCATACGCTACCGCTGGGTAAGATTTTTGTTTTTTTTATAAAAATGTTCAAAATTTATACTCGCATAAATGAAAATAAGGCTTCGCTCAATGCGAAGCCTTATTTTTAATTCCACAATTCATTGTGAAAATGATCAAACTCTTTCAATAATTACAGCATAGCCCATACCAACACCTATACACATGGTACAAAGTGCATATTTTTTGTTTTGATGTTGAAGTTCCAAAGCCGCCGATTGGATAATTCTTGCACCTGACATTCCGAGAGGGTGTCCCAAGGCAATTGCTCCGCCATTTGGGTTAATTCTTGAGTCATTATCGGCCAAACCCAATGTCCTTGTGCAAGCCAATGATTGTGCTGCAAAAGCCTCATTTAGTTCAATAACATCTATATCATTGAGTGTCAAACCTGCCTTTTTGAGAGCTTTTTGCGTAGCCCCAACTGGCCCAATTCCCATAATTCTTGGCTCAACTCCAACCACTGCTGATGCCACAATTCTTGCTTTTGGCAATAAATTATAGGTTTTTATGGCATTTTCAGAAGCTAAAAACATGGCAGCCGAACCATCGTTTAATCCTGACGAATTTCCTGCGGTTACACTTCCTCCTTCTTTTTTGAAAGCTGGTTTTAATGTGGCTAATTTTTCAAGCGTTGAATTTGCTTTGATAAATTCATCTTTGTCGAAAATACCCCCCCCCTGCCCAGACCCGTCTGACCGCCCCCGAAGGGTGGGGAGTTCAATAGCGATAATTTCCTCAGCTAATCTGCCAGATTGTTGGGCAGCAAAGGCTTTTTGGTGTGAATTATAGGCAAATAAATCTTGGTCTTCACGAGAAATTTTGTAGATTTCGACTAGATTTTCGGCAGTCATTCCCATAGCTTCTGTGCCATACATGGCTTGCATTTTTGGATTTATAAACCTCCAACCAAAGCTCGAATCGACCATTTGTGCATCATTTCCAAAGGGTTTTGAGGTTTTTGAAATCACCCACGGACTGCGAGTCATGTGTTCCATGCCTCCTGCAATCATTATTTCGGCATCGCCCACCATTATACTTCGGGAAGCATCAATGACAGCCGACATGCCCGAAGCACATAAACGATTGACAGTTTGGGCGGGAACTGTAAAAGGCAAACCTGCCAATAAGGTTGCCATTCTGGCAACGTTTCTATTGTCTTCTCCAGCTTGGTTATGATTACCCAAAATGACCTCATCAATCATTTCAGTAGGGATATTAGGGTTTCTACGCACCAATTCTTTGATTGTTAGGGCAGCCAAATCGTCGGCACGAACAGTTGATAAACTTCCACCAAAATTACCAATTGGTGTGCGAATTGCGTCTATGATAAATGATTGGTTCATTCTATAAAATCTAAATAGTTTTCTTTTGATATTATACTAAATTTTGCTTCGGGGTAAGCATTTGCAAATGCTACAGGAATTTTTGCTTTTTTGTTTCCCCATTTAAATTCAAACGCTTCAATTTCTTGGTTTTTGACTTCTATACAATCTATTTCTTGTTGGTCGTAGGTTCGCCAAAAATAGGTTTCGGTAAATCTCTGTTCATAATTGTTCTTTTTAAGTCTTTCAATAAACAAATAGTTTTCCCATAAATCCCCAAAATCATTTCTAAAAGAAATTGTTCTAAAATCATTTAAAACTGCATTCCTAACACCTGTGTCCCAAAAATACCAACTGGAGCTTTTGGTTACTTCTTTTCTTAAATTGTAATTATTTGGGTACGTAAATTGCATTAGTAAAAATAATGACATTAGAATCAGAAATATCATCCTTAAAAATTCTTGTTAGCAGTTTGCTTTCAAGAGTGTCTCAATTAGAATCAGAAAATTCTGCTTTGAGAGAGGAA
>JANNDY010000070.1:0-62924 GCA_031378345.1 Emticicia sp. | reverse complement strand
AACAAAAGGTTTCTGGGCAGTTCAAAACTGGTCAAAATGCCTTTTGTGTCATTCGTTCTGTCATTGATACTTTGCTTAAAAGACAATTAGAGGTACTTCCATACCTAAATTTAATCATCAAAAATCAACCTGTGTGGTAACAAGAAAACTATAATGGCTTATATTTTAGTGTTGGAGCGATGATTCAACCTGCCCTTTTGAAAGACACATATCACTGGATTTTCAAAAAGAAAAACAACAAAAAGAAGTAAGTAACGAATGATACTAAAGAAAATTGCTAAATTACTTGCATTTACTTCAAAAACATTTTTATATTTGTAATATCGTTCAATAATAAACTAAAAATTACTTGTAACAACATATAATTTTATAGTATATTTGAATATTAATTAAAAATGAAGTATAAATGCAATTTGATGCAACCTTTTGTTACGTATATACGTCATATTACATAGAATATAAAAATATTAAAGATAAAAGTTGTGTGGATTTAGTAGCGGGAAAGGCTGGAGTTATACTCCAGTCCTTTTTTTTTTATAACCCGTCCAAATTTAATTGTTTTTTAATTTTATCAGCCATTAGTTTTTAAACCATTGAGTTAATTTTGTGTCTAATAAAATAGAAATAGTATAGTTTTTTCATAAAAGTTGTGTGGATTCAATTAACAAAGGCTGGGCAATTTTGACCCAGTCTTTTTGTTTCAAAAATCCCCGTAATTTACTTGTAAACAAGGCAAACCTAAGTCCAAACGCCATAAATCAATGACTTGGTTACGGTCGTCCAACACAAATTTTATATAAAATTGCCCTTTTACATGTGCCTCGAAAAGCTCTTTTTTTACGACAGCATCTTTTCTACTGTCTCCCGACGCACGCATAAATAGTCCATCATAAGGAATTCGATTATAAGTCAGCCAATTAATAGTTGGGCGTCGAGCATTTTCTTCTCGCCCTGACATCAAAATAATTTTCGTACCCAATTGATGATACGTTTTGACGATTTCGGCAATTGGTTGGTTCAATAAATCACTTTCGCAACGCTGCCCATCAAAAGGGCTGCGGTCATGAATAATTGCCAAAGTTCCGTCAAGGTCGCATAAAATTGCAGATGGCAAAGTGTAGTCTTGCTCTTGATAATGTGGTCCACGATTATTTGAAATTGCTTTTTGATATTGAAAAGTATTTGGCAAATTATTCTTAGCAATATGTTGCTTATACATTTGCATAATTACCTCTTGACCAACTTTTTTCTCACGTTTTTCATCTCTTTCCAAACATTCTTCCAGCGACGTTTCCATCGTTTTAAATTCAATTTTCACTTGCTGACCAGTTTCTTTACTATATTTCTGCAAAACTTGTCGAATACGCTCCACAGGTCGCTCCGACAAATTTGTATCGTCAATTACTACGTGTTTTCCATCTTTTAGGGCTTCAATGAGCATCAAATCTCGTACTCGTTCCACAAATTTTTCATTGCTTGTTGAATGTTGGTTATTGTCGAGCATGGCACGGAGTTCGTCTTTGTTGAGGCGTTTCCACGAACCTTTATTTTCATCTACTAATTTTTTAGCAAAAGTAGATTTCCCGCTTGCGGGAAGCCCTCGAAGGATTAATATTGTTTTCATATTTCTATTTTATTAGCGAACGGTCTTTCATATTTTGGTTTAATAAATTTCCAAATAATATGGTCGTAAGGTTTATTTTCCATCATTTTGAACAAAATTGCAGGATATTTGCAAGTTTGGTAATATAAAGCTGTTTCTTTTCGAGAATCCAAAATCTTAAATTCTGATTTGGTTTCAGCTTCAATTTGAGCAAAATTTTCCAATAATTGAGCGTGAGTTGCCTTTACCCAATCATAAAATTCATCAGGAACTTTATCTAAAATTGGCAATAAAACTTGTCCTTCTTTCAGGTATTCCCAAATATTCAAACTCGAAACTTGCGTAACAATTTTATGAATTCGTTGATATTCTTCAAACTTTACCTTCAAACGATAACCACTTCTGAATTTTACCACAAACCCTTCTTTATTGTCTTCTTCCAATCCCTTTAATTTATGCAAATCATTCAAACCATCGTATCGTTTTACGATTGGTAGAGACAGAGCATGCCCTGTCTCTACGGATAATTCTTTGCCTGTTTTTGTATCAACGATTGCTAATAAAACCAGTTTTTGTTCATTTCCATAATCAATTACAATACGGTTTTCAGGGTAAATTATTTCAAATAAATAGGTTTTTGTTTTATCTAAAAGAGGAATCGAATCGGCATATTTTGTATGCAAAAGTTCAGTTGCAAATTTTGCTTGTTCGCTCAAAAATGAGCCACGAGTTGCTATAAACACCTCATTATCAATGAAATACAAAATTCCGAGCGAGCCGTCCATTTTTTCATAAACTTCAAAAGACTCATTTGGTAAAGTCAAGTTTTCGACTTCTTCCAAATTAAAAAACTTCTGAAACGGTCGAGCAATTACTTCATAATTTTCATTCATAATCAAACCCCGACAAGCTAAAGTCCACTCATTCCAAACTCTGTCATATTGAGCTTTTGGTGAATAATTATAAATATACAAATCAGCATCAGGGTGTTTTTGTACATTGATATAATCGTCGGCAATAAGTTGTTTTAGGTCTTCGATATTCATGATTTTTGTTTTTGATTTGGCAAAGTAAATTGCTTGATACGCAGTCTATTTGCGTAGTAAAAAATTATTTTTTTAGGATTTCATAATTTCGATTTTTTTGCAAATTACCCATAAACTTTGCTTATCAGCATCTAAATATTTTCAGTAGAGAAAAATCTAAACATTTACTATAAAATTTGATTTATAGTTCATTATTTGTTAAAATTGTATTTTTAAAATACAAATGAACGAAATAAAGATTTGTTGCCCAAAATGTAAATGGCAACCCGACGGTGGAGAATATTGGCAATGTAATTGCGGTCATATTTGGAATACATTTGCTACAATTGCCCGTTGTCCTGCTTGCCACAAACAGCACGAATACACTGCTTGCGTACCTCATGCAGGAGGCTGTGATGCACATTCTCCACACCTTGATTGGTACGAAGGTTTGGACAAAATCATTGAAGAATTAAAAGAAGAAGTGCTGGAAAATCAGGAGGTTTTTATTTGAAAAACTTTTCTTGCATGAAGCCAAATCCGTAGCCAAAAAGTTGCGTAAAACAAGCAAAAATGCTAAAAAAACCCACTTTTAGGCTTTTGTTTGCTACTGATGAATCTATAAAAATCAGCATATTGTAAATGCCCAGCAAGACAATAGAAAGTATAAAAAGAGGTTTTGAAATAAAAAATAAGATTGGAATAGAAAGGCAGCCAAGTGTGAAGACCATCGGAAAATAATGTACCAATTTTAGTTCCGAGGGAAACATTCGAGAAAGATTGATTCGTCCTCGACCAAAAAAATGTAATTGCTTGAAAAACTGACCAAAATCAGTTCTTCTTTTATGATAAATAAAAGCGTCTTCGATTAGTCCAACTTTAAAGCCTTTCGACAAAATTCTGATGCTAAATTCGATATCTTCTGCCATGCGAGTCATGGTATAGCCGCCTGTGGCTTCCCACACTTTTCGAGAAATGCCAAAATTAAAGCTTCGTGGATGAAACTGCCCGCCAGCATTGTTTTTCTTGCCTCTGATTCCGCCCGTTGTGAAAAACGAAGTCATAGCATAATTGATAGCTTTCTGAACATCAGTAAAACTCTCGTGAGCTGCATCTGGTCCACCATAAGCATCTAACCAATTGATAGTTAGCGATTTATCTACAATTTCAAAATAGTTATTGGGAATAATCGCATCCGAATCAAGCTGTACAAAATAATCTCCAGTGGCTCGTTCGAAGCCATAATTTCGAGAAAATCCTTGTCCAGAATTGGGTTTGAAAAAATATTTCAAGTCTAATTTTTCTTGAAAACTCGCACAAACTTCCTCACATTTCAAGGTCGAACCATCTTCAATGATGATTACCTCAAAGTTTTTGAAGGCGACCGTCGCTACGGTCTGTTTACTCAAACTTTCCAACAATTCTCTGACCTCTTCGGGTCGATTATAAACAGGTGTAATTACGGAGTATTTCATGAAAATTAGACGAAATTTTACTTGTGTAGTAATGCCAAAGTACAAAAACGCTGAAAGCGTTGAACTTGAATAGCCCCGAATCTCATTCAGGGGGAGAAAACGAGGTTAATAGCCCCAACCCCGAAGTGGGTTAAACATCAGCGGTTCAACCCACTTTGGGGTTGGGGAATTATATGTCTATTAAACCATGAGTTTCACTCACGACACTCAAGTTAAAGCCCATAGGGCTTGACTCTTTGTATTATGCGTTTAAAAAAATCACCCCAACTTCGCCAAAGCCTCTTCCAAAGCCTTGATTTTTGTTTCGGCATCAATCAATTTTTGTCGTTCTTTTTCTAAAATTTCAGGTTTTGCATTTTGTACAAAACGCTCATTTGATAATTTTGCCTCCGTTGATTTCTTGAAACCTACAATATAATCTAAGTCTTTTTGCAAAGCGGCTTTTTCTTCTTCAATATCAATATTTTCACCCAAATCAATGGTCAACTCATCGCCTTTTATGACAAAACTCATGCCATTGGTTTTTTCTGTAACATATTGAATATCAGACACATTCGCCATTTTTTTGATTAAATCAGCAATCGATTCGTAGCGAGTTTGGTTATCAGTTTTAATGGCTAATGGCAAAGCTTCTTTTGGTGAAATTTGCTTGGCATTTCGAGTATTTCTGACCGTTGAAACGATTTCAAATAGCAATTCAAAATCAGCTAAAAGGCTTTCATTCACTTCGCCACCTTTCGGAAATTCGGCAATACAAATCGAGTCATTTACAGCACGAGTTTTTATCGTCTGCCAAATTTCTTCAGAAATAAACGGCATCCAAGGGTGAATAAAACGCATCAATTCGTCGAAAATTTCGAGCGTTGCATTGTAGGTTTCTTGGTCAATTGGCAGGCTTTTTCCATCAACATAAGCGGGTTTTATCATTTCCAAATACTGCGAACATAAGTCATCCCAAATTACATTATAGGTACTCATCAAAGCATCCGACATTCTGAACTTGCTATAATGGTCGAGCGTTTCAGCAATAACTTTGTTTAGTTTTGAACGAAACCAAGTTAGTGCCAATTTATTACCAGCCGACTGCTGAGCAGAACGCCGTCCGCTGCCAATTGCCGACTGCGGGCTTACTTCCCATCCCTGAATCAACCTAAAAGCATTCCAGATTTTATTGCTGAAATTTCTGCCTTGTTCGCAAAGTTTTTCATCAAAAGGTAAGTCATTTCCTGCGGGCGAACTGAATAACATTCCTGTACGAACACCGTCAGCACCATATTTTTCAATCAATTCAATTGGGTCTGGCGAATTTCCCAAAGATTTTGACATTTTACGTCCTTGCTTATCTCTTACAATTCCTGTCAAATACACATTTTTGAACGGAAAAGTACCTTTATATTCGTAGCCAGAAATAATCATTCGAGCTACCCAAAAGAATAAAATTTCGGGAGCTGTTACCAAATCATTGGTTGGATAATAATAGTTAATATCCTCATTATCAGGGTCTTGAAAACCATCAAAAACCGAAATGGGCCAAAGCCACGAACTAAACCAAGTGTCAAGCACGTCTTCATCTTGCGTGAGGTCGGTTTCGCTTAGTGCATATAATTGGTATTTTTCTCGGGCAATTTTCAATGCTGATTTTTTGTCTTTTGCAACAATACAAGTGCCATCGGGCATATAAAATGCAGGAATTCGATGTCCCCACCAAAGTTGGCGACTGATGCACCAATCACGCACATTTTCCATCCAATATTTGTACGTATTCTTAAATTTTGGTGGAATGAGCTGAATCGTGTCATTCATTACATTTTCTAAGGCAGGTTCTGACAAACGTTTCATTTTCAAAAACCACTGCAAAGAAATTTTTGGCTCAATAATCGCCCCTGTTCTTTCCGAAGTTCCAACAGTTGATTTATAGTCTTCTTCTTTTACCAAATTGCCCGATTCGGCAAGCATTTTAGCGATTTTTTTGCGAGCTACAAATCTATCTTCACCTACCAAAATGACTGCTTTTTCATTCAATTTGCCTTCATCGGTCAAAATATCAATGATTTCTAAGCCATGTTTTTGTCCAAGAGCGTAGTCATTTTGGTCGTGAGCAGGGGTTACTTTCAAGCAACCTGTTCCAAATTCCATCGAAACATATTCATCAGCAATGACAGTAATTTCACGGTTTATCAAAGGAATAAGTACCTTTTTGCCTATCAAATGCTTATATCGCTCATCTTCGGGGTGAACACAAATCGCAGCATCAGCCATGATTGTTTCGGGGCGAGTGGTGGCGATAACCACACTTCCCTCCTCTCCTTCATATCTAATATAATACAATTTCTGCTGAACATCTTTCATAATAACCTCCTCGTCCGAAACCGTAGTTTTGGCTTGAGGGTCCCAGTTTACCATGCGATGCCCACGATAAATATCACCTTTGTTGTGCAAATCAACAAAAACGTCAATTACAGCATCATATAGGCTTGGTTCCATCGTAAAACGTGTGCGTTCCCAATCGCAAGATGCACCCAATTTTCGAAGCTGTTGCAAGATAATTCCACCGTATTTGTCAGTCCATTCCCAGCAATATTTTAAGAATTCTTCACGAGAAAGGTCATTTTTATTGATTCCTAAATCTTTTAGCATAGCTACAACCTTTGCTTCGGTTGCAATAGAAGCATGGTCAGTTCCTGGCACCCAACACGCCTCTTTTCCTTCCATGCGAGCTTTACGAGTCAGCACATCCTGAATCGTATTGTTCATCATGTGTCCCATGTGCAGCACGCCCGTCACATTTGGGGGCGGAATGACAATTGTATAAGGCTCTTTATTGGGGTTTGGTTTCGACCTAAAGTATTGATTATCAATCCAATACTTATACCATTTGTCTTCTATTTCTCTCGGATTGTAGGTTTTGCTGATTTCTGCCATTATCTTGAATATTCTTAATTATTGTGCAAAAATAAGGATTTTTTAGGCATAATGAACTATCTTTAAGACGAACTTAGGCTTTTCCTCTCATTTATTTGAGTCTTTTTTCGAAATAAATTTGGGGGGAATTTAAAAAAAAAGTTTGAACAAGCTACCTTAGAATATCCTTAAAGCACCAAACCTATGCTAATAATTGATGCTCATTTAGACATTGCGATGAACGCTATCGAGTGGAATCGTGATTATCGGAAATCAGTTTTCGAGATTCGTGAACGAGAAAAAGGCATGACCGACAAGCCCGACCGTGCCAAAGGGGTTGTGTCGCTTCCCGAACTCCGTAAAGGGAATATTGGGTTAATAGTTGCTACGCAATTGGCTCGCTATGTTGCACCCAATAGTATATTGAATGGCTATAATTCGCCCGAAATTGCTTGGGGAATTACGCAAGCACAATTGGCTTGGTACAAAGCAATGGAAGATTTGGGTGAAATGATTCAAATAACTGATAATCAGATACTTACAAAACATTTAGACCTTTGGAATGACACGACTACTGCCAACGAAACAAAGCCAGTTGGTTATATTTTGAGCCTTGAAGGGGCCGATTCGCTTATCAATTTGTCTTATTTAGAAAAGGCTTATGCCTATGGTTTGCGTGCTTGTGGACCAGCTCATTATGGACCAGGACGGTATGCTCCAGGAACAACAATGTCAGGAGGTTTGACAAAAATGGGGAGAGAATTAGTGCAAGAAATGGACAAACTCAACATGATTTTGGACGTTACGCACCTGACAGATGAAGGCTTTACGGAAGCCCTTGATTTATTCAAAGGAAACGTTTGGGCGAGTCATCACAATTGCCGTGCTTTGGTAGATTATCAAAGACAATTGACCGATGAACAAATCAAAATTTTGATTGACCGTGGGGCTGTTATCGGCGGAGTTTTGGATGCATGGATGTTAGTTCCAAACTGGACAAGAGGCAAAGATACGCCACAAGAACGAGGCGTTACGCTCAATAGATTGATTGATAACTACGACCATATTTGTCAAATTGCAGGAAACGCCAACCACATTGCCATTGGCAGTGATTTGGACGGTTGCTTCGGCACAGAACAAACACCAACTGACCTCGAAACAATTGCAGATTTGCAAAAACTACAAGGTTTACTCGCCAAAAAAGGCTATTCTGCCACCGATATTGAAAATATTTTTCATGGAAATTGGTTGAGATTTTTGAGGAAAGCGTGGGCGTAGATTTCTGTTTTTGAAGTAAATTGTCTATGTTTGTAACTGACTTTATTTAAAAGTCTGAAAGACTTTAACATGAATAGCCCCGAATTTCATTCGGGGTTTGAAAGTAAATAAAGTAACAACCCCGAAGCGGGTTGTACAGTCAATGTTTAACCCACTTCGGGGTTATATCATTTATTGTATCTTATTCCCCGAATTTCATTCGGGGCTATTCATGTTTAAGCCCTTTAGGCTTTATTTGTAGAATGATTAAATTTCAAGCATAAAAGTACCCAATGAAAATATCAAAAATACATATCAAAGACTTTCATCAATTTAAAGATTTTACGCTTGACTTGACCTACCCCGCAGGACACGAAAAAGAAGGAAAACCTTTAGATAAAGTATGCTTCATTGGGCAAAGTGGAACTGGGAAAACTACGCTTTTGGAGTTGATGCCTTTGTTTTTGTATGATTATCCTACTAATTTGGCTTATCTAAGTAACTTTGATGAAATTGTTAAAAATATTCATTTCGTAGCTTCATTCGGTAGTTCAAATGAACAATCATTTGAACTATTTTTAGGTAAAAGTGGAAGAGAACTCCGTAAGTTATCAAATGATATAAACAATATGCCTAATATTGTAATTATTGAATTGTTTTTGAAATGGCAAAAAGAAACAGCCTCAAAACTTATCTACCTCCCAGCAAACATAAATTTCGATTTAGATTTAGAAACAGAAAGTAAATTTGCTGATAAATTAATTATTGATTTCAGTAATGAAAAGATTTCAACAGTTTGGAATATTATTTTAGAAAAAATTCAAACTTACCAAGAGCAAGAATTAAAAATTAGACAGGATATTTCTAAAGTTGTAGAGAAATCTTCGAGCGATGTAACAGCGATTCAAGAAGCATTAAAAAAATTAGAAGATTGGAAGAAAAATGAGTTTAATCCAATTCAAGATGTTGCGGATAATTGTCTTGATGCACTTTTGGCAAATTATAAATTACGAGTAAAAACCGAATTAGATTTCAAAACAAAAGATGATATTGGTTTCATAAAAATTGAAGATTATAACGAAAACGAAATCCCTCATGGTTTATGGAGTACAGGCACAAAACAAGTAATTTTGAGTGCTTTGCCCTTGTATTTGCTCAAACCTAAGCATACCGTCATTTTATTTGACGAACCTGAGCGTTCACTTTACCCCGATTTGCAGCGAATGATTGTTGATTATTATTCATCGCTTGCTACCGATTGCCAGTTTTTTTATTCTACACACTCCCCTATTATTGCCTCAAGTTTTGAGCCTTGGGAAATCGTCGAGCTGAAATTTAATGAGACAGGAAAAATCTACCGAGAAATTTATTTTGAAGGTGAAAACCACGTAGATAATTACAAATGGAATCCAAAGTTTATGCGTTGGGACGACATTCTGCAAAGGGTTTTTGACATGGAAAATGATGGTTCACCTGCCCGAAAAGAGAAATTAGACGAATTGGCTACTTTGAATGTAAAATACAAGAAATTAGTCAAAAAAGGCGAAGAAAACTCTCCCAATGCCTTAGAAATAATCAAGAAAATAGAAAAATTATCGAAAGAACTTTCAAAATGGGACTGAGTTATGCAGAAAAAAGACAAAAACTATGATGAAATTCTTTCAACAAATTACAAAACTTGGGTCGATAATTTAGAGAAAAACGAAAAGAAACACCCAGAATCTCGCACTTATTATGATGATGTTGTGATGGATTTGTATCGTTGCCAAAAAGGGGTTTGTGCTTATACCGAAATGTTTATTTGTCCTGAAAACTTGTATGACAAAGACAATTGGCACGCTGGCGAGTACAAAATCCCTGACCAAGCTGCATTTGACAGAACCGACCATTTTGGAGATTTAGAGCATTTCAACCCTGACTTGAAAATAAATCAATATTGGCTTTGGGACAACTTTTTCATGATTCATTCAAAAATAAATAGTTTGAAATCGAATAAGACAATTATTGATTACCTAAAACCTGATGCTCCTGACTATTCTCCTGAAAAATACTTTGATTATGATGAAAACACGCATCGTTTTATTCCAAATACTGACATTGAAGATAAAGTAAAAAGAGCTGAAATTCAACGAATGATTGATGAGGTTTTATTTCTAAATCATGGTGTCGTAAAAAATGAAAGAGAGAATTTTATCAACGATTTAAAATTAAAAATACGGTTTGGGTCTTCGTACAAAATTGACAAATTTTTCACCGCCACAAGGTGGTGTTTAGCAGATATTCTTAACGCTAATTAAACGCACAACTCAATGAAAATCATCAAAATCCTCCTTTACATTCTCGCAACAGTCGCCATTTTATTATTTGGTGCGTACCTTTTTTTGAATGAAAAAATGCCTGTTGGTGAAAACCCTTCAAAGGCAGACGAACTGGCAAAAAAAATGCAAACTGCACTCAATAAAACTGCTTGGGATAGTACAAATGTTGTGAATTGGGGCTACAAAGGTGGACACGCTTTTGTTTGGGACAAAAAAAATGAAATGGTGCAAATCACTTGGGGTGAAAACAAAGTGCTTTTGAATTTGAAAGAATGGAACAAAGGCAAGGCTTTCAAAAATGGCAAAGAAATTACCGATGCTGAATTAGATGTTTTGCGTGGAAAAGCATGGAAGTTTTTCTGTAATGATTCGTTTTGGTTGATTGCTCCATTTAAGGTTTTTGATGAAGGAACTACAAGAAATATAGTAAAAATAGGCGATTCTGAGGCACTTTTGGTCAAATACGCTTCGGGAGGTATAACTCCTGGCGATTCTTATTTATGGTTTTTGGATGAGTCGGGCGTTCCTAAAAAATATAAAATGTGGGTAAAAATAATTCCTATTGGTGGTGTAGAAGCCACTTGGGACAAATGGATTACAACAAAAACAGGCGTAAAAATTGCCACCGAACATAAACTTGGACCAATAACGATTGTTATAAATGACCTCAAAACTGGTTATTCTTTAGCCGAAATCGGAGTAAATGCAGATTTATTTGATGTCATTAAATAGCTTTTTTTGCCATTCTCATTTAAAAATATTAATTTGACACTTCAAACTTTTAAACCACAAAATTCTCTTTATTTATGAAAAAAACAATTCTCCTACTCACTTCACTAAGTTTTTTTTCGTTGGCTTCTTTTGCCCAAACTTTTATTCCTGCTTTTGACCGTTTTTCTGGAAAAGAAATAGCCTATATTTACCTCGAAGATGGCACAAAAGTAGAAGGAACAATTGATGACCTCGACCGCAAAAAAGGATTGATTGAAGAAGTTACGATTTTGCCAACTGGTGCAAAGAAAAAGCGTAAAATTGAGCCAAAAGAAATAAAAACGATGTATTTGCCAGCAAGTGGTTATTTCAAATTAGTTAATGCTTTAGACCAAACATTTGATGCTCAACAATGGAAAAATAATGATGTAAACATGGAAATCATCAATAAAGGCTATGCTTATTTTGAGAAAACGAAGGTTAAAGTAAAGAAAGATACCGAAGATTTATTGATGCAAATGGTAAACCCTTCTTTTTCAAGCAAAATCAAAGTTTTTCATGACCCATTGGCTCAAGAGTCGTTGAGTTTTGGTGTTGCAGGTATCAAAATGGCTGGTGGTGATGATAAATCTTATTATGTTCAAGTTGGCAATGAGGTAGCAGAAAGAATTAAGAAAAAAGAATATGATGACGAATATTTGAATCTATATAAAAGTTGTCCTGCTTTATTACAAAAAATCAAATCTGACCACCGTTGGGTAAATTTTGATAAGCATTTATTGGAATATACGACTTCTTGTAAGTAATCAAAAATAAGAATTTTCAAAAAAAGCGAGCTATAAAAACAGCTCGCTTTTTTGTTTGATTTTTTCATAAACCATTGATAATCAATTACTTTTCATTTCTGGAAGCATTTTTCTATAAGTAAAAGTTACTACTTCACTTTTGCCACCATTCTCAAAAAACAAGTTATTTGCTTTGGCAATTACCTGAAACGAATAAACTTGTCCATCTTCTAAAGCAATATCACTTGGCGAATAAATGTATATATTGTTGGGCAAATTTTCTTTAATTAGTACTGTCCCGATGCGATAATTGACAGCATTTTGCAAGGCTTCGTTTGGGTTTTGCCCTATCTTCAATTTTACAATATAAAGGTCATAAAATAGCTTTCCTCCAGCAATATTTCCTATGGGTGTACTCCATGAAAACGTCGGAAATTGCCCAACAACCGCCCCCATATTCATCGGGGAAAGTGTTTGAGGGGGTTTTATATAAGAAATATTAATAGTCGAACAACCAATTGGCTCATCTTGACTTATCGCTACATTTCGTTGAATATCAATTACTCTAATACAAAATCGATAAGTGCCTTGTGGCAAAAACCCTTGTGCTAAAAGTTGGTTTTGGCGAGTTTGTGTTAAATTTGTTTCTACATTATTAGTAGCCAAAAACTCCAGACCTTTTTGGTTAGCAATAATCACATTGTTTCCTGGCTGCAAAATGATTGGGGCAGTTGGTTTATAAGTAGGAATTGTCCGCCAATAAAGTCCGTTGTTTCCCTCTATTTTTCCCACCAATTTCACAGTCAAAGCAGTTCGTCCGTTGTTTACAATATTTACCAAAGGGCGGTTATAATACCTGTCAATATATGGACTTGGGTTTAGTCCAAGCAATGGCGTTACGGTCGTTACAAAATTGTTTTGAGCAATGCTATTTATAGAAGCAAATAAGAATAAAATATAGTATTTTGTGGTTTTCATAAGTTCATTTTTTTTTCATAAATCATTAACTATCAGCATTTTACAAGTCAAAATCATAACCTATCATTGTTCTAAATTCAGAGAAACTTTTCTCTGTCAGGGAAACTTTTTCGAGTTCATTATTAAGGTACGATGCCCTAAACCAAACTCGATGTCCTGTCAAAATATAATAGTTTAAAGTGATATTTCCTTGATGCGTTTTTCCCGAATTATTATCAAAATATTTATTCAAAAACAATGAATAATTTGCTCCAACGGAGGCTTTATTTTTCAATAACGATTGTGTTCCACCAAGACTAAAACCAGTATTGCTTTGCTGTTTTTTGCTAATATCTTTCATACTTACTTGCCATAATCCTGCATCAATTGTAGTTCCTTTTTTGAGCAAACTAAGGTTATAGCCAAGATTTGCCGTGTAAATGTCAAACCTTGTATCAGTCTTTTTGCTTTCATAAACCAATTGATTTTGAATAAAATTATACATTCCAGTAAAAGTAATTAGGCTATAAATTCGAGGATTATCGAAGGAATATCTGCCAATGATGGCAGCATTGTGGAGGTTACTTTTACTTCCATATTCATTATACGAAAACGAAACAGGCTTTTGCTTGCTCGATGTGCCTGAATATTGTAGAAAAGCTCCAAATTTCTGAGTCGGAAAATACAACAATTCAAAAAGTCCCAAAATTGTTTCTCCTGTGTAAAAATTACTCTTTTTGATGTTATTTTTTTCGTAATCCAATGAGCTATTCATGGTCATTTTTCCTTTCATTCCTTGCCATGTGGACATAAAATTGACCTTCCTAATATCGGTATCGTAGAAAAAATTATAGCTTCCTAAAGATTTGTAATTGGGAGAAATCTGCTTGAATTTTAGCTTAAAATTAAATGTGCTGTCCCAATAACTTAGCACCGATTCGGCAGCATAGTTTATCTGGGTGCTGGCATTTACTTGAATCAAGTCTTTGGCAGCACTTTTTGGAATTCTTGAAAGAAATTTATTTTCTGACAAATCAACCTCTAAAGGTGCAGCCGTTTGGTCCCTTGTGTAAACACTTGCAGCCATATCAGTTGTCCAAAATAGTTTTCTTGCCAACCTGATATTAAATTTTGTACCAATTACCAAGTTTTCGGCAGGCGTAATAGTTTCAAAGCCATCAATTCCTTTTTTGCTTGGCACAGGAATAGAGCCGATTTGGTCTTTGGCTTTGAATAATAGCAAATCAATGTACGAACTATCTTTGATAACAAAACCCAATTTTATGGCATAACCCATGCGTTTATAAGCTGGAAAAGGTTGTTCAAATAAATAAGTTTCGGGGTTGTCGAGCAAAGTCAAATTTTCGACAATTGGTCTTTGCATTTGACCATACATAATACCCAAACGAAAATGTTTGCCGGGGTACAAATCAAAACCAGCACCTCTAATTCGATGCCCATTTAAAGTAAAAGGTGAATAATCTATGAAAGTATCGCCCAAATAAAACCTTCCCCACTGAAAAGTTGGAATTAGCCCCAAATAATTATAAGGTTGTTGGTTTTTTCGGCTGAGATTCGAGAACAAAAAATTGATTGGCATCTGAAAATTTTTATACTGAATTATGGGCATTCCAGACACCGAAATATCAAACGGATTTTGTCGTTGCGGAATTTTGATACCTTTATATTGTGAGATTCCGAAGTTGATTTTTCCTGTAAAAATCTGAATTTTTGCTTTTTGCAAAGAATCTTCTTCAGAAAAACCTTTCGCTTCCGAAAAAAAGATGCTGAGACAAAAAATTAGTATTAGTTTTTTCATTGTGGTATGGTTTAACCCCTCCCCCAGCCCCTCTCCAAAAAGGGGGGGAGCAAAAAGCCCTCCCCAGTTCGGGGAGGGTTGGGTGGGGTTTTAGCTTCTAAAACCCAATTTGTTTTGAATTAATAAGCACATAATTTTCGGTACATAGAAAAGTTTTACTTTCAAAAACTTTGTCTTCTCCATTGACCAAAATCTTATAATTAATAGGCGTATGAGTATCAGTTATGAGTGAAATCTTTTTTGATAAAAGCTCACTGTTCTTAGCAAAAACAACATTATTTTGCAAGGTTTTTTGATTATATGTATAGAAAAAAACTATTTCTAAAGATGAAATCCCTTGTTCGGTCAATGTTTCGGGGGAAAGCTCTACTTCAATATCTTTGGTCAAAAATTTGAGTGAATCGAGTGTCGTTGTGATGTCAATTATCTCTACCCAATTATCTTTTTTTACCCAATCAAATACTTTTTTTTCTCCGTCTTGCTTGTATTCTGATATTCGGTAACGAAGTGGCTTGGTGAGTTTTACAGCAAAAGGAAAACTTGCTGCAATGGTATTTATGCTTGGCTGCGAACTCAAAAACTTAATACTTGGCAAGCTCACTGGCAAATTATTCAAACCTGTAGCCTCAATATCAAGCAATTTCACAGCTAAATCCGGTCTTATTTGATTAGTAAAATCATAGCACCGAACTTCCAAAACCGAATAAGCTGGTGGAATATTTTCGTTGATGTCAATTTTGCGAATAACATTCCATTTTTGGGTATCTACATTTATCGAAAAAGTTTCGGCTTTTAAAGCCAAAGTCGTAATGACGGTATCGGTTTTTATTTCTTGATTCATCTCAGGGGCTACACTTTGAAAAACCATTCTTGGGCTTGAAACTTGCTTGTATTTTTTAGTACCTTTGATAACATCCCCCACAAAAGCATAACTAAAACTAAGGGCAAGTTTGCCTTGCTGAATCATCAGTGTTACCAATTCTGCCTCGCTGTTTTCGAGATGAATCGAATACGTTCTTTCTTTCCAGTATCCTGCATTATTTTCATTGCTACCTATTGATAAAAAAGCTCCATCTTTGCCTATTTTCTTCTTGCTTTCACTTCCTGCAGCAGGAATCATGATAGTGGTTTCGATGTTTTTGATGGGCATTGTGAGCAATAAAATATCTCTTCCACCTAATTGATTTTGTATTTTTTTGATAATATCTAAGCCAATACTTTCCATCGCTACGCCAAATTGTAAAATATTTCTAAATTTTTTCTCGCCCGCATCGCCATAAACATTTGTACCTGTATAGCGACTTGCTATTAAAAAAAACTTTGGTTTTCCATCCAACTCTGTTGCCAAAGAAAGTTTTTCGGGCATAAAATAATAGACATTGGCTTTACGAAAATCACGGTAAACTTCTTTGCCTTCAATGATTATTTTAGTGCTTAAATCTGGCTGAGCTTCTGTGGTGAATGTTAGAAAAAATAGGCTTAGAATAATTATTATTGCTGAAAATTGACGAGTATAGAACGCTGATGACGCTGATGTTCTAACGCAGATTTTCGCTAATTTAATTAAAAATCTGTTTTTATCAGCGTTACAATGTATCAGCGTCATCAGCGTTCTAAACATTTTCATATTATTACATAATAACATAATTCATTGATTATCAACCACTTACAATCTATTTTTTAATAATATCATTCACAGTTTTTTCGCCAATAACCAATAATAATTCTTCGGTTGGAATCCAGTCACTTTCTGTGCGGTTGGCATCTTTGTCAATCCTAATGAGCTTGTATTGGTATTTTGGTTGGTCATTATTTGGCACAAAAAGCTCACCACCAAAAAGCGTAACATTGTCTTCTTTTATGGTAATCATTGGCAAAATAACTTCGGTATGCCCCCGTGGGTCACCTTGAATTGATTTAATCAAAAGGCGATAAGAATTTGCACCAGTTGTTTGAATAGGTGTTAAAACTTGAATTTCGATTTTCTTCACAAGTCTATTCGATGTACCTTTTAGTAGTTTTTCTTGAATACCTAAATCACATTCTTCGCAAGATTTTGTAGAAAAATTAAACCAAAGCTGAGCAACATCATCATCTTGAATATCTTTTAAATCTGATGGATTTTTCAGAATTTCTTTAATATTTTGAGAAGCACCGGGCATCAATTTTACATATTTTGATTCAAATTTTGACACTTCAAAAGACTTCCCTTTTTCTTTCAGAATTGTTACAGCTTCGATGATAATTGGGTATTCAAAATTGTTTTTAAGTGTTCCTGAAAAAGTATTTTCATCCTTAGTGAATTGCATCTTGCCAAAGGTTTTTGCATCATTAAATTTTATCTTAAATGGTATCGGAATTTGCTTTGTACCTTCGGTGTTTGGCGAGAAATAAACATTGCCCGGAATCTCCAAATTACTTGACAAAAGATTGACTAAATTATTGGCAGAAGTAGCATCCATTTTCCAAGAAACAGTAATTGGCTCAAAAATATCGGTCGGTGCGTGCGTCGAAACATCGTTTTCTGCAATGTTATAATTTGTGCTCAAAAAGTTCTCAAATGATACTTTGGGCGTGTTATTGAGTGGAAGTGGTACTAATTTTATGTCTTTTTTTAGCTCTTTTTTCAAGATTTTTTCGGCAATATCAATGTCCTTTTCAGCAAGATTCGGAAAAAGTTGTGCAGTCGCAATCACTCGCCCTTCACCCGCATCGGAGGTTTTATAAAAGACATTAAAAGAGTATTCTTTTTTCTCCTCATAATACTTTATATGATAGCTTGACGGTAAATAATAAATAACTTTTGCATCCGGATTTTTATCATCAAAAACCTCATCGGCAATATTAATTTTGTCAAAAAACGGTCTTAAATCTTTGTCTTTCAGCAGCAATCTTATATTTTTTTGAACAGCCACATTTGGCCCTAATGAACCTTCAATTTTGACTGTTTTTTGTCGAGTAAAGAGGCTCTTTACCAAATCATTATTTATCAGTCTATCCACTGCATTTGTAACTTCTTCAAAATTGGGAGCATTACCGCCTCCACCACCAGTAGTTGGCGAAGTTCCTCCACCCGTACCTGTGCTTGGTGTACTTGGAGTAGTGCCGCCAGTACCTGTGGTTGTGCCACCCGTGCCTACGCCTGTTGCGGGTTTTATGCCCGGAATGACTGGAATTGTTGTTGATGAGCCTTTTACTGTTGGAACAGGTGCTACTGTTATTACTTTTGTATCCGTTGCTTTCGTGGGGGTTGTAGATGTGGCGGCTGGTGTTTTTATAATCGTTGTAGCAGGTGAAATAACCGTTGTAGCAACCGGTACAGTCGTTTTAACCGTTGTAGCTGCGGGAGTTACAGCTTTTGTGGCTGTGGCAGCAGGCACAATAATTGTCGATGGATTTGCTTTTACCGTGCCTGTTTGTCCGAACGAAATGCCTTGAATAGTTAGAAATACTATCGTTAGCAAGTTGAATAATAAATTTTTCATGTGATTGATTGGTAATAGTTTTTTGTCTATTTTATAATATCCTTTAGTGATAAAAAAAGGTAATCCACTTTTAAATTTAGTTTGGGACTTGTGAAATATGTATCATTTTTGAGTTTTGCTGTTGTGGCAAAAATTATACCTTTGGCTTTGTCAAAAACAAAATTAATGGTTTGATTTTTTTTAGAGTTTTCATTAAAATTCATTGCAGCATGGTTTTCCTTTTCATTTAAAAAATAAAGGAAATCTATCTTCAACGCATATATGGCAAGGTTTTTCATTTCTTCGGGGTCAATTTCTATTTCTACCGTTTGTCGAGAAATTTTATTAGAATCAAGCGGTGTTGTAATATCTATTAGCTCCGAAAAGCTATTTCTACTTACCCAATTTCCTTCTAAACGACGACCATCAATCAAATATTCTGTAACTCGATAGCTGAAAGGTTTGTACATTCGGACCGCATACGGAAACTGAATTGGCAACGAATAAATATCAGCTTTGCCTTTCGTAAATCGTTTGGCAGGAAGCATTACCATTTGCCCGTTTACGCCCACGGCCTGTATTTCGATGGTTTTCATGTATAAATCTGGACGAAGATTATCGGTAAAATCATAGCATTTTACTTCCAAAATTGGATAAGCAGGCGGAACTTCTTCGTTTAAGTCTATTTTTTTTAATAAATCTTTCCAGCGTTGTACATCAATCTCAAATCGGAGGGCATCGCCAGCAATGGCTTGGACTTTCAGAATCGTATCTTTAGGCAATTCAGCTTTGATGTTTTCAAAAAGTTTGGTCGCTTCTTTTACATTGCTTTTTGTTTGTAAAGAAGCATCAAAACCACCAACACATTCGGCAAAAAAAGCATAGTTTAAACTTAAAATTGTTCGTTTTTTTTCTAATTGTTCTATCAATAATTGAGCTTCGTGGTTTTCTACACGAAAAGTCATTATTCTTTCTGTCCAATACGATTCGCTTGTATTTTGCTTGTCGTCTTGCTGAATTCCTGCCGAAAAAGCAATTTTTTGTTCTTTATTTTCATCAAATCCTGCCACCAATTGCGTTTCAATAGAGCGAATCGGAATCGGTTTTAGTTGAGCGTTTTTACCTAATTGTGCTTTGATATTCTTTAAAACATCGGCACTTGGATTGTCTAAATTTACGGTAAATTGTACCAAATTCAAGAAACGTTTTTCGCCTGCATTGCCTGTTGCGTTTGTGCCTGTAAATCGCATCGAAAGCAAAGAAAACTTTGGCTTTCCATCGGTTTCAGTAGCTAAAACAATCTTGCTTGGAGCAAAATAATAGAGATTTTTGTTTTTATAATCTTGGAAAACTTCGATTTTATCAAATAACTTTCGAGTGATTAATGATGGTTGAGAATGAGAGAAATTGAAAGAAAATAATACCAAAAAGCCAATAAGCAAGAAACTATTGTAGCTTCTTGCTGGCTTTTCGTTCTGATATTTGCTTTTTTTTCTATTCATTATTTACCCAAATCAGGAAATTGAGTTTTCAACTGTGCTTCACCGATTGTCAAAATCAAATTATTATAGACAATCCATTCGCTTTCTAACAAAGTGCCATCTTTCATCAATACATATAATTTGTATTCAAAAGCCGGCTGGCTGCCTTCTGGCACAAATAAATCACCTCCCGACAATGACTTTAAGTCTTCTTTTATATCAATTGTTGGCAATGTTTGTTCGCTTTTTCCATTGGGGTCGCCTTGCACAGACTTGATTTGTAGTTTGATAATTTTGGCTTTTGAAAACTCCAAAGCGTTCATTACTTCCACATTAATTTTTTGAATTTTGCTCGAAGTTGTTCCCTTCAAAACCTTTTCTTGAATCGCCAAATTGCATGGCTCACACGCATCTACTACATAATCAATCCAAATATTTTCTACAGCTTTTTTCCTGACTGAATCTCGTCTATCAACTATCAAATCGCTTGGCTCGACATTGGTTGCTTTGCCAACTTTCAATAAATCAAGCGGATTTACTACAAAAATCCCTCCTGGGCGAGAAGAACCCGAACCATTGAGTTTGATTTGTTCGACAGCAAAATTTGTTCCGCCATCTTTGTTTTTCAGCACCGTAATATTTTTCAAGGTAACAGGATAATCATAAGGATTTTTGAGTTCACGAAACAACTCAATGCCATCTTCATATTGAAGTTTACCAAAAGTTTGAGCTTCGTTTACTTTCATGGTTGCCGTTACCGAAATATTCTTTTCGACATCACCCAATGGCGAAAAAGTAATATTGCCTGCAATCCCTTGGTCGTTCATCATTGCCCCTATCAAATCTTCTACTCTCTTGTCCATTCGCCAAGAAACAATAATTGGACTAAAAACATCGGACGGCACAGTTATATTTACTTTGTCATTTTGCACATCAAAATTTGACAAAGCACTGCCCAAATTAACCTTTGGAATGTCTTTCAAAATCATTGTCATTGAACGAAGTTTGACGGTTTTTCCAAAAGATTTACTCAATAATTTTTCAGCAAGAGCCACTTCTTCTTCGGTGATATTGGGGTAAAGTTTTGAAGTAACAATCACCGAACCACGCTCCCCAGCACTTGCAGAGAGATAATAGACACTAAATGAATAGGCTTTGCTGTCTTTGTCCCACTTGAGCGAATATTTGGCAGGCAAATAATAATAGATATTCGACTTAGGATTTTTGTCTTCATAAAGCTCATCAAACAAATTGAGTTTGCTCAAAATCTGTCTAAATTCTTCACTTACTTCGGCTCTGATAAGATGAGGCACACCCGAAAGCTTGGGTCCTTGCGGTTCAGTCGAAACTGGTGGTGGAGGCGGTGGTGAAGTGGTAGTTCCACCAGTGTTTGGCAAATCAAATTTTGGTCTAATAATTAATTTAGAAGAGTTATATTTTGCTAAATCGTACACATTTGCATTTGCCAAAATGGGAGTAGCAACCACTTCACCCGAAGTAAAACTTACTACATTAAAATTAGTATTTGGCTCTAATTCTGCTCTATTTTGATTAAAAACTGTCCATTTATTGTTATTCCACCAAACTCCCGTGGGGTTTACGTCATATTTTCCTGCCCAACGAGTCGTTGTAAAAACCGTAGCATTTGCATTATTATTGGTCGAACTTTGGTCAAAACTTGTAACATGGTTCATCGGGCGATTTGTAACTTCCACTTGATGCTTGAAAGCCGTTGCTGAAAGCGTTCCCATTTTTCGAGCAACATCGCTTCGTAGTACCAAAACATTGAATTTTGTACCGATGGGTATTGGCTGTCGGTTTTCATTATAGATTGCCCATTTACCATTTGTCCACCAAACACCTACGGGCGAAGTATTGTATTTTCCCCAGTTTTGGGTAACAATCACCACCACATCACCTTTGCCATTTGTCAAGGCATTGTCGAGCGTAGAAATGTGTGCCGAAGTATTACTTAGCTCGGTTGTATGCACAAAAGCACTTCCATTACTTTCGTCAAGAGCTAAAATATTAAATTTTGCTCCTGGGGGCATGGGCTGCATATTTTGATTGAAAACCGCCCACCCCGAACCATTATAATAAACACCAATCTCATTTGTATTATAAACTCCATATTTCTGCGTGGCAAAAACTATGGCATTGGGGTTATTATTCGTGAAAGCATTATCAATTTTCACGATATGACTTTGAGTATTAGTTGCATTTGCTGTTACTTCAAAAACTTCGGGAGTTTTTGAAGCTAAAGTAGTTAAAGACACTTTCTGCACAGTTGAAGCATTTAACACTTGAGAATCAAATCGTGTAGCAGGCTGTACTTTTTTGATTGGCTCAGGTTCGACAGCAATTGGTACTCGCTCACGTTGAAATACTTTCACGGGAGGTTGGGCGAGTAATTGATTAAGTGAAGTAAAAAACAGAAGTATTATGCTTAGTTTTTTCATGACTTTTTGTTTATAAACCACCAGTAGTTGGAGGATAAATGATAAGTATTTTTTTATTATCACGAGCTAATTGTTCAAGATTTTGTGTCATAAATGTGGTATAATCTACTTGATACTCGGCACCAGTTTGTGTAATTCCAAATTGTGGCCCAACAGCCATCGGGTCTTTTATTTTTAGAATGGCATTTCCATTAGCATCAATAGACATTCCACTGACCACTATTCCATATTTATCTCCACTACCAATTGATAATAATGCAATTGGACCTCTTCTCAAAAGGGTTCTAAAACCTTCAACAGAGTAGCAAACAGATACTTCTTCATATCTCAATAGTAAGGCGTTAATGGTTGTAGCAACATCGTTTGGTAGTCCATTTATTGCAAAAGCACCAGAAGAAGACTCAAGACCTGGAATATCGGGTGATTGTTGGCGAGCAGTTGCCCATACCATTCCCATTGCAGCCTTCCACGAAGGCAGACCTTCATTTTGTGGAATAAGAAATACTTCATAATCAATGGCTGAGCTATTCGGTGCAATTATTGCTGTTGATAATGCCAATGATGCTCGTTTTGCTCCAGGAGCAAAATTTGCTAACATTCTGGCTCGCTGTCCTGTTGAAAACATATGCATACATTGGTCATTAACATAGTCCATATAGTTCATATACATATCTCCCTCTGGGGCATTACTACATGACACTGATGGATAAGTAGGGCAACCTCCATTAGAATCTCTCTGATTAGGAGTATCACTTACTTCATCATCTACTGCACAGCCAGGAGGGGTTTCGCCGTTATCTCCCCAAATATGCCACAGACCTAAGTAATGAGCAACTTCATGTACGGTCGTTTTTCCTTGATGATTTGGTGCTGTAACTGTACCTGTTGTACCGAAATAACGGTAATCAATTACGACTCCATCAACCAAAGGATTATTATCCCACGGAAAAGCGGCATAGCCCATCAAATTACTCAATCCCCCACTTCCATCAGAAATTTGACTCAGTTTACAAACCCAAATATTCAAATATTTTGAAGCATCCCAAGGCACTACTCCATTCGCTGCAAGTTTTACGTCATTAGTTATATCACTAAAAGAAGTAGTTGAAGTGCTTCTTCTTGTGATTCCAGTTGTTGCTGTACCATCGGGTTTTCTTCTTGCCAATCTAAATTCAATTAAACAATCCGATGCCTTTGCCTTATGTGCCGCTGATGGATTTGCTGTAATTTCAGTAGTATTTCTTTTTCTAAACGCTCTATTTAAAGCATCAATTTGAGAATTGATTTGTGCATCTGAGATATTCTGAGCAGCATTATTATATACTACATGAACTACCACAGGAATAATAAGTGGGTTACGATGTAATTGAGGATTAATAGGATAATTTTCGATTCTGGCTCTAAGTGCAGCAAGATAGGCATTTACAATTGCCCTCAAACCACCTACCGAACTAAGATTTCGGTTAAAAACTTGTTGTGTTGTACAGTTTTTTTTCTGAGAAAAGGATTCGAAAAATATTGAAAATAAAAAAGTCAAAACAAGTATCTTTTTCATGACTAAATAAGGTTTAGATTATTTTGAATTAAAAAAATTATTGTGGAATCGTTTCCAAGAAAAGCGTTCCTGCATTATACGGAATTCGGGTGGTTTTGAAAGGTTGTTTGCCTTTTACAAACCATGTTATGTCATACATATAGTCATCAATACCTTGTGGAAGGATAATCTCAGCACTTTTTGAAAGAATATTATCAGCCGATTTCAAACTTAACGTTTTTGAAAGTTCACTTTCTCCATTTTTGTAGTAAAGCCTTACTTCGGCAGCTCTAAATCCTTTATCTTGTACTAATGTTGGGTCAATTTCTACATAAACGTCTTTCTTAACCATTGGAGGAACTAAACTAATTGCCGAAAATTCTTGTTGTTTCCAATCGGTTTCAACTGTCATTCCACCCTGAAACGTCCACTTAGTTTTATAGTCATATTTTAGCCATTTTGTACGATTATTGTCATCTTTCCAACCATATTGCATCTTGAAATTATTAGCTTGGGCATTGAAAGCTACTTTATCAATCAGCAAACTTTGGAGAGTCATGTCATTGTTTTCGTGTTTTTTCCTCATTACAACCTCAACAGAGTTGATGTAAGTATCAAAGTCTTGTGTTGCAATACCAACTAATTTTACAATGACATCTCGCTGTTTATAGAGAGGGTCATCAATATTGACATCAACAAAGCATTTAGGGCATTTTTCCATAACATTTCCTACGTTTTCTGAAAAAGTAAAGGTGCGTTGGTCTTCAGTATATTTGTTTAAATCAACGACATATTTGCCTGTTCTACGAGTTTTTTTCTGGACAAAAGAGGCTGTTATTGCAAAACTTGGTACAGGGACTTGCTCAACTTGCGGGGGATTCTGAACAGAAGATGGTGGTAATCGGATACCACGTGTACGATAGACAGAATCCATGTATGAAATTGCTCTTACTCTTTCTCGACTTAATGCTGCATTTGCATTTTCACGATTTTCGGTTCTTGCTCTTTCATTTTGCTGAATGGCTTCTTCACGTGAATGGTTAAGCAGGTCGGTGGCTCTATCTAACAAGCCTCGTTGTTGGTCGGGTCTTAGGCTATTTAAATCTTGCTCTCCTTGCCCGCCAACTCGGTCGAACATTAAGTTAACCAATTGATTATAAGCGGTTTCACGCATTTTATTTAATTCTGCATCTTCTCCAATTTGCGTTACTTTAATCGCACCACTGTTTGATAAATCTTCAAATGCACTTTGTATTTCGGCAGCAAAAACAGGGCTTACGGCAGCAATTCCAACTGTTTTATTACTATAAATTTGTTCAAAATCAGCTTCAATTTTACAGCTTTTAGGCGATTGATAGCCTTTGGAGTCCATCTCAAATTGAAAACTTAAATCTGGTGTTGGGGTTTTGAAAGTTGCTCTTAGAATATCTGCCCCTTGCTTTGTCAATAAAACTGAAACGGCTGCTTTTTGACCTTCCAGCACTGGTGCAGAACCCAAACCTACAACTTTTTTTGTAAGCGTCCCATCGCTGCCAATAATTGATGAAATGAGTGCAATCTTGCCACTTTTATACATCACTCCACCCATAAGTTTAGCCCCAGGTATTTTCTTTTGTAATTCACGCTCGGCAGAACGTATCTGCTCGGCAGGAATGGACAAATTAACAACAGCATGAATGATTCCGCCAGCATCATTCGATTCACTGATAGTTCCGCTGCTTGTATTTTCTGCATTACGCACATAACGCAAAAAAGAAAATGCCAAAGTTCCATCAGCTTGGGTAGCTAACTGTATTTTATCAGGCAAGTAATAGTAATTTGTGGGAATACTTACATCTGGAAATGCCGTAAGTTCACCAATTCTTACTCCTCTATCAAAAACAATTTGTTGTGAATGTCCATAAATGGATAACAACAATAGAAGGAATATTAATGTCAGTTTTTTAGTTTTCATTTGTTCATTTTTTTAAAATTATTATGTCTAATTACTTGGTAGGCTCTCCTACAAATATATATGGGTCAGTTCCTTTTTTTCGACCAGATGAAATCATCTTGTTGTTATTTAATATCCAATTAATATCATATTCATAGTACAAATTATCATTGCCAGAAATAAAAACATTTGCCTCTTGGAAGAGTTTGCTTTTAAATGGATTAAACACTATTTGTTTTGAAATTTCTTTCTCCCCAACCTTATAATAAAGGTGCATTGTTATCAAATTGACACCTATTTTTTTTAGTAACTCTGCGTCTATTTCTATTTCAACTTGTGTTTTCCTCCAAGGGGAAATCAAAAAAATAGCAAAAGAATCGGTTTTTTTAGTTGGCAAATGAATAATCCGACCATCTACAAGATACCATATTACTTCATATTCGTATTCTAACCATTTAATACTTTTATCATCTCCTTTCCAGTCATATTTTAGCTTTACGAAATTCTCATTTTCAGAATAATTTTCTTGATTTATGATAATTTCATCTTTTGAAATATTTCCATTCTGATGCGTTTTCTTGATACTAACAATCACAGATTCGACTAATTCTTTATAGTCGGGAAATGATTCAGTGATGATTGTAATTTCTCTTTGTCGAAAAAGTGAATCAAGAGAGTGTAATTTTCCAAACGAAAAAAAATAAAGCGAGCAAAAAAAACAGGTAAAAAGTATTTTTTTCATTGTTAAATATTAGTTTTTTGGTATTTCATCAACAAATAAAATAGTTTCGCCAGAAGGCTGACGAGGTAGGCTAACTACCTTATTATTAGGCAATCGCCAAATAACTTCATAGTCATAATTGACAGCTTCGGACGGAACAAAAATATCAACTTTTTGCGAAAGAATATTTTTAGATGGATTGAGTGTCATTTGTTTTGAAAACTCTTTTTCGCCAACTTTATAATAGAGATTTACAGTTATCAATCTCACGCCCGATGCTTTAATTAATTCGGGGTCTGCTTGTGCTTCGATGGCTTTTCTGACCAAAGGGGCTTTCAAGTTAATAGCTCCAAAAGTGCCTTTTGCCAAAGGAATTTTGATGGTTTGGTCGCCAAAAAGACTCCACATTACTTCATAATTATACTCCATCCATTTCTCTCTGTCATTGTCGCCTTTCCAACCATATAGCATCTTGAAAGTATTTCCTTCTTGGTTAAAATTCGTTCTGTTTATCGTAACCTCATCATCTGTTATTGCTCCTCCTTCATGGTTTTTTTTCATACGAACGGTTACAAAATTTACAAATTCACCAAAATCCCGAGCATTTGTGCCATCAAGCATTGTCATAATTTCTCTTTGGCGAAAAAGCGGGTCGTCAAGGTTTACTTCTCTGAAAAACTGTGGATTATTCATCAAACGAGTCATATTTCCTATATTTTGGTCAAAACGATTGGTTAGTACATCGGTTGTCCATTTGTTCAAATCAATTCTAAATTTTCCTTTTTGCTTCTTTTGCTTCATCTGATAACTTACTGCCACCGAAAAACTCGAACCTACACTACTACTGCTTGATGGCGTATTTGCAGGGGTACTTGCAGTTGGTTGTTGCCCCCCTGCTGGAGTTGCTGTTCCCGTTGGAGCTGGTGCAGGTGCTGCTCCCGTCGGAGCTGGTGCAGGTGCTGCCCTCGTTGGAGCTGGTACAGGTGCTGCTCCTGTTGGAGCTGGTTCGGGAGTTGCTCCCGTTGGAGCTGGTACAGGTGCTGCCCCCGTTGGAGCTGGTACAGATGCTGTTCCCGTTGGAGCTGGTGCAGGTGCTGCATCCGTTGGAGCTGGTACAGATGCTGCCCCCGTTGGAGCTGGTGCAGGTGTTGCTCCTGTTGGAGCTGGTGCAGATGCTGCCTCCGTCGGAGCTGGTGCAGGTGTTGTTCCTGTTGCTCTCGGTGGGGTGGTGGCGGTTGAAGAAGTTACTGCAGGAGTGTTGTTTCCCGCAGAAGCATTGATTCTTCTATTTTTTTCTTGCTCATCTCTTTCTCTTTGTTCTCGTTGTTGGTTTCTTTCAAGCATGCCACTTGCACGGTCGAGCATACTTGGTTGTCCTCCGCCCATACCTGCCAAATCACCAATACTTGGCGTGCCAGTGCCCTCCGATTGTTCAAACATCATGTCTGTGAGTTTGTTGTAGGCTGTATTCATAAGAGTTTCCATGCCTGCATCTGCTCCAAACTGCTCTACTTTGATTGCCCCCGAACGAGTCAATTCTTCAAAAGCCATATCTATTTCGGCTTGGAGAAATGACATTGCTACTCCTGCATTGAAATGCGAATTATTATAGATTTGCTCAAAATCAGCTTCAATAATGGCTCTTTTTGGCTGACGATAACCTTCTATTTCGACTTCAAATGAAAAGCTAATATCGGGCGTTGCAGTTTTGAAAGATTCCCATAGGATTTTTGAGCCTAACTTTGTCAATCGCATTGAAATTGCTGCTTTACCACCATCTAAAACAGGACCTGTACCAAGTCCAACGACCTTTTTTGTAAAATCACCACCTTCTTCCTTAAAAGAAGAAACAATGCTAAATCGGCATGATTTATAAACAATCGGACCTTTTATAATCGCATCAGACTTAATACGTTTCAAATCTCTTTCGGCAGCTTTTATATCTTCTGATGGAACTTCCATGCTTACAACTGCATGAACAATTCCTCCACCATCTCCTTCACGAGTAACTTCGTCGGAACGCTTATTTTCGACATATCGAAGAAAAGAGAACTGAGGATTTCCGTCAGGACCAGTTGCCAAACGAGCCTTATCGGGCATATAGTAATACATTTTGTCGTCCTGCACATCAGGAAACACAATGAGATTCCCTACCCTTGTTGGCTTATCGAGGTTGATGCTTTGTGCTGATAGGCTTTGTACGAAACCTATCAGCATTGAATAAAAAATGATTTTTTTCATAAAAAGTGCGTTATTATCTGCGAATTATGCCCAAAACCTCTTTGAATTTATCTAAAACTGCACCGCCAGGGCTATCTGGTTTCAATATCATTTTTCCTGCATCAACGGCTTTGCCAAATATTTCGGAAGTAACATCACGCAACTGCTCAGGAATAACTGCATAGACATAATCTGATGTTTCGGGTGTCCAGTCGAGAGCTAATTTGCCTTTTTCTTTATGGTCAAAAACCAAGCGATAAGCATAGCCTTTTGTATCTCTATCTAAGAAAATCATGTCTTTTACCATAGGATTTCCTGCGGCAACACTCAGTGGAATATTTGTTTCGGTTTCTTTACCAAATTTCATATAACGAAGCTGCAAAGTTGCCCTAACAATGTTCGATGTTTTCAATTCTTCGGGACTTGCTTCAAACTCAATTGTTCGTGGTTTTACGGGTGGAGCAAGACTTACACCTTCCCATTGTCCTTTTATCCAAGGCGAGTCTGTTGGGTAAATATTTCCTCCTTTTAAGCTCCATTGTGCTTGATATTCATACGTATCTGGGTCTTTATCTTCGCCACGTGCATAAGTCATAGTAGCTTTTACTCCTTTCTTTTTCAAATACTCTCTGTCAATCGTTACTCTTTCCGAAAAAGCATTTCCTGAAGTCCTTTTCTTTCTCACATTGACCGTTACGTAGTTTACTTCCTTGCCGAACATATCTTCGGCTTCAATATCAAGTATCAAATTAATGTCCCGATGCTGAAAAAATGGGTCGTTCAAATTCACCGATGCCACACAAGCTGGATTACTTTTTACACCATCGTACCACGAAGCCAAGTTTTCGGTAAGTGTCATGTCTTCCGTCGTCGGAATTCGGAGTCTTAGGTTATAAGTTTCGTCTTTTGTTTGGCTACGCTTCTCAAATTTGGTGCGATTTACTTTGTATTGATACAAATCATCGGGAGGCGTATATTTTGGGTCATCCGTTTTCTCTTTTGAGGGCTGAGGTGGAGCCATTTCTTTTTCAGAAATAGATTGCATGAAATAATCCATGAAAGTTGCAATCACTTTTTGAGCAGTTGGGTCGTCGGGTTTGAGATTATCAATCACAATTTCTACAGCCTTTGTTTCTTTAAGTTTTTCAACTAAACTATCTTTTTCGGTGTCGGTTATAATATCATCTTTCAAGCTATTATTTTTTGGCATTGTGCCATCATCAACATCTCTGTGTTTATAATCTCTGGTGTATTTATGATATAATTCTTCAATTTTTTCCCAATGAACCGTAATACGCCCATTTACTGCGGGCGTAAGCACATCAAAGCGAAAACGTAGGTCGAGCGACACATCTGTAATTGAACGGTTTTTTTCAAAAGTTGCTGCCAATAATTGAGCTCCGTTCTTTTCTAAACGAGTAGCAACAGCAATTTTTGAACCTGGCAAAAGCGGGGCTCGACCAGTTGTAACAATGGTCGGAGCAAAGCCTTTATCGCTCAATACCGCCGAAATAATTCGGAAAGATTCGGGTGTATCTGACCGCAAAGAGGCAGGTCCCATCAATTTAGGAGAAGCAACTCCTGCAAATGGCGAACCCGATGCTTTGCCCAAATCTTTGACTTTTGCTACTAATTTTGCTTGAGCTTCGGTCATTTGGGCATCGGTCAGTCCCCATTCCATCAAAAAGTGCATCAAAGCACCTTGCACGCCACCTGCATCTGCTCGCTGCTCGGTGGTATATTTCAGGAATAAAAATTCAGGAACACCATCATCTCGTTTCGACAAGCGGAGGTTGGTTGGTAAATAATAATATTCGCCTGTAAAACCATTGTCGAGGGTTTTGGCACGCCCATACATGGTTACTTGAATGCCACTTTCGAGGGCAACCGTAACTTTGTTTTGAGCGTCGAGTATTTGGGCATTTACACCCAAAATTCCCAAAACAAAAAAGGATAAAACACGAAAAAGAACTTTTGCCATAGCTATTGAAAGGTTTATTTGATTTAATTTTTTGAATTTTATGTTCGATTTTTTTTCTTGAAAACTCCTTTAATTACGCGTTCACGAATAAATGAGCCTTTTACTTTTCGTCCAGCATTTTGAACAATTTCTACCTTGTAATTTTTCACTAAAACTTTATAAAATTTATTGGGCGTATTTGAACGGTGCATCGGAATAAATTCTTTGGCAACTACGTTCCAACCAGTAAGAAAATTGACCGCTTTAATACTAAAATCTGTACAATTATATGTTCGGGTATTAAAAGGTTTTGCTTCGTCAATGAGTTTTTTTATGTAATTTTTTAAAACAAAATCTTGAAACGGACTTGTTTTTATTCTCAAAATGCCGTCGGCTAAATATCCTTGTCGGTGTGGCAAACCTTTTTTCATTAAAGTTTCTATCGTAATTGATGGCTCTGACGAACTCTTCGGTAATAAATTATATTCGGGCGGAAGTGTTCGCAAAATTGTCGTTTTACTGTCTTCTTTGGGCCATAAATCAAAATAGGTAAGTTTATGCGTTTTTACGGTATCATATCTGCTAACTACTTGATTATCAATGATTTTCTCATAATTAAATATCTCATAATTGTCTAATGCGATTGCTGTATGCCCTGTTTTTCCATTGTGAGTTGCGTAAGTTATGACATATACATCGGCATACGTTTTGCTGAAAATTAGCCAAGAAAATATGCTTAACATAAAACTTTTCATCGGACACATTGCGGAAAAGTATTGACATAACTAAACAAATCGCACAAACTCAAACTGATGTTCCAATTGTTGGTTTGGTTCATGGTTTTATAGCGAAACTTAAAAACCAAATCTATGCCCTCAACTGATTTTGGATTTTTGATTGCCTTATACATCGTTTTGGCATCTTCACCAATAAACCTAAATGAAAGTGCCAACTTCCCCCCTGCCATGTTGGGCACATTGCCTGTTGAAGACATTGTTTTCTTTAGAATTTGGGCAATCGGTTTGGTCGTTGTTATCTCAAAACCTTCTGATTCGACCATCAAAGCACCCATCAATGTAGCTGTACTATCTTGAGTAAAAAGCTCGTTTTGGATGCTTTCTTCTTGTTCGGTATTTAATCCCCAAGTCAATAAAAAATTCATAATTCCACCTTCTATGTCGCTATTATCGTCTTTTTTATAAGTTAAGAATGAAAATTCGGGTACTTTGTTTTTCTCAGAAACGTGCAGATTTGTTGGTAAATAGTAGTGTGGATGAAAACTTTGATTGTCGCTGTATGTGGGCAAAACAACTATTTTTTGTCCTTTTGAGGTTATTTCAAAGCGTTGACCGCCTTTAACAACTTGCGAAAAGGATGTTTTTGTTACGACCAAAAGGCATAACAAAATGATATGTTTATAAATAATTTTCATGTGAAAAAAAATTACGAATTACGAATTACAAATGACGAATTATTAGTACCCTAAGTACAAATTATTTCACTATAAACAATTGATTATCAGTGGTTTGTGTATTTTTATATTCGTAACTCATCATTCGTAACTCATCATTCGTAACTCATCATTCGTAACTCGTAACTCGTAAATTTTATTTCGGTATTTCATCTAAAAAAATCAACCCATATTTATCTTTTCCTTTGATGTTTTTTTGCGAACCATCTTTATTAAACCATGTGATGCTATAATCAACATCTTCAATATTATTTGGCAGAGTTATTTCAAATTTTTTATCGGCTAAATTTTCATTCATTTTGATGGTAAGGCGTTGTTGTTTTCGTTGTGAAAAAAACGGATAATCAATCTGAATCGAAATCGCTCTAATGCCTTGTGCTGTCAGTGAATTCAAATCAGCCTCCAAATTGATAATCCTTCTTGTGAAAGGTGTAAAAAGATTTATCATCGCTGCCGACTCCGATTTCCAGTTGGTTTCGAGGCTTCCTCCACCCTGAAATTGCCAAATAGTTTTGTAATTATATTTTAGCCAAGCCAATCTATCTTCATCACCTTGATAACCATAAACCATCACTAAAGGCATTCTTGATTTTCGTAAACTATCTTTTGTAGCTTTTGTCAAAATCATGCTACGGAGTGTCTGCTGCCCATTTTGATGCTTTTTGTCCATCACCACCGTTACACTATTGACCATGCTTGCAAATTCTTTGTCCACATCTCCATCTAAGCCAATCATTACTTCCCGTTGCTGAAAAGTTGGGTCATACATGGCTATATCTCTAAAATACTGTGGGTTATTGCCATATTCTTTATACAAATTACCAATATTCGACGCTACAAAATGCGTACGGCTGACGGTGCTTCTGCCTTTAAAATTCAAATGACTTTTGCCTTCACTTCGCATTTCTTTGAGCTGATAACCTACATTTATGCCAAATCCTGTAGTGTTTCGACTACCCAAAGCACCATTTGGACCAATAAGCGAGCCAATGGCATCCATCAAACCTCCTTGCTGGTTGGCAGGCACAGTTTCGGGGCGAACTGGAGCAAACATCAGGTTCAATAATTTGTCATAAACGGTTTGCACCAAACCCTCCATTTGTTCACTATTTCCATTAGATTTTAGCTTTACTGCACCATTTTTCACAAGTTCATCAAAGCCCAATTCTACGTCAGCACTCACAAAATAAATCGAACCACCTGCCTTAAACGATTGGCTTTTTTTGACCTCTGCCCAATCAACATCTATCTCGGCATCGTAGGCTTCTGTTAGTCCCGAAAAACCTAATTCAAAAACCAATGAAATATCAGGCGTTGCCATTTTGAAACTTTCGAGCAGTAACTTTGAGGCTTCGGGTTTTAGCTCAAACGTCATGGCAATTCGGCTTCCTTCCAAAATCGGAGCTTCGCCAGTAGTCAATGTTTTTCGTTCGGGCTTTGAGGTATCAGATTTGATAATTGACGAAATCAAAGCATAGCGACCTTTGTCAAAAACCAGTGGCCCTTTGAGTTTTACTTTGTCGTTTTTAAACCTTTTTTGCAAGACATTTTCAGCCTCTTTTATCATGGCATCGGGCGTATCATACAAAACCAAAAAATTGACAATTCCTCCTCCATCTGCCTCTGTGATAGCATTTGTACCGGTTTTGTCTTTAGGTTTATTCAAAACATACCTCAAAAAAGAAAACTGCGGCAACTGATTTTCGTCCATAGCAAGGTGAGCATTTGGGGGCAAATAAACATAGCTCAACGAATCGGTATGCAACGGAAAACACCAAAGTCCAGCCACTCTCGTACCTCTATCAACCAAAACTTGTTGGGCAAAAATGCTTTGTCCAAAAAGATAGATTATGATGAGAAATGTAGTGGTTTTCATGGTTTAAGTAAGTAATAACGAATTATTCGATTTACGAATGATGAGTTTTTTAAAATACTGATAATCAAGTAGTTACGTTTTTTTATTCGTAATTCATCATCGCTGCGGCGAACCGCTCGAATAATTCTATAAGTGTTTAATTAGCTGCCGAAGGAGGTATCAAAAGCAAATAATCATCTGTAATTTCGGTAACATCTTTTTTCTGTTCCCGACCTTTCGAGTCGTACCAGGTAATTTGATATGCCACAGTCTGATTTGGGTCATAGTAAAGAGTAACTTTTGAGGTACTTGTGGCATCATTGGCTCGAAGCGTAATGGTTTTTTGTACTTGGGGTTTTCCTGCAAGCATGACCAAAAATCTGACCGTTGCCGAAATCTGTTTAGCATCTTTATACAAACTTCGGTCGGCATCAACCTCAATTATTTTTCTGCTAAAAGGAGGTGTTAATGCAATCGCTGAAGATTTTGATTTCTTCCAAACATTTTCTCCAACGGGGTCTTTTACATTCAAATTATTGCCTTTTAAACTCCAACTGACTCGGTATTCGTAATCTAACCAGTCAGAAGTCATTGAGCCAAGTCGTGGATAATTGATTAGTTGAAGGTCGCTTCCTTTTTCAATATCGCTACGCTTAAAAACCAAATCTTTGGTGGCATCAGGTTGAGTTCCACCGTAAACTTTACGAAAACTAACTGTTACAAAATTGAAAATATCTTTAAATGACTCCGAAAATTCTCCATCAACTTGAAAATTAACATCACGCTTTTGAAAATCTGGGTCATCTAAATTAACAGTTTTAAAATAACGATTATCGCTCGTGATTGTAGATAATGAATCATATACAACACTCAAATTTCCTGAGGTGAAAAACGGTACTTTTATGGTTGTCATTTGACTGAGATTCAAGTAAAATTTATTTACTCTAATGTCTTCTCTTTTCTTCAAAACATATTGATGGTCAGTATAATAAGGTGTGTCTTGAGCTCCACCAAAAGTTTGACTAAACCAACCTCTTTCTTGTCTTCCTTTGAGTTGGTCTTGCTCAACCGCCGCCTCACGAGAAGGTTCTTTCGACCAGCCATTTTGGGCATCAAACATCAATTCAATTAGCTTATCAGTAACCATTTGCAAAATTCCTTGCATCGCTTTCGAGTCCACACCCAAAGCGGCAGATTGGTCGAAAACCTCGATTTTTAGCATTTGGTCACGCAATAAATTATCAGAAATCTTACGCATTTGGTCTTTCGTAAAACCATTTTGTTCACTCTGAATTTTGCTATAATGGTTATAAATCACCGAGGTTTCGGCAGTAATTGTGGCATTATATGCTTGAGTAGCTGCTTCATAATAGCCACTCAATGTAACCGAAACATCGGAAGTATTGCCTTGAAGTGAGTTGAAAAGCAATGTTGCTCCTTCTTGCGAAAGTCGGGCAGAAATAGCAGCTTTTGAACCTGGCAAAAGAGGAGCATGACCAGAGGTTACAATATTTTTGGTAAAAGCATCTTTGCCATTAGTATTTGTCAGAATCGAAGAAACCACTTTGAACGCACCTGGGGCAGCTTCGCCATCTTTCATGGTTTGCTGTAAAGGCACTGGTCCAGCAATACGAGCTTTGGGATTGCCTGTTTTTTCCTGCAAATCTTTTTCTAAGTCAGTTACAAATTGGGCAGGAAGAGTAAATTCTATCAAAGCGTGAAAAATCCCCCCATTAGTTTCTGCCCCGCCTTGACCAATATATTTCATACATAAAAACTCGTAACTACCATCTTCTTTGCGAGCCAATCGAGGATATTGTGGCAGGTAATAATAGTTACTCGGATTTTCTCTTTCTTGAAGAAATTGAACGCCTTTCACCAAAACCATCCCTTCGTTGTATTTGACAATAGCAAATACAGAATGGCAGAGAAATATGAGGAGTAGGGTTTTTAGGATAGGTTTCATGTGTTATAATTTTATGATAAAGGTGATAGAAAATGATGCATTTTTGCAAATTTTGAAGGCAAAACATATCCGAAAATTTACTAAGCGGTAAATGACTAAGTAAAAACCCTTAATCTATAAAGTAGATGTACGTAGCAAAACAAATCATTGCTTTATGTCGAACCTTTTTAGGAGTTCGTCTTTTTTTTATTTGACTTTACCTAAATATTCTATTTTCTTAGTAGATTTGAATTCAATATTCAACACTATAATACTATGCAAGATAAATCATCAACCCGAAGGAGTTTTCTGAAAAATAGTGCCATTGCAGCGAGTGGTTTTTTTATTGTGCCACGCCATGTTTTGGGCAAAGGTTTTATTGCTCCAAGCGACAAACTTAATATTGCTGCCATTGGTGCTGGAGGAAAAGGCAGTAGTGACATTGCCAATGCTTACAACAACGGAATAAATAACGTGGTTGCCCTTTGTGATGTGGATATGGCTCGTGCAAAAGCAAGTATCGACAAGTTTCCAAATGCCAAACGCTACAAAGATTTTCGGGTTATGCTCGAAGAAATGAAAGGCGATATAGATGCCGTAACTATCTCAACACCTGACCATCAACATGCTGTGGCAGCAACAGCAGCTATGGCTATGGGCAAGCACGTTTATGTACAAAAACCCCTCACACATGACATCTACGAAGCTCGAACGCTAACAGAAGGTGCAAGAAAATCGAAAGTTGTTACCCAAATGGGAAATCAAGGTTCGTCAAATCCTACTCAAAAAATAATGATGGATTGGTTGGACAAAGGGCTTATCGGTAAAGTAAGCAATGTGCATATTTGGACAAATCGCCCTGTTTGGCCTCAAGGAGCTCCAGTGCCAACCGACAAGCCAAAATTGATTGATTCGATGGATGCCAAAGATTGGGATTTGTGGGTAGGCACTGCTCAATGGGCAGATTATCACCCACTTTATCATCCTTTCAAATGGCGTGGCTGGTGGAATTTCGGCACAGGTGCTTTGGGCGACATGGGTTGCCATTTAATTGACCCTGCGTTTAGAGTTTTAGGTTTGGGCTATCCAACAGAGGTAGAATGTAGCGTTGGGCAAGTATTTATGAAAGATTGGGAAGCAGAATATAATCCCGAAGGTTGCCCGCCATCGTCGAGTGTGCAATTGAAATTCCCTGCAACAAAGCGAAACAATTCGCCTGTTACGATGTATTGGTCAGATGGTGGCATCAGACCTTTCCACCCAGAATGGATTCCTGCCAACGAGCCTCTTGCAGAAGCAGATAGTAGTAATGGTGTATTAATGATTGGTACAAAAGGTGTAATGACTTGTGGAACGTATGGCAATACACCTAAAATTTACTTAAAAAATGGTGAAAAAATAGATATGCCAGCACCAGACCCGAATTTTAAATCTTTGCCTGAGCATGGACATCAAGCTTCATGGGCAGAGGCTTGCAAGGCTGGATTTGGAAGTAAGGAGCATAAAGCATTGAGTTCTTCTTTTGATTATTCTGGACCTTTGACAGAAACAGTTATCATGGGAAATTTGGCTATTCGTAGTTATATGCTGAGAAAACCTAATGGTAAGTCGGGAAGAAATAATTTTAATTATGATGGTCGCAAAAAACTCTTGTGGGATGGTCCAAATATGCAAATTACTAACTTCGACGAAGCAAATCAATTTGTGAAACGCCAATATCGTGAAGGTTGGAAGCTTGTATAATTCTGAGTGCTGAATTCTGAGTTCTGAGTTTATTGTTCGTTTTTTCTGAGTCGCAGCATTGTTCACTCAGAACTCAGAATTCAGAACTCAGAATTGTTTCAACATCTCAAAATCTCCAACTTTTGTCAAATACATATAATTTAGCAAGATAGCATTACTATTATTGATTAGTCGATGCCCTTCTAAGAAAGGAACTACGTGTGTTGTAATTCGTTCAAATTCATAAGCTGCTCCCATTTCTTTATTGCTAAATACTTCCATTTCTTCGGAAGTCATTTCAATTTCACAAGCAAACAAATAAATCGCTTCGTCGCTTGTGCCTGTTGATGGAAAAACTCTTTTTTCGGGAGATAAATCAATTAGTTGACTTTCAGAAATTTCTAAACCTGTTTCTTCACGCACTTCCTGCACGGCAATTGCCAGCGGAGTCATTGTACCGTCCACCATGCCTGCGGGGTGTTCGTAGGTAAAACCGCCCTCGGCGATTCTTCGTTGCTTGACCAAAAGAAGTTTTTTTTCTTTTGTAGATTTATTAATTAGGCAAACCAATATGCACACAACTTCACCTTTTAGGAAACAAATCGGTGGAATTTTATCGCCTTCGGGAGTTTCGGCATCAAGCATTAGGAGCGAAAAAAGCACTTCGCCATTGTAGCGACGGCGAGTATAATGTTCGTCTATCTTATTGATTTTCAAGCCATTAGCTTTCAAATTGTTTTTCCAAAGTTTAAATTTGTGTGCGTCTTCGAGTTTTTCTTGCATGAGTTTTTTTTTGTAAATGAGAGCAAAATATAGCAATTTTAAAGTTATTGTCAGCTATAGTAATTTGTTAACTAACTGCTTTCCAATTCAGCTAAACTTATTTAGAATAATGTTGTTTAAAACGGTCATAAGCTTCTTTTTCAAGTCCCTCTTGATGAGCAGGATGAGCAATTTTGATAAGTTCTTTGGCTCGTTCCACTAAATTTTTACCATACAGGTACGCTATACCAAATTCTGTTACAACATAATGAACATGAGCTCTGGTTGTTACTACTCCTGCCCCCTCTTTCAGATGTGAAACGATTTTAGATAGTCCAGTAGATGTTGTCGCATTCAAGGCAATAATTGGTTTTCCACCCTCAGAAAGTGCTGCTCCTCTAATAAAATCTATTTGTCCGCCTACACCCGAATACATATAATCGCCAATGCTATCGGCACAAATTTGACCTGTAATATCAATTTCAATAGCACTATTAATAGCAGTTACTTTAGGATTTTGCCTTATAATTGCTGTGTCATTTACATAATCTACCCTCATCATAGTAACCAAAGGATTATCATCTACAAAATCATAGAGTTTTCTGGTACCGCACAGAAATGTTGAAATGATTTTTCCTTTATTACGAATTTTATATTTTCCAGTAATAACTCCTTTTTCTACTAATGGAATAATTCCATCTGAAAACATCTCCGTATGAATACCTAAATCTTTATGATGCTCTAAGGCAGCCAAAACTGCATTCGGAATACTACCAATCCCCATTTGCAAAGTTGCTCTATCTTCCACTAATGAGGCAACATTATTGCCAATTTGCAACTGTTCTTTTGTAGGGTCTCCCCAGATAACTTCTTGCAAAGGCTCATCATAAGGTACACAATAATGAATTTTATTTATATGAATTTGGCTATCGCCTAAAGTTCGAGGGATATATTTATTCACTTGAGCAATCACGATATCAGCTGTATCAATTGCTGCCAAAGTAGCATCTACCGATGTTCCTAATGAGCAAAATCCACTTTTTTCGGGCGGAGAAACCGAAATCAAAACTATATTTAATTTGATAATATTTTGTCGGAAAAGATTTGGAATTTCAGACAAAAATATTGGTATATAACTACCTCTTCCTTCAGCGATTGCTTGACGGGTGTTTTTTGCTATAAAAAAAGCATTTGTATGGAAAATTCCTGCATATTCAGGATTTGTATAAGAGGCATCTCCTTCGGTATGTAAGTGATACAAGCCAACATTTTTGAGAGAATCGGCTCTTTTTACAAGATTATCTATTAAATGATGTGGGGTAGCTGCTACACTATGCACAAAAACTTTATCTCCTGATTTTACTAATTTGAGAGCCTCTTCGGCTGTTACTTCTATCATAATAATTAAATTTCAAAGTGCAAAACTACCAAAATATATTGCTTTTATCACAAAAAAAACGCCAAGTGTTTAGTTCGGCGTTTAAAAATAATAGTATCTAATTTTTTACTTCTTCCATTTCAAAGCATTCACATTTTGACCAATTTTACGCCCTTCTATAAGTCCAGTATCGTTATCATTGCGACTGTGAATTCCCCCCAAAAATCTTGAATATGCCGACTCTTCAGCAGCTTCCCAAAATGAATTGTAGCTACGATTTTTAAACCCTATTAATGTTAGTGGGTCTTTTTCTCGTCCTTCGTGCGAGTTGTCAAGAAACTTAAAATCTGTGCCATAAAGTGCTGTCAGTACAGTGGCTGTAGTTCCCGATTGAACAGCATGACCCGAATAAAATGCAGGAAAAGGTGGCTCAGGCCAAAATTGGACAAAACTACCATCAATAAAGCGTCTGATAAAAGTCGAAGGTCGCTCTGCAACATAAGTATATTTACATTTCCAACAATTAATAAACGCATCGGCAATACCCATACCTACTGCGGCATAAGTTTGGGTGGCTTTTATCAAAGTAGGTTTGGCAGTTTTTACTGTAACACTCGCCAAACTATACGAATGTCCGGGAGGTGTGAAAGTACGGCTTGGGTCATCGCCCCACCACAATGCAATTTCTTTTTCTTCTTGTGTCAAAACTCTGTTTTTGGCATAAACTTCCAAAAATTGAGCATAATATTGAGAGCGTGGGTCTGTACTATAAGCTATTGGTTTGGGCATTGGAAGCGAAGCATCATTTGCTATGAAAGTACGATTTTTGCCCCAAAATGGGTGCAGAGGCAACTGGCTGGCAGATTGACTAAAAGTTGGTGCTACCCATATACCTGCACCAAATGGTAACATATAATCTAAGGTAAAATTACTTTTATAACCTTGATATCCCCCATCGGTTTTTGACCATTCAAAAATTGTTTTTGCTACATCTTGCCCATATTTTACTGAACGGTCAATGATGTCTTTAGTTTCAGCTTTGTATTCGGTCAAAACTTTTGTTTCTAAAGAATCGATACTTCCCATATTAACACTTGAGGTTTGGTCATAAATGTTTCTTAACATGAAGGCTTGTCCAGCATTCAAACTCAGTACCCAATTGTACTTTTTTGTAGTATCTATCTTTGGTAAAGTAGCCAATCCATTCACTTGTCCTGCTAATGATTTATACTCCGAAAATCCACCTACAATGCTTTCGTACATGGTCAGTCCCAAATATCCAAACCCACGTGAGGCATAAGTCGGTGTATTTCCTGGCGTTCTCTCGGCAATTATTAAAGCCATTTTTCCCCACCGAAGAGGCACATTTGCCGTAGTTGTGTCTTTTACCACAACTGCAGGCGTTGGGTCGTCCTTTGTTTTATTACAACTTTCAAACAACAATCCACTTGACAGTAAAGCAATCATTAATACTGCATTTTTTAGTCTTCTTTTGTAAATAACTCTCATATTTTTACATTTGTTTTGCATAAATTGGAACAAAAATCATACCATATACTCTACCGTTTAATAAGTAAAATAAAACAAATTTACAGAATTTCGGAAATAATACAAAATAAATCCTAAATAATGGAAAAATAAATTTAACATTCAGTTGCACTTAAAGCCAAACCTGCTTCTGAGGTTTCCTTGTATTTTTTCGACATATCTTTGCCTGTGGCACGCATTACTTTTATGACACTATCCAACGAGATTTTTTGGTGTGCCGTATTGCCCGAAGATGCCAGCAAATAAGCATTATAGGCTTTTATAGCTCCCATGGCATTGCGTTCGATGCACGGAATTTGCACATAACCGCCAATAGGGTCGCACGTCATGCCCAAATGATGTTCGATAGCAATTTCAGCAGCCGCTTCTACGGTTTCGATAGATTTTCCTGCACAGTATGCCAACATTGCAGCAGCCATTGCCGAAGCCGAGCCTATTTCGCCCATGCAACCCATTTCTGCTCCAGAAATACTGGCGTTATGTTTTATCAAGAAACCAATTGCTGCTGCAGCCAACATTCCTTCTCGCAGCTTTTGTTTATCATAATGATAATGATTTCTGAGTAAAAAGAATATTCCAGGAATTACGCCCGAGGCTCCCGAAGTTGGAGCAGTAACCACAATACTTCCCGAAGCGTTTTCTTCTGAAGCCGCCATACAATAAGCATTCAAGAAAATCATAAAACTATCACTTGCCGAAGCCAGACTTTTGGCTTGTTCATATAAAACTGGAGCTTTTCTTCGCAATTTTATTGTTCCTGGCAATACTCCTTTGTGCCTCAAGCCTCGCTTGACAGCTTTGTGCATCGCTTCCAAAATATCATCTATTTTCAGGTAAATTTCTTTGCGAGAAAGCCCAGTAAGTGACATTTCATTGGCAATCATTAAATCGGTTAAGGTCATTTTGTGTTTTACCAAATGCTCCTTAAATTCTTTCATTGCTGAAAATGGAAAAGTAGGATTTTTATCATTTTGAGCTTGCAAATCTTCGCCCTTTCGTTGAATAAACCCTCCTCCTACCGAATAATATTCTTCTTCTAAAATAACATTTTCATTCTGTAAAAACTTACAAATCAACGTATTAGGATGGGGAAACTGATGCGGAACGCCGCCCGACGAAACTCCACCCGAAAGAACACTTGAACGTCTTTTCTCAAAAACAACATTTTTTGCATTGACAGCAATTGATTTGCCTTGAATTTTTACGAAATAAACATCATCTGTATTTTTGAGCAATGCAGTAAATTCGGTAGGATTACAAGTTTCGGGTAGCCAGCCAAGTAGACCGGCAATGACAGCTCGGTCAGTGCCATGTCCTTTGCCAGTGGCACTCAATGAGCCATACAAATAAATCATAACTTCTTGGTTATCAGATACTTGCAAGTTATCTAAAGCATTGGCTCGTTGCAAAAAATCAAAGGTAGCTTTCATTGGTCCAATCGTGTGCGAACTCGATGGTCCCGGTCCGATTTTGAATAAATCAAAAATCGAGGTTTTAATGGCTTCTTTTAACATAACTTTTTATGATGAAGTTTTATTGAGTTTTTTTAAACCTCAATTTTTGATGCAAAGTACATCTTTTAACAAAAAAAACATTGCAAACAGCGTCTTAAATAAAAAAGGATGCTCATTATTTTTGAAAACAAGCAAACTTTCAACGTAATTTGTGAGTTGTTAGATTAATTAAAACCATAAAACCTTAAATTATGTCATTAAAAGTAGGCGACCAAGCACCTGATTTCAAATTATTCAGTAGCGATAAAAAAGAAGTAAATTTATCAGATTATCGTGGCAAAAACGTAGTTGTTTTGTTCTTCCCGATGGCATTTACAGGCGTTTGTACGGCAGAACTTTGCCAAATGAGAGATGATATTGCTACTTATTCAAGACTTAATTCTGACGTTTTGGGTATTTCGGTTGATTCAATTTTTACCTTGAATAAATTCAAAGAAGACCAACATTTGCCTTTTCAGCTTTTATCAGATTTCAATAAAGAAACTTCGCAAGCTTATGAAGCATATTATGAAAATTTTGTTTTTGGTATGCACGGCGTTTCAAAAAGAGCTGCATTTGTAGTGGACAAAGATGGACTTATTCAATATGCAGAAGTGCTTGAAAAAGCATCTGACATACCAAATTTTGATGCCGTAAAAGAAGCGTTGGAGAGAATGTAAGATAGTAGTTGGTTTGATAAACAACCTGACTGCTGGACATTAGACAAAAGACAAGAGATTTTGACGTAAAATATTTGCTACTTTTAATGAATTTATGCTTCAAAACTCATCTTTTGTCTAAATTCTGTTGTCCAGCAATCAGAAAAATCAATCTTGGGTACTACCAACTAATCCATTGACAATAGAAAGAATAAAGCCAAATATCAATGGCTGAATAAAACCCGAAATACTGAACCCTTTTACAAAATAAGCACAGATATAAACTATGCCTACATTGACGACAAGGTAAAATATCCCCAAAGTCAAAATGGTAAGTGGAATAGACAAAAATTGAAGGATTGGCTTCACAAAAGTATTCAGAAAACTCATTACCAAAGCCACAATTATAGCCGTTGTAATGCTGTCTACTTTTATATCATGAAGAAATTGAGGCATGAAATAGACCGCAGCTCCACAGCATGCCAAACGAATAAGATAGTTTATCATATTTTCAATATTTGAATGATGAATGAAAGAATAAAAGTATAGAATAAACTTCAAAAGTCAAGATTTTTTCCTTTTTGCTTGAAAAAGTTGTGGTTTTATTTTCTAAAAACTCCCAAACTGCGTAAAAACCCCTATTGATTTCAGTAGTTTCCCTCTATGAGCATATAGCTTTGTGCTATACCTTTGTCTTAATATTATTACAGCCATGAAAAATAGTAAAAACTGACTTTTTTACAAAAGTCAGTTTTTCAATGAATCCAAAACAATTGCTGTTGCTATTCATTTTGAATATTTCAGCCATGAATAAAATTATAAGAATTGGTCTTTGAAAGAAACCAAATTCTCGGTGAACCTAAAATAATTGCTGCTGCATTCAGACAATGAATACCTCAGCCATGAAAAAATTAAAAAGACCGACTTTCATAATGAAGGTCGGTCTCATTTTTTATAAATATCTTGTGCAAATAAAAGTCCAACTAACTGATAATCAATTAGTTATAATACTATAACTTTACTAATGCTGCTTTAAAAACTTCTTTATAAGTACCTTCTTTGTATTGCTCAAAAGGCTCTTTTTTGTTATAATCACCTCCTAAATAAGTAACGATTTGATGAAACGCCTTGGCATCAAGATAACCAGGCAAAGGCTGAATCATGTTATATTGTGCATCTAAAAATACCGTTGTTGGATAGCTCATTTTCCCTTGCAACAATGCCAAAGCTGCTTGATTAGCACCACTTTTTTCATCGAAAATATACTTGGTATTTCCAATCATAATATCTTGCTTCGACTCGGCATCAAGCTTTACCATATAGAAGTTTTTGTTCAAATATTCAATAACTTCTGGGTTGGTATAAGTCTGTTTGTCCATCACTTTGCACCAGCCACACCATGCCGTATAAACATCTATGATTGTCTTGCGAGGCTCTTTCTGAGTCCGTATAAATGCCTCTTGAATAGTTATCCATTCCACCTCTGTTTTTTTTGATGCCTTGGTTTGCTGAGCAACAGTCGAAGCATTTTGAGCAATTATTGATGTATTTATGCTAATAAACACCAAAAACAAGCATATTTTTTTCATTTTCAATGGGTTTTTCAAAAGGTCATAATCTTATTACTTGATAATTAACGCAAAGATTGTACCGAATATTTTACAACAATTAGAATCTTACGAGTGGGTATTTTGCAGAGAAAAACACACCAAACGTATGAAGACTTACTTTTCCATGGCCAATTTTTGTTAAAGAAATTTTTGCAAAAGGTTCAACTTGTAAGCTTAGTCTTTTGAACAATTGCTGCTCATATCCTCCTGAAAAATTCAAAACGCCAAATTTATAAGGACCTGTTTTTCCATTCCAACCTTTATTTTTAATGTTAGGGTCAGATGGGTTTTCGTAGTTATAAACATATTTTTCATTTATCATGAAATAACTTGTAACACCAGAACTCACAAACCAACGACTATTTGTTTTTTGGCTAATATCATACCTAATGTTTATCGGTAAATCTGTCATTTGGCAGATGGCATTGATATTCAAAATTGCAGGAGGTTGAGCCCATTTGGTGGGCCAGACATAAGACTCAGGGTAGGCATTATAATATTTTGATGAACGAATTAAACCCGACTGCACACTCCAACGCTTATTGAATCTGTATTCTAAAAGTAAAGCTATATTTTTGCCTACTTTGGTCAATTCCTCTTTATCAACAACACTAAAATCAGGCGAAAAAGCGGCCCTAAAGTAAAACCCTCTCTTGAAATTTTTACTTATTGGCATTGAAGGTGGCTCAACTTTTGGGCTATCAAATGCTAAAATTGGAAGATTGAAGTTTGCTTTGAAAACAGCATTTTTAGGAGAAAGATTATTCAATGTTTTTAATGCTAAACGCCCTTCATTTTCTTCTGAACTGCTAATCGTTGAGTTAATAGAAGTCGAGTTTTCGGGTAGATTATTTGAAGGGTATTGCTTTACCGCTTCGCTATTTCCAATAGATTGAGGGCTACTTAAATCTGAATTTTCTTTATTATTTTTCTTGAAAATAATATTTTTATTAGTAACTACATTAGCTTCTGACGAAGTTGTATTTATAGAAATTTCTTTTGTTTTATCTTTTGAAAATTTATTTGTTTTTGAAGATTTAGTGTTTTCTACAACAATATTTTTGGTCAATGGATTTGCCAAATTTTCATTTTTAGCAATAATGCTTTTATTACTTTTTGAAGAAATATCTTCGTTTTTTTCAGGTAAAACCTCATTTTTACCATTTACAGAATTAATAACTTTACCCTTGTTGTCAGTCTTGTTGTTTTCATAAGTTACTGATTCTGAGTCACTTATGTCTTTTTCTGATACATTTTTTTGTTCAGAATTTTCTTTTTTATTCTTAGCTAAATTATCTGTATCTACTTTAGATGTTGATACATCTTTCTTATCAATTTCTTTACTTTCTTTTTCAGAATTATTTTTATCGTTAGTTTGAATTTCATTTACTTTGTCGGTTGAAGGTTTCATCAAATAATAGCCACCAACTACAAATAACAATGCAAGCAAAAGTAACAAACCTCGTTTCAGTCCAGTATTTTTCTCCTGAGTTTTGCCCGATGTAGCATCGAGTTTTTGACTCATTTTTGTCCATGAATCAGGCTCAAAGTCAATCTCCATTTTTTCAGCGGCATCGCTAAAAAGATGGTCTAACTCGTCATCTGATAAATCATGTAAGTTTGAATTCATTACTTAAATTAAAAAACGTTTTTTAGTGGTAATTTTTTATCCACAACACTACAACTTGTTTGTATGTTCTTTTTCGGTTTTCAAAATCATTTTTCGAAGCACTTCTCTTGCCCGTGAAAGATTTGATTTTGAAGTTCCGACCGAAATCCCTAATTGAATTCCAATTTCTTCATGCGAATACCCATCAATTACAAATAAGTTAAAGACCATTCTGTAGCCTTGTGGCAATTTTTGAACCATTTCGAGCAATTCTTCATGGTTAAGCCGACTCAAAGGGCTACTTTCATTAGAAGAAACTTCATAAGCCTCTTCGATATTTTCATGAAAATAATGTTTTTGCTGACTTCGATAAAAATCTAAGGCAGTATTTACAATAATTTTCCTGAACCACGCTTTAAAAGGATACTTTGTATCATATTGATCTCCTTTGGTAAAAACTTTCAAAAAACCATCATTTACTACCTCCAATGCCTCCTCACGGCTTTTTGTATAACGCATACAAACGCTCATAGCAAACCCATAGAATTGCCTATAAAGTTTTTCTTGGCTTTTTCGGTCGCCTCGTAAACTCATTCGGAGTAATTCTTCGGGGTTGTCTGTTGGCAGATGGTTTGCCATATAGTAAATACGTGAGAAATTGTTAAATGGTTGCTTTAATAGGTAACTTCAAGTCAAAAATAGTCAAAATAGCTATAAAAAGCAAATTATTAAAGACAAGAATACTTTTTTTGAATCTTAAAGAATTTATGTACATTTGATAAAATGACACTACATTATGACGCAATATCTTGAGCTAATGCTGCGAGCCGTGGCAGTTTATATTTTTATTATTGCTGCAATTCGGCTTTTTGGTAAAAAAGAATTGACCCAATTATCGGTCATTGATTTAGTTTTTATCTTGCTAATCAGTAATGCCGTACAAAATGCAATGGTTGGCGACAATACTTCGCTGCAAGGCGGAATGGTGGCGGCTGGGGCACTATTTGTTGTCAATTTTGCCCTGAAAAAACTTATTTATAGGTTTCAATCTGTTGGAAAATTCATTCAAGGCGAACCTATTATGCTGATTTACAATGGTTTAGCTCAAAAAAAGAATTTAGAAAAAGCAGGTTTCACAATACAAGAGTTGGAAGCTGCCGTGCGTGAACATGGCGTAGAAAAAATCGAAGAAGTAGATTTGGCAATGCTCGAAGTTGATGGAAACATCAGTGTTTTGTCAGAAAATTTTAAGACAAAAACACGAAAAAAGCGAAGTCGTAAACTTTTTGGACCAATCAGTGATTGAATGAGATAGTGATTGAGTGATTTGAGATTTTTTGTTTTAAAAAAATCACTAAATCACTCAATATATAACTCACAAAAACATCCCCTGCACCTCTTCTTTCAGAAATTTCAAGGCTTCGGTAGTGGGTTGTTTGCTTTCAGAAATCACTTTTTCAAATATCTTTTTTGATAAATTTAAGGCAGGCATTTCAGGTGAAAGTTCGGCTGCCGAAGTATTTACCAATGCCACAATTTCGTTCATGGCATGTCGTGTTTTCTCCCATGCTTCATGAGAAATATAGATTTGTTGCGAAAGGTTATGGCTAAATTCCTCTCTAATTTCTTGCAAGATAACTCGCTGATAATCAAGCACTTTCATGCCAGAACTACTCAACCTGATTAATAAATTATTGGGAGTAATACGTTCTAAGAAAAGCGTCATTCGCTCGTAGGCTTGGAGGCGTAAAGGCGTGATAAGTTCGCTGTTTTTTTGCTTAATATCTAATTGTTTTTGCTCAAACTGTTTTTGCAAAAAAGTCTGAACGGTCAAGTACATTCCGTACAAAACTGCAGCCGCAGGAATAAGTATTTTTAATAATTCGGTGATTGATTGCATTGTTTTCGTTTTTCAAGATTTTTACAAAAGTAAGATAAGCAAATGGTGCTACAAAACTCTAATTACATTTTTTAGAACAAATTCGGTAACCTCGACTACGCTCGGTTACCGAATCGCATGGGCGACCCCGTCGTAAATCGTACTTCGTAAATCGTAAATTTTTCGTACCTATCTTTGTAAAAATTATAAAATATGCTTAGTTTTTCAGAAATAGCACGAACAGAAATATTAAAATCTTTAAATTCGCCTCAAATTCCAGCAGGATATGCCTTACGTGTAGGTCTGAAAGGCGGGGCTTGTGCAACAAGCTATCTTTTGGGGTTCGACAAAGAAACAGAAAATGATGAGTTACATGAAATTGATGGTGTAAATGTGTTGATAGACAAGCGACATTTGATGTATTTGATAGGCATAAAGATTGATTATGCTGAAACAGAACAAGGCTTAGGCTTTACGATTGTGAAAGGCTAAAATCTCCAAAATTGATAATTGATAATTATTACCTCCTTTGGCATGGTTTTCGTATAATTCTGTTAAGCATTAATTTATAAAAAAAACAATTGGAGTTTCTGAAAAAACATATTTTCCTAATTCTTACCGCAGTATTTTTGGGTTCTTCGGCATTAAATTTTTTCATTTTTGAGAAAGATGCCCCAGGAGCTTCGGAACAGCATTATATTTCTTCGATTCGAAAACGAGTGAAAGATGAAATTTTATTGTCAAAAAACGAATTGGTTGATATTAGTACACAATACCAAAAATCATCTGGAAATGCTTTTTTGAATTTTGAAACATCCTCCGTTTACCCATATTATATCTTCCGAAACGGAAAATTATTATACTGGTCTGACCATCGTTTTGTACCTAATTTCAGTGAGCTTGCCAAGGGTAATCAAAGCCACCTTTTAAGCACCGAAAGCGGTAAATACATCACCAATTCTACTGCCTTCAATCATCAAGGAAACAAGGTCGAAATTTATTCATTAATTAACCTTTATCACCGATTTCGTAACGAAAATGAGTACCTAAAAAACGGGTATAACAACCAGATTTTCATTACCGAACCAAGAGATATTACTAACAGTCAAAGTGAACAAAAATACTTAAATATTACTGATGATAAAGACGAATTTTTATTTTCAATTATGCCTCCGCAGGTCGAAAAAATCAATTCTCCGAACATTCCTACCAACACACTTTTTTTGCTTGCTATCAGTATTTTTTTGTTTGGAATTTATATTTTGGCTTGGATGCACCGCCTAAGACTGAAGCATCAATTTGGCAGAGCCTTCATTTTATTGGTGTTTTATTTGTTTTTTGTAAGGCTCGTAATGCTTGCAAATAGTATTCCTTTTATATTCTATGAATCAAGCTTATTCAATCCTAAACATTTGACTATCAATGAATTAGCCCCATCTTTGGGTGATGTTTTGCTCAATGCTCTGGTAGTATTTATATTGGTCGGGTATTTAGTTCATTTCTTTTATCGGTCAAATCTTTATTATAGATTGTTCAAAGCACCAAAGATAATTCAAAGTATTGTTTCCATAATTTTGGTTGTAGCCACTGTCTTTACCACATTTTTTTGCTACCGAAATTTATGTAATATTTACGAAAAATCGCAGTTTAGTTTAGACCTTTCTCTGAGCATTTCGTTTTCTTCCTTGAAGGTCGCCACTTTGTTGCTTTATATCTTACTTTCTGTCATTTTTTTCTTGTCAACTCACCTATTTATAAGCCTTTTTTTAAGACTAAATAAGTTTCAAAGAAAAGGTTTTTTAAAATGGATAATTGGGCTAATAATCGGACTAATTTTAGTCGTTTTTCTCGACCAATTTAGGTGGATTTATGTTGTTACTGGCGTTTACTTTTTGATAGTTTATTTCAATAAATTTCCTCGTTTTTTTTATAGTTTTAAGTATAAAACAACCATCTATTTTTTCACTGGAGCATTTGTTTTTGCCTTGATTGGAATGTACGTAATTCATTCAGAAGAATTGAAAAAAGATTTTTTTGAAAAACAAATTTTTGGACAAAAATACTTGGCAGAAAACGATTTATTGGGCGAAGGTTTGTTTCAAAGAGTTACGCAAACCATTGAGCAAGACACCGCAATTAGGCAAGCAATTACTCGCCAAACCCTTGCCCGTGAGCAAACACAGCAAATTGTGAAGAGCAAACACCTCGATTTGTATTTCGATCGCTATGATACCGAAGTGCTGGTTTTTGACAAAACAGGAAACTCTTTGGACATCTCCGAAGGCTCTGAAAACCTTGCTTTTTACGAAAACACTTATCGCCAAAATGCCTATAAAACTGCCAATCAGAAGGTTTATTTTATCAATGATGTTGGCAATAATTTTATCAAACAATACTTGATTTTTATTCCGATAAATGAAAATGGAGCTTTGGTCGGAAACGTTGTTTTGGATTTGAAACTGCGTGACGAATTTGCCCAAAGTGTTTATCCAGAATTGCTTTTAGACAAAAAATTCACCCAAACACCCGACACAAAAAATTATAGTTATGCCATTTATGACAGAAACAATCGCCTGATTTTTAGCTCGGGAAGTTATAATTATGTACGGAAATTGCCTCTCAAAATGCTATCTGACGCAGTTTTGTATGAAAAAGGCATTCAACTGCATGATTTTAACCATGTTGGAAAAATTGGTCAGAACGGACGAAAAATTGTCATTTCGGCAAAGCATCAAGTTTGGCAAAATATCTTTTCTAATTTTTCATTTTTGTTTTTATTATCAGTCCTTTTCATCATCATTGTGATGATTTTGTACGCCATCAATTATGGTTTTCGGAAAATAAATGTCAATTTTTCTACCAAAATTCAACTTTATCTCAACGCCGCATTTTTACTACCACTACTGTTGGTTATCATTATTACTTTGAGCGTTATTGACACTACTTTTATTAATAACCAAGAAAAAGGTTATTTAGATAATACCAAAAATATTACTTCGACGGTGCAACTTCAACTCGAAAGTTTTATTCAAAAACGCATGAGTCGGGCATTTTTAGAGCAAGAAATCAACGATTTGGCACGTGATACTAAGTTAGACATCAATTTTTATGGACTTGACGGCAAGCTAAATTTGACTACTCGACCGCTGGTTTATGAGTATGGTTTGCTCTCAAATTTTATCAATCCGATGGCATATCGCCGAATTTTGGAGGAAAAAGAAAATGAAGCCTTGCTGCCCGAATCACTCGGAAGTTTAAGTTATAAAACCGCCTACATGAGCATAAAAGGGCACGATAGCAAGCCAATTGGCGTTATCGGGATTCCATTTTTTGATGCAAAACCAACCCTCGACCGACAAGTAACCGACGTTGTAGCTTCGATTTTAAGCATTTTTGCTTGGCTTTTCTTGATTTTATTGATTATCTCCTATTTTGCTTCCAATGTTCTCACAAATCCACTTCGTTTGGTTGCTCAACAATTGAAAAACACAAATTTAGATAAATTGCACGACCGCCTTGTTTGGAATTCTGATGATGAAATTGGAATTATGATGCGTGAATATAACAAGATGTTGAAGAAACTGGAAGAAAGTAAAGTGGCACTTTCGATGAGTGAAAAGCAAACGGCTTGGCGAGAAATGGCAAAGCAAGTGGCTCACGAAATCAAAAATCCATTGACGCCAATGAAACTGTCGATTCAGCAATTGCAGCGAACTTTGGTGGTTGATAATCCGAAGTCAAAAGAACGCATCGGGCGAGCTTTAAATTCATTGACCGAACAGATTGATAATATCAGTGAAATTGCCAATTCGTTTTCGGAATTTGCCAAAATGCCTGTGCCTCGCAACGAAATTTTCGACTTAGTTCCACTGATTCAAAAGTCTGCTGATTTGTATGCCGAAGATGAAAGAATTTCGCTAAATGCTTATATAAAAGAGAAAGAAGCGTGGGTTGTGGGCGACCGACAATTTATGAGTCGGGTTATTACTAACCTGATTATCAATGGAATACAGTCTGTACCGAAGGAAAAACGTGCCATTATCAACCTTCGCTTGTACCGCAACGAAGATGATAATATTGCCATTATTGAGATTCAAGATAATGGTTCGGGTATTCCAGAAAACATTCGACAGCGAGTATTTATTCCCAATTTTACTACAAAAGTTGGCGGCTCGGGGCTTGGTTTGGCGATGGCTCGCCGTGGCGTAGAACACGCTGGAGGAAATATTTGGTTTGAAACCGAAACCGACCGTGGTACTACATTCTTCATAGATTTGCCTTTGGCAATGAGGCAGTAATTAATGATGATTCTCTCATTTTACTGCTAAATAACTATCACAAAATTCCCCCATAGCTTAAATCTAAGTACATCCTTCACGTATAAAATTTATTTAATTGAGCTTCTTCGTACTCATTTTTCAATAAACGCTACCAATTGTTTGGCAAATACATCCAAAATCATAAACTTTGGTGGTTGAAATATTTGTAAGAATAGTTTTTCCAGTTCGCCAACTAAATCATTTTTTTAACCACAAAAAAATAAAACTATGAAAAAACCAATTCGCCCTTGCTTATGGTTTGACGGACAAGCCAAAGAAGCAGCAACTTATTACTGTTCTATTTTTGAAAACTCAAAAATTACATCCGAAAATCCAATCGTAGTAAATTTTGAATTGAACGGAACTAAATTTATGAGCTTAAATGGAGGTCCAAAATATAAGTTTTCGCCTGCCACTTCATTCGTAATTGAGTGCGATACACAAGACGAAATAGACCACTATTGGACAAAATTAGGCGAGGGTGGACTTTATAATCAATGCGGTTGGCTTGATGATAAATTTGGTATTTCGTGGCAAATCGTACCAACAATTTTAGGGAAATTAATGTCCGACCCCGAAAAAGGACCAAGAGTGATACAAGCGTTTTTGAAAATGACTAAATTTGATATTGAAACTTTAGTTAACGCTTAAAAAACAATAAATTCTTGCCTAAATTTAAAAAAAATACCCAAATAGTATTTAATTTCTATAAATAAACCTGTATTTTTGGACATTAAATTAATGGTATTTTATGACTTAAATTTATCATATTCCCCATAAAATATAATCATAAATACCTAACTACCAGTATTTTATATCAAAACAAATAAAATGAGGAAATTAAAATTACAAGTACAAATATCTATTGATGGTTTCATTGCTGGACCAAATGGTGAAATGGATTGGATGGAATGGAATTGGGACGACAAACTAAAAAAATATGTTAGTGATTTAACAGAAAACATTGATTGTATTGTTCTTGGAAGAAAACTGGCACAAGGATTTATTCCGCATTGGGCAGCAAAACCAGACTATGAAGATGGTTGGTTTGTAGGCAAAATGAATGACTCCGAAAAAGTTGTTTTTACCAAAACCCTCGAACAATCTGAATGGAAAAATACGGTTTTAGCAAAAGGCGATTTGGCTGAAGAAATAGCCAAATTGAAAAACCAAAAAGGCAAAGACATAATCGTTTATGGTGGTGGAAATTTCGTTTCGTCATTAATCGAACAAAACCTCATTGACGAACTTCATTTATTTATTAATCCAACTGCAATCGGTAACGGAATGTCCATTTTTAAAGAAAAAACAAACTTAAAACTCATAAAATCTACGGCATTTAGCTGTGGCATTGTAGTACTTAAATACCAACCTCTCACAAAATAAATATGAAAACAACAAACATTATCTATTGGGTTTCAACAGGCATAATCTTTTTATTTGAAGGTGTAATGCCCGCAATTTTTGGTAATTCAGAAGATGCAAAACAAGGTATTAGCCATTTGGGTTATCCCGAACATTTCAGAATTTTGCTTACTATTTTTAAAATTGCAGGTGCTTTGGCGTTAGTTTTGCCAATGATTTCGCCTCGAATAAAAGAATGGGCATATGCAGGCTTTGCATTTAGCCTAATTTTTGCAATTGTTGGACATTGTGTAGTTGATGGTATTAACCCAATGTCATTTTTCCCATTAATTATTTTAGGAATTTTGGCAGTTTCTTACATTTACTACCACAAAATTCAATCTGAAACGAAGTAAGAACTTTTCAAAAAAATGTTCAAGAAGTAGATGAATTCCAAAAAATCCTTGAACATTTTCTTATTTATGTCGCTTCATCAAAACATCAAGCACTTCGTCGAACTCGTAGTTTTTCTGCTCTAAAAGCACCAAATAATGATAAAATAAATCTGCAGCTTCGCCCAAAAACAACTCTTTATTGTCATCTTTTGCTTCAATCACCAATTCAATTGCCTCTTCTCCTACTTTCTGAGCAACTTTATTTATACCAAGTCCAAACAACTCGCTCGTATAAGATTTGGCAGAAGGATTGACTTTTCTATCTTTAATTACTGCACGTAAACGGTTGATAAACAGCACTTTGCCGTCGTTAGTTTCTTCAAAACAAGTATCTGCACCAGTGTGGCAGGTTGGACCATCGGGCGAGGCATGAATCAAAATTGTGTCACCGTCGCAATCAATTAGCATTTTTTTTACGTGCAGAAAATTATTAGAAGTTTCGCCCTTTGTCCAAAGTCTTTGTTTGCTTCTACTAAAAAACGTAACGATTTTTTCGGATACTGTTTTCTTGTATGCTTCCTCATTCATGTAGCCAAGCATCAGCACTTTCCCTGTGAGGTTATCTTGAATGACGGCAGGAATCAAGCCATCAGGCGATTTATCAAAATTTACTATTCTTTCCATTAAAAAAATTAAATTTAGTCTTAATAATATATTTATATTATTGTCTAAATATATAAATATACATAAAATTCTATTTACTTTTGCAAAAGTACGGATGTTCAAAACTTAAACTCACAAAAACATGAAAAAACTTCTGATATTGGCACTTCTTTGCTTTGGCTTCGCCACAAAAGCACAAAAAAGCACCGAAGACGAAACGATTTTTACGACAGTTGATACGCCTCCTATCTTCCCTAATGGTCATAAAGGACTATTCACTTTTATATGTGAAAATATTAATCCACCCAAAGATATTCCGACAGACAAGCGGCTCAATAAAGTATTCATAAAGTTCGTAGTTGAAAAAGATGGCTCAGTTTCTCACCCCGAAATAATGAGAGGAGTGAGTGATGAATGTAACAAAGAAGCCATTCGAGTAATCAATTTATTACCAAAATGGCAGGCTGGTGGTATGATGAAATATGGTGTTTGGAAGCCTTTGCGAGTATATTATATAGTTCCAGTAGCTTTTTTTCAAAATAAAACTGATTGTGAAAAGTCTTATAGTCAATCACTTAGAGGATATTGAAATAATTTTTAAAGATTATTTTTAGGTTTAGACTTGACAAATAAAAAAAAACGCCTTACCTTTGTGAAACATTTACGACCAATGAATGTGGATTTTATAAGCGAAAGTAGCTCAGTTGGTAGAGCGTAACCTTGCCAAGGTTAAGGTCGCGAGTTCGAGACTCGTCTTTCGCTCGAAAAGTAAGCACCGATTTTGGTGCTTTTTTTTTCAAGAATAAGTGAGAGCCTATTCGCCGAGGTGGTGGAACTGGTAGACACGCAGGACTTAGTTCTTTAATTTTTGGTTTTTGTTGAAAATTTTGTTAAATTGTGGTAATAAAATACTACAAAATGGCACGTTACAAGTTCAATGAAGATTTTGAAGAAAATTTCAAAATTGTTTGTCAAAATGCTAAAAGCATGAGTCAAGCTGCTATGAAATTAGACATGAATTACAAAACATTAGTTTTTCATGCAAAGCGTTTGAATTGCTTCAAAGCAAATCAATCTGGTAAAGGTATTTCAAAACTACCTGCTAAACACGCAATACCACTTGAGATGATTTTTGAAGGAAAACATCAGACATTTCAAAGTCATAAATTGAAATTGCGACTTTTAAAAGAAGAATTTAAACAACATCAATGTGAAAATTGTCGTTTAAAAGAGTGGTTTTCTAAACCAATTCCTCTTGAATTGCATCATATTGATGGAAATAGATTCAATAATTCTTTTGAAAACTTGCAGTTGCTTTGCCCAAACTGCCATGCTTTAACAGATAATTACAGAGCCAAAAATATTAAAAATTTGAGTGCCTTGTTGGAAACGACAAGAGTAGAATCGCTTAAATTCGGGGAAACCTTTTATAAAATGGCAATCCCGAGCCAAGTTCCAATCGAAAGTTTGGAGAAGGTGTAGAGACTTAATAGGCGATACCTAAAACTTAGTAAAAACTAAGAAATGGTAAAGAGAAAGTCCAGACCACAAATCCCATAAATATTTGGGAGCGACGAAAGTCGTAGCTGGTAAGAAAATCCTGTGAGCTTTTAAACTCGTACGGGTTCGATTCCCGTCCTCGGTACTTTAAAGACCATAATCTATTGATAATCAATAAGTTATGGTCTTTTTTAATTCTAATTTCGAAATTTCTTCGATTTCATACTCCAAATCAACATTTACTTTACTTTCTCAATAACCAAAATCAAGTCGAAGGGCATTTTTTACTGTACCATCGGGTGTGATTATCTGTTTTTAGTCGAATGTCCAATTTTGGCACTAAAATAAGGTTCTTCTTTTCGCAATATTGGTTGATAAGGTTGTAAAATTCATTACGAACAGCCGTTTCTTTATTTGAGCCGCCATATTGTATAACCCTATCTACACGAGTATAAAATTGATTGATAAGTTGCAAAGACATCAGCAGAAGAGTTTTAGTTTTTACAAAGATAAGAAAGCCTTGTGATTTATTGGTTTTGAAATAAAACTAAATAAAAAGAAGTAAATTTGAGGTAAATCATTTCTCAGAATGCCTTAAATAACCTCTAAGCTCTAACCGAAGTGCTGTTATGCAACACCAATTATTCTTTCTATGAAAAATCGACAATATTTTATTGATTGGACTAGAGTAATTGCTTTCGGCATTCTTATTTTTTACCACAGCGGAATGTTTTTTGTAAGCTGGGGTTGGCACGTCAAAAACAATGTCATTGCCAATGGCTTCAAGATTTGGATGGAATTGGTCAATCCGTGGCGACTTTCGCTGTTATTTTTTTTATTTCGGGTGTGGGCGTGAGTTTTGCCATGAAATCTCGCACAGGCTTACAATTTATTGGCGAACGCACCAAAAGATTATTACTACCTTTAGTTTTCGGAATGTTTGTGATTATTCCACCACAAATCTATTTTGAACGACTCCAAGCTCATGATTTTTCGGGGAATTATGCCGCATTTTACCCAAGAGTTTTTGAATTTGTAGCTTATCCAAAAGGTAGTTTTAGCTGGCATCATTTATGGTTTGTGGCATACCTTTGGGTGTTTTCGTTGGTTGCAACTCCCCTATTTTTGTGGATTAAAAAAAGTGCCATTCAATTTCTTAATCTTCAAAATACAGCCAAGTCTTTTATAAAAATATTACTATTTACATTGCCATTATCTATCACTTATTGGACACTCAGCCAACGATGGAAAGTTACACATAATCTTTCATCTGACTGGTATAATTTTACGCTTTCACTTCTATTCTTTATCTATGGCTATATCATTGCTAATCAGCATTTTAGCTGGGAAATTATTGAAAAATACCGCAAAGTTTTTTTATCAATTGGTATATTTCTCATAGCTTTTAGTAAGACTTATGATGCCCTGTTTGGAGCTATTCTAGAAGATGGAATTGGGATTTTGACATTCAACGGAATCTTGAAAATGTTATTTGTTTGGTGTATCATTTTAGCTATTTGTGGCTTTGCAAAATACCATCTAAATTTCAATAATACCTTTGTGCAGTACGCAAATCAAGCGGTTTATCCATTTTATATTTTGCACCAAACCATCACAGTTACAATAGGTTTTTATATTGCTGATTGGGACATGCCAGTCATTCCAAAATTCATTATTTTGGTTGCTGGTACTTTTGGCTTTGCATTTTTGATTTATCATTTTTTGATAAAGCCTTTTCGAGTAATGCGGTTGTTGTTTGGGGTGAAATAAAGACAATAAAGGCGTTGAAATTGTTAGTTTCAACGCCTTTATATTTTACCTCTCAGGCACAATCAAAGCAGGAATTGCTCTCTGCTTGTACATTTCGTTGAATTTGGCTACATCAATATTGATGATTTGAGCCAGAGTCGCTTTATGGGTTTCCCACTCTTTTGTGAGGTCGGCGAAGCGAGTTTTTGCTCCTTCGGTTGGGCGTGGCTCATGCACATCTACACGAGTTTTTAAGTCCATCAATTCGGCATTGAGGCGGTTATAAAAATTGATTACATCTTGAAAGGTTTCTTGTTTTGGCGTAATTAGTTTTTCTTCCCAAGTCGAAATTTTCTTCAAAACTGCCTTTCCGCTATCTACAAGAGCTATATTGTCCTTGTTTTCTTTCAAAAGTGCCGCAATTGACTCAATCTGAGTTTTTACTTTTCTCATTCGATTTACTGAGTTGTGAATATCTCGCACTTGTTCATCAATCTTATTGAGCATCGTTTGTTGAGCTTCAAAATCTGCTTTTGTAGCCTTCAAACGAGGGTCTGGAATAATCGTCGCTTCGGTCATTGAAGAATCTTTTTCGGCAATAAGTCTTACTTTGAAAGTATTTGGAGCAACCAACGAACCACGATAATCGCCATTGACAAAAACTTTGTTGATGCTCGCAACGCCCTCTTTTCGCATATCCCAAGCAAAGCGATTAATGCCTTTTTTTGAAGGAATAACAGCTTTCGGTGCTGGGCTTCCTTCATAAGGTACAAAAGTCGAATCTTTTTTATTGGTGAAAGTTCTAATAATATTGCCTTGATTATCAAGGATTTGCAAAACCACTTTCAAACTATCATAACTTTTTGGCAAAAAATAATCTAACGCAACGCCATTCATTGGATTTTGACCAAAACCAGGCATTGGTTCGGGCGGCGAAGGGGCATCTAATCTGATGGTATTTTTTGGTTGAAAAAGTTTTGCTTTTGCCTCATTTTGAAGATTTTCTGATTGCTGAAAAACCGACAAATCGTCCAAAATCCAGAAGGCACGACCAGCCGTTGCCGCCACCAAATCATTATCGTGAATCACCAAATCTGTAATTGGCACAACGGGTAAATTCAACTGCAATTTTTGCCAGTTTTCTCCTTGATTATACGAAATATAAAAACCTAATTCTGTTCCACAATAAAGCAAACCTTTTCGTTTTGGGTCTTCTCGCACAACTCTTGTAAAGTCTTCATTAGCAATGCCTTGAGTAATGCGTTTCCAAGTTTTTCCAAAATCTTTTGTAACTAAAATCAAAGGCGTAAAATCATTGAATTTATACTTCGTAGCCACAATATATGCCGTTGCAGGGTCGTGTGGCGAAACTTCGATGCTGTTTATCAAACATTCGTCTAATTCTTTTGGGGTAATATTTGCCCAATTTTTGCCATCATCTTGCGTAATATGTACCAAACCGCAGTCGCTTCCTGTGTATAAAACGCCTTCTTTGTGAGGCGAAACTGCCATGTAAGCAAGCGTATTATAAACTTCGCCACCTGCACCTTCGTTGGTGTATGGTCCGCCACCGTCTTCTTGCTTGGTTTTGTCGTTTCTTGTCAAATCTCCACTAATTACTTGCCAATTTTGACCATTATCTGAGCTTTTCAAAACCACATTTCCACCATGATAAATCGTGCCATTTTTGAAAGGTGAAGCCACAATTGGAGCATTCCAATTGAAGCGATATTTCTGCAACTTTGGTGTAACTCCCAATCCAATATGAGGATACGCCATAACATCTTTTGTGATGCCTGTTTTTACATCAAAAACCTCAATATTGCCTTGATAACAACCGCCATAAATTACCTGCGGGTCGTTCGGATTATCGAAAGCAATGTAGGCAGATTCGCAACCCGGACCAGTGAAAAAATCTTGCCAACCGATGCCTCCACTTGTAGTTCGGGAAACTACGCCAAGCGACGAATTGTCTTGCTGACCGCCATAAACTTTGTAAGGAAATTGATTATCTGTAATTACTCTGTAAAATTGTGCCGTTGGCTGGTTTTGTTGCGAACTCCAAATTGCCCCACCATTGAACGAAATATTTGCTCCGCCATCATTGGCATTTATCATGTTTTGGCTATTAGTTGGATTTATCCAAAGGTCGTGGTTATCGCCATGAGGGACACGAACAGGAGCAAAAGTTCGCCCACCGTCAATAGATTTCAAGAAAGGAGCATTCATAATATAGACCAAATCGGGGTTGATTGGGTCGGCAAAAATTTCGATATAATACCATGCTCTGGTGATGGTAATTCTTTGTTTTGAAGACTGAATCCATGTTTTTCCTGCATCATCGCTTCTATAAACGCCTGCTTTGTCGCCCTCAGATTCGATATTGGCATAAACCCTGTTGGCATTTGCTCTCGAAACCGAAATGGCAGCTTTCCCCATGTTTTTGGGCAAACCTTCGGTCATTTTTATCCAAGTATCGCCCCCATCAACTGATTTGTACAAAGCACAACCTGCTCCACCACTATCAACTTTCCAAGGATAACGGCGGTGCTGCCACATGGTGGCATACAAAATTCGTGGATTTGTCATGTCCATACTCAAATCTGCACAGCCAGTATTTGCATCAACATAAAAGATTTTTTGCCAAGTTTTTCCACCGTCAGTAGTTCGATAAATCCCTCTGTCTTCATTCGCTCCATTGACAGCACCCTGTGCCGCAACATAGACAATTTCAGGGTTTTGTGGGTGAATTCTGACTGCTGCAATATGTCGAGTTTTCTCTAAACCAATGTTTTTCCAAGTCTTTCCTGCATCAGTAGATTTATAGATGCCATCTCCATGCGAAGTCATCACGCCACGCACAGGATGCTCTCCCATGCCGACATAAAGCACATTTTGGTCAGATTCGGCAACAGAAATAATACCCACCGATCCAGTTTTTAGTTGCCCGTCAGAGATGTTTTTCCATGAAATACCTGCATCTTCGGTTTTCCAGATGCCGCCACCAGTTCCACCAAAATAGTAGGTCATTGGGTTCTGTCGAACGCCTGTTGCCGTAACACTTCGCCCACCACGAAACGGTCCAATATTTCGCCATTTCATGCCTTTATAAAGGTCAGGGTTGAAGGTATTTATTGGGCTTTGAGTTGTCGTTTTTTGGGCGATGCAACTTTCTAAAATTAGAAATGAGATGAAGAATAATAAACGTAGTTTCATGTTTAGTTTAGGGTTTGTTGAAAATGCAATTTGGGGATTTTTAGAATTTATTTCAAAAGTTCAACAAAATTTTTGATTTTATTGTTAAATTTGAAAAAAATAAAAGAAAATGCTTACAATAAAAAGAAAAAAAACTGAACCGAATTTCAGTAAAAAAACGCCAAAATCAAATCTAAAAGCTGGTTGGGGTATTATGAAAGGCAAGATTTCGGAAAAAAATGATTGCTGGGAGGATGATTTGAAAAAAACTGTTAATTGATGAAGTATTTGATAGATACCCATATATTCATTTGGTACTTGGAAGGTAATGCTCGTTTATCCTCGAAGGTTGAAAAAATACTTTTTGATACCTCAAACGAATTTTATTTAAGCACCAAATCTATTGAAGAAATTGCAATAAAGTACCGAGATGGAAAACTTCAACTACCAGACGATTTTTTTGTAATTATTACAAGAATTCGTCGTAAATATGGCATAAAATTGCTTCAAGTAACAATTGAGCATTATGTTACCTTAGCCAATCTTCGCTACCCAAAAGACCACAAAGACTTGGCGTCCCCGACCCTTTCGACCATATTATTATTTCACAAGCAATAGCCGAAAATTTATCTTTGATCTATGCCGATGGTTCTTTTCCATTTTATCGAAATCAAGGTTTGATTTTGGTAGAGAATTGAGAAATACTGCCGTTTTTCATATTTTTGACAAAAAACCTACAGCCTTATGGAAAATATTGATGAATTATATGAAAAAGGAGTTGAAGCATACAAAAATGGTGATTTTGAATTGGCGATTGAATATTATAGTCAGTGTATCGAATTGAATGAAAATATTGCTGTCGTTTATAATAATCGTGGAATTTGTTATAATAACCAAAAAAAGTATGATGAAGCCATCAAAGATTATGATAAAGCCATCGAATTAGATGAAAATGAAGTTGGGACTTATTTTAATCGTGGACTTTGTTATCATGACCAAAAAAAGTATGATAAAGCCATCAAAGATTATGACAAAGCCATTGAATTAGATGACAAGTATATTTCTGGTTCTTTCGTTAATTTGGTTAAAAAGTTGCACTATTTCAAGATTTCAAAAACTCAATCATTACAACACTCTTGAAATTATTGAAAGAAGCGAAACCAAAACCCCTTCGTTTGATTAATTTTATTTTGTTATTGATGCCT
>JANNDY010000069.1:0-10991 GCA_031378345.1 Emticicia sp. | reverse complement strand
CTGATGCAAAACGCTTTGAAACTAAATATAAGAAAGTCTCTCCTGCGATGAAACAAGGGCTTGTCAAAAGGATTTATCCATTGGAAGAACTCCTAATGATGAAACCCTTAATGTTTAACATATATTAATAACTCAGTACCCACCTACGGCTATTAAAGTTAAAGCCTTTTGGGCTTTTCTGAAATATTATTATTGAAGAAAACATGAGTATAAAACCACGGAGTGGTTAAACACGAATAGCCACGATTGCAAATCGTGGAAAAGATAATGAAGTAAAAACTGACCCTAAAAAGGGTCAAACAAAATATTCACAGATTAACAGCATTCATCATGCAAAACGAATTTTTCAACCATTAACTAAACATTACCCGCCGCCACTTTTTGGGTAAAGCCGCTGCTGGAATCGGTACTCTCGGTTTAGGCTCATTGCTTATGCCGAGTTTATTTAAAGGCGAAGAAAGTCTCGACCAATTGCCTTTGGGTTTGCCGCATTTTGCTCCAAAAGCAAAACGGGTTATCTATTTATTTCAGAATGGAGCACCATCGCAACTCGAAACTTTCGATTATAAACCGACGCTCACCAAAATGATGGGTCAAGATTTGCCTGCTTCTATCAGAAATGGCCAAAGATTGACAGGAATGACTTCCAATCAGACCAAATTTCCTTTAATGGGTTCGTTTTTTGATTTTAAGCAATACGGGCAATCGGGTGCTTGGGTAAGTGATTTGTTTCCGAATATGGCAAAAATCGTGGATGACCTTTGCATCGTCAAAACTATGAATACCGATGCCATTAACCATGACCCAGCTCTGACTTTCTTGCAAACGGGAGCTCAAGTGGGCAATCGCCCAAGTATGGGAGCATGGGCGAGCTATGGTTTGGGTAGTGAAAACAAAAACCTTCCTGCATTTTGTGTACTACTCTCTCGTGGGCGTGGCAACGGACAAGGCGTTTACTCAAAATTATGGACAAATGGCTTCTTGGATTCTACGCATCAAGGCGTAGTTTTTAGTAGTGGAGAAGACCCTATTTTGTATTTGAACGACCCCGAAGGCACTGATAAAGATGCCCGTAGAAGAATGTTGGATAAATTGGCCGAACTCAACCATTTAGGTTTTGAAGAAAATGGTGACCCCGAAGTGCAAGCAAAAGTACAGCAGTACGAAATGGCGTACCGAATGCAAAATGCCGTACCAGAACTCACCGATTTATCAAAAGAACCTGACCATATTATAAAAATGTATGGCCCCGAATGTTTAGTGCCAGGCACTTATGCCGCCAATGCTTTGTTGGCTCGAAAACTTTCTGAGTCGGGCGTAAGATTTGTGCAATTATACCATCAAGGTTGGGACCAACATGGAAATCTTCCCAATGAAATGCCTCTGCAAGCACAAGATGTTGACCGTGCCTCCGCAGCATTGATTACCGACTTGAAACAACGAGGATTATTAGACGAAACTTTGGTGATTTGGGGTGGAGAATTTGGTCGCACAAATTATTGTCAAGGCACATTCACAAAAGATAATTATGGACGAGACCACCACCCACGTGCTTACAGCATTTGGATGGCAGGTGGCGGTGTAAAACCTGGTACCGTGTATGGCGAAACCGACGAATTTGGTTATAATATCGTGCGTGACCCCGTGCATATTCATGATTTTCATGCAACGGTTATGCAACTAATGGGACTTAACCATGAGCAATTAACTTTCAAGCATTTAGGCAGAAGATACCGCCTAACCGACGTAGCAGGAAAGGTTATTTCGGGGCTTATGGCTTGATGAATTATCAATAAACAATTATCAATGTTTACTATTCTGTTTTATGAGAAAAAACCGCTGCGGCGGACCACTCAGAACTCAGAATCGCACGGGCGACCCCGTCAGAACTCAGAATTCTATGAATCGTTTCTATAAAATCTCATCCTACCTATTACTAAGTTTCAATCTATTATTACTTTTCTTCCTTCTATTCGAAGCACAAGTAAGCCTACCACTTTGGATGAGTCCTATTGGACGAATGCACCCTTTATTACTGCATTTGCCGATTGGGTTTTCGGTGATTTTGGTTGTTTTTTTATTGTTAAAAAACGAAATTGAAGCAAAAACGTATGAAATTCTTGTAAAACTATTATTAACATTGACTGCTCTCACAGCATCAATAGTGGCATTAATGGGCTTTTTTCTATCAAAAGAAGATGGTTATGACATTGATTTACTACAAATTCATAAATTGACAGGTGCTGGTGTGAGTTTTTTGAGTTATGCTGCTTTGCTTTTTTCAGAGAAAATAAAATTTGTTTCAAAAAGCTATGGTACTTGGGCATTACTGGCATTTATTGCGGTTGCTGGACACTTTGGAGCGGGCATTACGCACGGCGAAAACTACCTTTTTGAAGCATTTCAGACAAAAAAAACAGCCCCTCAATTTTCTGAAAATAATACGCTTTATGAAGCTGCAATTTTTCCAATTTTAGAAGTAAAATGCCTTGCTTGCCACAATGACCAAAAAGTAAAAGGCGAGCTAAACATGAGTAGTATCGAAAAGATTTTGAAGGGTGGAAAACATGGTGGGATTTGGAAAGTAGGCGATGCTTTGAATAGCCATTTAGTACAAAGAGCAAATTTGCCTTTGGATGAAAAAGAACACATGCCGCCCAAAGGAAAACTGCAACTGACAACTGATGAAATTGCTCTACTAACAGCATGGATAAATGAGGGTGCCGATGTTAAAAAGGCAATTAAATCCTACATGGCAAGCTCAGAAACCAAGAAATTGGCATTGAAGTTTGTCAATATGAAAGCACCGCAAAAAGCAACAAAAGTTTATACTTTTTCCATGCCATCGGAGTCGAGTTTGAAGGAAGTTAATACACCTTTTTGTTCGGTTTTTCAATTTGCGACTGGTTCGCCTGCTTTGCAAGCTGATTTCTTTGTGAGCAAGAAATATGAGCGAAAAAACTTAGAAAATCTCTCAAAAGTAAGTGAACAAATGGTGATTTTGAATCTTGCAAAAATGCCAGTCAAAGATGAAGACCTTGCTTTGATCGCCAATTTTCCGAATCTCGAAAGGCTGAATTTGAATCAAACTGATATTACAGGAAATACTTTAGAACAACTTAAAAAATGCAAGAAACTGGAGTCAATTGCTTTGGCAGGAACAAAAATTTCTAAAGAAAATCTTCTAAAAATATTGGATTTACCAAGCTTAAAAGAAGTTTTTGTATGGAATACTGCCATAGATGAAGCCACAGTGGCTGAATTTTCAAAGAAATACAGCAAAATAAAATTTGATAGGGGAGGAATTGATAATCCAAATGAAATTTTGAAACTAAATCCACCGATATTAGTCAATGAAGATTTTGTAATCAAGGCAAATACGCCGATTACTTTTAAACATACGCTTAAAAATGTTAATATTCGCTATACGCTTGATGGCACCAACCCAGATTCTACGACCAAAAATATTTACGAAAAACCAATTGTAATTGATGCCTATACCAAAATCAAAGCCATTGCAACAAAAGAAAATTGGTATGCCAGTGGTAAAGTTGAGTATAGTTTTTTCAAGTCAAATTTTAGCCCAGATACAGTTTATTTGACCAATTTACCTGACCCAAAATATTCGGGAAAGGGCGTTACTTCATTGTATGATTTAAAAAAAGGACCAAATGATAATTTTTCAGATAAAGCTTGGTTGGGTTTCAGAGAAAAAGAATTCATCGCTCTATTTGAATTTAAGAATGCGAAATCTCTTAAAGGCATGAATATCAGCTATTTACAAAAAATGGATTCGTTTATTATGACACCTGCGGTGGTTGAAGTTTGGGCAGGAAATAGTAAAACTGATTTGAAAATTATTCAGAAAATCATATCAAAACCACCTACTAAAATGGAAGGGAGAGCCAATTTAGGTCTCGAAATTCCTATCAATAAAGATACTTATAAAATGATTAAATTAGTTGTCAAGCAAATTCAAAAACTACCAGCGTGGCATCCTGGAAAAGGACAAAAAGCTTGGTTTTTTGTAGATGAAGTATTTTTTTATTGATATATTGAATATTTTGCAAGAAATTATCGGAGTTTATATGTGTTTTTGTGGCGAAAGTAAACCATTTTCGGATTGTTGCGAACCAATTATTAAAGGTGAAATACAGGCTATAACTGCCGAACAATTGATGCGTTCAAGGTACTCGGCTTATGCGTCAGTTGAACCAAAATATTTAATGCAAACGACTCATCGTTCTTTGCTGAAAAGCCAAAATGAAGCTGATATTCGAGCTTGGGCGGAGGAAAATAAATGGCAAAAATTAGAAGTAATTTCCACTCAAAAAGGGCAAGTAGAAGATAGTGAGGGCGAGGTCGAATTTAAAGCCTATTTTATTGATTATGAAGGAAAATTGCAAGTACACCACGAAAAATCTACGTTTGTGAAAGAAGCTGGAAAATGGTTTTATTTGAGTGGAATCATTGACCCCAAAACTCCTTCACAAACCAAAAATCGCAATGATTTTTGTGCTTGTGGTAGTGGCAAAAAATATAAGAAATGCTGCGGAAAATAATTTAATATTTAAACATTTCTTCGAGAGTTTTGCAGACTTGTACACAAGAGAAAGCATCAAGTATTCCCACTTTTTTTAGTAGTCGAGATGTCTTATCAATGGCTCGCATTTGGTCTAAGGCAATTTGCCCATCTTGGTTGGCAAATTGGCAATTTACACGAGTCGGAAAAGCCTTTCGAGTGTGCGTAAGTGGGGCAACAAGTACGGTATTTAGGTATTTATTGGCACTATCTGGCGAAATAACCAAACATGGGCGAGTTTTAGCAATCTCGCTTCCTTGTGTAGGGTCGAGTGTAACAAGCCAAATTTCAAATCGGTTTACTATCATTTTACCAAGTCCATTCAGTATCGTCAAATATATTTTTCATTCCTTCAAACATATCTCCTTCTGGTTCATCACCATTGGCAATTGCTTGTTTAAATGCTTCATCCCAACCTTGTCGTGGCTTACTTTTGGTTGAGCGTAGCATAATAGAATCACCTAAAACCTCCATTTCTACTTCATCAGTAATTCCGCAGGTTGATAACATGGTTTTAGGAATCAAAACTCCACTTGAATTTCCTATTTTTCTGATTATTTGAATCATACATTTATATTAATGTTGAAACAAATGTAATAACATTAGACGAAAACGCAAATATTTTATTCAATTTTCAACAAACCAAAAGCATCAGGACGGTGAAAACGTGGTGTTTTATCACTCATAGTTGGACTCCAACACAAATATGCACAGCTTGCTGGTGTGCCTTTCCAGTCTGGTTTTGTGTGAGATTTCAGTGAAATTATTCTGTAAAAATTGATACGAAATATTTCTTTCTTTCCTCCCAACAAAGTCCAAGGAATTTGCATTTTTCCTGACCAACTATTGTTGGTTTTTGTTATAGAATGAATGATTTTGGCAGTTTCGTGTGTTACAAATTCACAACTTTTCGGTGCTTCTTTGGTTGGATTTTCTATCCATCCTGCAAAAATCACATTGTTGGCATTTATCTCTAATTCCAAATAACGAGTGGGAGTTTTTTCACCTTCGGCAATAAAAAGCTCAAAAACTTCTTGGTTATACATTTCGCTATTGTGCTGATTATAAGTATTTTGTGCAACAAATGGATTTTGCTGGCAATCAAATTCGACTGACAAATATTGTTCGTCAGCTTTTAATTTTACTTCTGTAATTTGCTTAGAAACTTTACCATCAGTTGCATTTTTGAAATGAGGTTCAGGGAGTTTCATCCATTCGTTTTTTTGTAGAATGATTGTTGGGTTATTGCTCATTGCTGAAAGCTGAAAATATAATAAAACTAATATTATCAATGTTATAAATTTATACTGAAACTATCGAACTCTTATCAAGTTTTCTTTTAATTTCAAGTAGATTTTCTTTTATTTCAAGCACATTAGCTTTTATAGCTGTGCGATGTTCTTCTTTTTCTGTTTCGGTTCGTTGGCTTGCTTCTTGAGCAATTTGTGCTTTGAAAAGCACCTTTTCATCTTCCGACAGATTACTAAACTGCCTGAAATTTCTGTATAATTCTATTTTTTTTTCTAAGTTCATGATTTTTGTCATTTTCTAAGAAAACATGTCTTACGTAAAGTATTAAATTTTATGAAATTATTAAAGTATCAGTTTCACGGCTATCTTTTTTCTTGAGATTTTCAGCAATCTGAGGAAGCCGTGCCACCGTTTTCCAGAAAAATAAACTTTCACAAGTTACAAAATTTAATTCAAAACCCTAATTCCTAAATCTCGATAAGGTTTTATGGCTATTGATTTTTCGTCAGTAACCAACACATCAATAATTGTCAAAGGGGCAAATTTTAGGTATTTATCTTTACCCAGTTTACTTGCATCGCAGAGCAAATATGTCATTTGGGCATTTGCCGACATTGCACTTGTCATTTCGGCTTCTTTTTCGCTTGCGGCACTCAAGCCATTTTCAATCGAAATGCCATCAATTCCTACAAAAGCCTTATCAACTTTGTAGCGTTCGATATGTTCGATTGCAATTTTTCCGTGAATCGCTTGTCGTTTTTCGTCCAATTCCCCACCAATCAAATTGATAGATATTTCAGAATTCAATAATTCATAAACAACTGGTAATGAGTTAGTTATGACTTTTATTTGCTTATTTTTGATGAATTGACAAAGCCGAAAAACGGTACTTCCACAATCCATAAAAATAATATCTCCATCTTGGATTTCGTGAGCAGCCAGTCGGCAGATATAATCCTTTTGCTCGATATTAGTGGCTGTTTTTTGTTCAAAACTTGCAGGAATATTTGCCAAACTTGGCTTCATCGCTCCACCGTGGGTACGAAAAATCATTCCATCATTTGCCATTAAATTCAAATCTCGCCTGATAGAAATTTCAGAAATATTGAGCAATTGAGCTAAGTTTTTTACATCAACTTCGCCTTTTGCTTCAATTATTTTTAAGATTTTTTGCTTTCTATTTTGATAACTCATATCTTTTTTCTTAAATTTGTTCAAATATAATCAAAAACAATCAAAAAAAATCATTATGAATCAGAATGTCAAGATAATAGAAGAAAAAGTTCTTTCCAATAATTGGTATGTTTTAAAGAAAATAATATTTGACTACCGCAACAAAAAAGATGAATGGCAAACCCAATCACGAGAGGCTTATGATAGAGGAAACGGTGCAACGATTTTACTCTATAATGTTGATAATCAGACAGTTGTACTGACAGAACAATTTCGTATGCCTACTTATGTGAATGGAAATGAAACTGGAATGTTGATAGAAGCCTGTGCAGGTTTGCTTGATAAAGATAATCCTGAAGATTGCATTCGTCGAGAAACCGAAGAAGAAACTGGTTATAGAATTGGTGAAGTTAAAAAAGTTTTTGAAGCCTATATGTCGCCAGGTTCTGTTACCGAAATTCTTTATTTCTTTGTGGCAGAATACTCAAAAAGCATGAAAGTAAATGATGGCGGAGGTGCAGAACACGAACAAGAAAATATTGATGTTCTCGAAATTCCATTCACAAAGGCATTAAAAATGATAGAAACTGGCGAAATAAAAGACGGAAAAACTATCATGCTTTTGCAATATGCACAGATAAATAACTTGTTGAATTCTTAAATCCATCCTGACATTTTATACACCCAATAGCCAATTATCTCCCGAAAAATTAGCTGTGAATATCCCAAACAAACTTCTTGTGGAATTAGATAATATAGAAAAAATTCGTGTTCATGCGAAAAATAATTTGATCCAAAAGGAGTTACTTTAATTCCTACTTTTTCAAAGCATTTTATGGCTCGTCTTAGATGATAACCCGACGTAATGAGAAGGTAACTTTGATGAGCAAAATGCTTTTTCAAAATCTTTGAACAGTTGATGGCATTCTCTCTTGTATTTTGCGAATCAGTTTCCAGCATAATACTATCACTTGGTATTCCACTGATAATCAAGTATTTAGCTATTTCTTCGACTTCTTTTTTTGGTGTTTTCTCAAAAACTGTAAGGCTTCCTCCACTGATTAGAATTTTATTTATTTTCCTCTTTTTATACAATTCGACAGCCTGACCAATGCGGTCGCTGGAAATGCCCAGAAAAATATTTTCTCTTGGCAATTTATTATCTTTGGTTGTGCCTCCTGTCAAAATAATACCAATATCGTGGGGTTTTACTGCCGAAATGGATGTTGGGGGCACCTCCCACCAAAGTAATAATTCATTTATCAGGAATGGATTTGTGAAAATATAAAAAAAAATAAACGCCGAAATAACTAATTTTTTAGATTTGGTACGATTTTTTGTATAACTCGCATAGGCAAGCAGAAAACACAAAATGCCTGCGGGCATTACCAAAAAAGTAAAGAATTTAGAAACAATATAAAACATTGATTTTCGTTAGAATACTGAAAATTTTAAAGCTACAGATTTTCAAATTAACATCTATTTAACAACAAGCACTCAATAAAGCACTTATCTTTGTAAAATAATAATTAGTGATTAAAAATTATCAAAATATGCAAAATTATTTAAAGAATTTTCTACTCGTTTGCACGCTTATTCTCTCTACCAATGCTTTTTCTCAAGAAATCGGGCACTCAATCAAAGTACGTATGAAAGGTGTTACCGAAGGAAAAACCTGTCATTTAGCTCATTTTTTTGGCTATAATCAATACATAAAAGTTGATTCGGCTAAAGTTATCGATGGCGAATTGGCGTTTCAAGGCAAAGACCCACTCAAAGGCGGTATTTATTTGATTGTACTTTCACCATCAAAATACTATGATTTTGCTATCAACGGAAAGGAGCAATTCATGGAAATAGAAAGCGATACAGCAGATTTTGTTGCAAATGTAAAGTTTAAAGGCTCTAAAGAAAATGATTTGCTTTTTGGCTACCGTAAGTTTTTGCAAGAAAAAAGCAAAGAAGCCGAAGGTATAAACATCATGGCAAAAATGAAAACAGATGCAGTTTCGCAAGAAATGAGTCGTAAGAAAATGGAGAGTATTCAGAAAGAAGTAGATACTTATATGAAGAATTTGGTAAAGGACAACGAAGGTACTTTCGCATCGAAAGTTATCAAAGGAAATATCGAACCCGAACTGCCAACTGAGCTACCAAAGAAAGCAAATGGTCGCCCAGATTCTACTTATTTATTTAATTATTACAAAACCCACTTTTTTGATAACATAGATTTTGCTGATGATAGAATGTTGCGTTCGCCTTTTTTGCATACCCGAATGGAGCGTTATTTCAAAGACTTAGTTTACCAAACCACCGACTCGATAAATCATGATGCTGACCGTATTTTGAAATTAGCAAAAAAGAACCCTGACGTGTATCGTTTTGCTTTATGGTGGGTTACAAATAAATACGAAAACAGCGAAATTGTAGGGCTTGACGGCGTTTTTATTCATTTAGCTGAAAATTATTACTTGAAAGATGCCGATTGGTTGGACTCAACACAACGTGCAAAATTCAAAGAAAGAGTAGATATTTTGAAGCCACTACAAACAGGATTAGTATTCCCAACAATAACTGTTGCAGACTCTCTTGGGCGTGAATATAACCCTTTGCAAAGCAAATCTAAATATACAATTGTTTATTTTTATGACCCAGATTGCGGTCATTGCAAAGAATCTGCCCCGAAATTAATGGAGTTTTATAATGCCAATAAAGCGAAGGTGGCTATCTACAATATTAGCATTGCTTATGACACCAAAAAGATGAATAATTTTGTTTATACTTACAAAACGACTCCACTTCTCAACCTTTGGGACTCAAAAGGCAAGTATGTTTTCCGTACAAAGTTTGATGTCTATTCTACGCCAACAAATTATATTTTGGACAAAGACCATAAAATAATTGCTCGACGAATTCCTGTTGAGAAATTAGAAGATTATATTAATTTCTATGAAAAACAGCAAATGCAAAAAGCGACTGAGGGAAATTCAGCGAAATAACTCTTTTTGACAGACATTAAAAAAACTGGTACAGCAATGTACCAGTTTTTTTTGTTCAATTTTATTTTCTAAGCAAACATTCCTTAATTAGTCGTCCTGAAAAGTGTACCATTTTCTACTACATAGAGTTTTCCGCCCATAGCAGCAATCATTGTTACATCTTTAAGCAATCCTTTTTCTCCAATTTGAATATAGTTGCCATTTTTATCATTTTTAAAGAGTGTTCCATCTTGCTCAACGCTCCACAGATATCCATTATCACCAACCATAGCAATTGTATTAGTAAAATCTCCTGCTTTGCCAACTTGCTCCCATCTCATTGCTCTAATGCTTGTTCTGAATAAAGTTCCATTTTCTATCGTCCACAAATAGTTATCCATCGCCTGAAGCATGGCTACATTCTTGAACTCTCCTTTGTTTCCAATTGCCCTCCACGAGCCATTTTTTGAAGTTTCGTAAAGCGTGCCATCGGTTTCTATAGTGTATAATTTGCCGTCCATTGCTGCTGCGGCAACAGTATTTTTCCAGTCGCCAGCCTTGCCAATCTGCAACCACTCTAAACTTCTTGCATCATTGCGATACAAACTGCCACTTTCAATCGTCCAAATCTCACCATCTAAAGCCACGCCAAAATCAACATTTGCAAAACTCCCTTCTTTGCCTAATTGCTCATATCGTCCATTTCTATCTGTGCGATAAAGTGTTCCATTGTGTTCAAGACTATAAAGATAGCCATTCATTGAAATAATGCCTGCCGTACTTTTCCAGTCTCCCTCTTGCCCAACACGTTCCCAGCCTTGTGCAAAAAGTAGGTTATTTAATATTAAACAAAAAATAATTGTCAGGTTACCACACAGGTTGATTTTTGATGATTAAATTTAGGTATGGAAGTACCTCTAATTGTCTTTTAAGCAAAGTATCAATGACAGAACGAATGACACAAAAGGCATTTTGACCAGTTTTGAACTGCCCAGAAACCTTTTGTT
>JANNDY010000064.1:0-81157 GCA_031378345.1 Emticicia sp. | reverse complement strand
AAATTTGATAAATTCCAATGTGCCATTCATACTTGCTTGGACGATGCCAACAAAGAATACAAACAGGAAATAAAATCACTAATGAATCTCAAATTTCAGACTTTTAAAAATGTTAATATTTACCCTGTTTAAAGTATAAACTTGCTGCTGAGGCGATTTGGGCTGCCGACCCCAACGAAATTTCAATGCTTCATGCCCTATTCTATACAAAATCAGGTAGAGATTTAGATACTTTGATGAATGTAAAAAATGGAGCTCAAGAAGAACGTTTAGTTGGTGGAGCTTCACAGCCAGCCTTACGTTTGGCAGAAACTTTCAAAGAAAATATTCGTTTAAATTCTGTTGTTCGACAAATTTCACAAGAAAATAATATTGTTGTTGTACGAGGAGATGGATTTGAGTTTTCGGCAAAAAAAGTTGTTGTTGCTTTACCACCAACTTTGGCAGGAAGAATCAATTATTTGCCCATGATGCCCGCCAATCGTGAGCAACTTACGCAACGAATGTCAATGGGTGTAGTTTGGAAAACCTATGCAATTTATGACAAACCTTTTTGGCGTGAAGATGGACTGAATGGTTTGTCGGCAACTAATGATGGTTATGTTACAGTAACATTCGATAATTCTCCAAAAGATGCAAGTGCAGGAATTTTGATGGGTTTTGTGCTGGGAAATCAAGCAAAAGCCTTTGCAAATCTTTCGGCAGAAGAGCGAAAAGCATCAGTTTTAGACTCTTTTGTGAAATTTTATGGCGAAAAAGCTCGAAATCCAATCATGTATCTCGACCACAGTTGGGCAGAAGAAGAATTTACTCGTGGGTGTTACGCTGGACTCATGCCAACTGGTGCATGGACTTCGGTAGGAAAGGCTCTCAGAGTACCTGTTGGAAATATTCATTGGGCAGGAACAGAAACTTCTGATATTTGGAATGGCTATATTGATGGGGCAATTCGCTCAGGGGAAAGAGTAGCGAGGGAAATTTTAAGTTCATAATCTTTTATTCCCCTTCCGCAAAAGCCATTAATTGCTTCACATTCATTATAATTTCAGTATTTTTTGGCAAATCAATACCTTGACCAATTAATTGATAGCCAGTCAATAAAACCTTAATTTCTGGAAATGTATTTCCAAGTTTATTTACATATTGTTGAATTTCACTTTGCCCCGGAGTAGAGGTAATGACCGAAAAAAGGAAATCGGGTTTATGCAATTCGCAAATAGATTGAAGTTCTGAAAATGGCATACTTTGACCCAAATAAATTACTTTATTATTTCTTGCCCGAAGAATATAATTAGCAAAAAGCAACGGAATTTCGTGATATTCACCTTCTGGTGTAAACAAAACATACTTTTTAGATTTTGAGTCTAACCTCAATACTTGCCCATCAATTGCTACAATTATTTTCTGACGAATCAAATTTGTAATAAAATGTTCTTGTGCTGGACCTATCGAACCAGTAAGCCACAACGTTCCTATTCGCCCCAAAAAAGGATAGATAATATTAATCATGGTGTTTTCAAAGCCAAATTGCAAAATATTGGTCGCCATGATTTTCTCAAAACGTTCTTCATCAATATCAATCATTGCGATTGTAAGGGCGTGAATCTGGTCAGGGTAATTTAGTTGTCGGGTAGAAATTTCTAAAACTTCCTTTGATAAATCTTCAAGACTTAATTGGGCAATTTTAGAGATTTTATAGTCGTGCGACTGCAACAGAGCAATATTCAGCACTAATTTCAAATCTTTATCATCGTAAGTACGAATATTAGTATCCGTCCTTTTTGGATTGATAATATTGTATCGCTGCTCCCAAATTCTGAGCGTGTGAGCTTTTATGCCAGACAATTGTTCTAAATCCTTTATAGAATAATTACTCATTTTGGTGCTTTCTTGAAAATTTAAAATATTTCCTCATTCAAAATTTGGCTGCAATAGTAGCCTAAAGTTTTGGTATTAAAAAGATTGCTCAAAACTTTGTTGTATATCTTGATAACTTGAAAGAGGAAAAGTTGTTTAATAAAAATAAAAAACATTTTTGAAAAAAAAAAATTTCTACTGACATAGGGCTGTCAGTGAGGTATAGTTTCTTTGTATTATTAACCAAAAAAAATCGAAAAACTATGTCAATGATTTCAGTGTACCTCAATGAATTGGAGCAAGAATCGCTCACTACTCGCAAAATGTTGTCTATCGTGCCAAATGATAAATATGACTGGCAACCTCACCCAAAAAGCATGACCATTCGTAGTTTGGCTACACACATTGCCGAGTTGCCCACTTGGATTAAGATGGTGCTTACCACCAAAGAATTGGATTTTGCCACAGTACCTTACAACCCAACCATCATTAACAACACGCAAGATTTAATGGAATTATTTGAAAATTCATTAATTGACGGCAGAACTCAGTTGGTCGCAGAAAATGAAGGCATTTTATCAGAAATTTGGACTTTGAGAACTGGCGAACAAATCCACGTTGCTGAATCCAAAGCCGATATGATTCATCATACTTTGTGCCAAATTATTCATCACAGAGCTCAATTAGGTGTGTTTTTAAGATTATTAGACGTGCCTATTCCTGGAAGCTATGGACCAAGTGCCGATGATATGAACTTTTAGGGAATGACGAGTTTATGAATGACGAGTTACGAATGTTGAACGGTTCGCCAATGCGATAACTAATAATTGTCTATTGAGATTTAAAGCCATAAGTTTCTGATTATCAATAGTTTGTGTTTTTTTATTTGTAATCGCAACGACGAACTATTCGTAACTCGTCATTCGTATTTCGTAAATATATAATCCTCCTTTCATCATCAAATATGTCTATTTTACATAAATATCATATTTGAGAAATATTTATTCGTGTTCTTTTGTGAAAAATCGTAATTTTGCCTGACTATAATGTAAAGTCTATGGAAGAAGAAGAAATTGTAGAAGTAGTAGCACGGTATTCCGAACAAGAAAAATACGTAGTTTTTGATAAAGAGTTTATGCCTCACATAGACTCCATGTATAACTTTGCCTTTCGCCTCACAAACGACGAAGACGATGCCAACGATTTGGTGCAAGATACCTATTTGAAGGCATTCCGATTTATCAATTCGTTTGAAAGAGGAACTAATGCAAAAGCATGGTTGTTTAGAATTCTGAAAAACAGTTTCATAAACGACTATCGCAAGAAAAGTAAAGAACCTGCAAAGGTTGATTACCAAGACGTTGAAACAACCTACAATTCGACAGAAGATGCCGAAATGGATGCTACAACCGACTTGCGAACAGAAACTGTGCAAGACATGATTGGCGATGAAGTTGCCAATGCCTTGAATAGCTTGCCTGTAGATTTCCGAACGGTCATTATTTTGTGCGACATCGAAGGGTTTACCTATGAAGAAATGGCAAAGATTTTGGACATTCCTATCGGAACGGTTCGTTCGAGATTGCACCGAGCAAGAAACTTGTTGAAGGAAAAACTAAAATCTTATGCTTCCTCAATGGGCTATAAAATAGCCGAAGTAGAAGTAGAAGACGAATAATTCGTTGGCACAAGGAACAATTAATAATTAATTAATGTTCTGTTTACGAATACAAATAGTTGATTTACAAGTAATTACAAGAATAATTTATACTTTTTCGCTAAAAGTTGTAAAGGAATTTATTAACAAGAGGGCAATGCGAAAATAGTATCCCAAAATACCAACCGAATGAAGCATAAGTGTGAAAATCATCAGAAGTGCATGGAAATGATACAAGCCGTACTTGACGGTTCTGCATCTAAGGAGGAAGTAGAACACTTCAAACAGAACATGGATGAGTGCATGCCCTGCATCGAAACTTATAGGTTAGAAAAAAGTGTAAAGGAGGCAATGGTAGCAAAAGTTGAGAAAAAGTGCTGCCCACAGTCAATTATTGTTGATATTCGAGCAAAAATAGGCATGGCGTTCTTGCTTCTGTGTTTTCTAATTATTGAAGTAAAACTCTACCACTCATTATTTAACTCTTGATTTTACTATCTTTGTAAAAATATTCAGCCATCAAATTTTACGTTTGATGGCTTTTTTATAATAAATTCCCTTCAAATTTATCAAAAATAAAATAAATGAAAGGCAAAACAATTATTTTTTGTGCCCCATCTGGTTCAGGCAAAACCACCATTGTCAAACATCTACTTGACAAATATTCTGAACTTGGATTTTCGATTTCTGCCTGCACACGTGATAAGCGTGGGCGTAACGAACAAAATGGTAAAGATTATCACTTTTTAGACATACATGATTTTAAAGAAAAGATTGATAATGAGGAGTTTATAGAATGGCAAGAGGTTTATCCCGGAGCATATTATGGTACATTGAAAACCGAAATAGAAAGACTTTGGAATGAAGGAAAAACCGTGATTTTTGATGTTGATGTGCAAGGAGGAATGAACCTAAAAAAATATTTCGGTGAAGCGGCTTTGGCAATTTACGTAAAAGTACCTTCGATAGAAGAACTTGAGCGTCGCTTACGTGCCAGAGGAACTGACAGTGAAGATAGCATTTCAAGGCGTATTTATAAAATGAAGTTTGAAATGGAATTCCAGAACCGATTTGATGTAATTTTACTCAATGATAATAAAGAAGATTCGTGGGAAAAAGCAGAAGATTTATATGAAAAATTTGCTAAAAATGAATTAGAAATAATAAAAAAACCTTTGGAAGTGTGAAAATCGGTCTATTTTTTGGCTCATTCAATCCTATTCATGTTGGGCATTTGATTATTGCCAACCGTATGGCTTACTGCACCGACTTGGAGCAAGTTTGGTTTGTGGTTTCGCCCCAAAATCCCTTCAAAAAGAACAAAAGCTTACTACACGAACAAGACCGCCTGACGATGGTAGAAAAAGCGATTTCAGACAATTATCGTTTGAAAACTTCCAACATTGAGTTCACAATGCCCAAGCCGAGCTATACCATTGACACACTTACAAAATTGGTTGAACGCCACCCAACGCACGAGTTTAAACTCATCATGGGCGAAGATAATTTGGTGCAATTTGAAAACTGGAAAAACTACGAAAAGATTTTAGAATACTACGAAATATATGTTTATCCTCGCCCCAATACGCCTGAGCATAATTTCAAAAATCATCCAAAAGTAAAATTTATTGAAGCCCCTTTGCTTGATATTTCGGCAACTTTTATCAGAAATTCTATCAAAGAAGGCAAGCCCATTCGCTACATGGTGCCTGATGTGGTAGAAGAATATATTCGTTGGCAAAAGTTTTATTTGTAGAAAATAAAACTATTTTTTTTGATTTGAATATTTATCTAATCAGTTGATAGTAAGTATTTTAGATTGTAAAAAATCTCAAATCCAGTATCTCAAATCCAGTATCTCAAATCTCGTATCTAAAATGTCAAACATAAAAATCATTAATCTCGACCCACAAAATGATGCTCATAAAAAGGCTTTCAAACAGATAAATTATGAGTGGATTGAAAAATATTTCAAAGTAGAAAAAGGCGATTTGGATTCACTCGAAAATCCTGAAAAATACTTTTTGGCAACTGGCGGGGCAGTCATATTGGCTTGCCGTGGAGAAGAATATTTAGGCACATCTGCCCTAAAACCTATGGGAAATGACTCTTATGAACTCTGCAAAATGGGCGTAAGCGAGTCGGCACGGGGCTTAGGAATTGGTGGATTGGTAGGAGAAGCTGCCATCAAAAAAGCCAAAGAATTGGGAGCAAAAAGAGTTTATTTAGAAACAAATTCGAGCCTAACGCCTGCACTTACGCTTTATGCAAAATTAGGTTTTGTTCGTATAAATAATTTCACTTCGCCATATATCCGTGCCGATGTTGCGATGGAAATGTGGTTATAGAAAATGAAGAAAAACTCGTACCTTTGTGCTTTTAAAACCAAAGATTCTAAGAAAATGAGAAAAAAAATTGCCGCAGGTAACTGGAAAATGAACAAAACTTTTGAAGAAGGTCAAATCCTACTTTCGGAAGTTGTAAATATGGTAAAAGATGAAGTTGTAAACCCAAATGTAGTGGTTGTGCTTTGTGTACCATTCCCTTATTTAAGTACATTCGGAAAATTAATTGATACGCCAAAAGTTTCGTTGGGAGCTCAAAATTGTTACCCAAAAGCCTCTGGAGCGTTCACTGGCGAGGTTTCTGTGCCAATGTTGAAGTCGGTAGGTGTGGGTCATATTGTCATTGGGCATAGCGAGCGTCGCCAATATTTCAATGAATCTGATGCGTTTTTGGCAGAAAAAGTTGATGCAACTTTGGAGGGCGGCTTAACGCCGATTTTCTGTTGTGGCGAAACTTTGGAGCAACGCAACGAAGGTATTCACTTCGATTTTGTTTGTGGACAAATCACCAATAGTTTGTTTCATTTGTCGGCAGAAGATTTACAAAAAACTGTGATTGCTTATGAGCCAATTTGGGCAATTGGTACAGGCGTAACTGCCTCAAACGACCAAGCACAAGAAATGCACAAGGTTTTGAGAGACCATTTGGCTTCAAAATATGGTCAAAATGTAGCTGACGAAATCTCTATCCTTTATGGTGGAAGCGTAAACGGAGCAAATGCCCAAGAACTTTTCGCTTGCCCAGATGTGGACGGTGGCTTAGTTGGCGGAGCTTCGCTGAAATCAAGAGAGTTTACTAATATTGCAAAATCGTTTTGATTTTGAAATGATTTTCATAGAAAAACCTTGCAGAATTTTTTCATCTTGCAGGGTTTTTTTATGAAAAATTCATTCAAAATTTATTTCAAACAATCTTTTAGAATTCAAAAAACTGACTAAATTTGTAAATAAATAATCAGAAAAATGGTAACAGAAACAATTGATTTTTTACCGAAACTTATTCTACATAAACCAGTTCGCAAATATACTTTAGAGGAATATTTACGAAAAGAAGGTAATTCGGTCAATAAACATGAATTTATAAATGGTGAAATAGTTAAAATGCCTAATGCAAGATATAATCATAATTTAATAGCAATGAATATTGCTGTTGAAATGACTAATATAACAGAAGATTTAGAAAAAAAATACCAGATTTTAGGCTCAGACCAAAAAATATATATTCCAAGTCTTGACGAAGGTGTTTATGCCGATACTTTGGCTGTTTGCGAAAAACCTTTATTTTGGGACGATGATGATTTGTTATTGATAAATCCTATTTTAGTCGTAGAAGTGTAATCAAAATCTAAACAAAAGTATGACCGAAGTGGAAAATTTGATAAATATAAAACCCTTGAATCGTTCCGAGAATATGTAATGATTCGCCAAAATGAATGTTATGCTGAGGTTTGGTTTAGAGAGCGTCCCGGTCTTTGGCATGAAACAATTATTACAAATATTGATGGAAAATTGCCGCTTCAATCTTTGGGCGTTGAAGTTTCAATGAAGAGGATTTATAAAAATGTTGGAGTTTAGAGCTATCAAAACCTATGATTTGAATGGAATCTCTTGGAATTTTGTTCTTTTGCCTTTTCTTGGTGATGGCATTCTATATCATTTTCCTGTTGTTCCTTAGATTATGCAAGGTTTTTTTGAGTAGAGAATCGCACGAAATTTTAAACAGACCTGCATTTTATGATTTCGATGAAAAACGAATTAGAAAATATTTTGAGGCACGAGGATTTGAAATAGAAAATATAAAACATAAACCATTCTCTTTTGGCTGGATAGGTTCAAGAAACCCGATTTATTTGGTTATGTATATTGATAAATCAGGAGAAATTAAATCTGTTTTGGTAAAAACTGGCTTTTTTGCAGGCGTTTACCTTTCAGATAATGAAAAACTAAATCCTTCTCACAAAGATTAATGTAGAAAAATGGCGGCTTTAAACCTTGCAGGATGCGAGTCGTCGCACCGTTTTTATTTTGTAAGGTTTTTTTTCGGAAAAACAAAATACAAAACACCCCCCACAGACACAACTACAAGCACAATTATCAAAATTTTCTCCAAATTTCCTTCATTGGGGTTTACTAATAATTGCCGAATTTCTTTTGCTTGCGAGCCAGTCCAAACTGCTAAAGATGTACGGGGAATCATTCCTAAGAAACCTCCCAAAAGAATATTTTTTAACTTTGCCCCCGACAAAGCAAATACAAAATTAGTAAGAGCAAAAGGCAAAACGGGTGAAAGTTTTGTGAAGAAAATAATTTTTAATTCTTGCTGACGAATATTTTCTAAAATATTGCTAATCGCCTTATTATCAGATAGATACGCTGCAAATTTATCTTTGTCAAGGCGTTTTGTAATGATATTTATCAAGAAAATTGCTGCCATATTCAGCACAAAAACTGGCACGAGAGCTTTCCAGCCAAGAAAATAGCCAAAAATTAAAGCCAAAAGTGTAGGCGGCGTAAAGGCAAAAGTAGAGCTAAGGCAACAAATAAACGTAATTAAAAGCCATTCTTGAAAACCAAATTGCAGAAATAGATTTTCATTCGTAATAATAAAAACAGTAAGAATCGAACTAAAAATCAGCGGAATTACTATCAAAAATATAGTAGAAATAACAGGGAATGAGTATTTATTGAGGTTGTTATTTACCATGTAATATTAACTTCATACTCACTAAAAAAGCCGTCTTTTGTTATAATTGTAAGACTTTCTGAAATTCCTTGTGCAATAATTACTCTATCGAAAGGGTCTTTATGAATATGTGGTAATGAAGAAATTTGAAGCAAATGATGGAATTCGATGGGCAACACATTTAATTGATTTCTTCTAACAAACTTGAAAAGTTCTTCGAGCGAATCAGCTAATTCAAGTTTGCCTAAATGGTATTTTATTGTTATTTCCCAAAGGCTTGCGATACTAATAAAACAAGCATTTGAGGTGTCCTTAATTAAATCTTTAGTTTTTAATGAAAGTTGTGAATCACCACTGTAAAACCATAGAAGAGCATGAGTATCTAATAATAAATTCATATTTACATATATTCTTTGAATTCATCTAATGGAGCATCAAAATCTTTATGTAATTTTACTTTTCCTTTTGCAAAACCAAATTCTCTTTCTTTTACCCATGGTTGCTTTTTGAGGTGCTTTGTTTTTAAAAAACCTACAAAATCGAATACTTCCTGACGTAATTCGTAAGGCAATGATTCTATCTCTTTTGCTAACACAAATGTTCCCATTTTACTTAATTTTTACACAATTTTACAAATTAATGAATCAATTCCAAAATGTTTGCTTGAATTTAAAACAAAAACCCATAACGAAGTGTAATAGGACTTTGATTACCCAAAATTCCTTGCGGGCTAATAAAACCTTTATTCGGAAAGCCCAAATTATACATCACTGAAATAAAACTTCCTCGCCTGCCATCACCACCTTGATAAAATCCAGCTCCAACAAGTGGAGAACCACCCCATTTTTTCTTGAATGCACTATTTGGGTCAGTAGTATTTTCAATATATGAATAAAACTGATAGGCGTCTGCCCTTATAAACTCATATTCGGCATGAGCAAAAAACCTTTTGAAAACCTGTTGTCTTACAAAAATCTTTGGTCCGTAAGTAAAATTATTAGTGTTTGTCGCACTATTTCTATTGAATGTTCCTTGAAAAATAAATGTGGCACCCACGCCTGCGACAGTTCCTTTTTCGTTGAGTTCGTAGCCAACCATTGGTGAGGCATCAATATAAAATGCACCAAAAAAGCCTAACCAAAATGTTCCGCCATAACGAAGTTTATCTTTCCAAGCTGGCTTTGGTTTTTCAAAAAACACCTTTGTTTCGTTGTCTTTATCTCCCGAAGTTGGAATTCCTTCTTGAGCAAAAATATTACATAAAGTGCTTATAATCAATGCACTAACTAAAATAATCTTACGCATATTCTACAGTTGTTTCCTTTAAAAAATCAGGCAATTTGATGCTATCCAAAAGTTGTTCTTCGAGCATATTTGCCCACTCTTTTAGATAAACGACCACATCGCCTTTAACATTGTGGCGAAGGTAGCGATTTTCGATAGGTAAACGCATTAAAACTTGTTTGTCCGACAATTTTTCTAAGTTTTGAAGGTCTTCCAAGCTAAAACCAGAGGTAAGCAACTCAAAAATGATTAAATCAATGGGCATAACACTTGTTTCACAATAGTCATTGAGTTGCTCGTTCCAATCGCCATGCCCTTGCATGGCGTAGGCATGAATTTCGGCTTTGGTGCGTTTTGTAACTTCTTGTGCCAAATTTCCACAATTACAACTACCCATGTGTCCCCACATATATTGAGTGCCAGCATCTAATTTTTTTGCTGTACGACGAAGAGCTTCGATAACTTCAAGTTTTGCCTGTGCCATTTTTTTAATGTAGAATGATGAATGTAGAATGATGAATGACTCTGCACTTTATTTACAACTAATTTTAATAACTTCCTGCAAAGTATTTTTGTTTGAATTCCTTTAATTTTCTACAACAAATGTATAAAAAAAGGTTTCTCGAAAAACATTCAAGAAACCTTTTGCACAATATTTTTAAGCTAAATTCAGAAATGAAATTATGCTTTTTTTGCCTTAGCTGGTTTAGTTGCTTTAGCTTCAATTTTTGGCTCGGCTACTACTGCCTTTGTTTTGGCGGTTTTTGCTGGAGCTTTTGTTTTTTCAGCTATTGGTTCAACAGTTGCTTTTGCTTTAACAGCTACCTTTGGTGCAGTTGCTTTTACTGGCTCGATAGTTACGTCAATTACGCAGTTTTCGATAGCAAATTGTGAGATATATGTTTTTGAAGTTTGTGTGTCATTTACCCAACGTCCATCATTTAATAAATAACGGTACTCATACGAACCCGATTGTAAGCTAAGAGATGCCTTCAAAGAGCCATCTTTTTGTTGCTTTAAAGTTACTCCATTGTTAGAGTCCCAGTTATTAAAATCACCTAAAAGGATGCCAGAAGTTGCACCAGCAACTACATCGGCAGGAAGAAGAAAATCAATTTTTTTGCTTGACATAAAGTATTTTTGTTTGATTAAAGTACAAATTTCTTAATAAAAATGCAGCTTTTGCAAGAAAATCACCGAAAAATGCAAAAATTCTTGATAAAGTACAATTATTTGAAAGAATGATATAAAAAGAAAGCGATTTAAGTTCAAGATTTTGACTTAAATCGCTTATTATCAATTACTTACAGGGTATTAATTGGGACTGATTTGCTCAGTAATCACCTTGCGAAGTGCTTGGTGCGGACGTAGCCCATTGCTGCGATAAACCTTTGGTGCGGCATCGGTTGTGATGTCTTGAGCATTACGCATTTGTCGAACCGACGTGCTTCTAAATTCCTCATATTCATCGTCGGTCATTTCACCACGATTGGCTTTTCCTTTCTCCAAGCCATCATCAAAAGTATTGATGCGGCGGTCTTGGTCAGCAACGCGTGAACGCTCGAGCAAATCGGCAATTTCTGCCAAAATTTCTTTCTTTTCAGCTTTCAATTCTACTAAATTTGGCAATAAAGCCAAATCATTTTCCAAAATACTTTTTTGAACAATTTGTTGAGCAACTTCGCCCTCAGCCAATTTTAGTTCTTCAATTAGCTTCAAATTTCGTTTTTTTATTCGCCTCATTGTGGGTCCTGCTTGCAGCCAATTATGCCAATAAGCTTGCAAAATAGGGAAGGATATTCCCAAGCAAATTGCTCCTGCAATGGCAAATAAAATTCCACTCAAAACAAACGACATCAATGCCCATGGACTATTTACCAAATCAACATTTAGCTTGTCATAAAGCTTCAATTGCTCGTCCATTTTTTGTATAATCGCTTGATTATCAGATGGTTGTGTGGCAGTTGGGTCAATAGACTGGCTATTGGCTTGCAATGCTTTTATTTGCTTATTGATGCTTTCTTTCAGCTTATCGGTCTTGTAGGCTTCGTAGCGAAACCAACCCAAGATAAACATTGTAGCCACCGAAAAAACTAATAAAAACCCTTGAAAAATAGCATAAGTTTTTTTGGTTTTGGGCGAATAGTCGGTCAAATATGGTTGCTCAACTAAGCGGTCGTAGGCAGGTTTCAAAAGCACCGAAAGCATTGCCAAGCCAACGGCAAATGCCCACGCCTCATAATTATCACGAATATTAAGAGCATACGCCACAATTTCGTGCGAAATAATCAAATCACCAGTTACGAAAGCAATACCAGCAAATAAATATAAAATGCCAGCCAGCAAGGAATATGGAGATTCATTACGATTGCGTTTGCCTTCTAATCGTTTGATATTCAGCGAGTTATCGTCAATTTGTTGTTGAACAAAACTTGCCTTGCGTGATTGTGTACTTACGCCCATGACATGCTCTTGGAGCTTATCGAAAACCGTTTTTTGTTTTTCTTGAGTTTCAGTAATTTGCTTATTAAGCGTAGTTATTTCTTCTTTTTTCTCAGAAATTCGCTCTTGATACCACTCATAAGAAACATGGCTCGACAAAAATCCTTCGTAAGGGTCTTCTTCTTTGTCTTTGTCTTTTCTGATGTTTTCAACGCCAATCAGATAGCCATGTTGAAAGTCGGAATTATAATAATTTTCTGGATTTTCCATATATTTTTTGCCTTTGGCTGTTAGCTAAAAAACTATTTTGAAATGGTAAGAGCTAAAAGCCGATAGCCAAAAGCTAATTTTCTATTTCAATATTATATTTATCTAAAAGCCCTCTGATGTTTGTCTGTGAGAACTTTGCTTTTTTAATTCGATTTAATTCTGGGTCAATCGAAAAATTGTATGATGTTCTGAAATCGGTTTTTTCTAAAATTGTATGTTCAAAAATTGCTCCTGTCAAATCACAATTGTCTAATAATGAGCCAGTTAGGTCTGTTTCTGTAAAGTCAGCCTCTTGCAAATTACAGTTTTTAAACTTGGCAACTTTCATTTTTAACTTATAAAAAGTTGCCAATTTCAGGAAACAATCTTCAAAATTTACCGAAAATAAAAAAGGATTACATTCGCCAAAATTCACGCCCAACAATTTACAATTTTTAAAATTTGCTTGTTTGAAAGCGGCATTACTTAGCTTTACATTACTCAAATTGCAGTCTTCAAAAGTACATTCTACAAAATCGAAATTTGATAAATGCAATTCCGTGAAATTACAATTCGTAAAATTGCAGTTTTCATATTCCCCCTTTACAAATGATTCTTTCGTAAAAGTAAGTCCATGAAAATCTTGTTCTTCGATTATTGGTTTAAGCATTTTTTTACTTCAAAATATTCTGAATTTGTTTACCCGTCAATTTCTCACGGTAGCCACGAGCCAAATTAAACTCACTTTCAAATAATTTTACGAGCATTTCACGTCTTTCGTTGAGGCGTTTGAGTTCGGCTTCTGGTGCTTTTAGGACATCAATAATTTTCCATTTTTCAATTCTTTTTTCGTCAATTTCAAGTTTGAGCTTTAATATTTCTTCGTCCCAATTTTGAGTTTTATTTACTTTGTCTTTTTGTAAACGAAGATTATCAAACCATAAACTTGAGTCGGTTTTTAGCAAAGTCAAATTGCTTAAAAGCAATTTTCCTGCAAACAAAAACAAGAAGAATACAAACAAAAACAAAGCAAAAGAACGTATAAACGTTTGACTGTCAAGTGATTGCACAAAAACAAAAATCGAAGCTGCCAAAGGCATACCAACTTCTTCGAGCAAATTTCTCCACGAAATAGAAGTGTTTTTTTCGTGAAAAAATGATTTTGAATTAAACAAATTGAACATTCCTGCCAAGAAAATACCTAAAGCAATGACGTAGTGGTTTTGTGGAAAATTAGTCAGAATAGACTCGTCAATGAGAAAATAATTGCCAATACACATTGCCAACGAAAGGACAATCCCGATGAAAGTTCGAGGTAATTGATGGTCGGAACGTATACGACTTTCGAGCGTGCGAGATTTCTCAATAAGTTCGTTGATGCGGGATTCTTTTTGTTCGATAAACAGATTCAGCTCGCCAATTTTCTCGAAATTATATTCAACCTCTTTTTCTAATTCGGCAGTGAGGTGAGCAAAATAATTGCGAATTGCTCCAACTTTCTCTTCAGATTTAGATTCTGAAAGCCCAAAAATCACACCTTCATCACGCAAAGCATCTTCATTTTCGAGCCAAAACGGAACATTGTCCATTTCGGGAGAAAACTGAATAATTTCAGTTTGAGGAATAAGTGTAACTTCGTTAGTAACAGGAGTGGTTTCATTAGTCAAAGTAAATTCCGCATCATCTTCTGATGATGACTTTGAACTAAACAAATTTTTTACTCGGTCAAAAAAGGACATAGGTTAGCTACGTATTTTACGCACCTAAAGCTACGACTTGAGGTTGAAACATAAGCGTAGGTGATAATTTTTCGTAATCAATAATTGCATTAATTATTTCACGAAAATATTTTTCACGCTCAAAATTTCCTCCAAAACCAGCATCTATCATAATAGCCGCTTTTTCGTAGGCAGTAGTGTACTCTTGGTGATTGCGAATCTTCATGGTGGTTGAGGTTGTTAAGTGTTTGCGTATCACTATGCAACCACAATGCCATATTAACTCGAAATTGAGAAAATTATTTTGATTTTGAAAAAATAAATTGAAGAATGGCTTTTTTAGGTTTTAGGAGGTAGGTTTTAGAGCTTAGATAAAGAGCTGGGAGATTTTAAATCAAAAAAATTCTGTAATTTTACACTAATTATAATGTCCTAAAACCTAAGTCCTAAATCCTAAAAGAATGATTTCAATAATAGTAGCAACCGCACAAAATAACGTAATAGGAAAAGACAACCAATTACTTTGGAAACTTTCGGCAGACATGAAGCAATTCAAATTTTTGACGACAGGACATTCGGTAATTATGGGCAGAAAAACCTTTGAATCTATCGCAAGAGCATTGCCAAATCGCACAAATATTGTTATTTCTCGACAACATAATTTTGATTTGCCAGAAGGTGTTTTACAAGCAAATTCTTTAGAAAATGCTATTGAAATGGCCCAAAATGAAGCAGGAAGTGAAGAAATCTTTATTATTGGTGGTGGAAATATTTATAAACAATCTTTACATATTACTGATAAAATTTACTTGACAGAAGTAAAAGCAAGCCTCGAAGGTGATGCTTTTTTTCCAAAACTTGATGCGGCAGAATGGACAGAAATCTCTCGGATTTCGCACTTAAAAGATGAAAAGAATGAATATGATTTTGATTTTGTGGAATTGGCGAAAGTAAAATAACCTACGCTCAAATCTCCGAACTTCACTCCTCAAAAAACCTTGTTCGTCCGAAAAAACTATTGTGATTTTACCTTTTCAAATAAGTTTGTGGCATAATTAAATGCAAACTTATGAAAAAGCTATTACTACTTTTACTACAGATTTTACTAATTCCCCAACTTTTTGCCCAAACAACCATTAAAGGTAAAATCACTGATAAAAAAGGCGAGGTGCTTCCCGGTGCAAATGTCTTCATAAAAGGTACTTATGCAGGAGCTTCGAGCAATTTGGAAGGAAATTTTACTTTTAAAACTTCTAAAAAAGATACTGCAACCATTGCTGCAAGTTTTGTTGGTTACGAGCCTTTTGAGCAAAAAATCACCTTAAATAATGCCACAATCGAAGTAAAAATAATACTTCGGGAAGCAATGAATATGTTGAATACCGTAACCATCACGGCAGGGACTTTTGAGGCATCGGATAGCAAAAAAATGGTGATGCTCAAGCCTTTAGACATTGTTACGACGGCAGGAGGTGGAGCAGATATTACGGCGGTAATGCAACTTTTGCCTGGCTCGCAGCGAGTGGGCGAGCAAGAAGGACTTTTTGTGCGTGGTGGCTCTGCCAACGAAACCAAAACTGTGATTGATGGCATGATTGTGCAGAATCCGTTTTTTAGTAGCACGCCCGACGTGCCGCAACGTGGACGATTTACGCCTTTTTTGTTTAAAGGTACTTCCTTCAGTACGGGCGGCTATTCAGCACAATATGGACAAGCACTTTCGTCGGTACTATTGCTACAAACCAAAGACAAAACCGATGATGCAAGTGGCTGGAATCTCAATGCAAACATGGCTGGTCTTGGGGCAACTTATACCCATAAAGGCAGCGTTGCTGGTTCGCTTTATTATACCAATCTTACGCCATTTTTTAAGCTCGTAAAATCTACAGTTTTGTTTGATAAAGTTCCGCAAGGCATCAATGGTTCGCTTTCGATTAATGAAAATCCGACTAAAAATAGTTCGTTGAAATTTTATGGAACTTTTGCCGAAAATCAATCAGCAATTTCGTTTCCTTCTTATGAAAATGTAGGCAAAAACTATCTTTTTGATTTAAAAAATCGCAATTTATTTACTAATGGAAGCTACCAAATAAACTTCGACGGAGGGCGTTGGATTTTACAAACGGGGCTTTCGTACAGCCATAATATTGACAAAATAAAGATAGGAGAAAACAAGGGCGACCGCCTCGATGAACGCACGCAAATTCGTGCCGTTTTGACAAGGCTTTTTGGTAGAAATAATGCCAGTTCGGTGCTATTTGGAAGCGAGTTTCATGCCATCAAAGTTGGTAATATTTATAACCAATTTGAGTATCAATTGAACGACAATTATAGTGCGGCTTTTGTGGAAACGGAGCTTTATATTACACCAAAATTGGCAGGAAGATTCGGACTCAGAGGCGAATATACGAGTGTAATTTCAAAGGCAAATATCGCTCCAAGACTATCATTGGCTTACAAAACTGGGCAATATAGTCAAGTTTCGTTGGCTGCTGGGCAGTTTTATCAAACGCCCGAAAAGAACTATTTGTATCTCAACCAAAACTTAGGTTTTGAGCAAGCAAATCACTTGATTTTGAATTACCAAATCATCAAAAATGACCGCACGTTTCGGGTAGAGGCTTTCAAGAAAGATTACAAAAATTTGGTACGAGAATTTACACCTTTTTATGACCCTAATCCTTATCGTTTTACTTGGGGAAAAACCGATAATAGTGGTGCGGGCTTTGCACAAGGTTTTGATGGTTTTTTTAGAGATAAAAAGAGTATCAAAAATGGGGATTTTTGGCTAACGTATTCTTTTTTGGACACCAAGAGACTTTTTAGAAATTATCAGAAAGAAGCAATGCCAACTTTTGCTTCAAAGCATAATTTTAGTGTAGTTTATAAGCAATATTTAACAAAAATTAGCACCAATGTTGCCGCAACTTTCTCACACACAAGCGGACGACCAAACTATGACTTTGCCACAACATCTTTTACGCCAACTTATACAAAACCTTACGAAAACCTAAGTCTTTCGGCGAGTTATATTCGAGTGGTAAATGGCAATTTTATGGTTTTTTATGTGTCTTTGGACAATGTTTTAGGTCGAAAAAATGCTTTTGGCTACCGATATTCTGCCGACGGAAAGCAACGTTTTGAGGTGATTCCGCCTGTGTATCGTACCTTTTTCTGTGGCATTTCTATCAATTTATCGAAGCAATTGGCAAAGCCGAAGGAGGCAGATTTGGAGAATAATTAATGGATAAGTATTTGATTATCAGTAGTTTACCAAACTACTGATAATCCTTCCGATACATATTTTTGTACATTTTCATCATCGCTTATTAGCGTAAAGTCATTTTTGATAGCTTGCCAAATCAATATTCTGTCGAAAGGGTCTTTATGGTAGTCGGAATTGATTTGATGAAATGTTCCAGTTTCATTACTTGACAAATCAATTAATTCAAAACCTATTTGCTGGCAAATTTTTGGCAAATCACTCGGTAAATAATCGCCCAGACCGATTTTTCCTGTGCGAAATTTGATTGAAATTTCCCAAAAATCAACAGAACTTACACAAATCATATTGATAGGATTTGATAAAATTTGTTGTACTCGATTTGAAAGTTTGGAAGGTTCAAACAAAGCCCAAATTAAAATATGTGTATCTAATAAATATCTCATATCGGAAATTCGTCGTCGGTTGTAATATTAAAATCCTCTCTCAAAAAGAAACCACCTTTTCCTTCTAAAATTCCTAATTTTCGAGGTTTCATTTCTTGTTCTTTAGGAACGATGAACGCTTTAATCTCTTTCTTTTTGCCAAATGTAATTGCAATTTTTTCGCCCGCTTCTACATTTTTTAATACTTCCGAAAAATGGGTTTTCAATTCCCCAACGCTCATGGTTTTCATAGTTTCATTATTTATTTCAGCAAAGATATTACTTTCTTGTCAAGTTGTCAAGAAAAAATTCACACGAACAAAACTCTATTTCACTCCGTTAAATTTGGTCTTTGTCAGAAATCAATATTTTTACATTCAAATCTTACCTAATTTTGAATCATCAAAACAGAAAAATTAAACTTTTAAATAATAAACAAAATGAAACGTATCTTATTAACTATCAGTCTTTTAGCGGTAATTTTTACAAAAACCTTTGCCCAAAGTTCTGAATATTTGAAAGCAATGGAAGAAGCTGTTGCTACAGTTCAAACTGCCCAATTTGGCACAGATTTGAGCGAAAATGCTAATCAATTTGAAAGAATCAGCATGGCAGAAACCAAAGAATGGTTGCCAAATTATTGGGCGGCGTATTGCTTAATGATGAATTCTTATGCCGAACAAAATGCTGACAAAAAAGATATTTTGCTCGAAAAAGCAGAAAAATTGGTAGCAAATGCCGAAAAACTCATGCCAAATAATGACGAAATCGAAGTGCTGAAGGCAAATATTGCAAGTGCAAGAATGGCTGTTGCTCCACAAGACCGTTGGCAGCAATATGGGGCAATTTCGGGGAAAGCCTTGCAAGCGGCTATTAAAATAAATCCTGAAAATCCACGTGCAAAATTGTTGCAAGCACAAGGCATTTTTTATACACCAGAGGCTTATGGTGGCGGAAAATTGAAAGCAAAACCACTTTTGGAAGAAGCCATTGAAAAATTTAGTAAATTCAAGCCCGCAACGAGTATTTCGCCAAATTGGGGAGAAATGACAGCAAAATGGACGCTTTCTCAGATATAAATACTCCGTGACATGCCTAACTTGCTAACGGCAAAAGGGCATGGCACGGATAAATGCAAAAAAACGAATAAATTCAATGAACCAACCAGCAACAATATCTAAAGATTTTGAACTTGAAGGCATAAAGAACCTTCAGCTCGAAACTTTTTCGGGCGATATTCAGCTCATCGGGCATGAAGCAGCTAACATTAAAGTTGAAGTTTGTATTTCGGTTCGTAGTTGGCAATCGCTTTTTTTAACAAATGAAATTGTGTCCGAATTTGAATTAGACTACGAGACCCTTGATTTGAAATTTAAGCAAGAAGCCGACACGCTTGCGATTTTTGCAAAACCCAATTATTTTAATTTTTATAATTGGTTTAATTTTCAGAAAATTTCCTTTCGAGTTTTTCTTCCTAAAACCATCAATGCTATTTCAAAAACTTGGGGTGGAGATGTTTCTTTAAAAAATCTTGATGGCGTACATCAGTTTACGACTTGGGGCGGAAATATGCTCATAGAAGGCTCAAAGGGCATTTTGAATGGAAAAACAATGGGTGGAAAAATCGAGGTGATAAATTGCGATGCAAAAATTGATGCAAAAACAATGGGTGGAAAGATTTTTCTAATAGAAAATAAAGGAGAAATCAACCTCAAAACTCTGGGGGGAAATATTGAAATTGTCAATAATCAAGGCAATATTTTTGTAAAAACTGCAGGCGGAAATATCTCTGGAAATGGTAATTCAGGCGACTTAAAATGTAGTACGGCAGGAGGAAATGTTCGTTTTTTTGATGTTACAGGTAATATCGGAGCAACAACGATGGGCGGAAATATGTCGGTCGAAATGAAGTCGGTGAAAGATTATCTTTGGCTCGACACAAAAGGCGGAAATATCAATGTGGTTTTGCCAAGAAATCAAGGGCTAAATCTTGATATTTCGGGTAGTAGAATTGATATGCCAACTTTGCAAAATTTTGTGGGGTTTAAGCAAAACGGGCAATTACAAGGGAAAATCAATGGTGATGGTCCAAGCGTAAAACTAAAAACTTCGGGCGGAAAGATTCGGTTGAGTCAAGCTGATTTTCCACAAAAACAAGCAATTTTTCAAAAAAAACAAGCAGATATTCAAGAAAAACAAGAAAACGTCACTCAAAAACAGGAAACGATTAACAGTAATTTTGCAGATTTTTCACCCCAAAAAGAAAAAAACACACAAACCTTTTTTGAAAAATCTAACAAACAAATTTCTTCAAATGATTATATTTCAAGTCGTTTTTTTGATTTATTGTTTGCCTTTGCTTTTTGCTTGCTTTTGACCTATGGGCTTAGTAGTATTTTCTACTTTACGCTTGAACTTATCAACCCTCAAAATTTGACACCCACGGTTTCAAAAGGTATAATTTTATCGAATATTGCCAATGGTTTTTCGGCACTTTTTTCTGTATATATTTTCATTTTTTTGTTAGAAAATATTGTTCAAAAAAAGTGGTTTAAATATCTGATAATAAGCACTATAACTTTTTTTTTATGTGCTTTTTCTCAAATTCTTGTGGGCATCTTCTATTGGAATAAATTAAATTTGGGTGTATTAAAAAGAGAAGAAAATAACTTCAATAATTTATACATTTTATTGCCTATCATTGTGAGTTGTGTTTACTATTATTCATGGCAACGCACTCGAAAAATCACACGAAAAATATCGGAGCAAGAATACCAATTACTCAACCTCGAAAAACTCAAAACCAGAGCTGATTTATCGGCTTTGCAAGCTCGCATCAATCCACATTTTCTCTATAATTCGCTCAATAGCATTGCATCTTTGGTACATTCCGACCCCGATAAGGCAGAGGAAATGACCATACTTTTATCCAAACTTTTCCGCTATACCACCGACCGAAACAATGAGCATTTCAATAGCATTGCCGACGAGCTGGAAATCGTAAGAACCTATCTATCAATCGAACAGGTGCGTTTTGGCGATAGATTGACCTTTGCTGTTGAATTAGAAAAGGGGCTTGAAAGCTTTCAAATTCCACGACTTTTGCTGCAACCAATTGTCGAAAACGCTATTAAACACGGCATTTCAAAATCGTCGGATGCAGGGAAAATTGAAGTGAAAATCTATGAAAAAGGCAATCAAATTATGCTTTCAGTACACGATTCGGGGCAACTTTTTCCAGAAGAAATAGCCTCAGGATACGGTCTGAGAAGTATTCAAGACAAATTGAGATTGATTTATGGAAATGATGCCAATTTTGAAATCCAGAATGATACACAATATAAAGCAGTTGTAATTGCAATAACAAAAAAATGAAAACAATACTTATTGACGACGAGCCTTTGGCAATTGGAAGGCTAAAAAGACTTTTGAGCAAATACGAAGATTTTGAAATAATTGACGAAGCAAAGAATGGGCAAGAAGGACTTGAAAAAATAGAATTTCATCAACCAGATGTTATTTTTTTGGATATTGAAATGCCCATTTTGTCTGGTTTTGAAATGCTTGCTCGCCTTGAATTTATGCCTTTGGTAGTTTTTGCTACGGCATTCGATCAATATGCGATTAAGGCTTTCGAAGAAAATTCGATAGATTATTTATTGAAACCAATTGAGGCAGAAAGATTAGAAAAAACGATTGAAAAACTACGAAAACTCAAATCAACATCGGCAAATAGTTCGATGAATTCGAGTCTTTTAAAACTCATCGAACAGTTTAAGCCAAAGAAAGAAGCTCATTCGATTTCGGTAAAATCTGGCGAAAAAATATTATTTATTCCTTTCAATGAAATAAGTAATTTTGAAGCAGAAGACAAATATGTTTTCTTGAATACAATTGAAGGAAAGCAATACTTGACCAATTATACACTTTCGAGTTTAGAAGAAAAACTTCCCGAAAATTTTGTTCGGGTAAGTCGTTCTTTTATCGTTAATTCATTGATAATCAAGGAATTACAAAAATATTTTAATGGAAAATATTTAGTAATTATGCGAGATACAAAAGCCTCAAAAATCGAAACTGGATCGACTTATGGAGATAATTTGAAACGCTTGATGGAGATTTGAATAGGTTTTTTTGGACATTCCTTCTACAACTCCTTAATCTTTATGTTTTTGAACGAAACCATATCTCCGTGGTCTTGTAGAGCGATTTTGCCTTTTGCGTGAGCTTTGGCAAATTCCCAATCGGCAAATTTACTTTTGCCAACCATCGTTTGCCAGTCGGTGCTACCGTACTCATATTCCACTACTTTTTTGCCGTTTAGCCAATGCTCTACGTGATTGTCGTTTACTAATATTTTGCCTTTATTCCACTCTCCCGCAGGTTTCACAATTGTCAAATCATTGGCAGGTTGCATATCATAATTTGCTGCAGTTTTCTGCACATCTTTAATTGGGTCGGGATAATTTTTATCATCAATTATCTGATATTCTGGTCCAGACATATAGCTTGATTTAAGTTCAGGGGTTTCAAGAACTTTGTAAATCACGCCACTATTACCTTTTGGAGCAGCCATAAACTCAAAAGTAAGTTCAAAATTTTCATATTCTTTGTCGGTAACAAGGTCGCCATTTCCGCCATGCGACATCAATACTCCGCCCATTGCGTGCCAACCTTTCACAGTTGTTTCGTGCCAAGTATGCCAGCCAGTAGTAGTTTTTCCATCAAATAGTTTCACTTTTTTGCCTTTTTGGGCAAAAGCCACAGAGCTACAAGCAGCCATAGCTAAAATCAATATTTTTTTCATTGTTGAATAGAAGGTTTGAGTTTTTTTTTTGAAAGTGAAGGTAAGAATATTTTTAGAATTTAGATAAAAAGATTTTTATGAAATTGAAAATATCGACTTTCTGTTTTCCTAATTCCTAAAACCTAATTCCTGAAACCTATTTACCGCATCTTCACAATCGTAACGCCCTGTCCGCCACTGTCGGCGTGTTCGTCGGCTGTACCAGCTACTTGGCTATAGCCTCTTAAATGTTGTCGAATAATCGTCCGTAAAATGCCATCGCCTTTGCCATGCACAATGCGGAGTTCGGGGTAGCCGAGCATAATGGCATCGTTCATCAAGCTATCAACTTCGCTTAGTGCTTCGTCGCTGCGTTTGCCACGCAAATCTACGTTGAAGCTAAAGTTTGTCATTTTTTCATTCATGTCAATACCCGAAAGTTTTGGACGAACGACTTCTTTAGTTGCTTCTTTGTACTCTTTTTTGCTCATTTTCTCCAAGCGATTGAGCTTGATGTTTGTTTTCAAGTCGCCAATCGCTACTTCCACATCTTTTCCTCGTAAGGCAAGCACCTCACCAATAGTTGCCTGTCCTTTTATTCTGACAAAATCTTTTACCGATATTTCACCATTGCTTGCTTCCCATTCGTCGCCAGCGGGAGGTTTTATTTCTTCAACTTTTTGGAGTTTCAACTCTTTTTCTTGAAAAACCTGCAATTCTTGGCGTAAAACTTTGGTTGCTTCCTTTTCGGCTTTCCCTTCTTTTATTTCTCGAATCGTATTTTCAATTTTTCGATTTGCTTCCTTCAATAAATCTTTGGCTTGGGTTTTTGCTTCGTTCAAAATCTTCTTTTTTTCTACATCCAAGAAGTTTTTCAAGCCAGTATATTGTTCGAGCGTATTTGTCAGTTTTTGATTTTTCTCTATAAATTCTTTGTTTTTTTCTGAAAAAACCTTCTTTTCAATCTCCAATTCTTTGATAAGTTTCTCAAAATCAATTTGTTGTGTGCCGAGTTTACTTTTGGCATTGTCAATAATTTGCTTCGATAAACCAATTTTTTGAGCAACTTCCAAAGCAAATGAACTGCCGGGCTTTCCGATTTCGAGTTCGTAAAGCGGCTCTAAATGTTCGGCATCAAATTTCATTGCACCATTCACAGTGCCGTCGTGTTTATCTGCAAAAACCTTCAAATTTGTATAATGCGTATTGACAACTCCGTGGGCATTTGACTTTAATAATTGTTCCAAAATGGCTTCGGCAATTGCTCCACCCAAACTTGGTTCTGTTCCTGTGCCAAATTCATCAATCAAAAACAAAGTGTTTTTATTAGCAAAATTGACAAAATGTTTCATGTTTGTCAAATGCGAACTATAGGTACTTAGGTCATTTTCAATGCTTTGTTCGTCGCCAATATCAATAAATATATTTTTGAAAACCCCAACCTTTGAGTCGGGCGAAACAGGCACAAGCAAGCCACATTGTGCCATGTATTGCACCAAACCAATGGTTTTCAACATGACAGATTTCCCCCCAGCATTTGGTCCAGAAACCAAGATAATTCTATTTTCTTTTTCTAACTTAATGCCAAGCGGAATAACACTTTTTCCTTGTTTTTTGAAGGATAAAAATAATAAAGGATGCTTTGCACGAAACCATTCAAGTGCTTGGTTTTCGACCAAAAGTGGGGCAGTTGCATCAATATTGAGGGCAAATTTTGCTTTTGCACGAATAAAATCAATGATTCCCAAAAACAAATATGCCTTTCGCAAAGCAGGAACGTGCGGACGAATGAAATCTGTCAATCGCTCCAAAATCTTGACGATTTCTCGGCGTTCACGGGCTTCCAATTCTCTGATTTCGTTGTTTGCCTCCAATACTTCGGCAGGCTCAACAAATGCCATTTGCCCCGTTGCCGACTCGTCATGCACGAAACCTTTGAGCTTGCGTTTATGCTCCGACAAAATAGGAATAACCATGCGACCATCACGAATAGTGAGCGACATTTCATCACCAATCCAGCCACTATTTCTGACAGTTCGGAGGATTCGCTCCAAAGTTTTACGCAAATCGCTTGCTTCCGAAATCAAACGATGACGAATATCCATCAATTCGGGCGAAGCATTATCTCGCACTTTGCCTCGCTCATCAATTATTTTGTCAATTTGAGAAATGACTGAAGACCAACCATCAATCCCACCCTTACCTTCCACAATAGGAAGTGAGTTTTTGACAAGCGTTTTTAGTTCGGGATATATTGTTTCTTCTTTTAGTTTGAAGAAATGAATAATTTGCTGAATTGTGCGAAGCGAAAGTTTTATCTCGTAAAATTGTTCCTCACTCACAAAAGCCCCTTCAATGGCAGCACGAGCAAGGGCATCGCTTACATCAATATAATTTTGTTCGGGAAAATCAGATTCGGTTTGAAGAATCAATTTAAATTCGGCAGCTTGACGAATCAATCTATCAATGATTTTGAAGTCGTCGGAAAAGCGAATTTTTTCTACAAAAGCTCTTCCAAGTGAACTTATGCACTGTTCGGCGATATGTTCACGGATTTTGTCAAAGCCTAATTTTTGTTCTATATTTTGGGGGTAAAGCATGAAAACGGGTAATAAATTTGTGCAAATTTATTACAAATTTTCGGGGTTTGGGCTATATTTGTGTAATAGCTTCGTTTGCCTATTTCGCAGATGCTGTTGTAACAACGGCTGACGCACTGACTGAATAAATATTCGGCCAAACGCAAGGAATATTTAGGCTAACGGGGTTAGTTGAAATTGCAAATTTAGACTAACTTATAATTTACTATTTTAGACGTGAATATACAACTATGCAAAAATTCTTTAATTCAATTGTCCGCATTGATAAATCTGTTATCGTCCTTTTTTGGGTATCATTAGCAGCAATCATTTTAATGAAACTGTTTCCTTTTATATCAATTTATGATGATAATTATTGGAATAAAATAGAATGTATTCAAGAAATTACAACTAATATTTGTTACTCAATAATTGCTGGTTGTGTTTTTTATTATTTTACTGTTCATTTGCCTTTACAGAGACTGCGAGAACATATGGCTTTTTATTTGAATAATAGCTTAATGAGTATTTGTGGCGATATAAAAAAAATGGCTGTGATTTTAAAAATGAACGACTTATCAGACTTTCCAGACCCCTTCACATTAACTGAAAGTGATGTTGAAAAATTTAAAGAAATAAACAAGAAGATTTTTAAAGTATTAGCACATAAGGATTTATTAGAAAATGAAATGGTATATCACATTTCTACTATATCTGATTATATTGAAAAGATTATTGAAGCCATTGAGGAAAATGAATTACAATTTCATAAACAAATAAGTGGAAATATGCTTAATTTAGCTTATAATCAAAGTAAAAAATTAGCAGATTTGACTGACAAGTTTAGAAAAAATTACGGAGGTACTCATGTCCAAAAATTTGATAAAGAAATATTTATTTAACGTGAGTTCGACAAAAAAAACAGTAAATTATTTGAAATGAATAAGCAAAAAAAGTACCTTAAATGAATATTACACGCCGTTTGAGAAATTTGGCTCTATAAATTAAATAGTCTTTTTGAAATATTTGCCAAATTTGTCAAGAGGTGATTGTAAGATTCATGTTTTTTTGTTACTTTTTTTTCAAAAAAAAGTAAGGCAACTAACTGATAATCAGTAAGTTAATTAGTTTTATTTAAGAAATTATTCATCGAACTCACGTTATTTAAAATTGTAAATATTTCAATAAAGCCCCGATAGGCGAAATGTTCAATAAGTTCGGCTGATTGTTTAATCAGTCGTTATGTCAGCCGTTGTTACAACGGCATCTGAGAAATTCCCCCTAAACCCTCACCAATTTAATAGGATAAGTTTTTTTGGAAGCCCACTGAGCTACATAGATATTTTCGTCTGAATCTACACATACATCGTGCGGGTGCATGAAAACCTTGAAAGGGTCTTGCTTGTGTTGTTCTTGCAATTTATTATTTTGATAAATTGGCTCACTGCCGCCTGGCGTAGAAATCACACGGTCGTTTTTATCAATAATTGTCATATAGCCAGAGTTTGGATAATCTCCCGACGTTGAGCGATAGGCAGCCCCATAAATATTTTCACCTTTCAAAACAGGTCGGCAAATGAATGTGCCAGGCAGAGGAATGGTAGAAATATATTTGCCATCAAGTGTAAATCTTTTCCAGCAATTATCTACACGAGAAGTAATAATTAGTGTCGGATTTTGTTTATTGCGAGTATCAACCACCACGCCATGATTACAATTAAATTGGTCGTTTGCCTTGCCATTTCCGCCCCAATGACGAATATATTTGCCTTTTGAGTCATATTGAATGACATAATTCAAGCCATAGCCATCGGTTACATAAATGTCGCCATTGACAGGATTTACGGCACTTTCGGTAGGTTTAAATTGCGTTGGGTAGTCATAAACGCCAGTTTCTTTTGGGTAATCTATCTTGAAAATTACCTTTCCGGCCAAATCAGTTTTGATAACTTGGTGGCGGTCGGTGTCGCACAAAAGCAAAAATTGTTCTCCGCCTTCATTCAACAAAGTTAAACCATGTCCACCGGGGTAAGAAGTTCCCCAAAAATCCAATAATTTTCCTGATTTGTCATAAATCAAGACATTGTTTTTGGTTTCGTTGCCGAGCATTATTAGCCTTCCTTTGGCATCTTCTACCATTTCGTGGCAGTCGTTTACAGGATTTTTTCCTGCATCCAAAATGCCCCAACCAGCCATTACTTTGTATTTGTGGCTATTATGACCGACGATTATTTCATCATTTTTCCCATAGCTAACATCAGGAAAAGAAGTCATTGCAGTAGCTAATCCACTGATTTTCAGGAAGTTACGGCGTGTTAAGTATTCGTTCATGTTTAAGTAGGTTTTAGAAATTAGGTTTTAGGACGTAGGTTTTTTCAAACTGTAACTTCATTTATTTTCGTTTCTGGATTCATCATGTAGGTCAGCAGCGTATTTTGTTTTTGTAATTCCACGACTCGGAAACCACGGTAATTTGTTCCCCAACTTCCGCCAAAATGTGCCGAAAACATATACGGTACGCCATCTTGGGTTTTGATGCCTTCTTGGTCGTGGTCATGCCCGTTGAAAATGGCTCTTACGTTTTTGTGTTGCTTTATCAATTCCTGAAATTCTTTGGCATCTACGCCATTATCAGTCCATTTTACGGGAGTAATATGTACAAAAATAAAGATGTTTTTTTTGTTTTTATGTTCGTCTAATTTTTGTGCAAACCACTGAACATCAGGTGATAAGTATTTGCCTTCGGCGTTGGAAGTTGTGCCAAACAAAAAAGCATTATTTCCTAAAACATAGTCATAGTTGAGAGGTACGCCCCAAATTCGTTCCCAGTATTCAGGAGTTGCGTGGTCGTGGTTGCCTTGCGTTACAAAATAAGGCATTCGTAAATCATCAAAAACACTTTTGGCTGTTGCTAAAAGGTCTGTTTGGTCATGAATAATATCACCATTGATGACACAAAAATCAAATTTTTGCTTTTGATGCTCTAAATTTACCTTCTTGACGAGCGTTTCAAAATAATTCTGAAAGTCGGTTTTTGGTTGCCCAAAATGCCCATCAGAAGCAACAGCGAAGCGTAAACGAGGTTTTTTTGCAGAAAAATCTTCACCAAATGCAGGTAAAATACTGCCATCTGCCAGTAAAAATGTAGCAAGAGAGATATTTTTGAGAAATTCTTGGCGTTTCATTGCTTTTATAATTTGTTGAATATTTCTTGAAAATTATAAATAATTGCAACAAAAAGCAACATTTTATAGATAAATAGATTTCCTATTGATACTCGTGAAACTTAATATCTGTGACACCCAGAAAAAGCGTGCCACGGGAGTATTTACTTTCCTGCCCGCATCAAACTTAGGGCTTTATTACAAAAGACAAACTCTTCTAACTCTGGCACGGTTTCGCCCAAAATAGTTTTGCTGTTTCCCTCCCAAAGTTTTTTGCCTTTGTAAATAAACATAATATTGTCGCCAATTGAAAGCACGGAGTTCATATCGTGCGTAATTACGACGGTAGTAATATTAAATTCGTCAGTAATTTCTTTGATTAGCTCGTCAATTTTTATTGCTGTTAGTGGGTCAAGTCCTGAGTTTGGTTCATCACAAAACAAATATTTAGGGTTCATCACAATTGCCCGTGCAATGCCCACACGTTTTTTCATTCCTCCCGAAATTTCAGAGGGCATTCTGTCGCCTGTTCCATCTAAACCAACCCTGTGCAAACAAAACTCTACTCGGTCTTTTTTCTCCCCTTCGGGCATTTTTGTAAGCATATCCAAAGGAAATTGGATGTTTTGATGAACAGTTTTTGAATCAAACAATGCTCCACCTTGAAAAAGTACGCCCATTTCTCGGCGAATATCTTTCTTCTCTTCTTCTTCACCCAAATAAAAATTTCGACCATCATAAAGCGTCATTCCAACTTCTGGACGAACCAAATCGAGCATACATTTTAACAGGACGCTTTTTCCAGTACCGCTTGCTCCGATGACTAAACTTGTTTCGCCTTTTTTGAAAACACCGCTTACGTTGTCCAAAACTTGGCGACCATCAAAAGATTTTGATATATTTTTTATTTCAATCATTTGAAAATTTTAATGTAGAATGTAAAATGTATAATGCAGAATGGAAAGGATATTCACTCATTCGCTAAATCACTCATTCAATGTCCATTGCGGCACAAATTAAGTTAAAAGCTCCGCCAAAAGATAATCGGCAATTAGCACTGCGATACAACTATTGGTAACGGCAGATGTACTTGCCTGTCCAACCTCCAAAGCCCCTCCACGAGTATTATAGCCTTGAAATGCCGAAATTGTGGAAATCAAAAAACCAAAAACAACAGCTTTGATGATGGCAATAAAGACATTAAATGGAATAAATGAAAACCGAATGCCATAAATATAATCTTCGGGCGTAATGATGCCCGACAAAGTGCCAGCCAAATATCCTCCCAAAATTCCCAAAAATCCAGAAATAATAGCCAATAATGGAAAAGTAAAAATTGCAGCCAATAATTTGGGCAAAACCATGTACGATGCCGAGTTGATTCCCATTACTTCGAGGGCATCAATTTGTTCGGTGATTTTCATTGTGCCGAGTTCGCCAGCGATATTTGAGCCAACTTTTCCTGCCAAAACCACGCACATAAATGTTGAAGAAAGCTCAAGCAACGTCATATCTCGCACAATGTTACTTACAATATAAACAGGCACAAAAGGGCTGACTAAGTTCGCCTTAGTTTGCACACAAACCACCGCCCCAATAAATACCGCAACAATTGCTACGATAAATACCGAACTAATGCCAATACTAATACATTCGTCGAGAAAACGCTCCCAATAAACTTTGAAAGTTTCACGTCGGGTAAAAAGTTTTCCCAGAAACATTAAATATCTTCCTACTGTTGATAACATAGTTTTTGTTGAAAAATTTGCGTTATTTGCAAAGATAAGGATTTGTTCAAAGTAAGATTAATAAAAATAAAGATTTAGCAATAATCATGCAAAAATTAGCAGTTGTTTCGGGAGGAACAAGGGGCATTGGTCGAGCAATTGTCGAGCAGTTTGCTCAAAATGGTTTTGATGTAGTAATTTCGGCAAGAAAACAAGCAGATTTGTTTGATTTACAAGCATTTATAGAAAAAACATATTCGGTAAAATGTTTCATCAAACAGGTAGACTTGTCAATAAAAGCTCAGGTTTTTGAGTTGTCAGATTTTATTCTTTCGCTCAATCGTCCGATTGATGTTTTGGTAAATAATGCAGGAACTTTTCTTCCGGGAAACGTGCATGAAGAAGCAGATGGGATTTTGGAGCAACTCATCGAAACAAATCTTTATAGTGCTTATTATTTGACAAGAGGTTTGTCGAAAAGTATGATTGAACAAAAAAACGGTCATATTTTTAATATTTGCTCGGTGGCGAGCTTGAAAGCATATCCAAATGGCGGTTCGTATAGTATTTCAAAATTTGCTTTGTTGGGTTTTAGCAAAGTTTTACGAGAAGAAATGAGAAATTTTGGCATAAAAGTTACGTCAATTATGCCCGGTGCGGTTTTTACCGATAGTTGGGCAGGTGCTGGAATTCCAGAAGAAAGATTCATGAAAGTAGCAGACGTGGCTCAAACGATTTGGAGTGCTTATTGTCTTTCAAAAAATACAGTAATTGAAGAAATTATCATGCGTCCGCAAGAAGGGGATATTTGAATGAGCATTTGGCGGTTAGCTATTAGCTTTTGGCTTTATTTGGGGTAAATTCCCTTTAAAAAAGCTAAAGGCTAAAAGCCAACAGCTAAACGCCGAAATTAATTCTTAATTTTTTTCAAAAAACATTTATATTTGACCTCTTAAAAAAATAATTTAAAGCTAATGGCAACTGAATATTTAGGAATTGATGTTGGCGGCACGAACGTCAAAATGGGCATTGTTGAAGCTCAAACAGGTAATCTTTCAAATTTTTATAGCCACGACACAGGTAGTTGGCGAAAATCGGGGCATTTTGTCGAACGTCTTGGCGATGCTATTTCGATTCAATTAGCTGAAAACAAACATATTGAAAAATGCGGAATCGGTGTTCCCGGACTTATCACTCGTGACCGTTCAACGCTTGTAGAAATTACGGCAATTCCTGAAATAAACGGCACACCAATTATTCCTTATTTGAAAGAACGCTTTCCAAAATGCGACTTTTTCTTGGAAAATGATGCAAATGCGGCAGCTTTAGGCGAATATTATTTTGGCGAAGACGATACGATTCCTGAAGATTACATAATGGTTACGCTCGGTACTGGCGTGGGTGGTGCAGCGATTATTGACAAGCAAGTATTTAAAGGTGGGGGTGGAAATGCCATGGAACCAGGTCATGTTCCGTCAAAAAATGGTAAAGTTTTGGAGCGAAATATCGGAAAAAATGAATTGCTCGACTTGGCAAACACCATGAGAAAAGCATATTCAGGAAAAACAAAACTTCCTAACGATGGAAGTATTTCGACAACGGGTTTGGTGGCAGCAGCAGCTGAGGGAGATGAATTGGCTCAACAAATATTTGATGAAGTAGGCGAAATGTTAGGAAATGCCTTGGTTTCCATGATTCGTATTTTGGATATTACAACAATTTTGATTGGAGGTGGACTTTCAGCATCATTCGATTATATCATGCCCTCAATCAATAAGCAATTAGATTATTGGCTGACTCCTTATTACAAAAATACATTGCTCATCAAAAAAGCAACACTCGGAAACGATGCGGGTTTGCTTGGTGCAGCGAGTTTGTGTTTTTAAGATTCGAGATTTCAGATATGGGATTTGAGATTTATTAAAAATGCTTTATTCAACCCTAAACCTTTAAACTATGGAATTTTCTCATGCTATCTCCGATGGGGTGCTTACGTTGGTCGGAATATTTGTATTTTTTCAATATTTACGCAAACTTGAGCTCTCAACTTGTTTGCTTTGGGAAGCCTTTATTTTATCGGTTACTGCTGCGGCTTTTTTCGGAGTAATTCGATTTTTAGGCTATGCTCCAGCTCGTTCAATTTCTGAGTTTTTTCAAACTTTGGCAGGAACTGTTGGTGCTTTTTGCTTAGTTTTCGTTGCTTTTTTGTTAGTGATGCGTAAACCCGTCGAAAAAAACATTGCTTATATTGTTGTTGCTTTGGGCTTTATAGTTTTTGCAGTGGTGTTAATTACGGGCAATCTTCAACTGATGCAATACGTTTCGATGATTGCCATTCCACTGGTTTTATTATTGGGAGTATTTGCACTTTTCAAAGGTCGGAGTGCCGTTGGTTCGTGGTTGATTTTGGGTGTAATTGCCTTGATTTTTGCTACTTATAGCAAGAGTTTTATGCCAAATTCGATTCTTGACCCAACTGATATTTACCATTATTTGGTAGCAATTTGTTTGCTTTGCTTTGGAAGAGCTGCAAGGCATCAAATTGTAATTGATAAATAAAATAACCTTGTAAGTTCTTTTTTAAGATTTACAAGGTCATTTTATTATTTAAATAACTTTTCAAATATACTTCCCACAAACAAGCTTCAATGCCTTTTTTGCAAAAACTTTGGCTAAATGCTTGCGGTAGTCTTCGGCAGCAAAATGGTCGGTTAGTATTTCTACACCTTCGGCAGCTAATTCGCCAGCTGCTTCGGCGGTTGTGTCGTTGTCGGCTTTGCCAACTAAGGCATTTTCTACGGCAGCATCACAAAACGCCATGTCCGAAACGCCTGTAAAAGCAACTTTAGCACCAGTAATTGTGCCTCCACTGCTTGTAATAACTGCCGCACAGCCAACAATAGCAAAACGAGAGGCTGGTTGCATAAATTTCTGATAAGTCATTTTTGTACCTGCGGCTGGCGTAGGTACTTGAATTTCGGTGATAATTTCGCCTTCATTCAAAGCTGTTGAGAAAAATCCTGTGAGAAAATTTCCTATTGAAATGCTTCTTTCATTAGTTACGATGGTCGCATCTGTTGCCAACAATGCTGCTGCCCAATCTGCCGAAGGGTCGGCGTGAGCCATACTTCCGCCAATTGTGCCAGCATTTCGCACTTGTACATCACCGATAACATCTGCTGTATCGCTAAAAAGTGGCAATTTTGCTTGTAGCAATGCCGAATTAGCAATTTGGGCATGGGTAGTCATCGCTCCGATGCAAATATTGCCGCCAACTTCCTTGATATAATTCAATTCCGAAATATTGGCAATATCTATGACCATCGAAGGGCTATTCAAGCGAAGTTTCATGGCAGGGACAAGGCTATGTCCGCCTGCCAAAATTTTTGCATCGGGATTTGCTTTCAAGCGGCTCACCGCATCGGCAACCGACGTTGCTCTATAATAATCTACTGAACGTGGTAGCATGATTTTTTAGTTTTTAGTTGAGAGTGTATAGTTAAGAGTGTATAGTGTGAAAAACTCTTAACTCTACACTCTTAACTCTACATTAAATTTATTTTGCGTTCATCGCCCGCCAAACTCTTTGTGGCGTTAGTGGCATTTCTAAATCTCGTACACCTTTGTGCCAAAGTGCGTCCATCACGGCATTTACAACTGCTGGCGTTGAGCCAATTGCTCCTGCTTCACCAGCACCTTTTACGCCCAAAGGGTTGTGCGGACAAGGCGTTGTAGTTCTGTCAGTTTCAAACATTGGCAAATCGTCGGCACGAGGCATGGCATAATCCATGAAAGTTCCTGTGATAAGTTGTCCTGTTTCGTCATAAGCTACTCCTTCGAGCAATGCTTGACCAATACCTTGTGCTACGCCTCCATGAATTTGTCCATCAACAATCATTGGATTTATCACATTTCCTACATCATCAACAGCAATAAAACGCTTCATCGTAACCTTTCCAGTATCGCCATCAACTTCTACAATCGCAATATGGCAGCCAAATGGATAGGTAAAATTGGCAGGGTCATAAAAACTCGAAAAGTCAAGACCCGGTTCGAGATTTGCAGGATAAACGTGCGGAACATAAGCAGTCAAAGCCACATCACCAAAGCCAATTGACTTGTCAGTGCCTTTTATTGTCCATTTCCCATTATCATATTCCAAATCATCGGTCGAACATTCTAATTTATGGGCAGCAATTTTTGCTCCTTTTTCCAACACTTTTTCAATACTTTTTACAATGGCACTTCCGCCAACTGCCAAACTTCTTGAACCATAAGTTCCCATTCCGAAAGCTACTGCATCAGAATCTCCATGAATGATTTCTACATCTTCCATCGGAATTCCTAATTTGTCGGCAACTACTTGGGCAAAGGTTGTTTCGTGTCCTTGTCCGTGTGAGTGTGAGCCAGTATAAACATTGACTTTGCCTGTTGGTTGAACTCGAACCTGTGCCGATTCAAACAAACCTGCTCTTGCACCCAACGAACCAACAACTGCCGAAGGAGCAATTCCGCAAGCCTCTACATAAGTTGAGAAGCCAATTCCAATAAATTTGCCTTTTTTACGAGCCTCAGCTTGTTCTTTTCTGAAATTTTCATAACCGACCATTTCCAAACCTCTTTTCAAAACACCTTCATAATTTCCACTGTCATATTGCAAAGCAACTTGGGTTTGATAACCTGGTTGCGTTACGCCATCAAATGGAGGAATGAAATTTTTGAAACGCAACTCGGCAGGGTCAATGCCCATTTCGTGAGCCGAAACGTCCATCAATCTTTCAAGTAAATAAGTTGCTTCGGGGCGACCTGCACCTCTGTACGCATCTACGGCAGTAGTATGTGTAAAAACGCAAGTCATATCCAAGTGAATTTTTGGAGTAGTATAAAGCCCTTGAAGAAGCGTTCCGTGCAAATAAGTTGGGACAGCCGTTGAAAAAGTAGAAAGATATGCACCTACATTGGCATAAGTTTTTATGCGTAAACCAACGATTTTCCCATCTTTATCAAAACCCATTTCGGCGGACGAAACGTGGTCGCGACCATGAGCATCTGTCAAAAATGCCTCAGAACGGTCGCAAGTCCACTTTATTGGGCGGCGGATTTGCTTCGATGCCCATGTAACAAGAGCTTCTTCTACATAATGATAAATTTTACTTCCAAAACCACCACCTACGTCAGGACCTACGACACGTACTTTATGCTCAGGTAAGCCCAGCACAAAAGCACACATCAAAAGACGAATCAAATGTGGGTTTTGGGTAGAAGTATAAAGCGTATATCTATCATAAACATGGTCGTACGAACCAATATAACTACGTGGCTCAATGGCATTTGGCACGAGGCGTTGGTTCGTAAAATCTAATTTTGTGATATGATGTGCCGTTGCCATAGCTGCATCAACTTCCTCAATTGGATTTCCGATTGCCCAATCGAATGCAATATTATCTGGAAATTGGTCATGAACTTTGGGGGCATTTGCCTGTGCAGCTTCTTTTGGATTAGTAACAGCGGGCAAAGTATCATAATCAACTTCAATCAAATCGGCGGCGTCTTTGGCAATGCTTTTGCTTTCGGCAATAATCATTGCTACGCCATCGCCAACGTGCATTACCTTATCAGCCACCAAAAGTGGGTGCTTTGGCTCACGCATTGTTTCGCCATTCTTGAAATTTACCTGCCAACCGCAAGGTACACCGTTGAGTGCTTCAACGTCTTTGCCAGTATAAATTTTCACAACGCCTTCAAGTGCTTGGGCGGCAGAAATATCTATACTTTTTATATGGGCATGGGCATAAGGGCTACGCAAAATATAGGCGTAGGTCATGTGTGGCAACACAATATCATCGGTGTATTTGCCATTCCCTGTTGTAAAACGCCTGTCTTCGACACGTTTTACGGATTGTCCTATTAATTTATTGCTCATTATTTAATTTTGAATGATAGAATGAGTGAATGATAGAATGATTTGAAAATGTTCTTTCAAATCTAATAAACGAAAATCGAATTAATGCAGAAATGTCCTTTAACTATCTGATTATCAATTAGTTAGATTGAAGTTTCTGCTGCGAACCGTTTCTAATCTCTCTAAGCTGGTACTGCTTCTCGCATTTTTTCAGCGGCATATTCTACTGATTTTACGATGTTGTGATAACCCGTACAGCGACAGAAATTTCCTTCAATCGCTTCTCTGATTTCTTGTTCAGATGGATTGAGGTTATGGCTCAATAAATCTGAAGCACACATAATCATTCCTGGCGTGCAGAAACCACATTGCAAACCATGCATTTCTTTGAAACCTTCTTGTAATGGGTGAAGTTCATCGCCATTTGCCAAACCTTCGATGGTTGTGATGCTTTTTCCATCGGCTTGGGCAGCCAACATTGTGCATGATTTCATGGCTTTTCCATCAATCATGACCGTGCAAGCTCCGCAACTGCTCGTGTCGCAGCCAACGTGCGTACCTGTCAGTTCGAGATTTTCTCGCAGGTAATGCACCAACAGCGTTCGTCCTTCCACGGTATCGCTGTGCAGCTTGCCATTTACCGTAATGTTTATTTTATTCATAAGTTTAAAGCCCCCCGACCCCAGATGGGGGAGTTTAGTTTAAAGGGTGAATATAATTCCTCATGGGGTGAGGTTTTGTTAATTAAACTATTGATTATCAATTACTTGCGATATTATTTAATACCAAAAATATTCCGCAAAAACGCTAATATTTTTGCAAAAATTCCTGATTTTGAAGGTGATTCTTCTATCTTTTTCTCAACGACTGTCTTGGAAGAAACATTTGTTTCTTCCAAAATATTCTCTATTAGCGTGCTTGTTTTTTCTTGAATAAGCAATAATTCTTTGTCAAAATTCTCAAAAAACTGTTTAGTAAGCGAACTCGCTACGCCCGACATGACACGATTGCCCGTGCGAGCCAACATTCCTGAAATATTGGCAATTCCTTCAAACGAAAGCTCAGTTTTGCTTGGAGAAGTTGCTTTCATTGTCATTTTGATATTGGCATCAACATTTCCAATAGTACTTTTTTGTAAAACTTTTAGGGTGAAACTTTCAGGTTCAATTTTATCAAGAAGCTCTGCCTGACCTGTAAATTTTCCATTGACAGGCCCCATTTTTATGTCGGCAATTGCTTTGTAAAGGTCGTCGGATTCTTTTTCCAGGCGGGTGATTCCGGGAGTTATTTTTGCTAAAAAATCGGGGTTTAAAATCAAATCCCACACTTTTTGCACTGGAGCATTTAAGACTTGTGAGCCTATTAATTCCATTAGATTATGATTTATTTGAAAGGAACTGAAATGTAGTAATTAACTTGAAATAAGTCAAGTTTTTCTAAATATTTCACAAGAATTTAATCTGAGAGATATTTTCTTTGAAAATTTGGAGAGATTTATATCAAAGAAAGGAGCGTAATCTAAACTTGTAACTTCAAGATTACTTTTTTCAAACTTTCAAAATTATGCCCCGAGGCAAAAACGTCAAGAAAAGGCAGGGCAGCTTTCATGGCACGGGCTTCGGGTTTGTAGCCAGCATTTCCTGCCAATGGATTGAGCCAAATGATTTTGTTTGCTCGTTTTTTAATCATTTTTAGGCTTTCTTCTACAACTTCTGGTTCGCCCATATCGAGTCCATCACTTACGATAAGTACAATACTTTTTCGGTCTAAAAATCTTTGGCAATCTGTTTCAGCAAAATGCTTCAAACTACTACCAATATCAGTGCCTCCTGCCCATTGAGGCACGTTTTCGGAGAGTTTATTGAGTGCAGTTCGGAAGTCAGTTTCGTTCAATTCTGCTGAAATATTGTGCAAAGAAGTGCTAAAAACGTAGGTTTCTATTCGGTGATAAACTTGCCGAAAAGCGTACATAAACTGCACAAAAAAGCGGCTATAAATTTCCATTGATTTGCTCACATCACAAATCAGAAAAAGTTTTATGCGAGTAGGTTTTGGTTTTTTGTAATGAAGAAACAAAATCTCTTCCCCTTTTCGGAAGTTTTTTTGAAGAGTTCGGCGAAAATCTAAAATGCCTTTTCTCTTGGCTGGCTCAAATCTTCGACTTGGTTTTTGAGCTAAACGTCTGGCTATCAGCTTGATAAGGCTTTCGGCTTCTGCCAAATCATCATCAGTAAAACTCGAAAAATCTCTTTTTTCTAACGAAATATCTGTGCCGTAGGCTGCCAATTCCTCTTCTTTGTCTTTGTTTCCGTAGAGCCAATTTTTCAAAGATTCAAAAGCAGGGGCAGTTTGTTTTTTTTCGACAGGTTTCTTCTTTTTTTTCTCCGAAACCTCTTCTGATAGTGCTATTTTTGAATTAACACCTTTTTCGAGTTCTTTCCAATAATTATCAAAAAGAAGGTCAAAATCTTTTAAATTCTTAGGATTTTGTGGAAAAATGCAGCGAAGAGTTAAGTAAAAATTGTCTTTATTTGGTTCAACATGAGTCAATGCCACAAGTGCATCGCTCTCTCGATTGGGCGAAATGATGAAGCCTTTCGTTCGTAAAAAACGACTAAATGCCACGATATGGGCAGAAAGGGAAGTTTCTCTTTGAACCATTTTCTGCTGGAAATTAAAATTTTGATTTAATTCCAACTTTTTCCATCAATTCCGAAAGGGATAATTGGGTATTGCGAATGTCTTGCCAATCTTTCAGAATAACACCTAATGTGCTTTCTATCAAGGATTTATCCAAATGGTCGTAGTGCATCGCAACGAGAGCTGTTGCCCAATCGAGGGTTTCGGCAATACCCGGAACTTTATTGAGTTTTTCAAGGCGTAGTTGTTGCATAAAACTTGTAACCTGTTCGGCTAATTGGGCATCAATTTGAGGGACTTTTTGTTTGACAATCTCCAATTCTTTGTCAAACTCAGGATAATCTATCCAAAGGTATAAACAACGACGGCGAAGTGCTTCCGAAAGCTCACGAGTGCGATTGCCCGTTATGATTACGTGTGGAATAGATTTTGCTTGAATCGTGCCAATTTCGGGAATCGTAATTTGCCAATCAGAAAGAATCTCGAGCAGAAAACTTTCAAATTCTTCGTCAGCTCTATCCATTTCGTCAATGAGCAAAACTGGGGGCTTTTCTTGTGAAATTGCTTGTAAAAGAGGTCTTTTTAGTAAAAATTTGTCATTAAATATGTTTTTCTCTAAGTCTTCTATTTTAGCATTTGTGTTTTCTGTCATTTTCAGAAAAAGCAATTGTTGCTGATAATTCCATTCGTAAATGGCATGGCTGGCATCAAGCCCTTCGTAGCATTGTAGGCGAATGAGGTTTGTGTCCAAAGCCTTTGCCATTACTTTGGCTATTTCAGTTTTTCCTACGCCCGCAGGACCTTCAATGAGCAAAGCCTTATTTAATTTCATTGCTAAAAACACTGACATCGACACGTATTGGTCAGCCATATAACCCTGTGATTGTAAGAGTGTTTTTATGTTTTCGAGAGAATGGGGCATAGATAATTTGTTTGGTCAAATATAAAAAAAATAATCTCACAAATCATTAAAAATGATTTGTGAGATTATATTATACGGAAATATACTTTTGTTAAGATTTAATAATATTCAGCAAATATGCTCCATAACCACTTTTGACAAGGGGTTTGGCAATTTCTTTTAACTGTTCGGCATCAATAAAACCCATACGATAGGCTACTTCTTCAATGCAACCTACTTTCAAACCTTGCCTGTCTTCTATTACTTGAACAAACTGCCCTGCTTGCATTAATGATTGGAAAGTGCCAGTATCAAGCCACGCAGTTCCTCTATTCATGATTCCTACGCTCAGGTTGCCATTTTCAAGATAAACTCTATTAATATCTGTTATTTCAAGTTCTCCTCGTGGCGAGGGTTTGATGTTTTTTGCTATTTCAACTACACTATTGTCATAAAAATATAAGCCCGGCACAGCATAGTTTGACTTTGGGTTTTCTGGTTTTTCTTCTATTGAAATAGCTTTTCTGTTTTCGTCAAATTCTACAACGCCATATCGCTCAGGGTCATTTACTTGATAGGCAAATACTACTCCACCAGCTGGATTTGTACTATTTTGTAATAATTTACTCAAACCACTGCCATAAAAAATATTATCTCCTAAAACTAATGCTACGCTGTCATTTCCTATAAAATCTGCACCAATAATAAATGCTTGAGCCAAACCATCGGGGCTTGGTTGTTCGGCATAAGAAAATTTGCAGCCAATTCGGCTACCATCTCCCAAAAGTTTTTGGAAATGGGGCAAATCATGTGGTGTCGAAATAATTAATACCTCATTAATACCTGCCAACATCAATATTGACAGTGGATAATAAATCATTGGTTTGTCATAGACAGGCATCAACTGCTTGCTAACCGCCAAAGTAAGTGGGTGTAAACGAGTTCCAGAACCTCCCGCTAATATTATTCCTTTCATGCTAAATTTGTTATCAATTGTAGTCCGAGCGAAGCCGAGAACAACAGAAATTTTATTTTAAAACTTGTCTATAATTTTTCTTTCTAATTAAAGCCATCAAAACGCCAATCATTCCCCCCAGAAAAGCACTGATAATAGCAATAATTGCTTTTTTAGGTTCACTTTTTTTGTTTGGCACAACAGGTGGCTCTAAAATTTTCAAAACAGGGGTTTCTTGTTGAATTTTCAACTTAGCTTCTTCGTATTTTTGTAATAAAGTATTATAAAAAGTTGATGAAATTTTATATTCTGATTCTATTCTTTCTCTTTGTAAATCTGCCGACTGCAATTTCATCATTGAAAGTTGATTTTGGTCGCTGTACTGGGCTTTCTTAGCTTGATTATTATAATACTTGCCTTTGGCGGCATCTAATCTTTCGGCAAGAAAATCTAAATCCCTCTTTAATTTTTCAGTTCGGTAAGTAGTTACATAGTTTTTGACATACTCCATACCAAAATCTGTTACTAATGCCGCAACAATTGGGTCTGGCATTTTTGTATTAATTGTCATGACCCCAGTTTTTTTATCAATAGACGCTGTAACTCTTTTTCTTAAATCTTTTAGATTTTTTTCAGTTTGATAATTTATAGTAATATAACTATTACTTGTTGGGTACTTAAGTTTTTTATATTCTTCATCAATATCATCATCTAATATATATTTATCATAAAATTGACTAAAAATTAAATTTTCTCCTTTTTTTGTTTTTACTTTCAATTTAAAAAGCTCAATAAAAAATGGAGTGCTTTCAATTATTGTAGGATATAGGTCTGGTCTAACAGCTTCGACACCGCCTAATCCACCTGATACGTTTGATAAATCTACACCCGCTAAACTTGCAAGTCCCGCAAATTGACTTAATCCTCCTGTTTTAGATTGAAATTCTGGAAGTATTGTGCCTTTAGTTTCAAACTCTTCTCGTGCTGTAAAAGCATAGATAACGCCCGCACAGGTAAACAGCAAAGTAATCAAAATGACCCAAATCTTCTCTTTCCAAATAATTTTGAAAAATGCTCCAAAATCTATGCTAATAATATCTTTTTCTTCTTCCATATTTAATTTGCTTTAAAAGAATTCAATACCGTAACTACTATAGTTACAATTGAAACTAACGCCGAACTTACTGCTATTTTTTCGGCAGGAGATGCTTTTGTTTTTCTTCTTACAGGGACAAATATCTCAGAACCATTTTCTATTTTAGGGTAAGCTTTTATTCCCAAAAAACTTCTTGTTCGGTCAAGGCGACCATTGCCATATTTTACATACGTTTTCTTTATAAAAGCACTGTCGGTTGTTCCTCCTGCTAAATTAATATAATCTTTCAATTTCAAATTAGGTACAAAAGGAACAGTAATGGGGCTATAAACCTGACCACTAATAGTTACGGTTTCTTTTTTTCGTGGAATATCTAAAGCATCTCCACTATTAAGCACTAAATTATTTATATCATTGCTGTTTTCCATGATTTTTAACAAATCAACACCAAGTACCTTTCCGGCTCTTATAAATTTTGCACTTCCCAAGTCCGCCTCACTTCGTGTACCACCTGCTTTTGTAATTAAATCTGAGATTTTTTCTGTTTTATCTCGCAAAGCATAAGGTCCGGGATAAAATATCTCGCCAGTGATGGAAACTGTTTTTTGCTCTTCATAGCGAGGCAATCTTCTCACATAAATTTTATCAAAAGGATTTAAAAGAATTTTTTTGTTCTCAGCACTTAATTGCAAGTTTCTATCAATATCAATAAATTCTATTCTGATAGATTGCTCTTTTGGTAGCAAAAAAGTATCTCCTTTTATTCTGCGGGCGATTTCAATTTTAGAGGCACTCGCTCCATCAGCAAAGCCACCAGCCATTGCGATCACATCTGCCACTGTCATGTTGGCTGCATATTCATAAATACCAACTTTATTTACAGCTCCGTCAATAGTTACAGTTAGTTTTTCTCTTAAATCTTTATAGGCTTTTATGAATAAAGTATCTTTTAATTTTAAACGAATATCTTCTGATTCTCCTTTCAAAATTTTATTCAAATCTAAAGCTAAAATTTCAGGCTCAAGGTTTTCTCTTTCTCGCTTTAATAAAACCCTATTCTTGAAAGCATCTTGTTTTAGCCCTTCTGCACGAGCAATCAATTGCTTGACAGTCATATCTTTTTCTAATTCGTAATTGCCTTCTCGGTAAACTGCACCTTTGACAGTTACAATATTTTCAAAGCGATTTAATAATTTTCCAATTGTATATATATCGCCTTTTTGTGGGGCGAAAGCAGCAATTTCATTTTGGTCAATAGTTACGATTCTTTTTTCAGTTGCTGTTGTTCGTTCCAATGAAATTGATTTTGTATAGGCTAATTCTTTAAAACCTCCAGCAAAAGCCAACACATCTTTAAGGTTTTCGCCTTTTTTTATTTCAAAAATCTTTGGATTACGAATTTCTCCTTTCAAATCAACACGAGTTTCCACATAAGGAATGTGAATGATGTCTTGGTCTTGGAGTAAAATATTGTCTTTTTGGTCACCATGTAGCAAAAAATCATAAACATCTAAAACTCGAATAATTTTTCCGTTGCGGAAAACTTCAATATTTCGCAATGAGCCAATTTCGGAAGGACCACCAGAAGCATACAAAACATTAAAAACTGTTGCTAAAGAAGGTACAGTAAAAGTACCTGGTTGAACGGCTTCACCTATAACAGTTACTGAAATGCTACGTATATTTCCTAAAGTAATATCCACATAAAGTCCACCACCAGTATTGTTTAGACCTGCAAAACGACTTTTTAGGCGATTGATTATGCGTTCACGTGCTTGTTCGATGGTCAAGCCACTGACAAAAATCGGACTAAGAATATCAACTTGAATTGTTCCTTCTGGCGAGACTTTCGACTTATAGTTTTGTGAAGCAAAACCCGTGATTGAGATGAGAATTTCATCATCAGTGCCTAAAATATAGCCTTTTGGCGTTGGAATTTTTAAATTGGGTTCGAAAGTTATTTTCTTGTTATTAAATAAACTCAAACCATAATATTTTTCTCTCCTGATAGCGGCACTATCTATTTTTTCTGGTAGCTTTTTATCTTTGTCTTTTACGAAAGTAGAGTCGTTGTATTTTCGATCAGTGTCATTTGTAGTTGTTTTGACTGACCCTTTTTTGTCGGCTTGAAGACGAATCATTCTTTCCTTAAACTTCGAAATATCGCTTGAAGTAAAACCTTTAGCAGCAGCTGCTACCATTAGCTGTTCTTCGGTCATGCCGCTTTCTTCGGCTTGCTTCATAAACTGCTGGATTTGTTCATCCGACAATTCATCAACACTTTGTGCAAACGTAGTGCCTATTTCTAAGAGGAAAATAATACAAATAAAAGAAAATCTTTTTATCAAAGTAATCGTGTTTTTATCAAGAAACATTTTGTAGTGATTGGTAGATTAAAAGCAAAAATCAAGTACAAATTTAGGTTTTTAGCTTGAAACCGAATACAAATAATTCATTTATTTATTTTTTGGTAAAATAGAGATGCTTTTTTACGAAAAATTTTGTTTACTAATTCTTCTTTTACCTAATATTAAATGTTTGTAGTTTTGTTTTTTTTCAAGAAAACAAAAGGGGTGATTTTCTGAAAAATCACCCCTTTTGACTTAAAAAAAACCTTAATAATTATGCATTTGGAATTGCTCTTTTAGCATTTGAATAGCGTTTTTGAACAGCGTCCCAATCAACAATATTCCAGAAAGAATCTATATAATCGGGGCGTTTGTTTTGGAATTTTAAGTAATAAGCATGTTCCCAAACATCTAAACCTAAAACAGGAATACCTTTTTTATCGGCAACATCCATCAAAGGATTGTCTTGATTTGGCGTTGAAGTAATGAATAATTTTTCATCAGCATCTACACATAGCCATGCCCAGCCCGAACCAAAACGACCAATTGCTGCTTTTTTGAACTCATCTTTAAAGGTCGCAAGCGAACCCCACGTTTCGTCAATTGCTGCACCAAGTGTGCTTGAAGGCTCTCCACCACCATTTGGCGAAAGAATATTCCAAAACAAATCATGGTTGAAATGTCCACCGCCGTTGTTGCGAACAGGTGCTGGATATTTACCGATGTTTGCCAATAAATCTTTTAAAGCCAAACCTTCCATTTCAGTACCTGCGATGGCATTGTTGAGGTTGGTTACATAAGCTTGGTGATGACGGTCATGGTGAATTTCCATGGTTGCCTTGTCGAAATGAGGCTCTAAAGCGTCACTTGCATAAGGGAGGGGATCGAGTGTATATGCCATTTTTAAATAATGATTAATGATAAATGTTAAATGGTAAATGAATTCTTGTGAAAACATTCATAATTCATTAACACCAAGTATTTTTTTTATGTTCGCAAAGCTTTGAAAAAATTCTTTAAAACCATTTCGCAGTCAGTTTCTAAAATACCATTTACGATTTCAGTTTTTGGGTGAAGGATATTTGGACTTACTCGACTAAACCCTCTTTTTGAATCTGAAGCTCCAAAGACAATTCGCTCAATTTGCGACCAATGTAATGCTCCTGCACACATTACACAGGGTTCGAGGGTTACATAAAGTGTACATTCTTTTAAGTATTTTGCTCCTAAAAACTGAGATGCGGCAGTAATGGCAATAATTTCGGCATGAGCTGTTACATCATTAAGTTGTTCGGTTTGATTATTTCCTTTACCAATAATTTTACTTCCGCCTGCCACAATAATAGCTCCCACAGGAATTTCTCCTGCTTCGCCAGCTTGAATTGCCAAATCAAGGGCTTTCGCCATGAAATATTCGTGTGAGTAGAGTGGGTAGGTTTTCAATTATCAATTAAGTAAGAATGACGAATTATTCGAATGACGATTGACGAACGCTTCGCCGTTGTGATAAATTACTGATAATCAAATACTTACAAACCAAACTGTGCAGAAAGCTCCAACATCCTTTCGATGGGTTTGCGAGCATCGGCGAGCATTTGTGCTGGAAGAATTATTTCTGGAGTTTCATCACGCAAACACAAATAAAGTTTTTCCATGGTGTTCAACTTCATGTGCGGGCAATCGGAACAAGCCTTACACGCATGTCCATTTTTTGAAGTTGGAGCAATATGAAACTTCTTATCTGGAGCAGATTTTCGCATTTGGTGCAAAATTCCTGACTCGGTTGCTACAATAAATTCTTTTCCTTTACTATTAATGACGTGCTTCAAAAGCCCAGTGGTCGAACCAATATAATCTGCATGTTTCAAAACAGATTCTTCGCTTTCGGGGTGAGCAACGACTTCGGCAGCTGGGTATTTTGCCTTCATATTTTGAATCATTCTTCCTGAAAATGTTTCATGCACCATGCAAGCACCGTCCCACAAGACCATGTTCCTGCCTGTTACTCTATTAATATATCCCCCCAAATTTTTATCAGGAGCAAAAATGATTTTTTGTTCTTTCGAAAAACTTTCTACGATTCTTACGGCATTGCTACTCGTACAAACTACGTCTGTCAAAGTTTTTAGTTCGGCAGAGCAATTGACATACGAAATAACAACATGGTCGGGGTGCTGTGCTTTGAAAGCTTTGAATTCTTCATAAGGAGCAGATTCTTCGAGCGAACAACCAGCATTAATATCGGGTAACAAAACTTTCTTTGTAGGCGAAAGAATTTTGGCAGTTTCCGCCATGAAACGCACGCCTGCGAAAACGATTATTTCGGCATCAGTTTTGGCGGCTTGTTGCGAAAGTCCCAAGCTATCACCAATATAATCGGCAATGTCTTGAATTTCGGCAACTTGGTAATAATGCACCAAAACAACTGCATTTTTTTCTTTTTTCAACCGAGCAATTTCGGCAACGTAATCAATTTTTTCAGCATTCATTTTCAACAAATTAATTTAAAAATTAAGTGAAATGTAGACACAAAGACTCCAATACACTAATATTTTTGATTAAAGACATGGTGCCTTTGAGTCTTTGTGGCTCTCATAAAAACCGCTTATTTACAAGCAAATTCCCAAGTTTTATACATATTTATACTGCCTGTACGGTCAAAATATGTTTCTTTGATTTTGTTTCCTTGTGCATCATAATCAAAGGCACGAACACTTATTTTTTGGTTATTATAAAAATAATTTTCTTTACTCATATTTCCTTGTGCATCATATTCATAAGTAAAATAATAATCAACTTGTCCTTTACCATTTAGTCTTGTTTTCTTAGAAATTTTACTCGAAGCATCAAATTCGCTTTGTGTTTCGGCAAATAATTCCTCATTTCGGAAGGTTTTATCATTTAGCAAATTGTTATTTCCATCATAAAGAAAGTCGGTTTTGGTATTTACTTTATCGGTAGCGTCAAAATGTATGTCTTGTGTGATTTTTCCTTGCAAATTATAAGTTTTTGTATCCGACATAAGTACTTTTCCCGAAGGATTTGTTACTTCTTTTGTCAATAATTGTCCTGTACTATTAAAAGTGCTTTTTTCTCGAATTGTTTCTGTTTTGCCATCTTGGGTATAAAAAACCTTCACAAATTCTCCATTTTCAGAAGAAAGCAAACTCAATGGAGCAGCTTTTTCATCTGTCGCTGTTGTTTCGTTTGTCAAAATTCCTGCGACATTATACGTTTTTTTTGTAATGCTTTTTACTTGTCCATTTTGCTTATTTGTAACCTGAATATTATTACCTTTTGCATCATAAACATAAAGATATTCATTGGTATAATTACCTGTATTTTGACTTGAAAATACGTCAGTTTGCATCAAAAGATTGCCCTTTGCATCATACGTTTTGGAAGATTGTTGTTCTTGTTGCCCTTGACGGAAGAACTTATAATCTGTTTCCTGACATTTGTTTATTGCCTGACTATTTATTTGTGCAGCAGCAAAAAATGGCGTAAAAAGCAAAAATGTGTTGAAAAATTTCATATTTTATCAAAAAAGTGTTCTTGAAAAAGTAAAATTACGACTTTTCGACCAAACAATGCAATCGAATATTATTCAACGGTGAAAATTTATTTATTGGTTGTTTGTTTCTGTAACTTTTCTGTAACTTCCAATTCTTAGATTTGCATCATCAATTTAAAAATGAACGAAAAATTTAAAAATAAATACAGTGGAAAAGACATCAAAATCATTAAAGGCAACAACAAAACCAGTTGCTAAAAAAGTAACAAATACAGTAAAAGCAATCGAATCAAAATCAATTGCTACTGAAATTACAAATCTTGCAACCGAAATCGTTGCTGAAGTGAAGGAAGCATCGTCAGACATTAAAGATGTTGTGGTTGAAACTGTAAACGAAATCACTGAAACGGTTGATTTTTCTGAAAATGTTGAGAAAATCAAAGAATCAATGAACTTGATAAATGTTCAATTGAAAAATTCGGCAATCGAAATTTCAGATGAAGTGAAAGAAATGAGCAACGAAATCAAGGCGGTTGCTACGAAAGGTATCAAGTCGATTTCTAAAAAAGTTAATTTGGACGAAGGCAAAAAGCAAGTAAAAGCGGTTGCTAAAAAAGTAAATACGCAAATAGCTGAAGCTACTAAAAACGTAAATGCTCAAATCAACGAAAATGCAACAGAATTCAAGAAAACAGCTACAAAATTAGCCAACGAAGTTGTTGAAAAATTGAAAGTTTCTGACCGTTTGAATACATTGAAAGATGCTATGAAAAACTCAAACAATTATGCTTTAGAAACTTCTTCTAATATGATTGAGAACATGGAAGTAAATGGCTTGAAATGGCAAGGTGTAGCAAAAAAGGCTGTTGGAACTGGCTTGAAATTAGCTGAAAACCAACAAGAATTGATGTTTTCAACTTTGGAAGCTGTAAAATCTCAAATCGGAAATACAACTGTTCGTTTCAAGAAATTATTTTCTGTGAAATAAAAGTGAATAACGAGTTATTCGAATGACGAGTTACGAATTTAGAATTATTAAATTACTGATAATCAATTGATTAGTGTTTTTTAAATTCGTAACTCGTAATTCGTCATTATTTCTTCCCATCCAGCATTTTTCCTAAGATTTTTGCCAAACGCATGGCTTGGTCAAAATCTCCGTCAATTTTCAAACGCCCTTGAATAAAGGCAGTTTGTACGTCTAATTTTCCCGAAGCAATTTTAACCAAATGTTCTTCTTCAATCGTAAAAGTAGCATCTGGTTTTTCGACTTTTTCTGCCTTCACAGTTCCCGGAAATTTACTAATATCAACTGCCCATTCCGACGGAACATCGCCTTTGACTTTAAACTGAAAAACGCCACTTTTGGGTTTTCCATTGTCAGGCATGGCTTTCAAATATTTCCCTAATTCCAAAAATAACTTCTCAGACGCAGGTTTAGCGACTTTTTTAACAACTTTCTTCTCTTTTTTCTTTTGATGTTCCAAAATTGCCGCTTCCAATTCGTTGGCAGATTCTCTAATATATTTTGTAAAATCATCTAAATCTGGCATCGAATTTACACACGAAAACGGACTTACAGTAACATAGCCATCATAGCTCAAAATGGTAATGATTAGACCCATACCATCAATAATTGGGGCAGAACCCATCACCGAAAGCATTTTGTGTCCGTTGATATAAAGTGGCATTTTGGGTCCTGGCACATTCGTAATTGCCACATTAAAAACAGGTTTGTGCATTTCCGAAACCTTAAATCTCGAATAAAGTCTTGCAGCCTGATTTGCAATGCCAAAAGGAATTACTTCTGCCATTTGAGCCAAAGTTTTTGCCCCCATCGCTCCCTGATAAGTTTTTCCACGACTTGTATTTTCATGAATCGCTTCTAACCTGCCAACAGGGTCTTCAATATTAGTAGCGATTTGCACCAACATTGCTGAAACTTGGTTGTCGAGTTGCTCATTTTCTTTTGCTCTGGTCGAAATCGGGACCATTGCCACCAACGATTTTTCAGGTAATTTTCCTTTTTCTTTCAAATATTTACGCAACGCTCCCGAACAAATTGCCAGCATGACATCGTTCATGGTTGTTCCCATTGCATTTTTCAAAACCAAAATTCTTTCCAAAGAAAGTATGGCCGAATTCCATTTTCTGCGTGAAGCAATAATACCATTTAGAGGCGTTGCGGGTGCAGAAAATGGACTTGTAGGAAGCTCTGTTTTCTGAACTCTTGTCAAAAAACCAGCCTTCAAGGTCGCTTTTAAGGTGTTTGTAACTAATTTTGGAAATTTCAAAGGGTCCTTTGCAAAACTCATTGTGCTATTCATAATCAATGAAAGCTCGTTAGGCAAAGGCTTCGGATTGAAGGGTCTTGGTGCAGGGATTTCTTTTTTATCAGGAGTAAAATCAAGAAATAAACTCAGCAAACCAGCTCCGCCAACACCATCAACAGCCACATGGTGTAATTTAGAAATGATTGCCACCGAACCCTTCGGTACTTGCGGAATATTATCCAAACCTTCTACAAAAGTGATTGACCACAAAGGACGATTTTGGTCTAATGGTTCACTAAAAAAATCGGAAGCAATGCTGCGTAATTCTTTCCAAGAGCCAGGTTTTGGCAGGGCAATATGCTTTACGTGGAGGTCAATATCAAAATTCGGGTCGTCCACCCAATAAGGATAATCAATACTAAACGGTACATAAATTAGCCTTTGGCGAAGTTTGGCAAATTGATGCAACCTCGAATGAATCGTATCTTTGAAAGTTTTGAAATCAAGCGAGCCATCAATAATAATTACCGAGCCAATGTTCATGGGTGTTGTAGGCGTTTCGGTATATAAAAAGGTAGCGTCCATGCCCGAAATCGGCTCTAAATTTTCTTTTACAAGATTTCCCGTAAGTTTGTCAAGCGTATTCAAAATATATTAGTTTTGTAGTTCAACCAAAAGTAGTTAATTTTATGTTATTCTGAATAAAATTATATGTTTTTTACAAAAAATACCCAAAATGGCTGAGAAAAAAGAAGAAACGGCATCTTTTGTTCTTCGATTATCACAAAAGATTTTTAAAAGTGAAGAAGGCGAGCCGCAAGTGCAGTGGCGTGGCAATATTCGTCATGTGCAGTCGGGCGATGAAAGTCGGTTTTCAAATTTTGATGCTGCCAAAGATTTTGTTCAAAAAAAATTGTCGGATTTGACCTTAAAAGCCGTTGAAGACAAACCCGAAAAAGAACAAGAAGGCTTTATCTCGAAAAGTTTTGATTTTTGGAAAAAAGTGGCAAGTGCTACGCCAAAGTTAGTCATTGATTCAATAAAAGACCCCAAAAAGCAAGCGGCACAGTTTCAAGAGCAAATCCAAGAGCAATTTCATCAAATAAGTGATAGCATCGAACAAAAAATTGAAGATAAATTTGGCTCAAAAATCGAACTGGAAAGTTGGCTTCCTACACCAAAAGCTGACCACCGTGAATTGATGCAATTATTAAGTGTAATGTCTGAGCAAATCGAAACGCTCAATCGTAAGGTTGATGAATTATCGAAAAAGAAAACTAAATAAATGCAGCCCCAACTCGAAAGTATTTTATCAAAACGCTCAACTTCGACTATCCAAGTGCAAACTTTGGGTAAATTCGAAGTATGGGTTGATGGTAAAAAACTAAACTCAAAAGATTGGGGACGAGATAAATCTATACAATTATTTCAGTTTTTTTTGATGGCTCGCAGTCGAAAAGCACTTCATAAGGAACAAATCGTTGATAAACTTTGGGAAGACGACCTCGACGACCAAGGTTTCAAAGTTGCACTTCACGGAATAAATAAAGCCCTCGAACCCGAGCGAAAAAGCCATTCGGAAACAAAGTTTTTTCAACGAATCGGACAAACATATCAGCTTGATACTGAGGACATTTGGGTTGATTCGATTGCTTTTGAACAATTGGTTTCTCTCGGGAATAAAGCCTTGATTGATTCTCCAAAATTTGCCATAAATGCTTATAGAGAAGCAATTGAGCTTCATAAAGGAGTATTTCTGCCTGAAAGAATTTACGAAGATTGGTCGAGCGATGAGCGAGAAAGGCTTCAATTGATGTTTCTGAGTACGATTATTTCGATGGCAGAGCTTTTATTGAAAGAAAACCCTATTGAAACGATTCAACTTTGTCAGCAAGCATTATTGGTTGATGTTGCTTGGGAGGAAGCCTATCGCTTGCAAATGGAAGCCTATTTTGACAAAGGAAATCGTCCGATGGCGATAAAAACTTACCAAGTTTGTGAAAAAGTTTTACGAGAAGAATTAGGCATAAAACCGCTTCCCGAAACAAGAAAAATTTACCAAAAAATACTGGAAACGGAGTAGTAAGTGCTGAAGCACAATTAAGAATGTAGAATTAAGAATGTTGATTATCAGCAAGTTACGATATTTTAAATATGCAATTAATTTTGTTCAAGCACTAATCTGAATGATTGATTAACCAAGAAATTTATGATAAGTGTAGAAAAAGCAGAACAAATAATTTTAGAAAATACGATTAATATTGCTACCGAAAAAGTATCGATTGACAACGCTTTGGGTAGAATTTTGGCAGAAGATTTATGTGCCGACCGAGATTTTCCACCCTTCGACCGAGTTACGATGGATGGCATTGCGATTTGCTACGACCAACTCGAAACAGGACAAACTTCTTTTAACATCGAAGCAACGGCTGCCGCAGGAAATGTACAAAAAACTTTACAAAATGCATCAAATTGCATAGAAGTAATGACTGGAGCAATTATTCCACTCAATACCGATACCGTTATTCGTTATGAAGATTTGGAAATTTCGGAGAAAAATGCCAAAATCTTATATTCCTCACTAAATATTGGACAAAATGTTCATCCAAAAGGCTCTGACCGCAAAGAAAATGATGTAATTGTACCAAAAGGAAGGTCTATTTCTCCTGCTGAAATTGGTGTGGCGGCTACGATTGGCAAAAATGAAATGTTGGTTCAGAAAAAACTCCGTGCTATTGTTATTTCGACAGGAGAGGAAATTGTGCCAATTACCGAAAAACCTTTGCCGCATCAAATCCGAACCTCTAATGGTTATGCCCTTCAAGCATCATTGAAAAGTTGGGGCATAGAAGCCGATAATATTTTATTGCCAGATAATCAGGCACTTATCGAACAGAAAATTGCGGAGTTTTTGAAAACTTATGATGTGCTGATTTTAAGTGGGGGAGTTTCGGCTGGGAAATTTGATTTTGTGCCGCAAGCCCTTGATAATCAAGGGGTTAAAAAACTTTTTCATAAAGTTTCGCAACGCCCAGGAAAGCCTTTTTGGTTTGGAAAAACGAGCGAACAAAAAGTTGTTTTTGCACTTCCCGGAAACCCAGTTTCTACTTTTATGTGCCTCAATCGCTATTTTATAAAATGGCTTGATGCTTCGCAAGGCATTGAAAATCAGCAAGTTATGGCAGAATTGGCACAGGATTTTATATTCAGACCTGAACTGACTTTTTTCTTACAAGTAAAACTAACTTATACATCAGCAGGCAAAATTTTAGCAACGCCCATAGAAGGACACGGCTCAGGAGATTTGGCAAATTTGGTAGAAGCCGATGCTTTTCTCGAACTTCCTTTAGGAAAAGATTTATTCAAAAAAGGCGAGATTTTTAAGGCTTTTGTTTATCGGTGATTTTGTCAATTTGTGAGATTTATTAAGAAAATAATCTATATTTTTGTGTAAAAAACTACCCAAATCTTAGCCCTAAACCATTCTCAAAATGAAAAAAATTACCGCCTATTTCCTTTTGATTTCGCTTTTAATAAGTTGCAAAACTCAACAACAAAATTCTTCAAAAAACACAAAAAACTTCAAAGTCATTGGTTATTATGCTGCGTGGGCTTGCCAACCAGAAGACCTCGACATTGACGGTTTGACGCACATTAATTTTTCGTTTGGAATTCCAGAAAAAGAAGAAAATGCACTTGAAGCTATCAAAAATGAAGATAAATTGCTGAAAATCACGCAATTAGCTCATCAAAAAAACAAAAAAGTATTCTTAGCCGTAGGTGGTTGGAGTGTGGGAGATGGTGGAGGAAATGACCAACGTTTTCATCGAGTAGCATCTACTGCCGCAAACCGAACGGCATTTGTAAAATCAATGCTTGAGGCTGTGCAAAAATATAATTTAGACGGAATTGACATGGATTGGGAATACCCCGACGAAAACCATGTTTCGGCAGATGATTTTGTTTTGTTGATGCGAGAATTATATGATGCATTGCACCAAAATAAAAAAGAGCTTTCGGCAGCAGTAGTTTCGAAAGGAAAAAAGGGCTTTGGTATTAAAAAAGAGGCTTTTGAATTTGTTGATTGGATAAATTTGATGGCGTACGACAACGACCATGGAAAACCTGCCGAAAATCCACATTCAACAATTGCTTTGGCAGAAGAATCTTTGAATTATTGGATTGTGGAGCGTGGCTTGCCTGCCTCAAAAGCTGTGTTGGGTTTGCCATTTTACGGAAAGCCGGGCTATGAAAAAGTTGGTGGTTCTTACAAAAATTTGATAGCTGCTGGAGCAAATCCAACAGCAGATGATATTGGTAATACACACTATAATGGCACAAAAACAATTCAAGCAAAAACACTTTTGGCAAAACAAAGAGGCTGTGCTGGTGTGATGATTTGGGAAATTTGCCACGACACGAAAGATGAAACTTCGTTGATAAAAGCGATAAATTCGGTGAATGAAAAAAAACAATAATAAAGCTTAAATTGCTTATAATCAATACTTTATGATAGAAAAAAATCACAGAGATTTGCTACAAAACTGAGTAATTTCAATCAAATCACTTTCTTTTTTGGAAGATAATTTCTCCTTTTTTATATAAACTTTTAGTGATTCGGCAAGGTCTGGAAATAGCTCGTAAATGTCTTTTACACCATCAAAAAGCACTAAAGAACCATTGCCTAATTGTAGAAAATAATTGTCGGGAGCTGACGTGAATTTTGCTGGATGTGATGCAGATTCCAACGCTTTTGGTGGCTCGGCTGGGCGGAAATAAACATTCTTTTTGGCATAAAGAGATACTTTTCCGCTATCTAACCGCACAACATAACCGATATTTGCCTTAGATTTTATGCTATATTTTCTCACAACAAATGATTGCTTATCGTAAACTACTTTCAAAACTGATGGTAGTGGGTCTAAATATTGTAATTGATTGTTTAGGTTGAAAAGAAAAACTCCTTCTTGCCTATCATACTTCATTTTTACGCCTTTAAAACTTCCTGAATTTGTATAAACATCGCCCTCAACAAAGTCTTCCGTTAAAAAAGGAGAGCCTTCAATATTTTCAGAATTCTTGTCAATATTTGTACTTCTCAAATTAGACGCTTCTTTTAACAAGAAGCTTTGAAGCTGACTTATATTATAGCTACTCTGTGCAAAACTTATAAAAGTAAAGCACATAAAAAATGTTGTAATTGATAGTTTCATTGGTTTTTTGAGGAATATTTTTGGCTAAAGCTCTTTTCACACCAACAAGTCTATTACTGATACAACAAACATTTCTTACGTTTTGCTTTAAAATTACTCAAACCCGGCTCCCAACTTTTACGAATTTCTTCCTCTGATTTGCCTTCGATAATTTGTTTTCTTAGATTTTCTGTTCCTGCCAATTTATCAAAATCACCCATTTGTTTGCTTTGCGTTCTATCAAAAAACTTGTCTTTGTTTGGATAGGCATTATAAAGCTCAATTAGCCATTTTAGGTTGATTTGCTTAGTTTTTTGAAAGGTTTTTGTGTCAAATTTCCTTAAATCCAAACCAAAACAATCTTGGTTTTGGTGTAGAGGAGTTTCGCTCATACCCTGAATACTGACAGGTTTAAACGAAAATTCATATTTGCCTTTCAGTGCTGGAGCTCCCAAAACCGTAAACGGAATGTATGTGCCACGACCTTGACTTATAATCGTGCCTTCAAACATGCAAATGCTCGTATAAAGCAAAATTGATTGTTGGGTATTTAAATTTGGGGAAGGCAAAATGGGCAAATCATAAGACATTTCATGAGTATAATTGGCAATTTTGATAATTTTCAATTTGCATTTCAATTTGTTTGGAATCCAACCTTCTGCATTTATCATTTGTGCAAATTCGCCAATGGTCAGTCCATGCGAAATAGGAATTGGAAACATTCCAATTCCAGAATGTAAGTGGTCTTCCAAAATCGGTCCATCGACACAAAAACCATTCGGATTTGGGCGGTCCAAAATGATTAATTCTTTGCCATTTTCGGCACAAGCTTCCATCAGGTGGCATAGCGTATTTATATATGTATAAAATCTCGCCCCCACATCCTGGATATCAAAAACCATAATATCAACATCAGCCAAGTGTTCTTTGGTCGGTTTTTTGAATTTTCCATACAAAGAAATGATAGGAATGCCTGTTTTTTCATCAACTTCGTTGTTCACTTTTGCTCCTGCACTGGCATTACCACGAAAACCATGCTCTGGTCCAAAAACTTTCACAATATTAATTCCTAAACTCAACAGACTATCAACACTTGGTTTTTTGCCAATAATTGAGGTTTGATTAACCAACATTCCAACTCTTTTTCCTTTAAGCAAAGGCAAATATGCAGCTGTTTGGTTAGCTCCCGTGATGATTTCTTTGACAGCAATATTCTTCGGTAAATCATTGATTAATAAGCCTTTACGAAATAAAACAAAAGCAAAAATGCATATTTGTAAAGATAAAAAAAGAGAAAAAATAGGGCTTTTCATGATTTTGGTAAATTGCTTGTTTGATGAAAATATTTAACCAAAATTACTATTTAATTCTAATTTTTAAAGACAAAAACACACAAATCAACAATCAATCTTTCAAGTCTTACCTTTTTTCAATACTTTTGAGTAAAAATCTTGACAAAGGTGAAAAAATCAAACGAAAGTAGTACAAAAATACCGATTGTGCCACCTAAAGGGAATCGTGATGAACGCAAAGAGCTTTTGCAGGAATCAGTAAATAAATATTTGGAGGCGATTGAAGTCCAAATTGGCGATTTGAAAAAAGTTGGCAAAAATACGCTTGTCATAGGTGGCGTTATTGTGGCGGCTTATGCCATTACCGAATTATTATTGCCTGCTGAAACTCAACGAAATACCCCTCCAAAGGCTTTGCCCATAACATCTTATGAGGAAGAAAAAGAAGAGGGTGATTCTATGGTTTGGGCAGCTTTGAAAGGTGCAGCTATGTCGCTTTTATTGACTGTTGCCAAAGATAAACTTTTAGGATTATTAGATAACTTATCCACCAACGATGCCGAGTCAAATTCTTAATAAAATACTGATAAACAGGCAATTACAAAAAAAATCTTTGGCTGTTTTGCTCGACCCAGATAAAGTTGAGGAGGGAGATTTTAATGCTTTTTTATATACTTGTGTTGAAAATCGTGTTGATTTTTTCTTGGTTGGGGGAAGTCTAATTACGAAAAATATTATGGCTGAAATGATTGAAAATATTCGTAAAAAAACGAATATTCCAGTCATTATTTTTCCCGGAAATAGCCTACATATTGAGCCAACTGCTGATGCAATTTTGCTGCTTTCACTCATTTCTGGAAGAAACCCAGATTATCTGATTGGTCAGCACGTGATTTCTGCACCGATTTTGAAACAAAGTGGCTTAGAAATTTTGCCAACAGGCTATATTTTGGTTGATAGCGGTCGCCAAACGACTGTTTCTTATATCAGCAATACAACGCCTATTCCACACGATAAGCCTGATATTGCAGCTTGCACAGCAATGGCTGGCGAAATGTTGGGACTAAAACTCATTTATTTGGATGGTGGGAGTGGGGCTTTGTTCCCTGTTTCGCCAAAAATGATTCGTCGGGTTAGAGAAAACGTTGATTTACCAATCATTGTTGGTGGTGGAATCAACTCTGCCGAAAAAGCCAATGCCGCCCTCGAAGCAGGTACTGATGTGATTGTGATTGGCAATGCTTTCGAGAAAAATCCTTCTTTACTTCCCGAAATTGCGGAAACTGTTCATTCGTTTAACCTGACAAACGCTTAGGTGAAAATCAATAAAATTTTTCTTGGCTTAGGTTCTAATATAGGAAATCGAGAAGAAAATCTTTCGACGGCACGGCAGTTTATTTCTGAAAATTTAGGTGTAATGTCTTCACAGTCAGGTATTTACGAAACTGCCGCTTGGGGAATTACCGAACAAAATGCTTTTTTGAATCAAGTAATTGAAGTCGAAACAAGTTTTTCGCCAAGTAAAGTTTTGAAGAAAATATTAGCAATTGAACTCAAAATGGGGCGAGTGCGAGAGATAAAGTGGGGGGCAAGAATGATTGATATTGACATCTTGTATTTTGCAAATAAAATAGTTTCAACTGAAAACCTGATAATTCCGCACCCATTTATTCGAGAACGAAGGTTTGTTTTAATGCCGCTTTGCGAAATTGCTGGAGATTTTGTTCATCCAAAATTACAGAAAACTAATCTTGAATTATTGGAAGAATGTAAGGATTTGGGAGAGATTAAGTTGTTTGTTTAGGATTTTTTTCTACTACAAAAATCATTCTGTCCGATGTTTCTACATCAAAAGGCTCTAAACGATAATTGCCGAAAACTTCTGTGCAAGTCATTCCTGCTGCTTTGAAATAATATTTAAAATCTTCAAAATTTAGCACTTTTACTCGCTCTTGGAAATGAAAATGCTCGTTTTCGTAGTCGAAATCAATGTTTTTTACAATAAAACCATATTCTATTTTCTTCGTAATGACGAATTTTATTCCATCAACTTCCTTTTCATATTGCTTTACCAAATTTTTAACAGCTTTTACGCTATTCATATAATCAAGCACTAATTTTCCGCCAGATTTTAAATTTTCTGAAACTGCTTTTATGGCTCGAAAATTGTCATAATTATCTTCAAAATAACCAAAACTTGTGAAAAGATTTAATACAAAATCAAAAGAATCTGGGCGAAAGGTTTCACGCATATCATGCACAAAAAAATGCAAATGTTCGTTGGCAGATTGATTGGCAACAGCTATATTATTTTGTGATAAATCTATGCCAGTTACATCAAAACCTTTTGAATTTAGATAAATAGAATGTCGCCCTTGACCGCAAGCAAGGTCAAGAAAAGTCTCTGATTGCTTGAAATTGAGCGTTTTTTCGAGATTATCAATGAAAAACTGAGCTTCTGCGTAGTTTCGGCTTTTGTAAAGTTTATGATAAAAAATTGTATCGAACCAATCTACAAACCAATCTTTCATCTTTTTTTAGCGTTATTTGTACTTAATAAATAATAGAATTCGTACTTAAATTTCAATTTTTTAAGAAGATTTACGTTCTAAATAAAGCGTAAAATTACCAATATTATTACCGAAAATGAAACTTCACCAAAAAATATATAGCTATTCGTTGATTTCTTCTTTTGCTTTCATGCTCACTTTTGAGGCTCAAGCACAAACTCCGCAAGCTGTACCACAAGCCAAAAGAAAAGGGGATAAGGGCTACAAAAAAGAAACGATTCAGGAAAAATTAGACCGACTTCCTGTGGGTGTAACCACGCCCAAAGCTTCGGCTTCGTTACCAGGAGGAAATAACATTTCGAGCGTTGATGATGCCAAAAAATTTGCAACAGAAACCCTTCCAGATTTGGGTTTGAAAATTAAAAAGACATTTAAAGATGTAAAAAAAGAACTAAATGGTCTTAAAAGAGAGTTTAATGGGCGAGATTATGAAGGAATAAAAGTTGAAAAACAATTGATTCGACAAGGAAGCGGCAATAGTTTGACATTTTTCGAATTTTATACTTTGAAAGAATTTACGCAGCCAAATCCTTATAACCGCCATCTTTTTTGGTACGACCACAAGGCAAATCGCATCGTTGAGGGCATTGGTCGAGACCGTGAAACTAATGATTTGATGCACGGGCCATATAAAAAATATTTGGGTGATTTGATTGTAGAAGAAGGTTGGTATTATCTTGGCACAAAAGATGGTCGCTGGGAATCCTACGACAAAAACTATAATTTGCTAAACAAAGAATATTACGAAAGAGGCTTTTATCGAGATTCAGAAATTACTTATTACGACGAAAAACAAGCAAAAATAAAGGAAATTAAGCCAAAAAACTTTGGAAAAGTTACAGGCGAATATTTTTCCTTCAATGAAAGTGGCACACTTGCCGAGCAAGGTTTCATGGATGATAGTTTGAAAGTTGGCAAATGGGTAGAATATTATCCAACAGGCAATCGCCGTAAAAAAGAAACACAATTTGGAAAAGATTGTTACGATAATACTTTCGAATCTTACACTTTGTATGAATATGACGAAAAAGGGAAAATAACTTTTGAATCACCGAAAATAAAGAAGAATTAATTTGTCAAAAAAACACTTTTTGCTTAGTTTTTCTTTAATTTTGCTTTGTTTCTTCATAAATTTAATGGCTGCACTCTCTCCCAAAGAATTACTTAATGGCTATATAAATGGTATTTTTCCGATGGCAGACTCGGATGGAAGTTTGTATTGGTACTCGCCAGACCCTCGTGCTATTATTCCTATCGACAGCTACAAACCACCAAAATCGCTTCGTCCGGTAATCAATAAAAAAATTTTTGAACTACGAATCAATCATGATTTTGAAGGCGTGATGCGTGGTTGTGCCGTTTCTCGTGGAGATTCAGAAGACACTTGGATTTCGGAAGAAATCATAAAGGCATATACAGGATTAAACAAAATGGGGTATGCTCATAGTGTGGAAGCATATTTAGACCGGAAACTTGTCGGAGGACTTTATGGTGTTTCGATTGGGGCGGCTTTTTTTGGTGAATCAATGTTTTATCTCGAACCAAATGCCTCGAAAGTTGCATTTCATTACCTCATTGAAGTTTTAAAAAAACAAAATTTTATGTTGCTCGATACGCAATTTATTAATGATAATGTGAAACGTTTTGGAGCAATAGAAATTCAGAAAGTTCAATATTTACATTTACTCAAAATAGCTATCAACAAAAAAGCTCGCTTTACTGAAAGTAAAAACGAGCTTGTTTGATTTTTTTAATGTGCTGATTATCAGCTATTTAAACAATTCGTCATTCATATAACTCGTCATTCGTCATTTCTTCCTCACTTCTTATAATTAGCAATTCCCTCATCCAAAAACTTCACAAAATCTTCTTTTGAAGAATAACCAATTGGCTGCTTGATAATAGATTTTCCAGTAGCATCTTCGATGATATAATAAGGCTGGGCGTTATTATTATATTTTGTAATTTCCAAATCCATATTCTTGTCACCGACAGTTGATTTCAACTCATCATCGTATTTTGAAGTATATTGTTTTTCTTTGGGTAAATCTTTTTTGTCATCAACATACAAAGATGCAATTACAAAATCATTTTTAAGTTTTTCCAAAACATCGGGTTGCGACCAAACGTTTTCTTCCATCTTTCGGCAATTAGCACAAGCATAGCCTGTGAAGTCAATAAAAAGTGGTTTTCCTACTTCTTTTGAGTAAGCAAGGGCATCATCGTAGTCATAAAAACCTTGCAAATCGTGCGGCAAAGCTCTTAGCTTTGAGCCATCTGCAACGACAGCACTTAATGTTTTTGGAGGCAAAAGCCCAGACAAAAGACTCAATTCTTTTCCTTGTATTATTCCGGGAATCATGTATGCTGTAAAAGCAAAAAATAAAGCAGCAAAACCAATGCGTTGAAAATTATATTTTTTGACTTTAGAGTCTTTTGGTAAGCGAATTACACCCAAAATATAAAGACCGATAGTTGCAAAAATGATTATCCAAATAACCAAGAAAGTATTTCGAGAAATATAATTAAAATGATAAGTGAGGTCAATATTACTTAAGAATTTTAGAGCTAAAGCAAATTCTAAAATACCAAAAACGGCTTTCATTTCATTCATCCAACCACCTGATTTTGGCAAACTTTTCAGCCATTGTGGAAACATCGCAAGTGATGTAAAAACTACACCAAAAGGTAATCCAAATGCCAGCATTCCCCACAAAGGTCGCCAAACTTCGCCTTTTGCTGCTATAATTAATAACGAACCAACAAATGGAGCTGTGCATGAAAACGACACTACAACCAATGTAAGAGCCATAAAAAATATGCCAAGAAGCCCACCTTTTTCGGACATTCTATCTATGTTATTGACCATATTATGTGGCAAAACTATTTCAAAAGCCCCCAAAAGAGAGATTCCGAAGATAATAAAAATGACAAAAAATATCAAATTTGGAATCCAATGTGTACTGATAAAATTGAGAAATGGAGCCCCAAAAACAGTTGCAACTAAGCCAATCAAGCCAAAAACAAACATTATTGACAAACCATAAAATGTCGCTTTGCGAGTACCATGCGATTGTTTTGTAAAAAAACTAACCGTCATGGGCATAATCGGGTAGATACAAGGCATAAATATGGAAGCAAAACCCGCTAAAAGTGCGGTAAGAAGAAAACCGAGAAGCGAACTACTTTCTTGCATAAAATTGTATTCTGATTAAGGGTGTATTTTTAATGAACAAAAAACTGCTTGGAAATATTACATTCCAAGCAGTTTTTTGCAATTTTTTTGCCAAATATTAAGCAACTTCCTCAATCACATTGATTTTTTGAATTTTATCGCCTTGACGAATCTCATCAACAATCTCCAAACCTTCAATTACTTTGCCAAAACAAGTATGATTACGGTCTAAATGTTGCGTATTTGAGCGATTATGGCATATAAAAAACTGTGAACCACCAGTATTTCGTCCCGCATGAGCCATCGAAAGTACGCCTTTGTCGTGGTATTGGTTGTTTCCTGTCAATTCGCATTGAATTTTATAGCCCGGTCCGCCTGCACCTGTGCCAGTTGGGTCGCCACCTTGTACCATGAAATTGGGAATTACACGGTGGAAAATTAAACCATCATAAAAGCCTTTTTTTGCTAATGTAATAAAGTTATTCACTGCAATTGGAGCATCTTGCTCATAAAATTCGATAAGCATTGTACCCTTATCGGTAATCATTTCTGCCTTTAACATATTGTTTTTTTGAAATTTGAAATTGAAAAATCTTTTATTCACTCATTCATTAATTCGCTCATTCACTCATTTCCCCCTCACCCTCCAATCGTCGTCATTGACTCCGAAACTAAACTTGTTCGGCGACCTTCCGCCTCGAAACCGTCCTTTGCCCGATTTTGTAAAGCATTGTAAATCAAGGCTTTAATCTCTTCATCAGAAAGTTTCTGACGCATAAAATCTCGAACATTGAAAACGCCATCATCGTACAAACAAGTTCGGAAACTGCCAGTTGGCGTAACTCTGATGCGATTACAAGTGCCACAAAAAGTTCTACTAAAAGCAGCAATAACGCCAATTGAACCTTTAAAGTTCGGAATTTGGTAATTATAAGAGGTCGAATTTGCTTCGTCTTGCAACTTATATAAGTCAGGATACACCGAACGAATCAAATCTATGATACGGCGATAACTCCAAAACTCTAACTGTTCGGGGCGTAAACCTGCACCATTGAAGGGCATTTCTTCAATAAATCGTACCGAAACATTTTTGCTGCGAGCCAACTCAACCATCGACAAAATATCTTCGTCGTTTTTGCCCGTAACCACAACTGTATTTATTTTTACAGGAATATCATGTTCAAGCAAAGTTTCTAAAGTTTCCCAAACTTTCGGAAACTCATCACGGCGAGTGATTTCAAAAAACCTTTGACGGTCGAGTGAATCAAGGCTCAAATTTACTGAACTAATGCCTATTTTCTTTAATTCTGGCACTAATGGAGCAGTTAGCACGCCATTCGTAGTAATATTAATTTTTTCGATACCTTCGATTTCTGATACTTTCCACAAAAAAGGAATAATATCTCGCCTCACAAAAGGCTCTCCGCCCGTAATTCTTACTTTAGAAATGCCCATTTCTGCCAAAATTGTTACCAAACGAATCATTTCTTCGTAACTCAACAAGTGTGGTTTTGGCAAATACTGAATTCCTTCTTCGGGCATACAGTAAAAACAACGCAAATTACAGCGGTCGGTTACTGCCAATCGCAAATAATTAATGGGTCTGCCGTGATTATCTATGAGCATTTCGAAAATTCTTTTTTTGGATAACAAAGTTAAGCCGATAATAGTTAAGAATGAAAAAAAGCCTCATAAACTTGCTGTTTTATGAGGCTTTTTTTCGTTCAAAATCATTCTATATTCTTAATTCTATATTCTACATTTTCTCACTGTTCCCAACGCCAATCTTTGCCAATAATCAATTCATTTTTCAGATTTTGCTTAATTAAAAACTCTTTTGTTTCTTGGTCATTCATTTTCTTTACTGGTAGTTGGTCGGCTTCTGCCAAAGCATAAAGCATCATTGCTGTGAAGCGAACATTATTGGTGATTTGTTTTTTATCAATCAAATCGAAGCGGTCGCAGTTGGCATGATAGCAATTATAGGCTTTGATTGGAAAACTGCCTGACGGCGAACAAACAGGCACGCCTTCAATCATAAAAGGCTGATGGTCAGAGTGTAAGCCTGCACCATTTGGATTTACATTGGTGAAAGTTGAGTCAATAGCCTTGATTTTTTTACCAATTTCATCAAAAAACTTGCGAAGTTCTGGCCGCCCCATGGCGTTGAAACCTTTGGCATTGTTTACCATATCGAGGTTTATCATCATTTGCACTTGGTCGAGTTTTCCTTCTACCTTATATTTTTTCACCATAGCTTTCGAGCCAAGCAAACCCTGTTCTTCGCCCATGAAAAGTACAAATTCAATCGTACGTTTTGGTCGAAGATTGAGTGCCTGAAAAACCCTTGCCACGTCCATCACCGTAAACGAACCGATGCCATTATCCATTGCACCTGTTGCCAAATCCCACGAGTCAAGATGCCCACCAATGACGATTTTTTCTTTCTTATATTTTTTTGAATTTCCAGGAAGCGTTGCTATTACATTTCTTGCTCTTATAGGTCGGCTGAAATTCCTCATATCAATAATTGCCAAAAGATTTGGCTCTTCGCTCAACCATTTGCGAATCACTTTTCCACTTTCTACCGAAATACAAACCGCAGGAATAGGAATCAATTCACCAGTTACCGAAGCAGTTCCTGTCAAAAGTACACCACCATCAACCGAATTGGCAATAATTACGCCCGATGCTCCATATTTGATTGCCAAAGCCGTTTTTTCAGAACGATGAAGGTTTTTCTTTCCCTTATTTTCAGGCGATTGAATATTGATATTAAACAAGGCAACCTTGCCTTTTATTTGCTCTTTTACTTTTTCAAAATCAGCTTCTACACCATCACCACAATCAACAATGGGCGATTTGAGGTGCGACGAAACAGGCGAATGTGCCAAAGCAACCACAGGCAATTCAACAAAATTATCGCTTTTACGAGGCACAATCGAAAGGCTGACGGTATCTCTCGCCCAAGATTCTACCTCAAACGGCAGGTATTTCACATCTACAAAACCATACTCTTTTAGTAGTTTGTAGGCAAATTCCTCTGCTTTTTTGCCATTGGTGCTACCCGTTAGGCGATGTCCAATTGTTGAGGTTGCTATTTCAAGGGTTTCGTAAGAACGCCCACGGTAAAGGACTTCTTGATTGATTTTTACAAAAACACTTTCAAGACTATCTCCTTTTATTTTGAAAGCTGAAAGTGTAGCTACAAATACCGCTATTATTAATGCAAAGGTTCGTTTTTTCATTAGGTTTACAATAGGTTGTTTTTATATAAATGTTGAAAGTGTAATATTAAATGTAAAAATCGTTATTTTTTTGGTTTTTTATTAAAAAGGCTAAATATTTTAGTGTGTCATTTATCTAAAAACGAAACAATTCCTCAAAAATTTTTTATTTTTGTCAAAAATCATCATTCAAACCTTAAAAACCATGAAAAAATTACACTATTTATTTCTCTTAATCATTCCAAGCATGAGCATCGGACAGACAATGAAAAACACTGGATTACCCACGCCAGTAGTGCAAGCAAAACCCAAAGAAATGAAGATTCACGATTTTACTCGTGTGGATAATTATTATTGGCTCAACGAGCGTGAAAACCCCGAAGTATTGACTTACTTAAAAGCTGAAAATACGTATTTAGATGCCGTAATGACTCCTGTGAAGGCTTTACAAGAAAAACTTTTTCAAGAAATGAAAGGTCGCATCAAAGAAAAAGATGAATCGGTGCCTGTAAAAGATGGCAATTATTACTATTATGCAAAGTTTATTGAAGGTGGAGAATATGCTGTTTATTGTAGAAAAAAAGGTAGTTTGACAGCTCCCGAAGAAATAATTCTTGATGGAAATAAACTGGGTAAAGGCAAAAAATATTTTAGCGTTGGTGGCTACGAAATATCTGATAATGAGGCGATTATGGCTTATGGAACTGACACCATAAGTCGTCGAAACTACACGGTTCGCTTCAAAGATTTGAAAACAGGCAAATTATTCAAAGACCAAATCAAAAACACTGAGGGCGGAAGCTACGCTTGGGCGGCAGACAACAAAACACTTTTTTATATTGTCCGTGACCAACAAACGCTTTTGGGTTACCAAGTTTGGCGACACGTTTTGGGTACTGACGTAAAAACCGATGCCTTGATTTATGAAGAAAAAGACAACCAGTTTTACATGGGGCTTTATCGCATGAAGTCAAAAAAATATATTGCTATTGGTTGCGACCATAATGGCGTGTCTTCGGAATATCGCTTATTGGAAGCATCAAATCCTACTGGAGAATTTAAGGTTTTTTCTACCCGTAAGCATGGACATGAATATAATATTGAGCATTTTCAAGATAAATTTTATGTGCGTACAAACATTGACAATGCCCTCAATTTCAAGCTGATGGAAGTAAAAGAAGGGCAAACTTCCGACAAATCTTCATGGAAAGAAGTAATTGCCCATAGAAAAGATGTTTATTTAGAAGGAATCGAAGTTTTCAAAAATCATTTGGTTGTGCAAGAAAAAAATCAAGGTCTTACTCAAATCAGAATCATTAATCAAACAACGAAAGACGAGCATTATTTGAACTTTGGCGAACCTGCCTACGATGCCAATATTGGAGCAAATCCAGATTTTGAAACTACCACTTTGCGTTATGGTTATACCTCATTGACAACGCCAAGTTCGACCTTCGATTATGACATGAATTCCAAAGCAAAGGAGTTGAAAAAACAACAAACAGTTTTGGGTGGATTTGACAAAAATAATTATGTGTCCGAGCGAGTTTTTGTAACAGTTCGTGATGGAGCAAAAGTGCCAGTTTCGATAGTTTACAGAAAAGGAACGAAGATTGACGGCACATCTCCGCTACTTCAATATGCTTATGGTTCTTATGGCTCATCAACCGATGCAACTTTTAGTTCAAGTCGCTTGAGTTTATTGGATAGAGGTTTTGTCTATGCGATTGCTCACATTCGTGGCGGGCAAGAAATGGGGCGTGAATGGTACGATAATGGCAAAATGTTTAAGAAAAAGAATACTTTCAATGATTTTGTTGATTGTTCGGAATTTTTGATAAAAAACAAATATTGTAACCCCAACAAACTTTTTGCTTTGGGCGGAAGTGCAGGCGGTTTACTCATGGGAGCTATCGTAAACTTAAAACCTGAGCTATACCGAGGCGTAGTAGCAGCCGTTCCCTTTGTTGATGTTGTTACGACAATGCTTGACGAAACCATTCCACTAACAACAGGAGAATTTGAAGAATGGGGAAATCCCAAAAACAAAGATTCTTACGAATATATGCTGTCATACTCGCCCTACGACAATGTGGAGAAAAAATCATATCCAAATATACTCGTAACAACAGGCTTGCACGACTCGCAAGTGCAGTATTTTGAGCCAGCAAAATGGGTTGCCAAACTACGTACAATGAAAACCGATAATAACCTTTTGCTCATGCACGTAAATATGGAAGCGGGGCACGGTGGTGCTTCGGGGAGGTTTGCTTCTCTCAAAGAAGTAGCAATGGAATATGCCTTTATAATCGATTTAGCAGGAATAATAAATTGAAAGAAATGACCGAATAATCATTTTTAGTAAAAAAATATGCCTTTTTGTAGAAATTTCTAACAATTTTTTTTTTCTTTGCTAAAGATTACAGTTAAATTGCGGCTTAAAATCTTTTGATTTGTCCAATTTTGATATTATTTCGTAAGTACAAAACAATAAAATTCCCCCAACATGAAGAAGTTTACATTCCTTTTTGTAGCGTTATTAACTTTATCGCTAACATCACAAGCACAAGACTCTTGTAAAGTTTGCAAGCCCTATAAGTGGGAAGTTGGTCTTCCCGTCGGCATTAACCAATATTTTGGTGATATGCATTGTAGTAAGCCTTATGCCTCGGCAAATAGCCTAATGATTGGTGCGTTTGTTCGCCGACATATCAATGACTATTTTGCCCTTCGTGGACAAATATTAGTAGGTAGATTGGCTGGAAATGACCTTGACCAACCAGATGGTCGCTGGAATTATCGTCGTTTGAAGTTTTCTTCTCCACTAACTGAGATAGCTTTATTAGGAGAATATTACCCATTAAGAGAACGCAGATATACTTGTGATGGTACTTTCAAAAAAACACTTTCTCCTTATTTATTTGGAGGTTTAGGAGTTGCTCTTACAAATCCAACGGTTACAGTACAATCTGGTGGAGCATTTCCCCCAATTCAAAGACTTTTAGACCAAGACAAGGCAGATCTTAAAAAGGCAGCTTTGGTTCTACCATTTGGTGTAGGTGTAAAATATAATGCTGCCGAAAGATGGACAATCGGAGCTGAAGTTGGTTATCGTTATGCTTTCTCTGATTATCTTGATGGCACAAAACTTTCAACTACTGCTTTAGGAACAGGTACAGGGCTTGCTCCTAATGGAAAAGCTTTCAATGATGGCTATTTAGTTGCCAATTTACTTGGATCATATCGTTTTGGAGATAAAGACCAAGATAAAGATGGTGTTGTTGATAGATGTGATGCTTGTCCTACAGAAAAAGGTTTACGTAAATTCCAAGGTTGCCCAGATACTGACGGTGATGGAATTCCTGACAAAGACGATGCATGCCCTACACAACCGGGACCAATGGCATTGAAAGGATGCCCAGATACTGACGGTGATGGTATTGCCGATAAAGATGATGATTGCCCTACACAAGTAGGAACAATAGCATTGAAAGGCTGCCCTGACCGTGATAAAGATGGTGTTGCTGACAAAGACGATGCTTGCCCAGATGTAGCGGGTGTGAAAGCATTGAAAGGTTGCCCAGATACTGACGGTGATGGCATTGCAGATAAAGATGATGCTTGTCCAAACGAAGCTGGTCCTGCATCATTGAATGGTTGCCCAGATACTGATGGTGATGGCATTGCAGATAAAGATGATGCTTGCCCAACTGTAAAAGGTGTTGCTTCGGCAAAAGGTTGCCCAGACCTTGATGGTGATGGTGTTGCTGATGCACAAGACAAATGTCCAGATTTGGCTGGTTTAGCATCTAACGATGGTTGCCCAGAAGGATATGTAAATGGACTATTAGTTCCTAAAGGATATAGAACGGCAAGTGGTTGTGAAATTTCACAAGCAGAATTGGACGATTTGAGTTTTGCTGCACAAAATATAGAATTCTATAGCGGTACAAACAAATTGAAGCCAAATTCTTACAAGAGCCTTGACCGTGTTTGTGCTTTGTTGCAAAGATGTCCAGATAGTATCTTAAATATCTCGGCGTTCAACGATGGTTCAAGCTCTGCTACAAACCTTCGTGCAGCTAAACTTCGTGCTTGTGCTATTTATTCTTATTTCTTGAAGAAAAAATGTATCAGCAAAGCACGTATGACTTACGAAGGTCAAGGTGATGAAGACCCAAGTTCTGACTATACTACGCCAGACGGCAAGAAGTCAAACACACGTGTTCAGTTCCAATTGAGATAATTATTTGTGGGACGATCGGGCGGCGTTCCGCTTTCTAAATCGTCTGAATACAAAAAGGGCAGAAGCGATAGCTTTTGCCCTTTTTGTATTCAAAAATTATCCTACATTTGCAAAACCTAACACCAATATGAATGCAGTACAAAATCCTAAGTGATGAACTATTAGTGAAGCTCCTACGGGTAGGAGAGCAGGAGGCTTTTGAAGAAATTTATAGGAGATATTGGCAAAAACTGCTGCGTTCGGCTCAATTCAAACTTCGTTCAAAAGAAATTATCGAAGAGCTTTTGCAAGATTTATTCATCAGTCTTTGGGAAAAACGTGAAAAAGTAAACATTCAAAACCTCGAAGCATACCTCAATACTTCGCTTAAATACCTGATAATCAATCAGATAAAGAAGCAAATACTACAAGAAAAGTTTATCGAATATTCTTTCAAAAAACTTGAACAAACAGATGATGTTGATGAATCAGTTGCTTTTAATGAGCTTTCGGTTGCTATTGAAAATGCGGTTGAACAATTGCCAGAAAAAACGCAACAGATATTTAGATTGAATCGCCTTGAATATCAATCTGTCAAAGAAATTTCTCAAAAGTTAGATATTCCTGAGCGAACTGTGGAATACCATATTACCCAAGCTCTCAAAGCTCTCCGAGTTCGCCTTCGTGAATTTATTGCCATCTCTATTTTGCTTTTTCTTCGTTAAAAAACCCTATAAACTATTGTATTTTTCAAAGAACATTCCCGGAAAAGGCTTGTTTTATATAAATATTTAAAGAAATTATTAAACTATTTGCGGTTGTTGCCGACTTCTTTGACTTATACTCAAAACCAATGAAAAATATGAATCGCCAATCATTTGCCATACTTTTAAATAAATACCTTAATGGCAATTGCACCAATGAAGAACAAAAAGTTGTAGAGCATTGGTATGACTTATTGGAAGAAGTGCCTGATAGTGCATGGAATATCAAAGATTTAGAAGAAAAGTTGTGGCAAAAAATCAGAGGGCAAACCTTTGGAGAGAATGAAGCAGAAGAAACACCAACTTTAAAGTTTTGGAAAAAAAATAATTTCATAGTTGGTATTGCTGCCTCTGTTTTGCTTTTATTAGGTCTTTTTGCTTGGAACTATCTGCAAAAGGGTATTTTAGACACAAGCGATTCAATGGAACGAAATATCCCCAAAGGAATGCTTGAAATACAAAATTTATCTAATCAAGCAAAAAAAATCACCTTAGAGGATGGTAGCCAAGTAACGCTTCAACCCAAGAGCAAACTAAGTTATCCTGAACATTTCAATACTGATAAGCGAGAGGTTTATTTAATAGGCGAAGGCTTTTTTGAGGTTCAGAAAAACCCACAGAAACCATTTTTTGTTTATGCAGGCAATGTAACTACGAAGGTTTTGGGGACGAGTTTTTATGTGAAAAGCATTGATGGAGTTAAGAAAGTGGAAGTTGAGGTTGTGTCGGGTAGGGTTTCGGTTTATGAAAAAGAAAACGATAAAACGAAAACAAATAAACTAACCAACGGGGTGATTTTATTGCCTAACCATAAAGTTACGTTTTTTGCAGAAAGTAACCTTTTTGTAACCAATATCGTAGCAAATCCGATTATTCAAACAACTAACATTCAAGATACAAAGGTATTTTTCGAGTTTGATGATACGCCAATGAACGAAGTTTTGAAAAAACTAAGAGAGGCTTATGGTTTAGAAATTATCGTAGAAAATGAAACAATGAACAACTGCATACTCACAGCCGACATTACGAACCAGCATCTTTACACCAAATTAGATATTATCTGTGCGGCTGTTGGTGCAACTTACGAGGTAAAAGGAACAACCATTTTGATAAATGGAAAAGGCTGTGAATGATATTCAAAATTAAACAATCAATATTTTTAACACCAAAACTTAACCTAAACAAAACATGAAAACCTAATCTGCAAAAAGTACCTCATTTACCTTTGCAATTAAAAAAAGCCGACAATGTTACGAGCATTGTCAGCCTAAAAGTAAACCCTTTTGATTGGTTACGAGCCAAAATAAGCAAAGGGTGTGTTTCGCCAAATCTTACGAAAATCTAACAAAACATTTCAAATCTATGAAAAAAACTCGACAAAACGGTCAATTACTACTGACTATCATGAAAATCTCACTTTTACAACTGACCTTGGCGGTGCTGTTTGTGGGAGTTTCTTTTGCCTTCGATGGTAAGGCTCAAGAAATGCTCAACAAGTCGGTTTCGCTAAAAGTTGAAGGCATGAAACTTCGCACGGTGCTGAATCAAATCGAACAGCAGACCGATGCCAAGTTTGTTTATAACTCGAAGGCGATTCAAGCCGACCGAAAGGTTTCAATGACACTTTCTGACAAAAAATTATCCGAAGTCTTAGAAATGGTGCTGAAACTTTACCAAGTTTCGCATAAAATTATTGGTGGACAAATCATTTTGAGTCCAGCTATTCCTGAAAAAGCTAATAAAATAGGTAGTTTGAACGAACCAGCTTCCGACGAAATAAAGCTCGCCGTTCAACCCATTGACAAGTCAATAACAGGAACGGTGAGCGATGAAACAGGCTCTGGAATTCCGGGCGTGAGTGTTGCCATCAAAGGAACTTCAAAAGGTACAAATACAGATGTTAATGGAAAATTCAAAATTGATGTACCAAACGAGCAGACCGTTTTGGTTTTTTCATTTGTTGGTTATGCTCCGCAAGAGATTAAAGTCGGCAATCAATCTGACATAACGGTTTCTCTAAAAGCTGACATCAAGCAACTTTCTGAGGTAGTTGTGGTTGGTTATGGCTCGCAAAAGAAAGCTAATTTGACAGGTGCAGTTGATATGATTACGAGCGAGGCTTATGAAAATCGTGCCATGACAAACCTTAACCAAGGTTTGCAGGGGGTTTTGCCAAACTTAAACATCAAAATGGGTGATGGAAAACCAAACCAAGCCCCAACTTTTAATATTAGAGGTACAACTTCAATCGGACAAGGTGGAAGTGCCTTGGTTTTGATTGATAATGTTGAGGGCGACCCAAGTTTGATAAATCCCAATGACATAGCAACCATCACTTTGCTAAAAGATGCAGCTTCAGCTTCGATTTATGGGGCAAGAGGCGTTTTTGGCGTGGTTTTGATAACTACCAAAAATCCTACTGTCGGAAAAACCAACATCACTTATTCTACCAATTATTCTTTCAAAGGTGCTATTGCAAAGCCTGATTTAGTTTCTGATGGTTATACTTGGTCTTCGATGTTTGCCGAATCTTTTGTGAATTTTGGTGGAACTTTTCCTCAAAATGCTAACAAAACACTCAAATTTTCACAAGCATATTTGAACGAATTTAAGAGAAGAAAAGAAGTTGGTGGCTTGCCCGAAGTCGAAATTGACCCAGTTACAGGCGAATATGTGTATTATGGAAACACCGCTTATTACGACTTGCTTTACAAAGACCAAAATAGTTCAAACGAGCATAATCTTAGCATTTCGGGAAGTTCCGAAAAAGCAAGTTATTTGCTTACAGGCAGATATTTGGGACAAACAGGCTTGTTTCGCTATAATTCTGATGATTATCGTATCTTTAATTTTACAGGAAAAGGCTCTATACAATTGTATCCTTGGTTGAAAATAAATAATATGTCGCAGTTTTCGGACATGAAATACCACAACCCGCTGAATGTTGGTGAAGGTGGCGGTATTTGGCGAAATATTGCTGACGAAGGCCCTGTTCCATCGCCATTATTGAATCCTGACGGAACGCTAACGGCTTCTGCTGCTTATAATGTTGGTGATTTTTATTATGGAAAAAATGGCATTGACAACAACAAAAAAGTGTTCAGAAATACGACTGGTTTTGCTACTTCTTTTTTCAAAGATAAATTCAGAATCAAAGGCGATTTTACGATTCAAAACACCGACAATAATGATAGAACCAAAGCCGTGCCTGTGCCGTATAGCATCAAGCCTGGCGTGATTGCCTACGTTGGTACAACAACTAATTTCTTGAATGATGTTTATCGTGAAACTGCGTATATGACCTCTAACTTGTATTCAGAATACGAAAACACCTTCAAAAATGACCACTATTTGAAGTTTATGGTGGGTTATAACTATGAACAATCAAATTTCAAACGTCTGTCGGCTCAACGAAACGGCTTGATTTTTGAAGATGCCAACGACATCAATTTGGCATTAGGACAAGTTACCACAACAACAGGTGGTTGGGAAGTTTGGAAAATCATGGGTGGTTTTTCAAGACTGAATTATTCATACAAAGACCGTTATTTGTTTGAAATCAATGGTCGATATGATGGTTCTTCGAAGTTTCCTGCTAATCAACGTTATGCATTTTTTCCTTCTTATTCAGTCGGTTGGAGACTTTCAAAAGAATCTTTTTGGCACGTTCCTGAAAATATTATTTCCGACCTAAAACTAAGAGCGTCGTATGGCTCGCTTGGCAATGGAAATATTGGTTCGTATGCTTACTTGGAACAATTTGGCATTACGCAATCTGGTTTAATTTTGAATGGACAAAAACCTCAGCAAACCAGAAACCCTACTGTGATTCCCGAAGGTTTGACTTGGGAAACTGCCACAACCCAAAACTTCGGAATTGACTTAGCAATGCTCAATAATCGCTTAAATTTTGTAGCAGATGTTTATACTCGAACCACGACCGATATGTTCACTGTTGGTTTGACGCTTCCTGCGGTTTTTGGTGCAACTGCTCCGAAAGGGAACTATGCCGATTTGAAAACCAAGGGTTTTGAGGCAATGCTTTCTTACCGTGATAAAATAAAAACAGGAGCAAAAACCTTGAATTATGATGTAAGATTGACCCTTTCTGACTACAAATCAACTATTTTGAAATATAATAACCCTCAAAAATTATTGAGCGATTATTATGAAGGACAAGTTTTGGGTGAAATTTGGGGCTATACCACCGATGGATTTTACAAGTCGGCGGAAGATGTGAAGAATAGTGCTTCTCAAAATTTATTCAGAACTGCCTCAAGTGGACTTTGGTTTCCGGGAGATATAAAATTCAAAGATACCAATGGTGATGGGGCGATTACTCCAGGAACAGAAAGAGTTGAAAACCCAGGCGACCGTTCAATTATTGGTAACTCAACACCTCGATTTACTTATGGTGTGATGCTTGGAGCTGATTGGAATAATTTCTTCTTTTCGGCATTTGTGCAGGGCGTAGGCAAGCAAGATTGGTATCCAAGTCGTGAGGCAAGTTTGTTTTGGGGACAATATAACCGCCCTTATGGTGGAATTCCTGCAAGTCAGATTGGAAATATCTGGACAGAACAAAACCCTGATGCCTATTTTCCACGATATGTTTCTCGCATTGCCAGTAACGCCAATGGAACATTGTCGGCACCTCAAACAAAATACCTTCAAAATGTCAGGTATATGCGTTTGAAAAATATTCAATTGGGCTATAATTTACCTAAAACGGTGGCTTCAAAAATTGGCTCATCGGCAGCAAGGGTTTTTGTTTCGGGTGAAAATTTATGGACACTTTCTCCTCTTTTCAAAATCACAAGAGATTTTGATGTGGAAAGTGCAGTTGCTTCCGACCAAGTATTTTCACCTGGTGGAAATTCGGGTGATGGTTACAACTATCCAATCATGAAAAGTGTAACACTTGGTTTATCAATTACTTTTTAGGTACTAGGATTTAGGTCTTAGGAATTAGCTAAATAATTCTTTATAAAAATGCTAATGGCTGCGATGACCGAGCGAAGCCGAGGTCAGCTAAAAGCAAAAAAAATAAAAATATGAAACTAAAATATATCATTCTACTGCTTGCAACAACGATTTTTGTAAGTTGTGATTTAGAAGAACTGCCCGAAGCTACCACCACCAAAGGCCCAATTTTTGGTAGTGAAAGTGGCTTGATTTTATATACAAATTCGTTTTATAATATCATCAACGGCAAAAACTTGCATCGTGCTGATGCCATGTCAGACTATCAGGCTCGTAAAGATTCGCCTGCGTTTATTACAGAAGGAAATTATACTGCCAATACAAGTACAGGTTGGACATGGACAGATTTGAGAAATATCAATTATTTCATTCAAAACTGTAACGACCCAAAAGTCCCTTTGGCAGTGAGAAAAAACTATCTCGGAATTGCCAAGTTTTTCAGAGCATATTTCTATTTTGATAAAGTAAAACGCTTCGGAGATGTACCTTGGATAAACAAACCACTTGATGTAACAGATACTGAGCTATTAACAAAAGGGCGTGATTCAAGAGTAATGGTCATGGATTCTGTGTTGGCAGATTTAGATTACGCAAGTCTAAACATCACTTCAAATAGCGAAGCTACACGGAGTTTGGTTACAAAATATGTGGCTTTTGCCCTTAAAGCAAGAGTTGCTTTGCACGAAGGTACTTTCAGAAAATACCATACTGGTTTTAATTTGCAGGCTTCGTCCGCAGGTTTGCTTACGCAAGCTGCCGTAGCTGCAAAAAAAGTTATAGATGAAGGTGGTTATAAACTCTACGAAGGTGCAGGAACAGACAAATCGTATCGCCAAGTATTTATTAATCCTGCCCCAATCGCTACGGAGGTGATGATGTCGGCAGTTTGTGATTTGGCTTTAAATAACCTCAACGATGGTAACTGGTACTGGACAAGTGGAACGTATGGCGATAAAGCAAGTTTTATCAGAACTTTCATCAATACTTATTTGAATATTGACGGCACGCCTTATACAAATAATGCTGCCTACAAAACAATGTTGTTTAAAGATGAAGTAAAAAATAGAGATAAAAGACTTCAACAAACCATTCGTGTGGGCGATTACAAAAGAGTGAGTAATGGTGTTCCTGTTGCCTCTCCACCCTTGTTTTCTTATACATTTACAGGCTATATGCCTATCAAATGGGCATTGGACGATATGTATTATGATACCCGTGATTTGAATATCAACTCTGTTACGATTTTCAGATTGGCAGAAGTTTTACTTATTTATGCAGAAGCAAAAGCCGAATTAGGCACAATGACAAATGCCGACTGGGCATTATCAATTGGTGCTTTGAGAAAGCGTGCAGGAATCACAGGTGGACTTACAACACTCCCTACGGTGGTTGATAATTACTTGAAAACGAAATATTTTCCAGAAATAAACGACCCAATTTTGTTGGAAGTTCGCCGTGAAAGGGGCATTGAATTATGCTTGGAAGGCTTCCGTTTTGATGACATTGTGCGTTGGAGAAGAGGCGAATTGATGCAAAATGAATGGAACGGAATGTATGTACCAAGCCTTAATACACCAATGGATTTGAACGAAGATGGTATTTTAGACGTAGCTTTTTTCAAAACTACTTCACCAACCAAAGTACCGGGAGTAACGTATGTTGAAGTTACTCCAACGATAGCAGGAAAACCAAATTCTCAATTAATTGCAGGAGATTCAGCAGGCGAATTGACGTGGTTGAATAATATTCCAAGAAAATGGTTGGATAAAAATTATTATTATCCTATTCCAACGGGTGATATTATCACAAATCCAAATCTTAAACAAAACGCTGGTTGGTAATTATACTGTCGTAAAAGCACTTCATCAAATAAAAGTAAACTTGCTGAAATTTTTGGCAAGTTTACTTTTCCAACTTTATCCCTAATGAAAAAAATATTCTTCTCTTTTTTGATTTTTGCATGCTGTTTTCTTGAATCGAATGCACAAATAAAAGTAATGACGTTCAATATTCGCTATGATAATAAAGGTGATAGCATCAATCAATGGTCAAATCGAAAAGAACATGCAGCCGAATTAATCAAATTTCATGGAGCTGATTTTATAGGTATGCAAGAAGCACTCATCAACCAAATTAAAGATTTATCAAATCAACTACCTGATTTCGCATGGATAGGCAAAGGGCGAGATGATGGAAAAGAAGCGGGTGAGTTTTCGCCAATTATGTATCAAAAAAACAAATTTACTTTGCTAAAAAGCCATACTTTTTGGCTGAGTGATAGTTGCGAAAAAGTTGGTTTTGGCTGGGACGCTGTTTGCCGAAGAGTGGTAACTTATGGGTATTTTAAAGAAAACAAAACTGGAAAAACATTCTATGTTTTCAATACACATTTCGACCACAAAGGGCAAGTGGCTCGCAGAGAAAGTTCAAAATTAGTTTTAAAGAAAATGGCCGAAATTACTGGTAAAAAACCAGCTATTCTTACGGGAGATTTCAATGCAAAACCAGACTCCGAACCCATTCAAATTATCACAAATGAAAACGACCCTTTGCATCTGACAGATACTGAAAAAATAAGCAAAATTCCCCATTATGGCCCATATAGTACATTTAATGGCTTCAAAGGCGAAGAAATACCTGGTTCTCATATTGACTATATTTTTGTCAAAAATGGCATTAAATGTCTGAGTCATGCTACACATTCTGAGGCTTGGGGGGGGCGTTATCCTTCCGACCATTTTCCTGTGAGTGCAGTTTTAGATTTGCCATAAATGCGTAAGTTTACACAAAATCATTAGTTTTGTATAAATTTATTCACCCTTTAATATTTGGCATCATGTCTTCAAAGGCTCCTTTTTTGGTTTTCGCAATTTTGCTTTTCTCGTTTTTCGGCACAAAAGCCCAAAATGTAAACCTTGCTCCGCAAGAATTTGTAGCTAAAATAAAAACTACAAAAGACGCTCAATTGCTTGACGTAAGAACACCTCAAGAATGGCAATCGGGCAAAATTGCCTCGTCAAAATGCATGAATTTCAATGATGTAGATTTCAAGCAACAAATTGAAAAATTAGATAAAAACAAGCCCGTTTTTGTCTATTGTGCAGCAGGCGGACGTAGTAGCAAAGCTGCACCGATTTTACAAGCGGCTGGTTTTAAGCAAGTTTATAATCTTTCGGGCGGAGGTTATAAAGACCTTGCAAACGCGGGTTTGAAGTAAATATTTACATTCTTTTCACTACATTCGCTATATGTTTTATGGCGATTGTAATGTCATTTTCTTGGGTCATTCTGCCTAAGCTAAATCTTATCGAACTGTATGCCAAAGTATCATCTAAACCCATTGCTTTTAAGATATAACTTGGCTCGGTAGAGGCAGAGTTGCAGGCAGAACCATTAGAAACGGCTATTTCGTTGAGATCCATTAGTAATTGTTCGCCGTCAATTTTGCCAAAATTAATGTTGCTTGTATTTGGCAAACGACGCCTTGAATCTCCATTTATTTGTGTATTTGGAACATTTTCTAAGATGCCATTTTCTAATTTATTTCGCAAATCTGAAAGGCGAATAGCTTCTTCAAACATTATGTTTTGACAAATTTCTGAGGCTTCGCCTAAGCCTACAATTCCTGCAACATTTAGTGTTCCCGACCTCATACCACGCTCGTGTTTTCCACCATCTTGCTGGGCAATGATATTGAGTTTTTTTCTAACAAATAAACCCCCAACGCCTTTTGGTCCATAAATTTTATGTCCCGAAAAACTTAATAAATCAATGCCATCTTCTATCACATTTATCGGAATTTTACCTACGGCTTGGGTAGCATCTGTATGAAACAAGACATTGTGTTGATGAGCAATTTTTGCTATTTCTTTGATAGGATGAATGACTCCGATTTCATTATTGGCTGCCATCACCGAAATCAAAATAGTGCTTGTGCGAATTGCTTTTTCGAGGTTTTCTAATGAAATATTACCTTCTGAATCTACTTCTAAATAGGTAATTTCTGAGCCTATTTTTTCTAAATGCTGACAAGTGTCGAGCACGGCCTTATGCTCCGCTTTTACTGTAATGATATGATTTCCTTTAAAACGAAGGGCTTCAAAAGTGCCTTTGATAGCCAAATTGATGGATTCAGTTGCTCCACTTGTAAAAATAATTTCTTTTTCACTTGCTCCCAAAAGGCTTGCAACTTGTTGGCGTGCAATATCAACAGCTTCGGCTGCTTTCCATCCGTAGGCATGCGAGCGACTGGCAGCATTACCAAAATGCTCGGTCAAATAAGGTAACATTGCTTCCAAAACCCTCTTGTCGAGAGGCGTCGTGGCATTGTAGTCCATGTAGATTGGATAATTCATTCACAAATTTACTATAAAAATTGTGAAAAATTCATTTCAATAAAAACAAGAAAAAGCCGAATCAAATTACATTGAAACGGCTTTATTAATAAACCCTAAAAATTCTCTTACTTTAATGCTGAGTATATAATTTTCATCACTTCAGGGTTTGCCCCCATACCAATATGACTACTCTTTATTTCCATGTTTGTATGTATTTCATCTTCAAAAGTCTCCATACAGGCTCTCCAAGGCACTATTCCATCAAGTTTGGAATAAAGTGCAAGTGTCGGAACTGGAGCTGGATTGGGTAATTGTGCCACAAATGCATCATCAATAACTATGCCTTTATTCAATATATCAAAAATCCATTTTGCCCAATTTGGGGCATTTACATCTGCAAATGGGCTGCCCATCGTTATGGTTCGTTTTACTAACTCGGGTCTTGCTTTTGCTATTTCACGAGTAAAAATCCCCCCCATACTCCAGCCAATAATAATAATTTTTTGTTGGTGAGCCTCATTTATTTTCTCAACTTTTTCTATCAAAATAGGTAAGCTTTCTAATCGCCCAAGATTTCGACCCATTCCCCAACCAAAAACATTAAAACCTAATTTTGTTAAAAATGTTCTCAATAAAGTTGTAGATAAATCAGTTGTCAATAAACCCGGAATTACTATAATGGGTTGAGCGTTTCCAATATTATGATAAGAAAATTTTCTTTCGAAAATTATTGCTTTTATAAATTCGTACGCTGCCCTAAAAATTTCTGTTAGGTGCAGAAACAAAGAGGGCTTACTGATTTTTTCTTTCATTTTTTGTGCGAAATTTACTTTTTCTTCGACTTCATCATACCTTTCAAAGGGTTTTCGATGATGTTGCTATCTTTGATGGTTTCTACGGTTTCTTTGAAAGCCTGTACCGAAGTATCACGTACATTTTTGCGATTTTTGGCTACAACTTTGCTTGTGTCTGTCAATAATTCTTTGCCTAATTCAAAGGCCTTTTTGCCTGCTTTTTTATAAATTCCAGCAATTGTTTTAGTAGTTTCGATTGAGCTACCGATAATTTTTGTACCAGCTCTCGTAACAATTTTACTTGTAGTTTTGCCCGCATCAATAACTTTTTCCATTGTAGATTTTTCTTTTGGAGCTTTCGGAGCTTCAATTTTTGGAACTTCAATTTTCGGTGTTTCTACTTTCGGTGTTTCTACTTTAACGGTTGGTTTTACTGCTGCTTTTGGAGTTGTTGTTTTTGGAGCAACAGCTTTTTTTACTGGTGTAGAAACTGCTTTAACTTCTGTTTTTGCTGCTTTTGTAGTAGTTTTTGTTGCTTTTTCTTTATTTTCTGCTTGATTTGCCATGATATTTAATATTTAGGTTTGTTTGATGGTACAAAAATACTATTTGGAAGTTACAAATTAGTTACAAAAAATATGAGTGTATTCTTCAGTGATTTTTTAGGGAATCTTTATTGATTTGATTTCTTAAATTGATGATATTGTTTTTGATATAAGTATCTGAATATCAGCAAGTTATATTGTAATTTCCTTGCAAAAGGTAGCCCGAAGGGCTATAACTTGAATAGCCGTAAATGTAATTTACGGATTAAAGAAATATAAGAACCC
>JANNDY010000018.1:0-12963 GCA_031378345.1 Emticicia sp. | reverse complement strand
TACAAACGGAACGGTCTATTTGAAACAAACAGGTATTGGAACGATTCTTAATGATGATAGTGTGGTTGAAACTTTTGAAGATGAAACTAACAATGCTCTTACTTTTTCTCAGAACTCAGTCAACTTCTCAGCATCGGGTGGGTTCAAAGTCAAACAAGCAAGCACTTTTGGAAGTGGGTCTTCTACTTTTTATCTAACTTCAAGCAATAATGCAGTTGGTAATCAGGGTACTTTTTCAATTACCTCGCCTAACAAAGCTTTCAAACTGAACTTTTTAGATGCTTGGGTAGGTACGTCCGAGACGGCTTTCTCTTCGGGTCCTGTAACTTTTACAGGTACTTTATTTGGTGGAGGAACAGTTACAGCAACCCAAACCATCACCGCAACATCTGCCACAGGTGCAGGTTGGCAACAAAATATCTCATTCGTAGGCACACCGCTTGATAATGTTTTACTGACTGCGATTCAAGTAAGCACTGGTGGAAGTTTAACGCTATGTGAGATTGATAATTTCAACTATACCGTTGTTAATACTTTACCAATTATTGAAGTAGTTGATGCTTCAAATGTTGCGATTACTAATGGCGGAGCGGCAGCTACTGGCAATAATACAGATTTTGGCGGGGTTTGTTTATCGGCAGGTACGGTTAGTAAAACTTATACTATTAAAAATTCTGGAAATTCAAATTTAACGCTTTCAGGTAGCCCGTTGGCAGATTTGGGTGGTGCAGATGCGAGTCATTTTTCAATTACAACGCAACCAACTTCGCCCATTGCGGCGGCTGGGTCGGTTACATTTACCGTACAATTTGACCCAAGTTCGGCTGGTTTAAAAAATGCTACGGTAACATTAAGTAATAATGATGCTACCAATAGCCCTTATGTAATAAATATTATAGGCACGGGGAATGCCAATCCTGTTGCAACTATCACGGCCAATCCAAACCCAATCTGCCAGAATGCAACTTTAAGTCTATCAGCACCAGCAGGTGCTACTACTTATCTTTGGAGTGGAAATGGAATAGTTTTGGCAAATGCAAATAGTACCACTGCAGTTCCAACTGCTTCTGGGGCTCAAACTTATAGTTTAACAGCTACAAGTTCGGCAGGTTGTACGGCAACAGCTACTACTTCTGTAACTGTAAATGCAGCACCATCCGCTACCATAACACCAACACCAAGTTCGGTTTGTGTCAATGGTACAATAAATTTATCAGCACCAGCTGGTGCCACGACCTATCTTTGGAGTGGAAATGGAATTGTTATGGTAAATGCCAATAGTACTACAGCAGTTCCGACCGCAACAGGGGCTCAAACTTATAGTGTAACAGTAACTGGTTCTGGTGGGTGTTCTGCTTCGGCGACTACTTCTGTAACAGTCAATTCTTTGCCTGTCCCAGCACCAAGCAGTAACACTCCAGTTTGTACAGGAAATTCATTGAATTTATCATCGGCATCAAGTACAACATACTTTTGGTCAGGACCGAATAGCTTTACTTCAACTTTACAAAATCCGAGTATTTCGAATGTAACTATTGTAGCTCAAGGAACATATACAGTCACCCAGACGACAAGTTTTGGATGTACGGCTTCGGCAACTACAGCGGTCATTATCAATCAAACTCCAACTGCAACTGCCGCTGGAAATACACCACTTTGTGTAGGTCAAGCAATTAACTTGTCAAGCACAGGAAGTGGTACATACTTATGGTCAGGACCAAATTCGTTTACTTCAACCCTCCAAAATCCAACTATTGCCAGTGCAATAGCAGGAAATGGGGGAGCATATACTGTAACAGTTACTTCCACAGGTTGTACTGCTACGGCAGCTATAACGATGGTGGTAAATGCCTTGCCAGTACCTAATCCAAGTAGTAATTCGCCTCTTTGTAGTGGAAATACTTTAAATTTAAGTTCAATTGCAGGAATGACAACTTATTCATGGACAGGACCTAATTCGTTTAGTTCATCTATTCAAAATCCAAGTATTACAAGTGCAACAACAGCCGAAGGAGGATCATACACGGTAACTGTTACGAATTCAAATGGTTGTTCGGCTTCGGCGACGACATCAGTAACAGTTAATATCACGCCAGTTTCAAATCCAAGTTCGGATTCGCCCAAATGTGCTGGTACTACTTTGACCTTCAATTCTGTTGCTGGAATGACCACATATGCTTGGATGGGACCTAATTCGTTTAGTTCAAGTATTCAAGCTCCGAGTATTAGCAATGTAACTACAGCAGCAAATGGCACTTATACTCTGACTGTTACAAACGGTGCTTGCTCTGCTTCGGCTACAACAGGGGTGGTGATAAATGCTTTGGCAACAGCCATAGCAACGCCAAGCACTCAAACAATTTGTAGTGCAGGGCCAATTACAACGATTGCGATTACAGGAACGGCAAGTAGCTATTCGTGGACAAGAGATAATACAACGGCTGTAACTGGCATTGCTGCCAGTGGTTCGGGAGATATTTCGGGGTCATTAACCAATACAACAGATGCTCCTATCACGGTAACATTTACCATTACGCCAGTAGGTACTTGTAATGGAACACCGATCACGGCAACAGTTGTAGTCAATCCAATTCCAACGGCAACCGCCAGTACACCAAGCCAAACAATATGTTCAGGGGCAAGTATAACAGGTATTACCTTTAATAATCCTGCTCCAAGTAGACCTTTATTACCAGACCCGTCATCGGATATTGTTCCAACAGCACCCAAAGAAACGAAAGGTATTGTATTAAATGGTCCTGTTGCAGGAACGGTCTTTAATTGGACAAGAGATAACACTGCCACTGTAACAGGTATTGCAGCAAGTGGTTCAGGCAATATTTCGGGAACTTTAACAAATACTACTGCTTTGCCAGTAACGGTAACTTTTACCATTACCCCATCATATACCAATGCAGGAACAACGTGTACGGGTACGCCAATCACGGTAACAGTTTTGGTGAATCCAAATCCAGCATCAGCCACAATTACCGATACTGGAATATCATTTTGTCAGGGTAGTAGCTCAACGCTTTCTGCCCCTGCTGACCCAAATTATACTTACGCATGGGAAAGAAGTCTGACTGGAATAGCAAATCCCAATTCTTTTACTGCATTTGGAGGTACTACACAAACGCAGGTAGTAACAACCTCTGGTGTTTACCGGGCAATTGTAACCAATCAATATAATTGTTCAGCTCGTGATACAACCGCTGTGAGTTTTGGAGATTTTTCTTTCAATGGTTCATTGGGTGCAGGCGATGCTCAACAAACTGGTAGAATGAATCGTTTTGCTGTAGCTTCTACTTGTGCAGCTCCAACAAGTTACCCAGGTAATTTCACTACATCAGGTTCAAGGTTCTATGATAGTTATACTATTACAAATCCAAGAAATGTACCTGTTTGTGCTACCATTGGTCTAAAATCAGGTTGCGGAACTACTCTTTTTTCAGCCGTTTATCTTGGTAGTTTTAATCCTACTTCTGTGAGTACCAATTATTTAGCTGACCACGGTTCATCATTTCCACTAACGGCGTTTTATGAAGCAACTATTCCCGCCAATGGAACAATTGTAGTGGTAGTGCATGAAGTAAATCCTGGGACAGGTTGTGCTGATTATAAATTAACAGTAGAATTACCACGTGAGGCAGTCGGCATAACTGTTACGCCAAATACATCGGTTTGTGCAGGTACGCCAGTAACTTTAACAGCAAGCACAGCTAATACTTATCTTTGGAATCCTGGTGGTGCTACGACTCAAACTATTAATCCAACCGTAAATGCGACTACGGATTATACAGTTACGTTGGGTTATGGAAATGGTACTTGCAGTGCCACAGCAACTACACAGGTAGCAGTTATAAATCCTAATGCATCGTCTAATTCGCCTGTATGTGTAGGAAATACTTTGAATTTATCATCAGGCTCTGCATCATCTTATAGCTGGACAGGACCAAATTCATTTACTTCATCATTACAAAATCCGAGTGTAAATAATGTTACATCACTTGCTGGGGGTGTCTATTCAGTCGTAGTTGTAAATGGAGGTTGTACGGCTACCGCTACTACGAATGTGGTTATCAATACATTACCAGTGCCAAATCCAAGTTCTGATTCGCCAAAATGTGTTGGTACTACTTTGACTTTCAATTCAAACGCTGGTATGACCGCTTACGCTTGGTCTGGTCCTAATTCGTTTAGTTCAAGTATCCAAGCTCCATTAATCAGTAGTGTTACAACTGCTGCAAATGGTACATATACGCTCACTATTACCAATAGCAACGGATGCTCGGCTTCGGCAACTACAGGGGTGGTGGTCAATGCTATCCCAGCACCTCCTACGTTAACTTTAACTTCTGCCTCATCAGTTTGTACGCCAGCAACTTTAAACCTTACAGCAAGTGGTTGTGCAGGAACTGTAACTTGGTCGCAGGGAGCAGCTACTGGCACAAGTTTAACACTTTCAGCAGTTGGAACTTATTCGATAACAGCAACTTGTACTGTGAATGGTTGTATTTCTGATGCAAGTTCGGCAGTTTCAGGTTTGGAAATTAAACAAACACCTGCTGCTCCAACGATTACCCCACCTGCCCAATTGGTTGTTTGCTCGCCTTCAACTTTGACTTTAACCGCAAGTGGTTGTGCAGGAACAGTAACATGGTCGGATAATTCAACAGGAACGAGTTTAACACTTTCGGCAGTTGGAACTTATTCAATAACAGCAACTTGTACGGTTAGCGGCTGTCAAAGTCCTGCAAGTACAGCTGTTTCTGGACTTGAAATAAAAGCTAAACCTTTACCTCCGACAATTACTTTAACTTCTGCTTCTTCAGTTTGTACCCCTTCAACTTTAAACCTTACAGCAAGTGGCTGTGCAGGAACTGTAACTTGGTCTCAGGGAGCAGCTACTGGCACAAGTTTGACACTTTCAGCGGTCGGAACTTATTCGATAACAGCAACTTGTACTATCAATGGATGCACTTCTGACGCAAGTTCGGCAGTTACAGGTCTTGAAATTAAACAAACACCTACTGCTCCAACGATTACCCCACCTGCCCAATTGGTTGTTTGCTCGCCTTCAACTTTGACTTTAACAGCAAGTGGTTGTGCAGGAACAGTAACATGGTCGCAAGGAGGTGCCACAGGCACAAGTTTGACACTTTCTGCTGTCGGTACTTATTCAATTACGGCAACTTGTACGATTAATGGTTGTCCAAGTGGAGCAAGTTCAGCAGTTTCTGGTCTTGAAATTAAAGCTAAACCTTCCCCTCCTACGATTGTTTTAACAAGTGCTTCATCTGTTTGTACGCCTGCAACTTTAAACCTTACAGCAAGCGGTTGTGCAGGAACTGCTACGTGGTCGCAAGGGGTGGCAACTGGCACAAGTTTGACACTTTCAACAGTCGGAACTTACTCAATAACGGCTACTTGTACCGTCAATGGCTGTACTTCTGACCCAAGTACCGCAGTGAGTGGTTTGGAAATAAAACAAACACCTGCTGCTCCAACTATTGGGGCTACTACTGCATCAGCTGTTTGTTCGCCTTCAACAATAAATCTTACAGCAAGTGGTTGTGCAGGAACAATTACTTGGTCGCAAGGGGCAGCAACTGGCACGAGTTTAACACTTTCGGCAATTGGTACTTATTCAATAACAGCAACTTGTACGGTTAACGGTTGTCCAAGTCCTGCAAGTACGGCAGTTTCTGGACTTGAAATAAAAGCCTTGCCAATCGCCACTGCAAGTAATAATGGCCCTTATTTGTTTGGTCAAACTATCTCTTTGAGTGCTTCAGGTGGTACGATTTATAGTTGGTCTGGACCAAATAGTTTTTCAAGTACCTCCGCAACTCCGACTATCAATAATGCCCAACCTCCACTTGGGGGAACTTATACCGTAACTGTTACAAATGTAGGTTGCTCTGCAACTGCTACTACAAATGTCGTAGTGTCGGGTGTAGATCCTTGTGTCCAAATCTTAGCTTATGACTATGTTTTGGCAGGAAATCCTTCCCAATATTTATTGAATTTGACTAACGGACAAAACATTGCTCAAAGACCTACGGCAACTTCGATAGTTGTCCGACCGATTTGTAATACGGTAACTATTGGAAGTGTAGAAATGACAATAACTGGTCCCGGTTTGAACTGGACTACACTCCAAAATGTAGAACCGTATGCCCTTTTTGATAATACTGGAAACAATATTTATGGGCAAGTTTTAGCACCGGGAACTTACTCATTGACTACTACTGGCTATTTTGGTGTTAACCGAACAGGCGGAACTACTTATGGACCAATCGTTACAAACTTCACAATCATAGGAAATGCCCCAACGATTTCAACGCCAACTTTCACTGGAACTGAATTCTGTGCTGGGGCTACGGTCAATGTGAGTTTTACCACAACAGGCACTTTTGCAGGTGGAAATCTATTCCAAGTTTTACTCTCTGACCCGAATGGAAGTTTCACCAATCCTCAAATAATCGGCACATCAACTGTAGCTGGAAGTGTGCTTTGCACCATTCCACCTTTGGCTATCGGAGGAGAAAGTTATAGAATAAAAGTCATTTCTACCGACCCTGCAGCAAGTGGAAATTATAGCCTTTTGCCTTTAACGGTTAATCCTTTAATCTATAATTTGGTTAGTCCAACAAACGATTATCCATTTGGCACTGCCACCAAAAAAGCAATACAAACTATTAATGCAAGAAATAATATTACTGGAGCTTCAAGAATTAATTATAAAGCAGGAAATGCCATAAACTTAACTCCGGGCTTCCAAGTAGTTTCGCACCCTGGTTCGAGTTTCAAAGCTCAGATTGAGGGGTGTAGTAATTAGTCTTCACTGTCCTCGGCTTTGCTCGGACACAGCAAAAACCCTTCTTTTCGCTAAGATTTGAAGGGTTTTTGGTTTTAAATGGCTTTCTGACAAATACTTGATTATAAGACATTTACAGGAAAAACATGCCAAATTTTGAATATGCCAAGCTTCAATAATTATTGTGGTTTTACAATATTTTACAATTGAAAGCAATTTTATTATATTTACGTGTTTATCTTTAAGTTTAAGTTTCAAGTCCCAAAAATCCATGAAATTTCCACCTATCTTTTTTAAATTTTTCTTCTTATTTCTATTCATAACCAATTTTTCTGTTGCTCAAAAACCCATTCAACCTCGTGTAAACCTCGAAAACGATGCTCAGGTTATAAATTTATGTTCAAAATCTTCATTTATTGAAGACAAAACAGGCAAGTTGAGTTTTGAAGAAGTTGAACACGTTAAATTTCAAGATTTCAAAGATGAAGAGTATAATTTTCATTTTTCGCCAAGCACTTTTTGGATTAAATTTACTATAAACTCAAAACTCAAAAACGATTATATATACATCGTTCAAGTGTCAAATTGGTACATTGATGTGGCTGATTTGTATGTCAGAAATGAAATTGGGCAAGTAAATCTGCTAAAAGAAGGCGATTTAGAGATTTTTTCAAAAAAAACAATCAAAAGTAAGTACCCTTCGTTTTCAATAAAAATCAAGTCAAATTCTTCTCAAACATTTTACTTAAAAATAAAAAATAGCCAGTATAATAATTTCAAAATAAACTTGGTCGAAAATCTTCATTATTTACAATACAAAGAGTTTGGAGATTCAAGAGAATTGATTTTGGGCTTAATTTTGATGCGATTTGCGTTCCACATTTCGTTGCTATTTTATATGTTTTATGACAAAAATTTTCGTGCCTACAGCTATTGGGGGATTTTGTTGTGCTTTGTTTATTATTTTTCGGGAGGTTATGCCAGTTTTGTCTTTTCGTCGTCGCCATATTTATCCAATTTGGCATTTTATTTTACCCTTTCTTTTGTTCCAGGGGTCATGTCGTTTTATATCTATAGTGTTTTTGAAATAAAAAAATATTTACCAAAAATAAAATGGTTATTTATAGCTTTTGGTGCAATAGGGGCTTTAAATTTGGCGTTAAATATGTTTTTTCATCATGCCTATCTATCTCATGTATTTATTGGATTTATGGCATTTTTTGTAACATTTCAGCTCTTATTTTCGACTTGGTTTTATTTCAAAATTCACAAACCTTCCTTTTGGTATATTTCTCCTTTGATAGTTTATTTGCCTGCTTTTAGTGCTTTTTACTTACGAAATGCAGGTTTTTATAATTTTACTGCCAATTTTAATATCGTTCAATTTACTTTTTTCTTAGATTTTATTTCCATTCCATTCATTACAGGCGTTTTGTTGAAAAAATCAAAAATCGAAAATCTGAAACTGGAAGATTCGTATTTTAAAGGGAAAATTGAAACAGAAAAACTGCAAGAATTGGATACCCTAAAAACTACTTTTTTTACCAATATTTCGCACGAATTTCGCACGCCACTCACACTTTTGGTAGCTCCTTTGGCAGATTTAAGCAAAAAGTTTCCTAACGAATGGGGTATTTCGGTCATGCAAAAAAATGTAACTCGTTTGCAAAATCTAATCAATCAGTTTCTTGATTTATCAAAATTAGAAGCAGGAAAACTTGAAGTAAAGATTCAAAAAGGCGATATGGCAATCTTTATGAAACAATTGATAGCTTCGTTTGAATCTTTGGCACAAAGCAAGCAAATTATTTTTCAATTCAACCAAAATCTCAAACAAAAAGATGCCTTTTTTGATGCCGAAAAAACAGAAACCATTATCAATAATTTGCTATCAAATGCCTTCAAATTTACGCCACAAAAAGGTAGAGTTTTGGTTGATGTTGTTTATGAAAATGATTTTGTAAAAATGACAGTCCAAGACTTCGGCATTGGCATAAAACCTGAAATGCTCCCTTTTATTTTTGATAGATTTTATCAGGCAAATAGTGATTCGTTGCATGACGGCACACACCAAAATTATGAAGGCACAGGCATTGGTTTGGCTTTGGTGAAAGAATTAGTTGGGGTTTTGAAAGGTCAGATTTCAGTAAAAAGTGAGCTTAAAAAAGGTACAGAATTTCAAATAACGCTTCCGATTGATAAAGAAACTTGGAAAGATAAAAAAATTATTGAAGAAGCTATTTTGATAAAAAATACCAATGATTTTTCGAGTGATATTCATACAAAAAGCCATTTTATTGAAGAAAATAATGATGCTCCTTTGCTTTTACTCGTTGAAGACAATGCTGATATTAGAACTTTGATTAAGCGAATTTTCAGTAAAAATTACCAAATAATTGAAGCAGAAAATGGACAAATTGGCTTAGAAAAAGCCTTTGAAATTATTCCAGACATTGTAATTACTGACCTAATGATGCCTGTTTTAGATGGCATGGGATTTTGTAAAAACCTAAAATCTGATGTTCGTACAAGCCATATTCCTGTAGTGATGCTGACTGCAAAAGCAACGATTGAAGACCGCCTCGAAAGCCTCGAACTCGGTGCAGACGACTATCTCACAAAGCCTTTTGAAACTGAAGAATTGAAAGCAAGAGTTAGAAACTTGGTTACCCAAAGAGAAAATTTAAGGCAAAAATACAGTCAACTTTCTACTGAAAACGCTCCACAGCAAGCAAAAATACCATCTATGGACGAAAAGTTCTTAATTAAAGCAAAAGAAATTATCGAAAAAAACATGAGCGATAGCGGCTTTGATTTGGAACAGTTTTGCGAAGCTATGAGCATGAGTCGAGCGACTATGCACCGAAAATTAAAAGCGATTTCGGACCAAACTACCTCTGAATTTATAAGAAATTTACGCTTACAAAAAGCGGCAAATTTGCTCAAACAAAAAGCTGGAACGGTGTCAGAAATTGGCTACCAAGTTGGCTTTGAAAACCTGCCTTACTTCTCCAAAACTTTTCAAGAATATTTTGGTGTTTCGCCTTCGGATTGGGGGAAGTGATTCGAAATATAGCTATTGATTGGAGATTTCTAACAAAAATATTGCACTATCAATTATGAAAAATACGCCATGATTTGTAAGTACATTTTCATTATGTAAGTCTTCCAAGATAACACCCAATTCGACATTATAATAATCATTGTTTTTCTTGTGCTTAAATCCATTACATTCCAAGAAAAATTTAAACTTGGTTAAATCTGTGGATTCTGTTGATTCTACAAAAGGTTGTTCTACAACAGAATAAAAAACATCTTCTTTTTGACAAAATCCAAGTAATTGATAAGCTGTACTTGGAAATAAAAAATTATGAATTAGAAGACTTATAAAATAATCATTCCACGAAGCATAAAAGATAGTGTCGTTGATTTTGATAACACTTTTTCCATCTTGGTTTAAATAGACTTTTTGTTCAGCACCTTCACCAATGAACCTACTTTCATTTAGCGACTCAAACCAAAACTGATTTTGGTTTGCAAATTCTATTAATTTTTCTATTTCATCTTCTTTATTGAAGAATTCTGATTTTTCAAACGTTCTACTTGCTCCTTCGCTTTTTCTAAGGAAAAAGAGTGCTGATTGGATAAGATTTCTCTCTGACGTAGTTCCAATTCCTGAAATGAGATTTCTGATTTCATGGTTCATTATGTTTAAAATATCAATAATTATTAATTTCAACAAAGTTACAAACTTTAATTCAAACTTCAATGTCATTTCACAACCAACTGATTATCAGCAACTTACAAATATTCTGCAACAATAGTATAAGCAAATAAGACAATACTATAAGTCGCAATTTTGCTCTGCAACAATAGCGTAATAGATTGACACATCTTTGCTAACACTCCTTTTATTCTTCTACTTAAGTTTGTCGTATTAAAATTTTAATAAAAATAATCGACTAAACCATGAATATTTTAAACCCAAGTAAAGGCGTAGATTATTATGCTTTCATTGCAAAAAATGATTTCAAAATCAAATTCAAAGTTCCATCTGATTTAGGTTTTTCTCATGATACCATCAGTTTTTCTTCAAAAGATAATCCAGAGATTCAATCGGGCGATATTGAAATCAGCGAGTCCAATATTGGCTTACTTTCACATACTGGTCGTTTTGAGTGGAATGTGTATGATTCAGATGGAAAATCAGTATTGAATAAGTATGTTGATATTGCTCCATATACTGGCAACGTAGGCGATACCAATATTGAAGAAACACTTGATGAAAATGCTGTTTTTGGAGATGACTACACAGTCTCTTATGGGTTTTATGATGCCTCATCTGGTCATTTTTCTTCCCTGACAAACCATGATCAATCGTATGTATATGTTACCAAAAACCTTGAAAATTGGATGGGAAGCCTCATTAAAGAAAATGACAAATACGGTAATTGTCCATTAAATACCTTTGCTTTGGCTGGTTCGCATGATACTGGAATGTACACGGCAGATGAAGCCATGCAGATTATTGACTCAAACCAATATACCAATTTTATCAGCCAACTCAGTAATGATAAATTAGAAAGTTATCATATAGACCTGACCCAGGAACAAATTGTTAATCTTAAAGAAGACATAAAAACGCTACAAAATGTTATAAAAAATCACGGTGTCGATATTCTCGTAAACTTGGCAATGACACAAAAAGACGGTATTACGGCACAACTGAGATTGGGCATTAGATACTTTGACATTCGACCGGGTTTTTGTGCTTATGCTGATGATTTTGTACGTCCTACCACTGTTAAAGATGCCCTTGATTCTGACATCAATAATCTTTACCACCAGCATAAATTAGTACCAGGACGCAATATTGACCACCTGATTTCAACGATTATCGAATGGTTACAAGACAATCCAACTGAAATCATAGTAGTAAGTCTAAACTTTCAAGGCTTTCTTTTCACAGAAATGAAGCCAACGCCTGATTTTTTGAATCAATACATCGCCAAACTAAATGATAAAAGTGGAATTAAATTAGGCAATAAATCTGACCTAAACACCAGCTACAATAATTTGATAAAAGATAATAAACGTTTGATTTTTTTGAATCAAATAGGCGAATCAGCCGATGCCGCAAAGTATGATTCCTATACAAAAACTGCCTATGAAACCACCGATGTAACAAAAATCATTGGTGCATTAAACGCAATGAGTTCAGATGTACAAAAAAATGGAGATTATACGGTTTTGCAACTTCAAGCCACAGCAAATGCCCTCATATCGAATGATTTTGATAGCAGTTTTACATTCAATCATCGCTCCTCTCCGCTGATGTCCACCAAAGCCATGTTTGATGCCAAAACATATACTTGGATTTATGAAAATGTGCTTGATAATTTCGACAAAGACCAACTCATCGTTTTCCTCAACGATTTTTCGGATAATGCCTTAGCCAATCAGTCAATGATTATTTCAAAAAACAGAATGGACAAATATTTAGCAAAAAAAGGGTAAAATTATTGAATAAAACCTTTTATCCAAAAGCTAAACAAAATTCTACCATGAAAGACCTTCAAACAGTACATGTAGGCGGACGAATGAACCTGCCTCTGCATGACATCGTGATGCTCAAAGCCGTCATCAATTATACAATTATTTATCTGCAAGATGGTAGCTCGATTTTGAGTTCGACCAACCTCAGCAAGATTGGAAACCGACTGAAAGATTTGCACTTTTTTCAACCAAATCGCTCCAATATTATCAATCTCAATTTTATGAAAGGGTTTGAAAACGAAACTTCTCAAATAGAAATGCAAAATGATGAAGCAATTAGCCTTTCTCGTAGAAAAACTTTGAGTTTTTCTAAAATTATCGAGAATTATTCAATCCAAAATAAATAAGACCTTTCGTGGTAGAAAGAAAAAAGGTTGGGGAGATTTTCTTCATGAATTTCTCTCCTCTTTTTGAAAAACTATCACAATTATTAATAAACCTTAAATTTTTCGTTACCACACAGGTTGATTTTTGATGATTAAATTTAGGTATGGAAGTACCTCTAATTGTCTTTTAAGCAAAGTATCAATGACAGAACGAATGACACAAAAGGCATTTTGACCAGTTTTGAACTGCCCAGAAACCTT
>JANNDY010000004.1:0-2974 GCA_031378345.1 Emticicia sp. | reverse complement strand
ACTGTTAGCGGCAGCCCATTAGTCTATTTAAAAAATTTTAAAAGGATTTTTATTTGGTTCGCTATATTATCTTGTCGTTTCTTGTCGATTGGGAATAACCCACCTTTGCCACCCGTAGTTGTAATCTTAATGTCTGTTATTTTTGCATTCATTAATTTTAGGAAATCCTCTTTTGTGAAGACGCATGTGAATAAATTATACGTGGAGCCTAATACTGCAGTAGAAACGGATGAAGTTACTTTCCCTAGATAAATATTCCCTGATTCGTCTTTAAAGAGGCATACATCTTTAAAACTAGAATCTAATTTTTCAATTTGGTAAGAAACTGCTGGAACAATTAAGGCGAAGTTACAAGAAGTTATACTATCATTTTGAATAGTAACAGAAGTTTGAACTTGCAAAATATTAGTAAACCCAACTCTGTATAATGGATCGAGAGTAGTAGAAACGGTTCTTATGTTTGTAAAGGGGTCTTTAGTATCAGTAAATATCTTTTGTCCAAATGTATTTACTGTATTTAGTAAAAGAATGAAAGCGATTATATTTTTCATACGAAATAATATTTAGAAAGTCCGGGTTGCAGCTAACGGACAGAGCTTGCTGCTGTGCTGGTATTTTATAATGTCCAGCCCGGAGCCGCTGCTGATTGAAAAACTGATGATGAAGATAACAACAAAAGCTGATAGAATTCCGTCAGCTGGATATGGGCTGATAGCGATATGAAGCTGAGAATATGTTCGTCTGCCAGCATAGCAGCAAACTCCCTGTTATGTGTTCGCCCTTCGTCTTGGTAACTTGAATTGAATGTCTGTGTCCAACGAAGCAGGGTGTGTCCCGGAAGCGTAGGAACAAGGCAGGCTCTTTTGCAAGGTTGGCTTTTGTGTGTCGGCTTTGTGTGCCTTGCAAATGTGCCTGACTTGGTGCTTCGGCCATTGCTTATACTTTTAGTTCAAAACTTAATGTGATTTGCCAGATTTGTAATGACTTCTTTCATATTTAATAGTTCCAATCCGAATGACTTACAGGTAAATTGTTTAGTTCCATTTTACATATTCTCCATTGCGGAAAATATTTATCCATGTGAGAAACAAAACTGTCGTTGTGATGCCGTTCAAGTAAGTGAACCATTTCATGTACTATGATATATTCTAAACACCGTGTCGGCTTCTTTGCAAGTTCTAAGTTCAACCAAATTCTTCTTTCTTCAATGTTGCAAGTTCCCCACTTGGTTTTCATTTGCTTCACTCCCCAGTTATTCAACTTTACTTTCATTGTCCCTTCCCACTTCTCAATCAATTCTGGAATTTGATTTTTCAATTGTTCCCGAAACCACTCATTCAAAACTGTTGCCCGTTGTTTTGTTGTGCTTCCTGTCTTTACACGGAGTTCAATTTTTTTATGTTGCATCACAACACTTGGCATTGTGTCCTGTTCAATCACTTTTAGCAAAAATCTTTTTCCATTGAAGTAATGACTTTCACCCGAAACAAATTCTCTTGCTGATTCTCTGTCTTGATTTATAAAAGTTTTTTGGTGTCGTTTTATCCAACCTAATTTTGAAATGGCAAACAATCTTATCGCTTCGTCATTTGTCTGCAAGGGTGCTGCAATACGCACTCTGCCTGTTGGCGGATACACGGCTAAGTGAAGATTTTTTATTTTCTTCTTTACTACATCAACTGTGATATTTGAAACCGTTATCTGTTGCATCAATAATCGGTTTTCTGGTTAAACACTAAATCAAAAATTCGTTCTACTTCTGTTGGGTCGGCAATCAGTTTCTTAATTACATTTCTGATTTCTTTCTCCTTGATTTTATTTCCTCTCCAATCATCTTTCTTTGTTTTAATAATTGCAGCGTCAATATCAATCGCCAATTTTTCATTGCGATTCAGGTTGTCAAACAATGCTCTCTTTGCTCTTGAGTTTAATGTTTTCGGATAAGCAGACGATGATTCAGGTTTTATAATTCGCCTTGTGAGTTCAACAATTTTTTCCAAATACTTTTTGTAATTGATTGCTTCCTGTTTCCTTGCTTTAATCAATTCATCCAACAGCACCGACATTTTTTCAAAGTAAATCGGATTGGTTGGCGTTTCATCAATTATCAATCTGCGAATATTGTTTTCAATTGTTTCTGCAACTGCTTCTTTATTTTTCTTGATAGAGTTTGGCAAACTTTCAATTGCATCTTCGCCTCGTTCTACAATCAGCTGCACCAAAGTCAAATCGTCAAAGGCAGAAATCTTTTCGCTTTCCTCTGCACTTATGTATGTGTCTATGAGATGTCGCATGGCAGGTTCATACACTTTCAAATCAATGTAGTCGCCACTTGCCAATTTTATTTCTGCTCTTAGATTTTCAAAATACTTTACATCAATTTTTATCTGCTCAATTTCCTTTTCAGAGTAACCTGCTTCCTCCATTTCGTTTGCAATGTTTGCGTAAGCCCGAACTAAAGCAATGGTCTGTTTGTAAAGAGCAATCCGTTTCTGTTCGTTGTCTTTTAAATCATCAGGGTTTTCGGTGTTACCACAAAAATATTTTCTGAAAGCTATTTGGTCTTTCGGTGCTGCAACTGGTTCAATTAATGCTTTGATACTTTCCAAAGCATCATCCAACCTTTCTTTTCCTTTTTTCAATCGGTCTGTGAGCAAACCTTCTACATCTTCTTTTTCATAACCGTCAAAAACTTCTGTTGTGTAATCATCAATTGACTTTTCCAAACTCATGAACAAATCTTTGTAGTCAATAATGTAGCCGTATTCTTTATCATCACCATCCAAACGGTTCACCCGGCAAATTGCCTGAAACAAACCGTGGTCTTGCATTCGTTTATCAATATAAAGATAGGTTGCACTTGGAGCATCAAAACCTGTCAGCAGTTTGTCAACTACTATCAGCAATTTCATTTGTGCAGGTTCATCAATAAATTTTTTCTTTGCTTCTTCCTCAAAAATTTCTGTTAATTTTC
>JANNDY010000125.1:0-97413 GCA_031378345.1 Emticicia sp. | reverse complement strand
GTAATTGAGTCCTAAAAACCATTTTGAGGTGCATCGCACCGAAACATAACGGTGCGATGCACCTTTGCGATTAAAAAACTCTCTCAATTTTTACAAATATTACGCCGTTACACGGCTAAAATTTTTATGCAATCAACGTAACAATTTGGAGAAGTTTGGAGAATTAAGGTCGAAAAGTGTATATTGCATCTGTATTTCATTGTTTTAGCAAACGCAAAATACGAAAAACCCCGATATATGCCAAATTTGAGCATATTCGGGGTTTTATTTTGACATAACTTGTTGATTATCAATTAGTTACAGGCCCAAAGGGAATCCTAATTACAGTATATTTTATTTTTGACAAAGGTCATAAATCAATATCGTTATTGAAAGATGAGCTAAATAGGGGACTTACAAAATATTATAAAAAAAACTCTTTGACCCAGTTATTTATGAAATATTTCTGAAAATTAACATCTTGTGATAAATCATTCCCTCCTTTATCTATTATTTTGCTTTTAATTTCTAAAATATTTGTAGCAGAAGGAATTTCATCTATTACTATAATATTATTTGTTCTATAGAAGTCTACGTATTTGATGTAAGGATTGATTGTTATTAAAATCGCACCAGAGGCTAATACTTCAAATGTACGCATCGTTAGACCTGTTTGATTAAAACGTTGAATATCTAATACCGACTTCGAAGACTTAAATATCTTAGCAACTTCTTCTTTTGATATTTTATCAAAAGATATTTCTTCCATTTTGATATTTCTAAAATCCTTATTGGTTAGCTTGTTAAAATAGAAGAACCATTTTGCAGGTAAATAAAAAAAGGTAAAGGTATTCTTAAAAGCCCCAAATAAATTTCTAATTACACTGTGTCTATTCGAGTGAAGTGTCCCCACAAAAGAGATAGTATATATTCTTTCAATACTATCATATTCTTTGTTGATATACTCTTTTGTGTAGAAAAGATGCTTTAATTTAAATGAAGGATAATTTTTCACATCCTCAAAATCAAAGCTATAACAAGAATCAAAGTGCTTTAGAATTTGTAAAGAGTTTACATTGTTATTGATGGAATCGTATGAATAGAATATTAGCTTTGCATGAGGGTTATTCTTTTTAAATTTAATGATAAAATTTTCTGGAATTGTCTCACCTTTTATCAATAAAAAATATGAGTATTGCTTTCCCTGAATTTTTGAAAAAATTTTATCGTAATACTTATTAATTTGGCTCTTTATGATACTTTTTTTTACTCTTGAAATTGCCTTAAAAATAGATTTATTTGATGGTCTTTCATCAAATAAATCTACATCATAACCATTTTCAATGATTGCATTTTTTATCGAAACTTCATACCCGAAAAAAAAAGGGGTTATAAATAAAACAGAAATCGTATTTAATTTATTCATTTGAACAATCCTTTTTGTTTCATCTCCTCTATTGAGTCACTGTATCTATCTTTTACTATTGCCTGTGTCTTTACCCAATGTACGAATTTTGCTATGCCCTCTTCGAATGTTACTTTAGGTTTATAACCTAACAAAGATGTAATTTTTGTCAAGTCTGCAAAGTTATGCCGTATGTCTCCAATACGATAATTTCCTGAAATTTTCACAGGAATATCTATTCCATAATTACTCGTTAAATATTTAACAACAGTATTTACATCAGTTGCTACACCCGTACCAACATTAAATACTTCATTATTAGCTTTATCATTTTCAATCCCCAATATAGTGGCATCAACAACATCATCTATAAAAACAAAATCTCTTGATTCTTTTCCATCTTCAAAAATATTTATTTCTTTCCCATTACGGATTAATGTAGAAAAAATTGATAATATTCCTGTATATGGATTTGTGAGAGATTGTCCTGGCCCATAAACATTTTGGTATCTAAATGCTACTGGTGCAATTCCAATAGCTTTGCATACTGTCATTACCATTTGCTCTTGATTTTGCTTGGTAATTCCATAAACTGAAGATGGATGGATTTTTGACTCTTCGTCCGTAGGAAGGAGTTCTAAAGCCTTTATACAACCATCAAATTTTACCTCAAAATTTCCACTTTGCATATTAGATTCGACCCGATGGTTTGGGTACACAACTCCCTTTTCTTGTGATAAGTATTTACCCTCTCCATAAATTGAGCGTGAAGAAGCAATGACCACCTTTTTTACATTATTATTTGTATTGGCAAGAAGATCTAAAAGTAAGGCAGTCCCTCCAATATTAACATCTACATATTTTTGTATTTCATACATTGACTGCCCTGTTCCTGTTTCTGCGGCAAAATGTACGATTATATCAACTCCTTCTATGGCACGAATGAAATCTCCTTTATTTCTTACATCCCCCTCTTGAAAATCAACTTCTTCTATTATGCTATTATATAAAGGTGACGTTTTTGAAGGTAATACACCGTGTATTTGTGTAGATAAATTGTCTAATATCCTTACTTTATATCCTTTCTTTTTTAATGCTAAAGCCAAATTACTTCCAATAAACCCAGCCCCCCCAGTAATTAATATTTCTTTATTCATGACTGTCTACTTTTTCCCATTTATCAGTTTTTAAATTGTATTTTTTTATTATTTTGGCAGGCATACCTACAATGACACAGTAGTCAGGAAATACTCCCCTTACAACAGCGTGAGTACCTACGATACATTGTCTGCCAAGAATGGTTCCTGCTTGAATACTTGCTCCAATGCCGATGAAACAATTCTCCCCAATTATGGTTTCTTTTACAATATATTTTTGTTTTAAAATATGTTTCCCTATTTCTTCATAATCATGGTCAATATCAGTAATAAAAACATTGGCCAATATAGTTGTTGATTTACCAATTACGAGTTTAGAACTGGCTGTAATATGAACATTTTGACCTATAGATACATCATCTTGGATTTCTATCATCGCATCTTTTCCATGAGTTTCTATTCTCAGATGAGGAAATATTCTTACAAATTTCCCAATAAAAATTTTTTTTGTGCCTAATAAGAGAATAGGTTTACCTAAATAAGATGGAAATCCTATTCTACCAAAGAAAGGTTTATAAATAAGGGTTCTTAAAATCCACCAAATCTTAGGGAACATAATGATAAAATATTTAGTAATAAAAGTATCGTAATCATTAAATATATTCCAAGACTTTAATTGTCTCAGTATAGACCTCTTCTGTGCTTATGTCTGATATACAAAGATTTGTTCCAAATTTGCAGAAACTTTGGTGACATGGTTTACAATCGAGATTGTGCGAAATTATTCTAAGCATTTTTGAACCATAAGGACTTGCAAATGTCGGGTCTACATTCCCAAAAATAACAACGGTTGGAATAGCAAAAGCACTTGCAATATGAGCAGCTCCACTATCATTACAAATCACCAATTGACAGATACTTAAAATGCTGATATATTCGTGAAGTTTTTCATTAACAATTAAAAAATTTATGTTTAATTCTGTAAGTATATTTTCTATAATCTCCACTGTAGCTCGTTCATTTGGGCCTTCAAAAATGATAAAAGTATGCTGTGCCACTAACTTTTTTGATAGACGGCATATTAATTCTATGTATTTTTTTTCATTCCACTTTTTAACTTCTTGACTTGCTCCGGGGTGTACACCTATTAATATTTTATTTTTTAAACCATTTTTTGCTTTGAATACTTCTATATATTCTTTATCAGTATCACTCAATTTTAAAGTAGGGATTTTATCAGATTCTTCAAATGTACACCCTATTTGTTTTAAAAGAAATAAAGATTCTTCTATAAAATGTGATATGTCTTTATTTGGTAGTATTGCATCAGTAAGAAAATATTCACCTCCAGTAAAGTTGTAGCTTATTTTTCGTTTTGAATTTATAAAATTCATAACGAAAATATTTCGCCAATCCCCTCTAAAATCAATACATAAGTCATATTTAGTTTGATTCGCTGTTCTAACGCTTGAAATAAAACCACCTATATTCTTAAATGTGTAATCGTTATTAAGCCATGGGCTTTTGGCATAAATAAATTTATTAATTAGATTTTGTTCTTTTAAAATGGTTTCCTCTGCCTTTCCGCATATCATTGAAATTTTTGCATTTGGGAAGTTTTTTTTTAATATCGATAAAGATGGTAAGGCCATAATTGTGTCACCAATTAGAAAAGTACCTAAAATTAAAATTTCATTTACCTCTTCCTGAACAACTATGGGGTAGGTTTTCTTTTTTTTAAGAGAAAACAAAACCCTTAAAAAATCATCTATTGGTTTAAGTTTTTTAGTTTTTTCAGAATTATACTTAGGCATATATTCATTTGTAATTAGACTATTCAGAGTAATAATAATAAAATGCAATAAAGATGCTATTTTTTTATAATAATAATAATGTCTGCCGCAGGAAATATTCTTGATAAAAATGTATACTCAAAAATGTTTAAAAGTTTATCATTGAGATTAATGAACCAACTAACTGGAAAATTATAAAAATAATTTTTACTAAATGTTATTTTTCTATGCACAATTTTTTCAAAATGGAAATCAAAATAGTAATTTCTTAAAGATGATTGGTTAGTAAAAAAGTCAAATGTTCTTGCTGTAAAAGACCTTTTATGTGTTGGATCACAATAGCTATTTGCGGATGTAAAATGTGGAACCCGTATCTGCATTTCTGCATCTTTTTTTAAAATTCTATGAAGTTCTTTCATGACTGGAATCAAGTCTACATGCTCAAGTACATCTTGGCATACTATAAAGTCAAAATGGTTATCTTCAAAAGGTAACGGGAGTATATTTATATTGTGAACAACATCAACTCCTTCTAAATCAGCAATATCAAGATTTATAAAACCTTCTCTAATATCAGTACCACAGCCTAAATTTAGTTTTTTCATCTTATATAAAAATAGATTAATAATAATTGTTTTTTTTAATTAAGTTATTTAATGCCATGAGTAAAGTATGTTTACCTTAAATCTTGAACTTTTTGAACCAACTTCTACGAGGAAATAAATAAGAAAGGCAAATGAACATTCGTATTTTAATTTTCTCTATCAGAACAGATTCTCCAAACTTTAAATCAAAATAGTTTTTTCCAGATAATATATTAAAATATTTTTTTTTGTCTTTGATACCCCCTTTTAGCTCTTCGATGTGATAGGTAACCATTTTTGAGTTAGGGAATACATTGAATCTGGTTCTTCGAGCATAAGGAAAGAATTTAATATAACTGGGGACATGAACTGGCATATTTTCGACAATATAAATAAACATAAAATTGTTATGTAATAGATAACTGGCAACATAACGTTCTGGATCTATTGAGAAATCAAGAATTTGCTGGTGCTCATTAAGAAGTTTTGTCTGTACAATGGCGAAATCTGTTGCTAAAGATACTGATGCATCATGCCATTTAGCACTTGCCCAAACTGCATTTGTAGATTTTAATCTTTCTACATAACTTTTTATTAATTCATCGCTATATATCCAAGTATCGGCTTCCAATAGTATAGTGTAATCACAGTTATTAGGAATGTGTGAATGTCCTTCTAATAGTAATTGAGCATTTCCCGTTAAATGTCCAGTATTCTCTTCAAGTTCTACAAAGCAATCTATTTTACTTTTAGTTTCATCATCAATAAGAAAACCATTTTGTTTTCCATTTGAAACAACAATTATATAATACCCATAATTTATCCAAGTATCTTTTATGATATTTAAACACCATTTTAAATCTTCAACCCGATTATATACTCTAATAATAACACAAATACTTCCCATAATTAAAAACTATGTACATTGATAATTTATAAATCACTTTACTGATGTTATGAATAACGAAAAATATTTTTTAAAACTGGGTCAATAAAGTTTAGTTTTTATGATACCAAATTAAGAGTGGATTTCATTTAAATTTCATAATTGTATTTTATTTGTTTATTAACCCACAAATGTATTATAATTTGTCTTATTCACCTCAATTAGAATTAAAAATGAGGTCAAAGGTATGAAATTTTTCGCCAATTTATTGTACACGTTTATCTAAATAATCGAATCCTTAATATAAATGGAAAGATTAATTGCATACTTAATTGGGTTAAAATTATCATATTGTCAAAGATACCCAGAAGAATAATGGTATTTAAGACACTCAACCCTACAACGTAATATCTATTGGATGGCTTTATCATAAGCATATAAAATAAGGTTATAATCGTTAGATATAAGTACATAGAGATAATCCCGAACCATCCTAAATATGTGTATCCTTCTGCAAAAGTTGTTCCTGCTGTTAATGGGGGGGTTATTTGTTTATAATGTTCATCTTTTAAATCAGTTACAGCCTCTAATCTTTTGGAAACAGTTACCCATAAAAGTTGTCGTTGTATGAAATTTAAGAGGGGGGCTTTGGATTTAGAAAAATCATTAGTTTTATCAATTGTTTCTTGAAGATTAGCAAGGGGTGATGAAATGTAAAGATATGCCCAAAAATATACTTTTGGGATTGGAGATTCTCGAAATGACCTACTTGCATCACCTACATTTAGTATCAAATCATTTATATCTGTATTATCTGTATATTTTTCAATTTCATATGTTGAACGAAGATTGCCCAAATATCCAAATATTGAAAAGAAAAGGATTATACCTATAATTACCTTGAGCAAAGTCTTATAAACGTCTTTTCCTTTGTACTGTAAATAGACAAAAATCGAACTTATCAAAATAAATAATATGTAGCTTCTACTTAACTCCAATATGGGGAATAGTAATAGTATATAGTAGTAATAAAGAAACTTTTTTTTCTTTACGTTTAAGTAATAATAAAGTATATACGTTGCAATGAATGAGGTATAGGCAACAATAAAAACATGTAACGAGGGTAGCCCAAATTCATGGTCTTCTATATCGTACTTTACTCCATTTATGCCATCTATTAGAGGAATACTCCTTGAATAAATAAAGTTCGAAATACTTAAACATACAGAAAAGTAAAAGTGCTTAGCTATTGAGGTGTCTACTATTGTTACAGGTATAAACTTAGGCATATCTTTTTTAAAAAAGTAAAAGCCTAAGAAACCTGAACAAATGAAAGATAATATAAAAAACAGATATGTCGAAGTTGAAATAACAGGGTATAGGTCTGACCAGTATAATGAATACAAACAATAGACAAAAATGAAACTATAAATGTATATAAAAAAAGGGTTGCAAAGAGAATTTGCCTTGTATCCAAGTTTTTCTTTCATAAAGAAATCTAATTATAAAATAATACTATTTGCACTAATGCTAAATCTCCAAGGTTTCCAGACCAAAAACCGGAGTCTATACCTGCTCCAACTGGTTTAACCTCAAAATAATAGCTTTTTTTTGTATAATCAAGGGTTTTATTGATAACTAAGTCAGTACACTGGAAATTGGCACCATTGCCTGTTGGAATTATCGTTGCTAAGTTTGTATTTGTAATTACAGAAAGAGCAGGATCTGGATAAACCTCATTAAACTTTATTTCTAAATTTGTTCCTTGATTATTGTCTAATATACAAGCACTTACTTTGGTGACAGTTACATTATAAGGTAAAAAATTTACAGGTGCTATCAGTTGTATCTGTGTATTATATAGACCTGCGATTTGCCCTGAAACAAAATCCACCATGCTCTGCCCATCAATAGAATGGAAACTGGCTGCAGGAATAACTATATACTGTCCAGCATTTCCAGTGGCTGCCTGATTACCTAAACCTCCTATACTATTTGAAGTAACAGTTCTTATGCCAGTTCCTCCTAAAGAAGATGCTCTAACATTTCCGGGTGTAATTTCGGTAGATTGTGCTAATAATTGAAAAGAAACGCCCAATAGTAGGCATGCACACATAATATTTTTTTTCATATTAGTTTACCTTATTGATGAACTTTTAATTTTTTTCTGTTGCGACGTAATTAGGTATATATGGTAAGTTATATCCTTCAAATATTTCCCATTTTTCAATTTCAATAGTTACAGCTTTATTTAATGTTCCTGTCAATTGAAGACCGTAATATGGGAAATTTAAATACTGTGCATTTGTAATAAAAACAATATCATGTGTATTACCATCTGCAATCAACGATAAACCAATTCCTCCCAAATGAGTTCCAATTGTTCCTGAAAAACCAGTTGTTAGAAATTTATATCTCATCCTAACACTCCCATACTTTTGACTTGTCACGATGGGGATATTAAAGGTATTTGTAGTTAAACTACTTGGTAAGGTTATATTTAATTTTTTTCCAACTAATGTACACGTAACTCCTTTCTTGTTAAAAGTACCAGCATAGTTGGTAAAAACATTATTTGTTGTAGAAAAAAGTTTGCTAGGTGAATTGAGTAATGATAACGAATGTTTAAAAACGGAGTTCGATATAAATGTTGAATAGCCTAAGTCTTTAAATATAATTTTTCTGCCATCTGCAAAATCACTATCTCCAAATAAAGTATGTTCTGAGTTAGAAAATGGCCCCCCAACATTTTGAAAGAAATTCCCTTGGTCTATTATTGGTGAATCAATCACATTTTCAAGCGATAAAGCATCAATATCAAAGAATCTTGAATTACTAAGTGTTGTATATGTTTGAAAACGGAAATTCCTAAATATATTATTACTAGAGTTAATTATTTTTACTCCAGCATTTTTGGGTGCTAATACAATTTTATCAAATGTATTTTGATTAACACCGTTTAGAATGATGGAATTGATTAATTCAGAATAATCTAAAAGAGATGTTTGCCCCCATGTATCAGATGTGATATTTTTAAAATTATTATTTATAACAATCCCTCCATTTCCAATCATCGTAATAACGGGAGCATTTCTGGGTTGAGTAAAACATTCAGAAAAATTTACGCCATAAATTGCTTTTCCACTTGCTCCTTCAAATTCAATCGGTATTCGAGGGGTGCTGTATGTAGGGCTAACATCCGTAGTGATATTACAGTTTTTAAAAGAGGCGTCAGTAATATTTCCTCTATTGAGGCTACCATCCGCCTTTATTAGAATACCACCACAACTTGCAGTATATAATAAATTAAATACTGGGTTTTCAATATCTTGTCCTGTAACACTCTTTCCTCGTAGTAGTACACTTTTATACCAACAGTTTTTTATCGTGATGTTCGTAAAGGTTGAATTACGACTACTTCCCACTTGTAAACCAATTAAAGAATTACCTCCGGGAGTTGTTGTTGCTCCGTCAATGCTTAAATCTCTTATTTTGAATGGAACTTGAGAGTCATCATCACACAAAATGATTGGTTTCTGAGATTGAGCGGTCAAGGATGATGTTGCAACTATCGAGCTAAATTGCCCCATACCGTAACACCAAACATTTTTAGGGGGAAGAAAAGAATCAGAAACTCTATACGAACCAGCAGGGAAAAACATATCATTTCTCCCTACCTCAGCAGCACGAGCTGCTTTATTGATATTTACAATATCATCAGTGGTGCCATCTCCTGTTACACCAAACCATTTAACGTTTTCAGGACTTGTAAATATGTTATCATATATCCAGAAGTCACTGGTCACTAAAATAGTGCCTCTATTATCAAGAATAGTGGAAGTTCCCTGTACAACTCTTTTTCTCCAATACGTGCCTTCTTTCCCGTCATCGGTTACAATGTAACTATCTTCTTTTGTATTTGCAGACCCCAATGCCCGCAATTGAGCAGTGGTGATATTTGTTATATAAGTATTACTCTTAGTTTCATACTTTACGACCTTTGAAAGGACAGAATGAGAGATGACTACAAACGACAGAAGTAAGTATTTTTTCATAATAGCATAATTTAGTGATTATTTTTTTGCAATTATGATGTGTTGAATTGTTAAAAATTCTTTAAATAGTCCTAATGTAATAATATTAATAATCCTTCTTCTAACCATTGCAAAATCGTTTTTCAAATCTATACTTGAGTGATATGAAATCGTTTTTAGTTTATCTGTATTGCCTAAATTCATGGCATTTTTCTTGCAGAAAAAACGCAAGTGTGTTTTATCTAATATACCACCTTCTGGATTATATCTAAAGTCTCCGAAAAAAAATATTTTTGACAAGGTTGATATTTCTCTAATATTTGGAACACTAATTATTAAAACGCCATCTTTTTTTAAATAAAGAGTTAATTTTTCTACCACTTTCCAAGGGTCAACCAAGTGTTCTAATACATCTCCACAAATTATAGTATCAAAATAGTTTTCTGGTAAATCTAAATTATTTTGTTCAATATCTGTAATTATAAATTTATTAATTGACGGGTGTTTTTGATAGCTGTTTTCTAATGAGAAAATATCTGAACCAAAAACCTCTAATGCTAAGCCACGAGATTTTATCTCTACTAAAGTATTACCACCCCCAGCTCCGATTTCTAAAATTTTTTGACTCGGATTATTAGGTAAAATACTTATCAAATCTTCTCTAACACCTCTGTAATATGTTGGGTCTTTAACTTTGTAAATTGATTCCATCTATTTTATTTTTATTTTTAAAAAAATTTACAGCTATGCGTAGTGAAATAGTTATAAATAGCTCAGTGATAATTACAACTGTTATTGTTCCAATTATTTGATATTTAGGTACAATCATAAAACTAAGTGCTAAACTTAAAAAGGCACCTGCAATTAAAATTTGAGAATACTTTTTTTTTAAATTATACGATAAAAGTGTTATATATGCCGTGACATTTAATGCTACAATTAGGGGTACAATCTGCATTACTCTAATAAGTCTTAATAAATATTCATCATGAGAGTTTGCAAGGTAATAAACAATATTCGGGGCAAATATGTAAACAGTTATACACAATAAAATCATTCCCGTTATTAAAATAAAATCAATTTTCCTGAGAAACAATGATACTACTTTATATTCATTATGCCGTACTAACTGGCAGGCATAAGGATAGATGGACTGCAAGAAAATCTCTAATGGCACTCTCATTAATGCTATTACTTTCTCAAGAATTGAATATAGTCCAACATTATATGTAGATGAAAAGAGTGAAAGTATAATAGTATTAGAGTTTATATAGGTATTTATTGCAAAGTTAGAAAAAAAAATATCTTTGCCATCGTGCAATTGCTTTAATACTGATTTTAAATTTATTCCTTGATGTAAAATACGAATATTTATTTTTCTTAAATATAATACGCTAATGCCTATTCCGAAAATAATATTACTCATTCCAAGAAAAAAATTACTCCAAATAAAGTCTTGTTCTTTACGTACAAAAAGTATAAGAAATAGTAAAAATACTAACTTTGATAACAAATTACAATACCCTAAGTATTGATTTTTTTCCAAGCCCTGAAATAGCCATGCTGGGAATAATGCTCTTCCTACAACGAGCGAAAAACTCATGAGTATTAATAAAAAAGACGCACTATTTTGCAAAAAAAAGTAGCAAATGATTATAAATAATGGAAGTGAGAATATTGTTAAAATAATTTTAGATGATAAGACATGATTTACAATTTTCTCTACCTTTATGGAATCATGTCGATTAAGTGCTAATTCTCTCACTGCTGTAATATTAAAGCCGTAATCAGTCAGAATTGCAAAAAAAGTACTAATAGTTTGAATAAGGGCAAGAATGCCGAACTTTTCAACCCCAACTGTACTAATTAAATAAGGAATTATTAGAATAGGAACTATTAAGTTTACTCCTTGAGACATTCCCAAGAAAAGAAAATTACGTAACGGTTTACTTACAAGTAATTTTTTTAAAATAATATTTATTTTATGGTTTAGATTTTTAATTGAATACACTTAAAGTAGTTGTTTGTTATTAAAAAGGCAAAGTGTTCAGTCTTATGACTGAACACTTTGCCTTTTTGATTTTAGCCTAATATTTACTTGTTATTTTGGCTCTTTAATTTCTGAACCTCTTTGTTTAATTCAATAATGTAAAGCGTTAATTCTTCAACTTTTTCCATTAGCATAGCATTGGTTTTCATAACATCTAAGCCATTTGTAACCATCTCTTCTGCAGAAGGAACGTTTGGTAAGTGTTTGTTTGCCTTAATGAATGACTCTACCTTATCCAAAGACATTAACTTATAGTCATTAGCAAAAACGTAATCTGCCCAGTCTAATGAACCTGCAACCGCTACTTTAATTTTTTCGGTCATCATACCCCCTTTTACTAATAGGCGATATCCTCCAGCAGCACCATTAGTTCTGTCTGTTGCAGAAACTTCACCAACTGCAAGGTATTTAGCAGAAAAATCACCATAAACAAGCGGAGTAGCAGTATTTGTGTTAGCAATATACAATTTCTGACTGGTTGTTTCATTATAACCTGCACTGGCACCAATAAACACATTGAGACCTCCTGTTGTTGCATAACCAGCACTCGGACCAATAGCAACATTTCCTGTTCCTGCGGCATTACGCAAAGCTTCACTTCCTATAGCTATATTATTGCTAAAAGTCGTATTACTTGCTAATGCTCCTGCCCCGAGAGCTGTATTATTAGCTCCAGTTGTATTTTGTAATAAAGCAGCCGTACCAAGGGCCAAATTACCATAACCAGATGTATTACTTGCTAATGCTTGGAAACCAATTGCATTGTTTTGTGTACCTGTTGAATTTGCATTTAATGCTTGCTCACCAATACCAATATTTAATGAACCAGAACCTACTGCACCGGGAGAACCCGAAGGTGTAGTTAATGTACCCACTTGTTTACCTAAGAATAAGTTACTGTACGAATCAGAACCGAAGAAACCTACTCTAAAAGCACCTGCTTTAATTGTTAAAGGTACGCCAGCATCTGTATGTCCAATAAAATTAGCTGAAGTTGTTCCAGTATTACCAAATAAACCCCAGTTGTTAGCATCTGCTACTGAATTTTGACCAGTATTAGCACCAACAGCTTTCCACTCGTTTCCGTCATAGAAATAAAAACCAGACAGCATATCAGTTTGATACACAATCAAACCATTGGCTGGGTTCTGAATAGAGCCACGTTGTAGAAGTGTTACACGGGGCATCAAGAGTCCCTTGGTAGTAGATGATAAATCTAAAATTGCTGATTGATCAGGCTTTGTAGTCCCGATACCAACATTCTCTTTTTGGGCGAAACCCACTTGCATAAAAATGGTACTTACTAGGCCCACTTTAAGAAATTTGTATAAAGTTCTCATTTTCTTATAAAATGTTTTAATTGTTTACATATTTAATTTATAATACGAATATCGGTACTATTTTTTTCTAAATATAATTTTTTGTTGAAATTTTATTTAATGGTTAAGGGTTTATTTCCCTTTTCCTAAAAACATTACTTTCAATGTTAAAAAAATTAAGATTATATCCTGCTGAAATGATGGTCTATATGTTAAATCATAGCCCATTCTATCTATCATCTCAGTAATATCACTTGCATAGCCATATTTAATTTGTCCGATTGAAGTTATACCTGGTTTCGTTTGTAATAAATTAATATAATCTGGGGCAATTTGAACAATTTGGTCTATAAAATGTTGTCTTTCTGGTCTTGGCCCAACCATTGACATGTCACCAATTAATACATTCCAAAACTGAGGTAACTCATCTAATCTTGTCTTTCTCATAATATGCCCCCAAGGCGTAATTCGAGAATCTACTTTTCCATTTGATAAGGCGGGTCCATTCTTTTCAGAGTCCACATACATGCTTCTAAATTTATATATTTTAAAAGGCTTTCCGAGAAGACCAATTCTCTCTTGAGAATAAATTATAGGTCCAGAAGATGTTACTTTTGTAATGAAAGCAATAAATAAATAAAAAGGAGAGCCTATCAATAAGGCAAAAGACGAAAAAATAACATCAAAACTTCTTTTCAGAAAATTTACTCTAAAATCTTCGAAAAGATTAGATGAAACATTAATTACTGGAATAAAGTCGTGGTACTCAATATTAACTTTATTTCCCATAAAACCACCGAAGTCCATTAACAATTTAACCTCACAACCTATTGTATTCGCATAAGAAATTATATCATTCAATTGCTCATTTTTTGTTTTTGGTAAATAGCAATAGATATAATCAATCGTATTGTCTTTTATATACTCTTTTACGCTATCAATATGTCCATTCCATTGAGAAAGATTATCATCAACTTCACCAAAATATCCATTATATTGGTAACCCAATTCTGGATGAGATTGGTGATATTTAATTATTAAATTTGATAAATCACCACCTCCTAAAATAATGAATTTCCGATTATTATAGCCCTGTAAACGATATTGCCGTATAGCCCAAATAAATAAAACTCGCCACATTATACCTAAACAATAAAATATAACATACATACCTACCAATTGAATACGAGAATAATAGTATGTTTTCATCAATATCCAATAAAAGGCAATAGCTGTGGCGTGTAATGCGGTAATGAATAATAAATTTGTCAATGAATTACTAATACTGGAAGATACTCGTGAAGTTTTGTAAGGTCTAACAATTAATAAAAGGATAACCCAAAAAAGATTAATCAAAAGAAATAAAACATAGTAAGGAAATTGTAAAACCCCTTCAATAGCTTGAAATTTTAGATAGTATGCTAAAACAAATGATAAATTTAAGCAAAATGAATCCGCTAAAATATTGATAGGAGCAATTAATGAAGAGTAACGGTGTTTCATGAGTTTTTTCTTTAGCAAAAGTTTAAAGTAACGGCATTTAAAACAAAACACCAAACAATAAATGAAAAATTTATTATTCGGTAATTATCGTAATTGCTTTGATATTCGAATAAAAGCTCCCAGTGTATTACTAAATAATTGTCCTTTATCAAATGTAATGTCTAAACTAATGGTAGAACCATTTAGAAAATGATGTTTTTTAGATAGTGATACTAATGTGGAAAACTGATTTAAAGTCTTATCTGTCGGGTCTGTATAGGTCCCTAAATTATTAGAAATACTACCCCTAAATTGATATTGAATATTTTTGGGCAGATTTCCTATAAATGAAAGATAATAAATACGGACACGGTTATTTTCAATAATTTTTTTTGTATGTGTCTTGCTGGTATTTAAATTCGAATTTTGAATAAAAGGTGTACCGATAATAGAATTTTTATACGTCCACCCATCTCTAATTTGAGCATTAGAAAAATAACTATCAGCACCTCTTAACTGGGGTGGAGCATTCGGGTCAACAGAAAAGAAGTTCCCTCCTTGGCTTGTTGTATTCAAATATTCAAATGTGATTTTTTTTATAAATTTAGTATTATTAAGTTTTAAACTTAGTCCATTCAAGCCATCAGAAATATTATTGAGATAAAAAAGAGAGCCATCTTCATATATGTTTTGTCGATATAAAAATAATTGAGAATTAAGAAGTTTCATATCCAAACCAATATCAATTGTTCCAAGGTGGTTTCCAACTCTGTTAGCATCAAAATCAGAAGTGCTTAGAGAATTCTGAATAGCCCCCCTTTTTCCTGTAACTGCAAATAAATAGTTTTTAAAACCATCAGGTAGTTTTCCATCTATTGAGTAAAAAGGAGATTCTCCACCCCACTGAACATTATGATTAAAGCCGGCATATATTTTTATTTTCCAGTTTTCTTTACCTAATCGTCCATAAAATGATTTTTGATGAAGTTTTACATGTTTAGTAAATGGTCTATCATTATCAAACCAACCATGAGCATAAGCTCCTTTGATAGAAACTAAACCATGACCAATGATTGAAGTATAATTAGGAATAGAGATTTGTATTTTAGGCATTGGTAAGGCATTGCCAGACCAAATATATGAACCAGATGTAAGTGTAGTATCAACTAAACCGACTATTTCTCTTCTTCGTCCAGCATAAATTTCAAATGCTCCAAAACGCACTTTTAGATAAGCTTCGGGTATGAGTATTTGGTTTGCCTTGCCAACATTGATAACAGTATTTAGTCCATAGCCATAACTAAATTTATGTTGCTTGTTGAGTTCATTTTTTGTAGAATCATATTCTTTGTGTGCGGCTCCTCTCACCGTTACAAACTGAGCATCTAAAGGCACTATGCCATATTGATTGGAACGTAACCAAAAAGGTGTTTGACCAGAAGTAGAAAGATATGTGCCTACTTCAGCTTGGTATTTAGTATTATTGAATACATTTTGTGAAAAACTAATATTACCATAAAGGCACAAAAAACATAAAGTAACACGGAGAAATCTATTCATAAACTTTTATAAAAACTCCCCCTCTCCGAATGGAGAGGGGGTTGGGGGTGAGGTTCGATAGGATAAAATTTCGTTTGGGACGGTCGCCCGTCGCCGTGAGGTGTTCTTACCTCAACAACAAAAATTTTCCAGATTTATTAAATTCTTGCCCATCTTTGAGCTTGGCATATATTTTATAAGTATAAGTATCTGTTGGGGCAACGGTATTTTGAAATTTTCCATCCCATTTATTTGATACATCGTTAGATGTAAAAACAGGAAATCCCCAACGGTTATATATTTCTAATTGAAACTCAGTAAATCTTTTGAAACTGCCTTTCAAAGTTAAATCATCATTAATACCATCTTCGTTTGGAGAGAAAGCATCGGGTATAAATAATTTTACTTTTACTGGTATCGTATAAACATTTGAAAAGCTCTCTTTACCATCTGTTGAGGTAGCTTTTACGCGATATTTTGCTTCTTCTTCAAACTTATCTAATTTGGGTTCATAAGTTGTTACAGTTGTTTGAGTAGCTTCTGTAGAAGCAATACCTGTAGTTTCATCGAATGATTGTATTTCAAAAGTTTTGATAATACTATTGCCAAAGGGTGATTGATTTGTCCATTGTAAAAGTCCAGTAGTTGTTTCTGAAAGCTTAGTGGTGCAAAATGGCGGTGATATTTGTGAATTACTACCACATTCATCAACAAAGGAAACTTTGTAACAATAAGACTTTTGTGAAGCATCAATAGTCTTATCTATAAATAGCTTATTGGTGGCACTACTGTCTATTTTCGTAAATTCAGTACCATTATCTCTATAAATTATATATCGCTTGCGATTTAATGTCCATGGGCTATTATCATTAAGTTTGATTTCAGCATTATTAGTATTATTTACCGTTACAAAGGCATCAGTAATGGGGTCCGGAATAACATTTGCTCGGTTGACACACCTTTTGGGTGATAAACTAATACTTTCGTATTGAAATCTTCCATAATCTATTGTGCCTTTCACCTTGTTTACCACTTGGTAACAATACTCTTTTGTACAATCTACTGGGTCTGTATGAGGGTTTCCTGGAGTATTAATAGTTGTAGTTGCTCCGCCTTTTTCTTCTTTTTTTATTGTTGTACTTACACCTGTTACTACAACTTGTACATCATAAGTAATTGTTGTTCCGCCAGATGGATGATTCTGCCACTTCAAAATATTAGTTTTATCAAGTGCTTTTACATCCAATTTTGTTGTACAAACTTCCCCCGAACCTTCCTTACAGCCAAAGTTACGATAAACCTTAAAACAAGATTGAACGGTATCAACCAAACTAACAGTATAAGTACCGGGCTTTACTTTTTTAAAAAACTGTCCATTGACATAATTTCCTGAAGCACTTCTTTGGTACAAATCATACTCATCTATTGCTCCAGTAAAGGTTATCGTTGCCGATTTACTATCGGCACTCATTTCTAATGTTTTGATAGTTGGATAATTTGAACCCCCATTCATAGAAACCGTTTTAGTTGTTGCTCTCGGACAAGATGATGGTATGGTATAAAATCCTTCCACTCGTATAGTGCGAGTAGGAACATTTGAGGGATAATTGTGGTCTTTTTTTGTGGGAAGAGTTGTTCCTACAGGAATATTTGTAGTAGAGCCATCACCCCATTCGATTACATAGTAATCAAAATTATTAGCAGGGTCTTTTGGTATATCTATTACTAAATATTCATTGCATGCAGAGTTAGTAAATACCGGTTCTGTACTTTCCCGCACCACAGCCACATTACAAAAATACATTTCCTTGCCATTTTTTTTGCCATATTGCAAAATTACGTAAGAGCCAGCAGCAAGAAATGTCCATTTAGTGTCGGTTGTAGGGTTAAGACCTGCGAGTTTTGAAGCATCTTCGCCTTGGTAGCCGTAAATGTATTTTATTTCTGTACCGCCCGAATTGTCTTTGATTTTTATTTCTTGTCCTTTGCAAACTGCCGCCGGTCCATCAAAAGTAAATCCACCTTTTTCAACACCTAATTTGTCGCAAACGCCTTGTGCGAAAACAGAAGTTGAGAATAAAAACAGAAGAATTATTTTTGTAAAATTACGCATAGAGCAAATTTATCATTTTTTACCTACAAAAGTGCTTATAAATAACGTATTTCTCCAAGATTAATTTTTAATTTATTACATTTTTTATTTAATGGCACAAAATTTTGATAAGAGATTCAAGATATGGGATATGAGAAATTTTTCAGGTATCATAATAAACTTAAACTTTCAAAATTTTTTCCAAGAATCATTTTATCATTTATTTTAAGCCAATCTTGCAAAAGTGAGGCATAAATTTGCCTGAAATCTACTGAAAACTTCAAATCACCATCATCTAAATCTGTTAGATTTGGAGCTTCGTTTAGTACCTTTGGGCGTTTTAGGTTTTCTCCTATTAAAAAAACATTGTTGGCGGTACCGTGGTCTGTACCACCACTTGCATTTTGTTTTACTCGTCTTCCAAATTCTGAAAACGTCATGATAGCAACATCATTGAATCTATTATTTTGCTTCAAATCATTCACAAAAACATTGACTGAATCAGCATAATTTTTCAATAAACGCTCTTGTTGATTAACTTGATTGAAATGTGTGTCAAAACCTGAAATGCTCACATAATAAACACTCGTCGGCATTCCCGAAACAATTAGTCCCGAAATAGTTTTCAATCTTTGCCCCAGTTCTCCTTGCGGGTATTGACTTGTACTTTTATAAATCTTAGCTCTTGTGTGGAGAAACTCCGCCGAAGAAGCTGTTTCTGCCAAAGTTTTATACAAATAGGCTACATTATCATGGTCATTAACTGAAGTATTTTTGGCTATTTTACTCATAAACTCTCCGCTAACTTGCTTATACAATTTTTCGGGGTCTTGCACAGCCAATGCCTTTACTTTTTCGCCTTTCATCGAAAGACTTAAAGTATCATCTATTTCTAAGGCACGGTAAGGAATGCAGTTTATTCCTGCACAATTGGCATCTAAATAACGCCCTATCCAACCTGTATTTAAATATTCGGTTGATTCGCTGGCTGTTTGCCAAATATCCATCGAACGAAAATGTGAGCGGTCAGGATTTGGATAGCCAACATTATTAATTACACTCACCAAACCATTATCATACAAACTTCGCAGAGATTCCATTGCTGGGTTTAAACCCAAATCATCATTGAGTTTTAAGACTTTTTCGCTTGGAATGGCTATTGATGGACGAGATTTATAATAAATATCATTTCGATAAGGCACAACAGTATTGAGTCCATCATTTCCACCTGATAGTTGAATAATTACCAAAACTTTTTCACTTGTCTGAATCGCACCTAAGTTTTGTCTTTCAAAGGCTTTCAGAAAGTTGGGTATCATCATGCCGCCAACGGTGGCTAATGCTGATTTTTTTATAAATGTTCTTCTTGAGGTCATAATTCTAATGAGTGAATGAGTGAGTGATAGAATGAGTGAATAACTCATCTAAAATTTTACTTTTCATTTATCTTCTGATAATTGTTAATTGATAATTGCACATTGAATCAACAGACTTGATATTCTGGCAACATCATTATTGCTAATGTTGCTTTTTTAATCCCTTCGGGTTCTGCTTCATTTTTAGTTTTATTGGCAATTCCTTGCTTAAATGTCTCATTGACAGGTACTTGTAAAAGATATTGACTTAATTCCTCAATAATATTTTTGTTTTTTACTAAAATTGTTTTTGAAAAAGTGTCCCAATCAACATTTGCCTTGAAACTTCGCTTCTTACTTTGATATTCGGTATTTACATCACCGTCTTTTTTTGCTGAAATATTATTTTCTTTGCCAGAAAACATCATAGCTGGCAATTGCATCCGAAATAATAAACTTGAACTATCAATCCAATTTCGTCCGCCAGCCCAACCTGCTACGTTTGGTGGATAAAGCAAAACCTGTCCCAAAACTTTTTGAATATAAAGATTTGGTTGTTGCTCTTCAAAATTGACTCCCATTGTCCGTTTGAGTCCAACCAAAAGTTCAACAGGAGATTTTATGTGCGTTCCAATATTTTTTTCATCATAAAACCAATCGGCCGTAAAGATATTTTCGAGCAAATCGGCAATGTCATAATTGGTTTTATAAAAACGCTTTGCCAATTCTGTAACTCGTTGATTATCAATATTTTCATTGACAAAATATTTGTAAATTTTTGTTGTGAGAAAAAGAGCAGTTTCCTTCTTTTCCAAAATCATCTGAATTACATCTTCACCTTTGAAATGACCTGTTTTGCCAAAAATTGTTTTCTCGCCATCATCGTGCTGAAATTCCCTAAAAATAAATCTTCCTTGCAAGTCAAAATCCCAACCCGTGAAAGCCCTTGCTACTTCTTTAATATCTTTTTCAGTATAATTTCCTCGTCCGAGTGTGAAAAGCTCCATTAATTCTCTCGCAAAATTTTCGTTCGGACTACGTTTTTTATTTTGCTTATTATTCAAAAATTGAAGCATCGAAGGCTCTTGCGAAACAGCCATCAATAAATCCCCGAATTTTCCAAGAGCATTTTCACGAAGGGTATTGAGGTAACTTTGAGAAAAAGCAGGATTCAGGCTACGAGAAACAAAGTGTCCATGCCAAAACAAAGCCATTTTTTCTCGCAAAACACCTTTTTCTGTGGACATCATATCAATCCAAGTTGTGTTGAGCGTACCTTGTTCTTCTTTACGGTCTTTTTGTAAGTCTTTAAACTTATCTCTTGCAGCTTCGCTCCCTCCCTCTTTTTTCAATTCACGCATTTCACGCAACTGTCGAAATTCGGCAATGACTTCTTTCAAATCTACAATATCAATTGCTTTATACTCCTCAGTATCTTGAAGCATTTTTTTGAAAAGCTGTTTGGCCGAATGCTTTTCCGCTGCTCGCACAACCGTAAGAGATTCACCGAATCCTGCCCTCCAATATAAATGTTGAACGTGTTTTTGTAGCATGGCGTTTTATTTAAAATGACTGGTCTTTTGATACAAAAAAGTAGATAAAGGTTTAATCTGTTTTGAAATTATGTTCTTTGAAGGGCAAAAAATCCTTATCTTTGCACCCTTAATCTTAACAGGATTTAAAAGATTATAAGATAGACACGATTTGTATTTAGAGAATTTATGTTCCAACACAAAATCAAATCAAGAATATTATATTCTTACTAATCTTAAAATCGCTTAATCCTGTTCTATTTTTTTATTCATTATGTACTACAAAGAATATAAATCAATCAACTACGCCGCTATTGCCGACGAGATTCTGGAGTTTTGGAAAGAAGAAAAAATCTTTGAAAAATCAATAGAAGTACGTGAGGGACAACCCGCTTTTACATTTTTTGAAGGTCCGCCTTCAGCTAATGGAACGCCTGGTATTCACCACGTAATGGCACGTTCGATTAAGGATATTTTTTGCCGTTACAAAACCCTCAAAGGCTACCAAGTGAAGCGAAAAGGTGGTTGGGATACACATGGACTTCCTGTTGAGTTGCAAGTCGAAAAAGAATTGGGTATTACCAAAGAAGACATTGGTAAGAAAATAACGGTTGAAGAATATAACCAAAAATGTCGTGAAACGGTCATGCGTTTTACTGACCAATGGGACAATCTGACCGAAAAAATGGGTTATTGGGTTGACTTAGAAAACCCTTATATTACTTACAAAAACGAATATATTGAGAGCGTTTGGCACTTATTGAAAGAATTCTACAAAAAAGGATTGCTTTATAAAGGCTATACGATTCAGCCATATTCCCCAGCGGCAGGAACTGGGCTAAGTTCACACGAACTAAATATGCCAGGAACTTACAAAGACGTAAAAGATACGTCTTTAACTGCTCAATTTAAAGTTATAGAAAATCATAAATCAGAATTTCTCTTCAATGTAAGTAATGGCGATGTTTTTATTTTAGCTTGGACAACCACACCTTGGACACTTCCTGCAAACTCGGCTTTGACAGTTGGTAAAAACATTACTTATGTTTTAATAAAAACCTTTAATCCTTATACTTATTTGCCTGTAAATGTAGTTTTGGCAAAAGATTTAGTTGGGAAATATTTTACCGAAAAAGCAAAAGATGGTGATTTTGATGGCTTTGAAAGTTCCGACAAAAAACTCATTCCTTGGACAATTATTACGGAATGTAAAGGCTCAGATTTAGACGGAATTGAGTATGAGCAATTGTTACCTTACGTGCAACCCGAAACAGCCGCTTTTAGAGTAATTATTGGTGATTTTGTAACTACCGAAGATGGAACAGGAGTAGTTCATACTTCACCAACTTTTGGTGCTGATGACTTTAGAGTTGCTCAACAACATGGTATTCCGTCAATCATGGTTAAAGATGAAACAGGAAAAGACGTGCCGATTGTTGATAAAAGAGGTCGTTTTGTGAAAGAAATCACTGATTTTGCTTTAGAATATGTAAAAGAAGCCTATTTATCTGATGAAGAAAAAGAAGCTGAACGCATCAAACAAAGCCGTGAAAAATACCTTTCGGTGGATGAACGCATTGCGATTAAGTTAAAAACTGAAAACAAAGCTTTCAATGTACAGCGATATGAGCATACGTACCCGCATTGCTGGCGAACAGATAAACCGATTTTGTATTATCCTTTGGATAGTTGGTTTATTCGGACAACTGCCATGAAGGATAAATTGGTGGAATTGAATAAAACCATCAACTGGAAACCTGAAAGTACAGGAACTGGGCGTTTTGGCAATTGGCTCGAAAATGCCGTTGACTGGAATTTAAGTCGTAGCCGTTATTGGGGAACGCCATTGCCTATTTGGCGTTCGGAAGATGGCGAAGAGGTCTGCATTGGTTCGGTAGAAGAATTAATCAATGGACTCAAACACGCTTTGAGAGATGATGTTTTGAGTGAAGAACAACGGGCAAAAAACGATTCATTTATTCACTCATTCAATCAATCAACATTTGATTTGCACCGTCCTTTTGTAGATGAAGTTTATTTAGTTTCGCCAAGTGGAAAAATCATGCAACGTGAATTAGATTTGATTGACGTTTGGTTCGATTCGGGAGCAATGCCTTTTGCTCAATGGCATTATCCATTCGAAAATAAAGAGATTTTTGAGGCAAATTATCCTGCTGATTTTATATCAGAAGGTGTTGACCAAACTCGTGGCTGGTTCTTTACGCTTCATGCCATTTCGGGAATGTTGTATGATTCGGTTGCTTTCAAAAATGTGGTTTCTACTGGACTTGTTCTTGACAAAAATGGCAATAAGATGTCAAAACGTCTTGGCAATGCCGTTGACCCTTTTGAAACTTTGGGAAAATATGGTGCTGACCCAACTCGTTGGTACATGATTACGAACGCCGAGCCTTGGGACAATTTGAAATTTAATTTGGAGGGTATTGGCGAAGTACAAAGAAAATTCTTCGGAACGCTTTCAAATACGTATAATTTCTTTGCTCTTTATGCCAATTTGGACAATTATCGAATGACCGAATTCGACCGAGTTCCTTATAATCAATTGCCAGAACTTGACCGTTGGATTCAGTCGAAACTTTATACTTTGGTCAAAGAAGTTGGCGAGCAGTACGATGATTATAACCCAACCAAAGCTGGGCGTTTGATTCAAGATTTTGTTTGCGACCAATTATCCAACTGGTATGTGCGTTTGTGTCGTCGTCGTTTTTGGAACGGTTCATCGCATGACGGTTCGTCGCACGAAGGAGAATTGACCCAAGACAAGCGTGCCGCTTACGAAACGCTACAAAGTTGCTTAGTAACCGTCGTACAACTAATGTCGCCCATTGCACCATTTTATGGCGATTGGCTCTATAAAACTTTGACAGATTGCATTCGTGAAGAAGCAATAGCTAAAAATACGCCACTTCGTCATGAGTCTGTGCATTTTACAGATTGGATTGCTTACGATGAAAATTGGGTAGATAAAAACTTAGAAGCTTCAATGGATTTGGCTCAAAGTATTTCGTCATTGGTTCACTCATTGCGTAAAACGCACAAGATAAAAGTTCGTCAGCCTTTGCAACGTATCTTGATTCCTGTGTTATCAGAAAATATTCGTGAGCAAATTCGCCATGTAGAAGAAATCATCAAATCGGAAGTAAATATAAAGTCTATCGAATACCTTGATGATGATTCAGGCATTTTGAAAAAGAAAGTAAAACCAAACTTCAAAACCCTTGGACCAAAATATGGCAAAGACATGAAAGAAGTTGGAAACTTTATCAACACCATGTCCGCCGAACAATTAAAAGAGTTAGAGAAAAATGGAGAATTACTCACTCATTTAGGAACGGGCGGCGAACCGCTTCACTCATTCACTCATTTGAAATTAGAGGATGTCGAAATCCAAACAGAAGATGTTCCAGGTTGGTTAGTTGCTTCCGATAATGGCATTACGGTTGCTTTGGATATTACGATTTCTGACGAACTTCGCCAAGAAGGAATCGCCCGTGATTTTGTGAATCGTATTCAAAATTATAGAAAAGACACTGGTTTTGAAGTTACTGATAAAATCAGAATCCAACTTTTCAATAATAATCAAGCTCTTGCCGATGCCATTGACGCAAACCGTGAATATATTAGTCAAGAAGTACAAGCACTTTCTTTGAGAATTTTTGATGAAAAACCCACTGATACAGTAGAAATTGAAATGGACGAATTCATGCTCGTGGTGAGTGTTGATGTTGAGAAGTAATACGTTACCGATTTATATCAAAATAAATATTTAAGCAAATAGCAAGTCGTTGAGGCTTGCTATTTGTCTTTAAAAACTTTCTAAAAAATAAATCCAAGTTTTCAGTTTGTTCGTAAATGCTGTTAGACAGCAATTCTAAAATTTACGACTATGAAAATTTTTCTCCTCAAATCCGCCAAAGTTGTCGGTTTTCTAACTTTGACTTTCTTTGTATCCATGCTCATTTGGGCAAACTGGGAAGAGCCACCTCTTTCGCAAAAACTTGACCTAAAACCTATTCATCTCGCAGTCTTCGACCTCGACAAACAAGTTGATGCCGCAGATAGTACCTTGATTTCCAACAAATTAAGTGCTACAACTGGTGTAACGGCTTGCACTGTAAACCCTGAATTCAAAACAGTAAGTGTTACTTATTACGACGATCAAGTTTCGGAAGATGCTTTGAAAAGTGTCGTTCAACAAAAAAATTATATCGCTTCAAAAATCAATTTTGCCAAAATGGAAGGCCCAAAATGCCCGATTCCAATGGAATATATTGACCTTTTTACTGACTTGAAGCAAACACTTTGTTTACGATAAGATAGTTTTTTCACAAACCATTCTACGATTGTTCTACTTCGTCAATGCTTGAAATACAGCATTTTATATTCACAAATATGTTTTTTATTAAATAATTCGCTAAAAATGATTTTTAGCGAATGTGCCTTTTCTTTGCCTAAAAAATATTTATACCACTGATTATCAGTGAATTACGTGTTCATTTTTTTATTTTTTAATTATAATCAATTTTTCACTATGAAAAAAAGTTTCTATTTATTGCTTGCGGGGGCGTTGTTCTTTACTGCTTGCAAGAAGGCTGAGGAAGAGCCACCAAAGTCTTTGTATGTTCGTCTGGGGGGAAATGCTGCCATACAAGGCGTAATTGACCAATTTATCGCAAACGTTGCTGCTGATACTCGTATCAATATCTTCTTTGCAGATGCTGCTGCCGACCCAGTTCGTTTGAAAAAACTGCGTGATAACTTGGTAAATCAAGTCGGTATGGCAACTGGCGGTCCAGAAAAATATACTGGTCTTGATATGAAAACTGCTCACAAAGGCATGAATGTGCAAGAAGCAGATTTTAATGCTTTGGTAGATGATTTGTCGAAGGCGTTGGACAAGTTTAGTGTGCCAATGACCGAAAAAAATGAGTTATTGACTGCATTAGGCGGCATGAAAAATGACATCGTTGAGCCAAATTCTTCATTATACGCTCAATTGGGTGGAAATGCTGCTATTTCTGCCGTTATTGACCAATTTATTACAAATGTGGCTGGCGATGCTCGTATCAATGCTTTTTTTGCTGATGCGGCTGGCGACCCTGCTCGTTTGATGAAACTTCGCAATAATCTTATCAATCAAATTGGTGCAGCTACTGGTGGAACTGAAAAGTACACTGGTCTTGACATGAAGGCAGCTCACAAAGGAATGGGTGTTGGCGAGGCTGATTTTAATGCGTTAGTTGAAGATTTGGTAAAATCTTTGGATAAATTCAAAGTTTTACCGAAACCAAAAAGTCAATTATTAGGTGCTTTAGCAGCCATGAAAGGTGATATTGTAGAGGGCAATACACCGCTTTATGCACGCTTGGGTATGAATGCAGGAATCACTTTGGTTATTGATGATTTCATTGGAAAAGTTGCTGCTGATAAACGAATTAACTCGTTTTTTGCTGCCGCTGCTGCAGACCCTGCTCGTTTGAACAAATTGAAAATGAACCTTGTAAATCAAGTTGGTCAGGCTTCGGGCGGTGCTGAAAAATACACAGGTTTATCAATGAAAGCTGCTCACAAAGGAATGAATCTTACGAATGGTCATTTTGATGCTTTGGTAGAAGATTTATCTGCTTCGTTGGTGAAATACAACGTACAGTCGAAAGCTAAAATTGAATTATTGGGAGCATTAGGCGGCATGAGAGCTGATATTGTTGGTCAATAATTAACTATTGTAAGGTAGTGTTTATAGGAAAAAGAGGCGAGGATTTTCTTTGCCTCTTTTGATGTTCGTTTACTTCAATATAACAATTGCATTGTACCAAAAAACCATTCATTTTATTCTTGGGAACGTGAATTAAATAAAAGCGTGCTTTTTAATACGTCTCTTTTTTCGTTATCCTACTCAATTTTTTCATTAAATAGCGGTGCTATTTGCAGAAAAAAATTGATTGACTAACAAAAAAATAGTCAGTCTGAAAACACGCTTTTATTTAATTCACGTTCCTTGCTCTGTCATGTTTACAATTGTTTTCTAAAACTTTTGTAATACAACTCTCTCGTTTCCCAAGAAATATTGATTAAATTCAAAAATAAAATTTATATTTCGTAGTAAATAACGATTCGAGAAACAAAATCATCAAACCCCTCCATGCAATACCTAAAACACCGAAAATTTGCTGATGTTGATATGTATCGCTTTGGTTATTCTCCCATTGGTAAACCTTGGCTGAGTGTTTATTGTTATTTGATAGACAACATTTTGATTGATACCGCACAGAGTAATTGTCAAGAAAAAGTCTTGGAAACTTTCCAAAATAAATCCATCGAAAAGATTTTTCTTACGCATTGGCACGAAGACCATTCGGGAAATACCGCCAAACTTGCCAAGCAACATAATGCTCAAGTTTTCGCCCATTCGTTTACCAAAGAAAAACTTCACAAGGGTTTTGATATTTTGCCGTACGAAAAATTTCTATTCGGAAAAATCAAGCCCTTTAAAGGACAAGTCGCTGATTTTCAGGACATTATAGAAACACTAAACCATAAACTGACACCCATTTTTACACCTGGACATGCCAACGACCACACGGTTTTCTTGGAAAAAGAGCAAGGTTGGCTTTTTTCCGGAGATTTGTATGTAGGCATAAAAATCAAGGTTTTCCGCAAAGACGAGCAGTTTTGGCAACAAGTCGAATCATTCAAAAAAGTGCTAAGTTATGATTTTGATGTCCTTTTTTGTGGGCATCATCCTCGCCTAAAAGATGGCAAATTGATGTTGCAAGCCAAATTACAATATTTTGAAGATTTTGGTGGAAATATCCTACATTTTCATCAAAAAGGCTTGTCTGCCAAGGAAATTATGAAGATTATGAAGTTGCGTGAAAATCGTTTATTAAAACTTCTTTTATCAAATGATGTGTCGGTGGCTTATATGATTGAAGCCGCCATCAATCAAACCCCTGTATAATTAAACGGTGAAATTCTTCTTAGTTCGTATTTCACTTTTTCGCCAATATCAAGGGTTTCTATAAATTCTTTGATTTTGTTTTCAGTAATTTTCTCATTTTTACGAGTCAATTCTTTCAAAGCTTCATAAGGTTTGGGGTAACCTTCACGGCGTAAAATCGTTTGGATTCCTTCAGCCACAACCGCCCAGTTTTCATCTAAATGGTGGTCAATTGCTTCTTGGTTGAGCTCCAATTTTTCTAAACCTTTCAGCAAAGATTTCAAAGCAATGACCGAATGACCAATCGGAACACCCAAATTTCGTAAAACGGTTGAGTCTGTCAAATCTCTTTGTAGGCGAGAAATGGGTAATTTTGCTGCAAAATGCTCATAAAGTGCATTTGCCATACCCAAATTTCCTTCGGCATTTTCAAAATCAATCGGATTTACCTTGTGCGGCATTGCCGACGAACCGATTTCGCCAGCTTTTATTTTTTGCTTGAAATAACCCATTGAAACATACGTCCAAACATCACGAGAGAAGTCAATCAAAATTGTATTGAGGCGTTTCAAGTTATCAAACATGGCAGCCAACATATCATAATGTTCTATCTGAGTAGTTTTTTGACTGCGAGAAAGTCCGAGCGAATTATTCACAAATTCATTTCCAAAAGCTACCCAATCTGTTTGCGGATATGCCACATGATGGGCATTGAAATTGCCAGTTGCTCCACCAAATTTGGCAGCATAAGGAATCGTTTTCAACATTTCAATTTGTTTTTCTAATCTTTCACAAAAAACCAAAATCTCTTTGCCTAAGCGAGTTGGTGAAGCGGGCTGCCCATGCGTATGAGCAAGCAAAGAAATTGCTGACCATTGCTCTGCCAATATATGAAGTCTGTCCAATACTTGCGTAAAAATCGGCAAAACACCTTCTTCCATCGCCTCTTTCAAAGATAATGGAATGGCAGTATTATTAATATCTTGCGAAGTAAGTCCAAAATGAATAAATTCTGAATGTTGGGCAATTCCTAAGTTTTCAAAAGCGTTTTTGATAAAATACTCCACCGCTTTTACATCGTGGTTGGTTGTTTTTTCAATTTCTTTAATTTTAAGTGCATCATCTTCGGAAAAATTTTCATAAATTTCACGAAGATTTTTATATAAATTTTTATCAAAACCTTCCAATTGAGGCAAAGGAAGTTGGCAAAGAGCAATAAAATATTCTATTTCAACTCGAACACGGTAATGAATCAAACCAAATTCAGAAAAATATTGTGCAAGATTTTCAATTTGTCGGCGATAACGACCATCAATAGGTGAAATGGCTGTAAGGGAATTCAATATCATAATAGTTTATTAAAATGCAAAGGTAAAGCTATTGCGTGTTCTGACAAAATAAATTAACTTGCCGAATAATTAAATATTAGTAACCAACCCTAAACCTAACAAAACCTTAATGCAAACCTCTAACTTTATTGGTGAATTAATGGGTACGCTCGTACTCATCTTACTTGGCAATGGCGTAGTTGCCAACGTTTTATTGAAAGGCACGAAAGGCGAAAACGGTGGTTTGATTGTCATAACAGCTGGCTGGGCTTTTGCAGTGATGTGTGGTGTATTTGTTGCTCAAAAATTTGGCAGTGCTGCTGGACATTTAAACCCTGCCGTTACGATTGCAATGGCAGTAAAATCGGGCGATTATTCAAATGTTTTGCCATTTATTTCTGCCCAAATGATTGGTGCATTTTTGGGTGCTTGCTTGGTTTGGCTTGTTTATTTGCCTCATTGGGGCATTACAGAAGACAAAGGAGCAAAATTAGCTGTTTTTTCCACAGCACCAGCTATCAGAAATACAACTGCCAATATTATTGCCGAGGCAGTTGGCACGATGGTTTTAGTTATTGCATCATCATCATTTTATAGCAACCCCGACTCAGGTTTTGGACCATATTTGGTTGGAATGTTAGTTTGGGCAATTGGCTTATCTTTGGGTGGTCCAACAGGTTATGCAATCAATCCTGCACGTGATTTGGGTCCTCGCATTGCTCATGCAATTTTGCCAATTTCAGGAAAAGGCAGCAACGATTGGGGCTATTCTTGGATTCCAGTTGTAGGTCCAATTGTTGGAGGTATTTTGGCAGCTTTATTTTTGAATTTCTTTAGTATTTAGTAAAAACACTTCTAAATTTGTTTCTAAATGCTTACATTTAGAAACAAATTTAACTCATCAATATTATGAAAAAACTAATTTTTGCTTTCTTTTTGCTTGCCACAACTGCTTGGGGACAAAATACTTATACAATTATTCCTCAGCCAGATACACTCATTGCAAAAACTGGAACATTTGTAATAAATAGTGAAACAAGAGTAATTTTGCAAACCAATGATGCCCAAACGGCAGCCATTGCAAAAATGCTTACAAATCAAATCGCACTAACAACAGGAATTAAACTTTTCACCGAAGTATCATTACCCAAACTCCCCAAAATTGACCCAAAAACAAAAAAAGAAATTTCTGTTCCACCTACTACAAATGCTATTGTTTTTGTTAGACCGACTATTGTTTTGCCCGAAGAAAACTATACACTTTTGGTCGAACCAAACCTTGTAACAATTACTGGAAGTGCTTCAAAAGGCTTTTTTTATGCCCTCCAAACAATTTTTCAGTTGCTTCCTGCCGAAATTTATAGTACCAATCGAGTAAATAATCTTCTTTTGACTATCCCCTGTGTAAGTATTATAGACAAACCTCGCTATGAACACCGAGGCGTGATGCTTGATGTTGGAAGGCATTTTATGCCCGTACCTTTTGTAAAAAAAATGATTGATTTGCTGGCAATGCACAAAATGAATGTGCTGCATTGGCACTTGACCGACGACCAAGGCTGGCGAATAGAAATAAGCAAATATCCTCGCCTAACGCAAGTCGGCTCGGTACGCTCCGAAACCGTTGAGGGAAAAATGAACTATAATCAACCACTTAAATTTGACGGAAAACCGCATAGTGGATTTTATACACAAGATGAAGTCAGAGATGTAGTACAATATGCCCAAGAAAAATACGTAACAATTATTCCTGAAATCGAAATGCCCGGTCATGCTTTGGCAGCTTTGGCGGCATATCCTGAGTTGGGTTGCACAGGCGGGCCTTATGGCGTAGCAAAGATTTGGGGTGTGATTGAAGATGTTTACTGCCCCACCGAAAAGACTTTTCAGTTTATTGAAGATGTATTGACTGAAGTAATAGCGTTATTTCCAAGTAAATATATTCATATTGGCGGCGACGAATGTCCAAAAACCGCTTGGAAACAAAGTAGGTTTTGTCAGGATTTGATGAGAACTCAAAAATTAAAAGATGAACACGAGTTACAAAGCTTTTTTATTAAAAGAATTGACAAGTTTTTGACCTCAAAAGGAAGAAAATTGATGGGTTGGGACGAGATTTTAGAAGGTGGACTTTCGCCAAATGCAACGGTAATGTCGTGGCGAGGAATTCAAGGTGGCATTGAAGCTGCCAAGCAAAACCACGATGTTGTGATGACACCAACCTCTCATGTTTATATTGATTATTATCAATCTCATGCTGCCTTTGAACCTTTGGCAATTGGTGGATTTTTGACTTTAGAGAAAGTTTATTCGTATGACCCAACACCTGCCGAACTTAAACCAGAAGAAGCAAAACACATTCTCGGCTCACAAGTAAACCTTTGGACAGAATATGTTTCTACGCCCGAACAGGCAGAATACATGATTTTTCCTCGTGCCTGTGCCTTGTCTGAACTAACTTGGACACCTTCAATCAATAAAAATTTTGCAGATTTTAGCCGTCGATTGGAAACACACTTTAAACGTTTGGATATTTTGAAGGTTAATTATGCCAAGAGTATTTATGATATAAAAGAAACATATACGCCCAACAAAAACACGCAAACAATTGAGGTAAAATTAGAGCCTTATGTGAGCAATGCACAGGTGCGTTATACGCTTGATTTTAGTAAACCAACTGCCAATTCACCTATTTTTGCAGGAAGCCAAACATTTAATAAATTGACCACTATTAGGGCAACAACTTTTCGTAGTGGACAACAAATCGGCAAGGAATTTAATAAAACATATAGTATGCCTTCGAAGTAGTTTATATTTTCAAATTTCGATGTCATGCTGAAAGCATCTGTTAGCGAGTACAAATTCGATAATAACAGATTCTTTCAGAATGACATAAAATGTTTAAAGATTAAGTTTACAGTCCATTACAAATCAAACCCTTCGCCTTGTGTAGGAATGAAAATATGCTGAAACCCGACTTTGTTTAAACGATTTTTGAATATTATTTGATTGTCAATTTCGCCATGAACCAAGAAAAGTTTCTTGACTTTTGAAGCATCCTGACAAGATAAATGTTGTATCATTTCTTTATAATCGGCATGTGCTGAAAACGAATCCATGATTTCAATATCTGCCCTTACGGTAAATTCTTCACCAAAAATTCTTACTTCTTTTGGCTCAGTTTTTAAGATTGCACCAAGGCTTCCTGGTGAGCAATAACCTACCATTAAGATTGTTGTTGATGGTTTTTCGACATTGTTTTTGATATGATGTTTTATTCGACCAGCCTCTGCCATGCCCGACGAAGAGATGATAATGCAAGGCTCTTTGCTATCATTCAAAGCCTTCGATTGCATCACATCACTAATATAATGAAGGTTTTCAAAAGCAAAAGCATCGCCGTCGTGCTTGATGTATGCCAAAATCTCGGGGTTGAAACATTCTTCGTTATCTTTCATCACCATTGTGGCTTTTACCGACAATGGGCTATCAATATAAACAGGTATTTTAGGCAAAAGCCCTTCGTGGGAAAGTTGGTCAAGGGCATAAATCAGCTCTTGTGTCCTATCAACTGCAAAAGCTGGAATAAGCAATTTCCCCTTTTTTTCGATACAAGTTTGATAAACAATTCGAAGTAAGTGCTTTTTCATATCAACTTCGGCTTCATGTAATCGATTCCCGTAAGTTGATTCGCAAATAATATAGTCAGCTTGTGGAAAAGCAACGGGGCTTCTCAGGATTTTATCATTTGGTCGTCCAATATCTCCGGTGAAAAATAATGTTTTGGTTTTATATTCTTCTTCAAAAGTTAGATAAATTCCTGCACTTCCTAATAAATGCCCCGCATCAAAATATTTTGCTGTTACACCTTCTTCAATTACAAAAGGTGTTTCATAATCAATCGTTTTGAATAATTTCAAGGCTGCTGTTACATCTTCGGCATTATAAAGTAATTCGTAAGGTTCGTCGTTTCGACCAATCCTTCTTTTATTGATGCGTTCAAGGTCTTTTTCTTGAATAAATGCCGAATCCATTAGCATTATTTCACACAAATCTTTTGTGGCAGGTGTAGCATATATTTTTCCCTTAAAACCTTTTCTGACTAACCTTGGCAAAAGACCCGTATGGTCGATATGAGCATGACTTAAAATAAGAAAATCTACATCTTTTGGGTCGAAGCCAAATTGTAGATTAAGTTCGGTTGTGCCAATTCCTTGAAAAAGCCCACAATCTAATAATATTTTTGTGCCTTTGTTGGTCGTAACAAGGTGTTTGCTTCCAGTAACTCGTTGTGCTGCTCCGTAAAATTGAATTTTCATATACCCTATTTTTTCTTGCAAAGAAAGTGAAAATATTTGAGTAATTCATGTTGCATAAAACATTGGGCAATACATAAATCCTTTTGGCTATGAGGCTACCAACGCATGTATTCATTCTTTTTGTAGAAAAAAACAAAAAATGTTTGTTTTTCTGAACAGTGTTCATTTTATTTGCATCGTTAAGCAAATAATTGATTTCCAAATGGGTGTAATTGATAGAAAAGAAAGAGAAAAAGTAGAGATGAAGCGGCAGATATTAGATGCCGCTCGAAGACTTTTTTTGGAACAAGGATTTGAGAAAACGAGTATTCGTAACATTGCCGAGGAAATAGAATATAGTGCAGGAACGATTTATCTTTATTTTAAAGACAAAAACGAGATTTTATTTGCCTTACACGTCGAGGCTTTTAGTGTGCTGATGCAAGCAATGCAAGCAGGAATTATGGGTGAAACCGACCCTTTTGGAAGGTTAGTTTCATTAGGAAAACATTATTTGAAATACGCTTTTGAAAATCCAGAATTATATGATTTGATGTTTGTAATGACCGCCCCAATGGAAACTTTAGAGTGCCGTGAAGAAATTTGGTGCGATGGCGAGCGAGCTTTTGAAACACTCAAATTTGTGGTGGGCGATTGCATGAAAGCAGGTTATTTTGAAGGTGAAGACCCCGAAACTATTTCAGTAATGGTGTGGAGTTTGGTACATGGCTTGGCAACGCTACATTTACGCCGCCGAACGATGATTTTTCCAGAAGAAAAAAGAATCAAACTTTTGGAAGATGCTTATGCGAAATTTACTAAAATCATCAAACAATATAAACTTTAAAACAGTCATAGAGGAATGAAAAAACTACTGACTCTCGAAGAAATTGCACAATTTTTACTGGGAATTTTTCTTTTCAGTCGTTTAGACTTCGCTTGGTGGTGGTTTCCTGCATTGATTTTAGTGCCTGATTTAAGTATGATTGCTTATCTCGTAAATCCAAAAATTGGAGCGTTGGTTTATAATTTTTTTCATCATAAATTATTGGCAGTAATTGTTTTTGTTTTAGGTTATTACATTGATAATCAAATACTTATACTTGCAGGAATAATTCTTTTTGCTCACTCAGCAATGGATAGAGTTTTTGGATACGGTTTAAAATATGAAGATGCTTTCTCGAATACACATCTTGGAAAAATAGGAAAATAGAAACATGACAAATCAAGTTTTAGATTATTTCATATCAAATATTGGTAAAAATGAAGCCGAAATGAGTCCTTCACCGTTGGGGCGTTGGCTCAATGGCAAACTGATTGCTGTTGACGAAGGCTCGCTAACAGTTGAGTTTGTGGTGCGTGAAGAAATGACCAATCCAGGAAAAATTCTGCACGGAGGCGTTTCTGCTTCAATGCTCGACGACGTAATGGGAATGACGGTTTTCTCCCTCGGACGTGAGAGTTTTTATACAACCATTAATCTGAGCATTGATTATTTGCTTCCTGCCAAAGCTGGCGATACTATTTTCGTTAAATCAAAGGTGATTAGGGCAGGAAAAACGGTTATCAATATGGAGTGTGAAATCCGAAATTCGGAACATAAACTTATTGCAAAATGTACCTCTAATTTGGTGGTTACTGGCGTGAAAATGTAATATTAAAGGGTCTGTACAAAAGGTTTGACCTTTTTTTTCGGATACAACTTAACAGTGTTCAGAAAATATTAGTTGGTTATTGGTGGTGTTGGAAGTTTGCCAAAGAATTTATACAATTTATGAAAAAGATTATAACTTTACTTTCACTTTTTGCTCCTTTATGGGCTTTTTCACAAACGTCGTCAATTCTTGAATCTTACATTCAGGAAGGCTTGAAACAAAATTTGGGCTTAAAACAAGAACGTCTCGAAATCTTGAAATCGGCGGAAAATATCACGCAAGCGAAAGCTAATTTTATGCCGAAGGTTACATTTAACCCTAATTATTCGTTGGCAGCGGGTGGTCGAAAATTAGAGTTTCCGATTGGCGATTTGCTGAATCCTGTTTATTCTACACTCAATCAATTGACAAAAACAAGTAATTTTCCACAAGTCGAAAACGTCAATCAACAGCTTGCTCCAAATAATTTTCATGATACAAAACTGAGTTTTCAGTACCCGATTTTCAATACGGATATTCGATATAACTTATTGATACAGAGAGATTTACTTTCGGCACAAGAAGCAAAAAAACGAGTTTTAGAAAACGAAATCCGTTACAGTATTACGACTGCATACCTACAATATTTACAGACACTTGAAGCTCAAAAAATATTTAATTCTTCGAGAAAATTGCTTACCGATTTTGTAAAATTCAATGAAAAATTAGTTGGTAATAATGTAGCAACAAAAGATGTCGTTTATTCTGCCGAATATGAAGTAAGCAAACTCGACCAACAAGTATCGGTTTTGGACAAAAATCGCCAATCGGTGCAAGTTTTCTTGAATTATTTGATGAACCGTGATTTTTCTACCGAAATCGTAGCTGATACAAATTTGGTGAAATATGTAACTCCAACTATAGGTTTAGCTCAAATAAAAGAAGATGCTTTGGCTCACAGACAAGAGCTAAGTCAGCTACGAACCAACATCAAAGCTTCACAAACAGCTATCAAATTACAAGAAATGAATGCCATGCGTCCACAGGTTTTTGTAGGCGGAAATGCTGGTTTTCAGGGTTTTGGTTATACTTTCAAAAATCAAGCATATACGGTTATCCAACTTGGTTTGAATTGGGATTTGTATCATGGCTACGAGAAAAAATCGAAGATTCAACAAGCAAAAATTCAGAAAAACATTCTTGATACCAAGCTCGAAGAAGTACAAAAACAGATTCAATTGCAGGTTTCACAAGCATATTTTGAGTTGGAAGCGGCAAAAAAATCATTAATAACTGCAAAAGATGGTACTTCAAAAGCTGAGAAATATTTCAAAATAGTAGATAGTCGCTACCGAAATGGGCAAGCAATTATGATTGAATATTTACGAGCATCGAATGAAATCATTACGGCACGTTTGCAAGAATCTGTTGCCAAATATGATATTTTGGTGAAACAGGCGGCTTTGGATAAGGTTGGGGCTGTTTCGCAATAATTTTTTACCACAGAGAGAACAGAGATATACCACAGAGAAAACTGAGAAAAAAAATGGAGATAAATCAAATTACTGAGGCTGTTATTGGAAAGGCTATTCAAGTTCATCGAAATCTTGGTCCTGGCCTTTTGGAAAGTGCTTATAAAGAATGTCTTTATTATGAATTGACGGAGGCAGGCTTAAATGTAGAAAAGGAAAAAGCTATGCCATTAGTTTATCAAAAAGTGAAATTGGAATGTGTTTATCGAGTTGATTTATTTGTGGAAAATCAAATTATTGTAGAATTAAAAGCAGTTGAATTTCTTAATGATGTTCATTTAGCTCAAACCTTAACTTATTTAAAAATTGCCAATCGCCAAACAGGTTTGTTAATCAATTTTAATGTTTCAAAACTAACTGACGGCATAAAAAGAGTTTACAATAAATATTATTTCAAAGAATAAAACTCTCTGTTCTCTCTGCGGAAAACCTCTGTTCTCTCTGTGGTAAAAAAATAGAACGATTATGATATTCCCACTAACAAACACACTCATTTTGCTCGCTATTTCGGGCATACATTTCTTTTGGGCTTTTGGCGGGCGTTGGGGAGGTGATGCAGCTTTACCAACAAGTCAAGATGGCAAAAAAGCATTAAGTCCAAGTGTTTTTGCAACGCTTGTGGTCGCTTTTGGAATTTTGGCAATGGCATTGTTACATCTTGAAAAAGTACAAACTCTAAATCTACCAATTCCAGCTTGGATTAATGCTTATGGCTTGAAAATCATTGCAGGAATATTCCTACTTCGTGCCATTGGAGATTTTCGGTATGTAGGTTTTTCCAAGAAAATAAAAAACACAAAATTTGCCAATTTAGACACGAAATATTACTCACCCTTATGCTTGATTCTTAGTATAAATGCCTTTATAACAGCCTTTTATTTATGAAAAAAATAGTACTTATTCAAGGACATCCAGACACAGAAAGTTTCAACTTTGCTTTGTACGAAGCCTATAAAAAAGGAGCGATTGCATCAGGAGCAGAAATAAAAGAAATCATCGTTCGAGATTTACAGTTTAATCCTAACTTACAATTTGGCTACCGAAAACGTACCGAATTAGAGCAAGATTTGCTTGATTCCGTCGAAAAAATCAAATGGGCAGAGCATTTGGTGCTGTTTTACCCAGTTTGGTGGGGTTCAGTTCCTGCACTTTTAAAAGGCTTTTTCGATAGAATTTTCTTGCCAGGAATTGCCTACGAGAAAATAGAGAACTCATTGTGGTGGAAAAAACTATTGAAAGGTCGTTCGGGACATATCATCAGCACACTCGACCAACCAGCTTGGTATTATTGGCTGTATTACGGTCGTCCGAGTTATCATGCAATGAAACAATTAACCTTTCATTTTGTAGGCATAAAACCTGTCCGAACAACGACAATTGGACCGATTAGATTATCAAAAGACAGCTATCGAGAAGATTGGTTAAAGAAATTAGAAAAATTAGGTTTTGAACAAAAGTAAAAGATTGTATCTATGAAAAATCATATCTCTTTAATAGTCATAACTGTCTTATTAATAGCAAGTTGTGGCAAAAAACAAGAAACTAAAAAAGTGGAAGCCGAAGAAATTCTGGCAGTAGAAGTACAAGCTGTTAGTCGTAAATCTTTGAGCGAACCAATCATTGCCAGTGGCGTGCTTTCTTCAAAATCTGAAATGAAATTGGCTTTCAAAACAGGCGGCATGATTCGCCGAATTTATGTCCAAGAAGGGCAGTCTGTACGTGAAGGACAATTACTTGCCGAACTCGACTTATCAGAAATTGATGCACAAGTTCGTCAAGCAAAATTAGGCTTAGAAAAATCAAAAAGGGATTTGGAAAGAGCCAAAAAACTCTATGCCGACGAAGCCGCAACCCTCACCAATGTTCAAGACGCAACCACTGGCTTTGATGTAGCCAAAGAAAGCGTACAAGTTGCCGAATTCAACCAAAAATTGTCAAGAATTTATGCTCCAACAAATGGTAGAATTCTCAGGAAAATCTCAGAACAAGGCGAACTCATTACCCCTTTTTCACCTGCATTTATTCTCGGCACAGGCGAAAGTGCCTACATTGTCAATGTCGGTTTGGCAGACCGTGATGTTGTAAAAATAAAAATTGGTGATGTTGCCAATGTCCAATTAGATGCTTATCCGAATGAGGTTTTTCAAGCAAAAATTACGCAAATTGCCCAAACTGTAAATCCAGCAACAGGCACTTTTGAGGCAGAATTACAGATTCAACCAAATGACAAAAAGCTCATTTCAGGCTTCGTAGCCAAAGCCGAAATCACGACTGGAGAAGGCGAGTCCATGCTCGCTGTTCCTATCGAATCGCTCGTAGAAGCAGATAAAAACACAGCATTTGTATATACGTTATCACCTGATGGTAAGACAGTTAGCAAGACTTCTGTAAATATTGGAAGCATTTTTGGCAATAACGTAGTTATCATTTCAGGCTTGAGCGAAGGCACAAAAATTGTTACAAAAGGGGCGGTTTTTTTGAGTGACAAAGCGAAGGTGAAGGTGATTAAGCATTAAAAAAAGCATTGAAACCCTTTGCTTCTAAGCCTAATTTTAATTTATCATCATTTGTCCAAAGTTCACATTGAAGTTCTATTGCAAGTGCAACAAACGGAATGTCTTTTTCATCAACGTTTTTACAATAATTGAAGGCTCTAAAATAGCTTTGATTGGAGATAAAATCATTATTTATAAAACGTATCCGTTGCAACACATTGTCTAATAATTCATAAACATCAGATTCTGAAATCTTGGCATTGCTGATTATTCTTTCTTTGTGATGAAACAATTCAACCATAATAAATTGTGGTGCATAAATTTCATAAAATGAATCAAATAACACTTTTATTTTATGGGTACTGCCAGTTCGTAGAATTGAAAAAATAATGTTGGTATCAATAACGATTTTAGTCATTTTGTTGAAAATTTTCAACTTTTTCCATGATTTTTTCTCTGTTTTTGCTCCACCAACCCTGTTTTATTTCATCGCCGATTTCCTCAATTGATTCACCAAAATCAGCTTTATGAATCAAATATTCAGTACGAATTTGAGTGAGCAAGTTTGAAATATATTGATTACTAAAACTTGATTTGTCAAGTTTAATTATTACAGATTTATTGGTTTTTGTTATTTCTAATGCTTCCATTTTACAAAAATTAAGTCGAAAGGTAAAAAATATTTCTATAAAAAACATGAAATTAGTCGAATTTTCAGTAAAAAACTACCAATTTACCATTATCATTTTTGTGATGATTATGGCCATCGGTTTTAATTCATTAATGAATATGCCCAAAGCTGAAGACCCAGCTTTGAAGGCAACTTTTAATAGTATCGTTGTGGTTTATCCAGGAACATCGCCTGCCGATATGGAGAAACTCATCGTCAATCCGATTGAAGATAAAATGTCCGAAATCAGCGATATTAAAAAAGTCGTTTCTACTGCCGATGAAGGTGTTGCTCAAATCCGTTTGGAGTTCGTACACGCCATCAATCCCGAAGACAAATACAATGAGGTAGTGCGAGAACTTAATGCCATTCGGAGCAAACTTCCTACCGATATTTATAGCATGGATGTACTTCGTTTTACGCCCGAAGGTGTCAATATTATTCAATGTGCCTTGATGTCGGAAACTACACCTTATAAAGATTTGGAGAAAGAAGCCGATAATCTGAAAGACAAATTATTAAAAGTAAAATCAATAAAAACGTCTGAAATTTGGGCTTTTCCAAAGCAACAGGTTACGATTTCAGTCAATTTGGATAAAATGGCACAATTCCGAATTCCGTTGAACCGAGTTTTGGGTGCGATTCAATCTGAAAATGCCAATGTTCCCGCAGGAAATATCGAAATCGGTAGTCGAAAATTTAGTGTAAAAACCTCTGGTAGCTACGAAAATTTGGACGAAATCAAGAATACAATTGTGAGTTCTTCAGGCACAACCGTTACGTATTTACGAGATATTGCCGATGTAAAATTTGATTACGAAGAAGAAAATTATTTAGCAAGATTAAATGGAAAACGGGCAGTTTTCGTAACAGCCACCATGAAAGACGGTAGCAATATTTTCAATACAGGCGAGCAAATTCGTCCAATAATTGATGATTTTGCTAAGAATTTGCCAAAAAATATCAAATTTGAACAAAGTTTCGACCAAGTAAAAAGCGTTTCTACTCGCCTGTTTGGCTTGGCTCGAGATTTTGGTATTGCCATTTTATTGGTGCTTATCACGCTCATTCCGTTGGGGTTTCGCCCTGCTATTATTGTTATGATTTCCATTCCATTGTCTTTGGCAATGGGGCTAACAATGCTCGATTTGGCAGGTTTTGGCATCAATCAGTTGAGCGTGGTTGGCTTAGTAATTGCACTCGGACTTTTGGTTGATGACTCAATTGTAGTTGTTGAAAACATCGCCCGATTCTTGCGAACAGGAATGTCCCGCCGAGAAGCTGCCATCGAAGCAACCAAACAAATAAGTTTGGCTGTTTTGGGCTGCACAGCTACTTTGATTTTTGCTTTTTTGCCGCTTTGTTTTCTTCCAGAATCGGCAGGAGATTTTATCAGAAGTTTGCCAATGGCCGTCATTATGACCATCATTGCCTCGCTTTTTGTGTCGCTCACAATCGTACCATTTTTGGCAAGTCAACTAATGCCACGTACAGAACATAGAGAAAATTTGGTGCTTCGTTTGATGAAAAAAGGGATCGAAGGTTCGTACCGAAAAGTACTTCATGTGGCATTAAATTACCCAAAAACAGCACTTTTCATAGCAATTTTGATTTTTGCAGGAAGTTTGGCTTTGATTCCAGTAGTTGGCGTAAGTGTATTCCCACGCTCCGAAAAACCACAATTTTTGATAAATATAGAAACCCCTTTGGGAACAAATTTGAGCGAAACCAACAACGTTGCACGTTTTGTCGAAAATGAACTTTCGAAGCATAAAATCGTAAAAAACTATGCAACCAATGTAGGAAAATCGAACCCCAGAATTTATTATAATACTTTGCCGATTGGCGGAACTTTGGCAAATTATTCGCAGCTTTTTGTGCAATTGCAAGATAAAATTGAAGTGCCAGAAAGAGAGAAATTTATAGATGAACTTCGTGAAAAATTTAATACGTATCCCGGTGCAAAAATTCGGGTGATTCAGTTTGAGCAGGGAGCTCCATTTGAAGCACCTTTAGCGGTCAGAATTATGGGTGAAAACCTTGATTCATTGCGAGTTATTTCGGCAAAAGTTGAGCAAGCATTTAAAGATACCAAAGGCACAATCTATGTAAACAATGCACTTTCGGCACAAAATGTAGATTTACGAGTAAATATCAACAAAGATAAGGCAGGAATGTTGGGCATTCCGACGGTTGATATTGACCGCACAATCAGAATGGGAATTGCGGGCGTAAATATGGGTATTTACAAAGAAAAAGAAGGCGAAGAAATGAACCTTAATGTGAGTTTGCCTCGCAGCGACCGCCCCAATATGGATGTTTTCTCAAAAATATTTGTGGCAAATCCAATGGGAAATTTAGTGCCTTTGAGCCAATTAGCAACCGTTGGTTTTGAAACTTCGCCAAACAGAATTAACCATTATGACAAAGACCGTTATTCGACAGTTTCGGCATTTATTCAAAGTGGATTTCTTACGCCAAATGTAACGAAAGAGGCAGTAGAAAAAATGAATAAAATCAAATTGCCGAAAGGATATGAATTTAAAATGGCAGGTGAAGTAGAGCGTTCTGCCGAAACTTTTGGTGGACTCGGCACAATTATCATTATCACAATTTTCGGAATTGTAGCTATCTTAATTCTCGAATTCAAGACCTTCAAAAGTATGTTTATTGTACTTTCGGTTATTCCGTTGGGTATGATTGGTGCGATTTTGATTTTGCTTTTTACAGGAAACTCACTTTCGTTTACAGCCATCATCGGAATCATAGCTTTGGCAGGAATTGAAGTAAAAAACTCTATTTTACTCGTAGATTACACTAATTTCCTACGAAAAGAGCAGGGTTTGAGCATCAATGAAGCCATCGAAGAGGCCGGCGAAACAAGATTTATTCCAATCGTACTGACAACCATGACGGCAATCGGTGGCATGATTCCATTGATTATGGAACATTCGCCACTTTATTCTCCTTTGGCTTTGGTAATTGTCGGTGGCTTGATTTCATCATTAATTCTCACCAGAATCGTTACGCCTGTGATGTATAAATTATTGCCGCCGAGTGTGTGATTTTTTAAATTTACTTCTTTTTATTCAAAACCCTGATTATCAATAATAAACTCAAAGTAGTCAAAATTACCGATGCAAAAAATGGAGCTCCTGGAAAATAGATAGGGGCATCTTTTGCAGTAAATTTATAAAAAAGACTTGTCATAAGCACAGGTCCGATGATAGAGGCAACGCTATTTAGACTTGTAAGCGAGCCTTGTAGCTCACCCTGTTCATTGGCTGGTACTTGCCCCGAAATGATGCCTTGCATAGCTGGACCCGCCAAACCGCCTAACGAAAAAGGCACCATGATGGCATACATCATCCAACTTTGATTGGCAAAAGAATATGCCAATGCACCAAAAATTGAAAAGGCAAAACCGATATAAATTGAATTTTTAGTGCCTAATTTCGGAATCAAAATTCGGGTGAGTCCACCTTGCACTAAGGCAATCATCAAACCTACGAAAGTAAGCGACCAACCAATTTCTTTGTTAGACCAATTGAATCTTTCTTTTGTAAAATATGTCCAAGTGCCTTGCGTAGAAAAACTCGAAATATAGACCAAAAACAATGCGGCAACCAAGCCAATCAACATCGGAAAACGGCGTAAATTCAATAAAGAACCAACAGGATTTGCCCTTTTCCAGTCAAATTTCCTGCGATTTTCTTTTTTAAGAGATTCAGGAAGTACAAAATAGCCATAAGTAAAATTGCACAAAGTCAATATTCCAGAAACCATAAAAGGCACTCTTGTCCCATAATCGCTGGCAATTCCGCCAATAATTGGTCCGATAATAAAACCTAAGCCAAAAGCCGCACCAATCATTCCGAAATTTTGAGCTCGTTTTTCGGGCGTACTTACATCTGCCATGTAAGCGGCGGCTGTTGTGAAACTCGCCCCCATGACACCTGCAATGAGGCGACCAACAAATAACCAAGTAATTGTTGGGGCAAAAACCAAGAAAAGATAGTCTATTCCAAAGCCAAAAAGTGAAGCCAAAAGTACAGGTCTTCGACCAAATTGGTCGCTCAAACCACCCACAACAGGCGAAAATACAAATTGCATAAGTGCGTAAGCGGCAAACAAAAAACCTCCATAACGAGCTGCACCACTCGTATCGGTATGTGCCAATTCTGAAATTAATGAGGGCATTACAGGAATAATTATTCCAAAACCAATCGAATCTATGATAACTGTTATTAAAACAAATATTGTGGCAGCACTTCGTTTTTCAGACATTAGGGGAAGTATTTTTGTGGTTTATTTTACAAAAATACTACGTTTTCCATGAAAAATTAGTTTTTTCTTTCCAAAATATATTCCAATAAGCTACAACAACTCGGAGCAGATGTTGCTTTTTCAATAATAAATGGACAGCAACCTTGGTCAGGACACTTATAGGTGTTTGAGCTATAACTATATTTTCCTAAAGCCGTAATTTGCAAAGTATTTTTATTTTCTCCTGCAATCGCAGTTCCATTTTTATACCATTGAGCAACAACTATTTTTGGGTCTTCCAACATCAGTTGCATTCCGAAAGGCTCGGTTGTTACCGAAATGGGCATCGTTAAACAAGATCTTGTAAAATCGTCTTCAGTGTCAATTTCATTCTTAGGAGTTGAATCGGTATCCTCTTGGTCGGCACTAAAAACCTCCGCTTCAACATACCAAACACCATTTTGAGTAGGCTGATAAATGACCTTTAGCACACAACTATCCCCCGCAGCAAGTTCTGGAATTGTCCACATATTGCTATCAAAAGTGCCTTTGGTGCAGTTCTGAGAGTCTTTTATAACAAATGGAGGCGAATAAGGAATTTTTAACAGCACCTTAATATTTGTTGCAGCATTTGTACTTTGATTTTTTAAGGTAAAAGAAATCTGCCCTGTTGAATCTTTTTTTACGGTTTGGTTGAGAGATTTTGAGGTGAGGGAGAGATCGGTTTTTTGGGTATTGTTTTGAGATAAACTCGTAATTTCTTGTTGAGAAAGACCTCTATTCCAAATTGTAAAGTCATCTAATTTGCCAAGAAATCCTTCATCTGGAATATTAGAAGCCAAATTTCCAAAAACAAATTTTGTAAGACTTGATGGAACGGTTTTTAGACCCACAAAAGTTTTATCAAAAACGCCGTTAAGATAAAATGAATAACTTGTACCTTTTTTTACAACCACCAAATGGTTCCAAGTATTGACGGTGCGATTAGACTTTGAGATACAATCCAAAGGTAAAACATCCCAATTTCGTACACTTGGTTGCGTACCAGCCAAAAATGAATACTTTTCATTTAATTCAGGTTTGAAAGGATTGCTTGAACCATAAGTATTGAGAGCAATACCATTATGAGGGTCAGTATTTAAAATTGCCTGCCCATTATTATAGTTATTTGAATTATCAATACTACTCGAATTTATCCAACATGAAATAGTATAATCATTCCAACCAACATCAAAAAAAGCTTTATTTACATCAATTCTACTGTCTTTTCCATTAAATAGGTAAGCACTATTTGCCTTTCCAAATCTATCCGTTGTTAATGTTGCATTTGAAACTGTTCCATGATTTTCGTTACCGCTTTCGTCGTTGGCGTTGTTGTTGAATGGGTAATGAGCAATTGGGGTATCGGAAGATTGATTGACAGTTACTATATTCCCATTATCATCAATCGTCAATAACCATAAATCTGTCGAGCCATGATTTGTATCTTTCACATCTCCATTAGCTGATGAGGCTGTAATGCCAGAAACAATATAATTTCCTCCATTGTTTTTTATAATTGAATAAGCTCTATCATTGCCATTCCCTCCATATAATTTACTCCAAAGTATGTTTCCTGCTGAACTAAATTTTGTTATCCAAGAATCATAATCTCCATGATTTGTCGAGGTGATTTCTCCAGAGGCTGATGAAGTAGAATATCCAACGAGCATTAAGCTACCATCTGGATTTTGGTAAAGGCTTTCAATAAATTCGTCTCCTGCTCCACCCATATACTTTTTCCAAACTATATTACCTACATTATCTACTTTTAGTACCCAAGCATCATAGCCGCCTTTATTATTACCAACAACATCGCCAGTATTCGACGATTGCGATACTCCAGCAAGAACATATCCCCCATCTGCAGTAATTTGTAGTCCGAATAATCCTTCATAATTAAGTCCACCATATAGCTTACCCCATTGAACTCCACCTGTTGAATTCAGTTTAACCAACCACATATCATAGTAGCCGTGATTTGTACTGGTTACATCCCCATTATTATTGCCATCGCTTGGCCCACCAACAATATATCCGCCATCTGATGTTTGTAAAATAGTAAATGGACCTTCGGTAGTATTACTTCCAATTAATTTATTCCATGTAATTGCTCCCAAGTCGTTTAGTTTCACAACCCAGAAGTCTTTATCATTTTTATTTATATCTGTAATATCACCGCTTTGACTTGAACGTGAAAAACCCGTTGCTACACAGCCGCCATCAGAAGTTAATTGAAGGTCGCTTAAAAAATCCATTCCGCTGCCACCTATAAGTTTATTCCAAGCAATAGTGCCTGTTGAAGTAAGTTTTACAATCCAAAAATCAAAATCACCACGTGAGGTTTCGGTTACATCACCACTTTGAGAAGAGTTTGAGTTTCCACCAATAATATATCCACCATCAGGGGTTTGAAAAATCTGAAAAGCATATTCATCTTGATTTCCACCAATTAGTTTTTGCCATTGAATATTGCCAGAAGCATCAAATTTCACAACCCAAATGTCGTGTTTACCATGATTTGTTGGAGCAATATCTCCATTGGCAGAAGTTAGTGTGGCACTTGCTAAAATGTATCCACCATCAGTTGTTTGACGGGTAACTACCGGATGTCCGTCTCCATCAAAACTATTTCGGCTATAAAACTCACCATTATTTCCACCAAAAAGTTTGTTAATGGCTGTAGAAGCTAAACGAGCATTTGTTTTTAGATTATTTTGAGCATTTACAGTTAAAATTGAAAGAAAGTAAAATACAGCAATAGTAAATTTGTTAGGAGTAGAAAATACAGCCATGTTGTGAATGTTTTAGTTTTCATCATTTAAAACAAAAACCGTACCACTCAATAATATTTGCAAGTCCAGGAAATAAATAGTGTTAAAGCACTTATTTTATATTTCCATTCGCATCAATTTTCACAATCCAAAGGTCAGAATCGCCATGATTTGTGTCAATTACATCACCATTATTTGATGAAGATGATGCTCCTGCAATCCAATAATCTCCATTGGAAAGTCTTGCTATCGAATAAGCTCTATCATTGCCATTTCCTCCCAAAAGTTTGTTCCAAAGGATAGTGCCAGTGGGGCTAAACTTGGTTATCCAAAAATCATAATCACCATGATTTGTTGCTGTAACTTCGCCAGATGCTGATGAAGTTGAACAACCAATTAAGATATAGCTGTCATCAGGATTTTGAATGATATATGTTGAAAAATCATCACCTGTCCCTCCCAAAAGCTTTGTCCAAGCAATATTTCCCAAATTATCAACTTTCATTATCCATGAATCATAACCACCTCTGTTATTTCCTACAACATCGCCAGTTGAAGAGGATTGAGAAAGCCCAGCAAGAATATAACCCCCATCGGAAGTAATTTGCATCGAAAATAAACCTTCATAATTAAGCCCACCATAGAGTTTATTCCACTGAATAGTACCGCCAGAATTTAGTTTTATTAACCAAAAATCATAATACCCATGATTTGTATTTGTAACATCGCCATTATTATTGCCATCGCTATGCCCCGCTACTATATACCCACCATCTGCAGTCTGTGAAATAGCAAATGGCCCTTCAGTGGTATTGCAACCAAGTAATTTATTCCAAGAATTTGCTCCTAAATTAGTCAATTTTACTACCCAATAATCTTTGTCATTATGGTTAATATCTGTAATATCACCACTTTGGCTTGAGCGAGAAAAACCCGTTGCAACATAACCCCCATCTGAGGTTTGTTTAAGGTCCATCAGGAAATCGGTATTGTTGCCACCTAATAATTTGTTCCAAGAAATATCACCTATCGAAGTAAGTTTTACTACCCAGAAATCGAAATCGCCTCGTGAAGTCTGTGTTACATCACCACTTTGTGAAGAGTTTGAATTTCCACCAATAATATAACCGCCATCGCTTGTTTGCTGAATCTGAAATGCAAATTCATCAAAACTTCCACCAATTAATTTTTGCCATTGGATATTTCCCAAAGCATCAAATTTTAATACCCAAATATCATACCCACCATGATTTATGCCCGTTACATTGCCACTTGCAGAAGATAAAGTAGCCCCAGCCAAAATATATCCACCATCTGATGTTAAATTTATGACAACTGGGTGTCCATCACCGTCCAAAGTACCACGAGTAAAAAATTCAGTAGAATTCCCTCCATATAATCTATTGTTTACATTCGCAACATTAGAATTTGTACAGATATTATACCATGCGGAACCTCTATAAAACTCCAAACAATGGCTTGTGAGATTATAAATTGTAAGTCCTTCGGTAGGATTTACAATTGCATCACGTTGGGCAGAAGTTAATTTTGGAGGAATAATACCGCTATTGGCAGACGTTGCAGTAATATTTGGCTGAGAGTTGCCCGGTGTAATTAACGTTGATTGACAGTAAGCCTGAAAACTAAAAAATATGACAACAGCGAGAGTATAGAGTCTTTGCATGGTTTTTAGGGTGTTTTTATGAGTTTTGAAGCGAATATAGAAATAAAAAAGTCAAAAACAAGGCTTCGATTCTATTTGATTTTTAAGTGATTTTAACTATTCATCTACTTCGACAGTAATTTCCTTTTTATTTTTTCTGAAAATTTCCCAACTAATTAAACACAAAAATAGTAATAAAGATGCCCCTGCCGCCATTGAAGATTCTTTAAAAAATGGTCTAACATATTGAAATTCAATAGCATGTTTACCTTTGTTTAAATATAACCCAGAAATACCAAAATCAATCATGTCTATTTTTGTAGATTTTCCATCAATGGTACATTGCCACCCTCTATCATGTGGAATTGTCAGCAAAAGCATCTTATCTTTATCGAAATCTACGCTTCCTTTGATATTTGTATCTGAAAAAGAAGAAATAGCCAAAGTATCTTTCTTTAGATTTTGGATATTGGTTTGGTATTCTACAATTGTAAATACGTTAGCAGAATCTTTCAAATCATAAGGTTTTAGATTAGGATATTTTGAGATTTCGTCAGTGCCAATAATACACGCTTTATAAAGAACTTTTGCTCGATTATCTATTGATAATTTTGAAAAATTTTCTTTTGTAATGTATTGATTATAAGAAAATCCTAAAGGCAAAAAATTGTTGTTTTGAAAAACACTTACATCATTGAATTGCTTTATTTTCTTAAATCCCAAAAGTGGACTGTGAGAAATGGTGTCATTTCTTAAATAATATTTGATAGAGGCAAATGCTTGAAAAAGTCCAGCATTCATAAAACCACTTGACCATCGTGTTTGATTTTCAAGACTTATGTTTGGGTTTTTCTCTGAAATAATACCCAAACCTCTTAAAAAGGCAATATAATTTCCTTGATTGAAAGAAGAATAAGAAGCTGTTCCATAATAACCTTGCACCATCGCATCATTTAAGCTTGCATGAATAGCATTACCTGATGTATAATTTCTCTCCGTTCTATAAAAAGGGGTTTTATCAATCGTTTTAATATAATTAAGAGCATCTACGGTATAATCATTGTAACCCACTTTATTATTCAATTCAATTTTTGAAAGTGAATCTCTGTTATAAGTTGTAATTTTTGATAAGTAAAGTAATTCGCCACAAATTCCTACAAATAGTAATAGTTTGGCAAGTTTATGAAAGTTTTCAGTTTTCATCAAAACCAAAATTCCAGCATAAAAAATCAGCATCATGGTGATAAATGTGCGTGTACTTTTTTGAATAACATTATTTGAGCCATTGAAATCAGCATACAAAAGCACAATAGTTAATATTAATGAAATACCCAAAACAATTAGATTTATTTTTTTGTTTTCAACAAGATATTTCAAAGAATTCATGCTAACAAAAAGAAAAATGATTGCTATAAAAAAACCAAAATTTCTATAATAATCGCCTGAAAAGCCCCAATACATATATCTAAAAAAGGGGAAAATTAAAGGTAGTACCCAAACTATTGCCATTGCGATAAATAGCTTTCGTTTCCAACCATTTGTTAGTGTGAAAATTTGAGGAAATAGTAAAAAATGAATAATTCCGATGTAGGTAATTGGTGATTCGAGATAGTTTTGCCAACCTTTAAAGTCTGATCCTGTACCAAGCAAATCACTTGAAAAAGTTCTGAATAATAACGAAATATATTGTATTCCTTCGCCCAAAGCAAGTATAGGTTTTGAAGAAAGTGTTTCAACGTAACCTGTACCGCCACTCACACGAGGGCTTTGAAGCAAGTGCCAAAGCATTGTTGAGCAACCAATTGCCCCAAGTCCCATGCCCAATGCTCCCAAACCAAGTAATTTTCCATAGAACCCAAGGCTTTTTCTCCAATTCCAACCATCGTTTTCATAGCTCAAACGAAAAAGAGAGTATAATAATAAGAAAAGCGTATGGGTATAAACATAATATGGCTGAAAAGAAGCTAATAAACCAATGGCTAATGGAAACCAATACCAACAATTTTCTTTCAATAGTTTTTCGAAAGCAAAAAGTATAAAAGCAGTAATGACAGCCTCAGTTGAATGAACGTACCAACCACTGCCGCCTAAAATCATATAACCACAAAAAGCAAACATCAAACCACCCAAAAGTGCTACATAATTGCTATTGAAAAGAGTTTTGAAATAAGCATAAAAAAGCAAGCCACCCACTAAAATTTTGAACATTTCGAGATAAACTAACACATAAGGGATTTGGTCTTTACTAAAAAACGAAAGTAAAATATAGTGCAAATCGCCGTAATATGGAAAAATATTTTGCCCCATACCGACTTTAAAACTCCAACTTGGCAATGACCCATTTTTTACAAATTCACTGATTGCTACATAATATGGATAAAAAATATTCAGAGAATCGCTGCCAATGTCTTTGAAAAGGTAGGTATTTTTGAAAGTGAGATACTTATAGAAAATAAAAAAACAAATAACCACAATTGCGACCACTAAAACCAACCATTGAAAACGTGGTGGAATGGTAGGTAAACTAAATGAAGAAGAAGCACTTTTTTCTTCTTTCTTGGTATTTTGCTGAATTGGGTTTTTAGGTGTTTCTGGTTTCTGGAAGTTGCCTTGTTTTTGATGCTTTTTGCTCATGGAAATTAAGGGATTATTTTTTTAAAATATAGGTATAACATGAACTTCCCAAAAAAGAAGATAATTTTTTACGCAGTTTTATTGATATTTTTAATCCAAAAATAACATTTCCTGAATAAAATATTCCTGTTGGGGAAGCATTTTCTATTTTCCAGTTATTTTTTTTGAATTGATTGAGCCACCACGAAGGTCGAAAATAGAAAATTTCGGTAAAACGATTGCCTCTTTCACCATGACGTGGAGGAAAAAAAACAGAAAGTAAAAGATTCCCAAATGATAATTGTGTTTGGGTTGTATAAACTTTCTCCGAACTTTTCGAGAAAAAATAATTGAACGCAAATTTTGGAACTGCAAAAAAATGAGTCAGAATTGTCCAAAATTTCCAATTATTCGAAGGTAAAATATGAATACAAAAACCGCTTGGTCTCAAAACTCTACGAAATTCAGCTTCCAATTCATCTATTTTTTCAACATGTTCAAGGGTATTAGAAGAAAAAATTACATCAAACGATTCATCATGGAAAGGAATTTTGACTCCATCATAAAAAATAACATTATCTGACCTGACAGAAGCATAATTACTATTTTCAATATCTAAACCAGTTGCTTTTCTGAATTTTTTACTTAGAATATTTAACTGATAGCCTGTTCCTGAACCAATTTCAAGAACTGAAAGAGAGGAAGTTTCAATCGAAATCTTATTGAAGGTGTCTTCCAACTCATTTTCACGAATCAGATTAAGATATTTGATATACTTGTTATTCACGTAGTTTTTTAAGAGAGGTGTCCAAATCTTATTGGAATTTTACAACGTCAACTGCAATTCTTTCTGATAATGAAAATACTCGCGATACCATTCCGCAAAATTGAATAAACCCAATTTTAAACTGGTTTTAGGTCGAAAACCAACAACATCAGCCAATTTATCAACATTGGCAAAAGTTTGGTAAACATCGCCTGCTTGCATGGGCAAATAGTTCTTAATTGCTTCACAACCAAGTACTTCTTCCAAAGTTTCAATAAACTCCTTCAACGTAACAGGGCTATTGTTTCCAATATTATAAATGCGATAAGGTGAAGTTGAAATATCGGGTCGTTTTTCTATTTCTTCGATTGGAAGATAAGATTTTTCGGGAACAACTGACAAAAGTTTTGATATTCCTTCCACTACATCGTCAATATAGGTAAAATCTCTTCGTAAATCACCAAAATTGAAAATATCAATTGGTTTTCCGTTAAGAATTTTATCGGCAAAACTAAAATAAGCCATATCGGGTCTTCCCCAAGCTCCGTAAACTGTAAAAAAACGAAGCCCCGTAACAGGAATATTGAACAAATGGCTGTATGAATGTGCCATCAACTCGTTTGAACGTTTGGTGGCGGCATATAACGAAACTGGGTGCGAAACATCGTGGCTTTCGGCAAATGGTGTGGTTTCATTCAATCCATAAACAGAACTTGATGATGCAAAAATCAAATGTTTTACAGGGAAATTCCGACATGCTTCTAAAATGTTTAGAAAACCTGTAATATTGCTATCAACGTAGGCATGTGGATTATTGAGAGAATGACGTACCCCCGCTTGTGCAGCAAGGTTGATTACATAATCGAAGTGGTACTTTTTGAAAAGTTTCTGAATGCCTTCATTATTCTGCAAATCAAGGCGAATGAACGAAAGATTTGGGTAGATTTCGCTTGTCGTAATTTTGCCAAAAGGCTCATTATCAGACAAATAAAGACCTAATTGTTTTAATCTATCCAATTTGAGTTGAGGCGAATAATAAGAATTGATATTATCTAATCCTACGATATGATAACCTTCGGAAGCTAATTTTCGGGCAAGGTGAAAGCCGACAAAGCCTGCAGCTCCTGTCAATAATATTTTCATACGACTGATGGGTTGGTTTTTTTTTGTCATTCCGACATCTCTTCTTTACGTATTACAAATACTATACCACCTATTAAAGAAACTAACATTCCGATGATTCGCCAAAGCAAGTAGCTCAACAAGACGAGTTTCCCATTGTACGCAAACAATGGGAAAGTTTGCACAGCCAAAAGCTCCGACACACCAATAGAATTAATAGAAATGGGTAATAATGCTCCAATATTAATGATTGGAATTAAAAATAAATGAGGCAAAAAGCCAGATTCAACACTATCACCCAATCCGACTAATCCGAAATAAATTCCTAAAGCACCTAAAATATTCATCAGCAACGAAATTACAAAAATCTGCCATGAAATAGCTTTTTGTTCAAAGAAAAAAGTTCGACTTTCATCGAAAACCTGTTGCAGGAGTTGAAATTTCCAAAACAACTTCGTTTTGAAATTAGTATTTAAAATCAAAGCAATAATAAAAATCAATAAAATAATAATCCATAAAAAAACTGTTGCTGAAAAATTATGCTGAAAGAAATTTTTTATCGTTCCAAAATAATACAAGCCAAACACCAAAACGAACGCAATTGAGGCAATAACGCCATTTAGTCGGTCAACAATTGTACTTACAATTACTTTTGCAATATCGGCTTTTTGTTGCTTGAAATAATAAATTTTATAAATATCACCACCTACACTGCTCGGTAGAAAGTTATTAAAGAACAAGCCTATGAATGTTAATTCAAGTGATTTTTGGTAAGAAATTTTAATTTTTAACCCTTCCATAGCCAATTGCCAACGATAGGCAGAAAGAATATTTGCAATCAGATAAATGATAGTTATTTGAAGAAGACTATTGAACGGAATTTTTTTTAGCAGTTGCCAATCGTTTATTTCGATATTTCGAAACAAAAAATAAAGTAAAACGACCGAAACAACGGCTTTTAGGAAAGTTTTTAAATGTTTATTTATTTTCATGAAATTCTTCTAAATAAACCACAAAATTGGTCGCCAAGATTTCTTTGTGTTGATAAATGGCGAAAGAAAAAGTAAATGATTTTGGCAACTATTTTTTGTTTAAAGCCGTATTTTCCTGTTGTAAAATCATTTCCAGCCGAATTTGTAAGGTTACAAACTTCTCGGTAAAATGGTGAATAAAATGGAAACCCTGCATAAAAAACATTGACTGGTTCAAAGCCTTTGGTTTTCATAAAAGTTTCAACTTCTCCTTTTTTGAAATTTCGTAAATGCCCCACAACAACTTCATACGGTCGCATTCTGCCCGTCGGAAACGAAACCATGACATACTTGTTGGAAGCACCCGCCATTCGACCTAACAAATCTTGCCAATCTTCAACGTGTTCCAAGACTTCATACGCCGAAACCATATCGTACTTTTGCTTTAATGAAAGGGAATCAACATCTAATTTAAATTTCAAATTGGGGGCTTTGTAGGTATTTGCTGATGCTTCGATGCCTGTTTTTGAAAAATCAATTCCTTCAATTTGAGTAGTTGGAAGTTCTTTTGCAAAAAAATAGGTATTCGTTCCTTCTCCCGAACCAACATCAAGCCACGTCTTTAAATCTTCTTTTTCAATAGATTTCAGGTGGTCGAAAATCAAAGAACGCAACCAACGACTTGTGGGACCATAAAACTTCATATCACGCCATTGATTCCAGTTTGCATCATAAATTTTCTGATTATCAATTACTTCTGGTATTTCCATTATTTTTTTGAATCTAATTTCGTAAGTTAAATAATTCGATATACTCTTCCGCTACTCGATGCCAAGAAAAATTTTCTTCGACCCATTTTCGAGCATTGATTGAAAATTCTTTTTGGGTTTTTCTATCTAAAATCTGACTCATTCGGTCAGTCATTTCTTGAGATTTCGATAAATCGAATAAAAAACCATTGAAATTATCTTTTACGACTTCATCGTTTCCCATAATATTGCTTGCAATAGCTGGCACGCCACAAGCCATTGCTTCCAACAAAACATTGGGCATACCTTCGTAAGTCGAGGGGTTAAGCACGCAATCGGCTTGTTGGTAGGCATTTCGAAGTGATTTTTTATCTAACCAACCCAACCATTCGGTATTTTTCGAAATGCCTAATTCGTTGGCAAATTTTTGTAATTCATCTTTCTGGAAACCGTCGCCAACTATTTTTAGATGTACGTTTTCATTTTTTAAATCTGCGAAACAGTTTAGCAAAATAAAAATATTTTTTTGAGGTTGAAAACGTCCCACAAACAAAAAAGTAAAGTTTTCGTTTCGTTTTTCAATCGGAAAGAAGAATTGAGTATCTACACCATTCGAAATTATTTCAACGGGGTAAGGGTCATACTTCTGCGATAATGTTGCCAATCCTTTCGAATTTGCCACAATTGCCACCGATTCTTTGAGCAAAAATTGTCGAATCGGTTGAATGATTCGATGAATTTTCAATAAATGCGGCTCAGTTCCAGGCACATCGCCCCCACGTAGGGATATAATGTAGGGTAAATTCCATCGCCAACGAATGTACGGGCCCAAAACTCCACAAGGAATCGAAAAGAAAATGATTACTTTTTCGATTTTCCTTTGTTCAATTATTTTTTCAATATTCCAAAAAGCCGACCAAACAAAACTCATCATTTCGCCCATATTCGAACGGTCTTTTGCCTTTCTTTTTGCTGAAATTCTATGAACTTCGATACACTCTTCTTCGTTTTCAATTCCTTTCAAATCTCCGAAAGCAGCAGTCAGAACGGTTATTTCATGCCCCAAATCACGCATGGCAAGAGCCATAAAATACGTTGCATTGGAAGCACCTCCACCCACAGGCGGGTATTCGTAATTGATGAGAAGAATTTTCAAATTTTAAGCGATTTTCCGATAAACAAATTCATTGCACCCTGTTGGAGTAGGTGGTGGAATGGCTTTTAGGCATTCGAAACCTAATTTTTTCATCATCAAATTCATTTCTTCAATGCTTGCATATTCATACGGATAGCCACCTACCCAGTCAATAACATCATAATAAAAATCCATGCCACGTTCTTTGATATTGGAGTTTTTGCCTGTTACTAAAAATTTTGCTAACCAAATTATAGGATAAAAAATAGCAATGAAAATCTTTTGTAAAAAAACTGGCGATTTACAATATGCCCATTTGATAAATAGCCAAGCCAATGACGACCAATGACGATTGTAAATAGCTAAAATAAAATGTCCATGAGGCTTAACGAGCGAAGTTGAATTTTTAATAGCGGTCATCATATCGCCAGTATGGTGCAAAACGCCCCATGAATGAACAATGTCATAATATTCTCCATTATTTTTTTGTTTAATTTTTTCCACAACATTACTTTCCAAAATTGAACCAACAACTATCGAAATTTCTTTTGAAGATTTACAATAAAGCAACTGATTTGCTTTTAAAACCTCATCACATTTAGGATTTATATCGCAGCCTACAGTTTTTCCTGCCTTTTCAGTTGCTAAGATTAAACTCATGCCCTGCCCGAAACCAATATCTACGAATGTTTTGTCCTGAAACGAAATTTCTTTTGTTAATTCATCAAAAGCGACTCTTGCATCATTAAGCTTTGACAAATCAAGGACATTTTCTGAATATTCTTTCCAATTTTGACCAAAATCAAATTGCATTGTAGTTCCCATTATATTTTTAAACTTAAATTTTCTCTCCCCATTTCGACAATAACCAACGATTCCATAAAAAGGCACGATGGTCGTTTTTTTCGTCTTGATGTTGTTGTTGATAATTTTTTATAAAATCTGCGTTCAGATTAAAAGATTGTATATCTCCATTTATATATAGTTTTCCTTCTTGAAACCACTTGCCAATTGGCACACCAAAACCTTTTTTGGGACGATACAAAATATTATTTGGCAAATAAGGTTCAAGGGCTTTTTTCAAAATATATTTTGTTTGCCCATTTCGATATTTATATTCATTCGGAATTTGGCGAGCAAAATTTGCTACTTCAATATCTAAAAACGGTGAACGAACCTCCAACGAGTTCATCATACTTGCTCTGTCGAGTTTTACTAAGATATCATCTTGCAAATACATATTCGTATAAAATTGTAGCGTTTTGTCTATCAAATTGCTTTGTTCGCAACTTTCCCATTGCTCGATTGCCTCCGAATAAACATCTTCAATATCAATTTTTTCACCGAATAATTCACTCAATTCTTTTGGTTCAAGTGGTCCCATCCAAATCGAACTCCAAAGGGATTTTGGATATGAAAGCCCCCGAAGTGTGCGTTTTAGCTTGAAATCTAAGCTCATATTTGCATGAGAAGTTGGCATTTGAGCTACCATCATACGAATGGCTTGATGAATAGGTTTTGGAACAAAAGTATTATATAATTCCGCCTTTTTTAAAGCCTTAAAAGGGTCATAGCCACAGAAAAGCTCATCTGCACCATCACCACCTAATGCCACTGTTACATGCTTACGAGTTTCTTTACATAGCAAAAATGTAGGCAAAAGTGAACTGTCACCCATTGGTTCATCTAATTTTCGAGCAATTTCTGGCAAAAGTGATTGTGCTTTTTCTAAGGAAAGTCTTTCGAGATAATGTTCGGTTTTTAGTAAATTAGCAATTTGGGTAGAATATTCAGTTTCATCAAAACTTGCTTCTTCAAATCCAATCGAAAAGGTTTTTAGTTTTCCTTCACTGACATATTTATTGGCAAAAAAAGAAATGGCAGATGAATCAACTCCGCCACTTAGAAATATTCCTAATGGCACATCAGACATCAGCCTTCTTTTGGTGGCAGCATCTATCAACGAGATAAGTTCTTCGCCCCAAATTTTTTCAGGATTATTGGGAATCGAATCAAAAGGTTCAATCTTGAATTTCCAATAAGTAGAAATATTAAAAGATAAATTCTTTATGTCAAGCACTAAGTTACAACCACCTGACAACTTGTAAATACCGGATAATAAGGTATTTGGTGCAGGAATGTACCCATAAGCAAAATATTTTTTAAGGCTTTTATGAGAAATTTCTTCTTCAATAAATGAGTGCTTTGTGAGTGCCGAAAGTTCGGAAGCAAAAGCAAAAACACCATTTTGCAAAGTATAAAAGAAAGGTTTTTTTCCAAATCTATCACGGCTACAAAAAATTTGATTTTTGGTGCGGTCATAAATCACAAAAGCCCACATTCCGTTAAGTTTTGCAGGCATTTTTTCGCCCCATTCTTTAAATCCATGCAATAAAACCTCTGTATCTGAATGGTTGGTTTCGAAATGATGACCTTTTTGAATTAACTCTTTGCGTAGCTCTAAATGGTTATAAATTTCTCCATTAAAAATAATACAAAAATTTTGGTCAATTGTCCACATTGGCTGCCCCCCCCCCGAAAGGTCAATGATTGATAAACGGCGATGCCCAAGATAAACCCCCTTTTCAGAATCATGCCAAAAGCCCTCCGCATCTGGTCCTCGATGCGAGAGTGTATCGTTCATTCGTTGTAAATCTTCAAACGAACCTTTTCCAATAAAACCACTTATTCCACACATAAGCCTAAGCCACTAAAGGGAGTTTTAAGATATTGAAATTAATAGGCAATTTTTTCTTCATTTCTGACTACTTCTTTTATCATATAGACAGTTTTACCTTGACTTTCGTGGTAAGTTCTGTTTAGCATTTCGGCAATCAAACCCATCAAAATAGAAATAAAACCCATCATAAAACACATCACAAAAACCATGGGCAAGGGCGTTGCGATAAAAGATTTACCCCCCCAATATTTTAAGCCTATCATCAAAATAAATGTGAAAAATGCCAAGAAGAAGCTTATTAAACCAAAGCCACCAAAGATATATATAGAACTTTGTGAATGTTTCATTAGAAATTTTATAACTATCAAATCTAACACAACCTTAAAAGTTCGGTTAATGCCGTATTTTGAAACTCCATGAATACGTGGATGATGTGTAACTGGTATTTCGGTTACTTTTCCACCCATCCAGTTTGCGTAAACAGGAATAAAACGGTGCATTTCGCCATAAAGTTTTACACCTTTAATAACATCGGCTTTGTAGGCTTTTAACGAACAACCATAATCGTGAAGATGTACGCCCGATATTTTTGAAATGAGATTATTGGCAATTCTACTCGGAAGATTTCTTTTGATGGCATTGTCTTTTCGGTCTTTTCTCCAACCCGAAACCACTTCATAGCCTTCTTCGATTTTGCTTAGTAGTTTTGGAATATCAGATGGGTCATTTTGTAAATCGCCATCCATCGGAATGAGAATATCACCAGAAGCAAAGTCAATTCCTGCCATCATAGCGGCAGTTTGACCACAATTTATGCGAAAACGAATATAAACTACTCCGTCTAATTTCTTAATACGTTCTTCGGTTCGGTCTGTTGAACCATCATCTACAAATATTAATTCATGCTCGTAATGATGTTCGGCACAAACAGCTTTGACTCTTTTATGAATTTCAACAACGTTGTCTTCTTCGTTATAAACAGGAATAATTATGGAAAGCTTCATTTGGTTTTTAGAAATTATAGGAATAAAATTATAAAGGGCTAATTATAAGCATACAATTTAGATGCCAAAATTATTAAACGGATGTATTTTGAGCTTTTACATTCGAGAAAATTATGGAATAAAGAGAAGAAAATTTATTGATAAATACAAGTGAAGTTTATGAATCTTATTAAATGGAAAATATAGTTAACGTTTTGAGAAGAATAGAACGCCTATTTTCTATTAATCAAATCAATCACACCCACCAACCTCTGCCCTGAAAACAGTTCCTGAATCTGCCTTAAATCCATTGTTCAATTCGACAGATTTTGCTTGGTAAATCACCCTTGTCGAACTTGTAATTTTATTCGTTGCTGTTATTTTTCCTGTCGTATTTGAAGCGATTTTGAGATAATTACCACTTGAAAAATCATCATTAGGGCTTGAAAGTGTAACTTGACTCGAGCAATTACCCGAAATATACAAATTTGTAATTTCTGCCGTTGTCAATGCTCTATTCCAAATACCATAATCGTCTAATTTGCCCAGAAAAACTTCTGGCGTAATATTGGCATCTAACGCTCCAATTACAATTTTACAAAAATAAGTGTCTGCTGACATAGACCCTATAAGAGTTTTATCTAAAATTCCATTTATATACATTTTATATGTATTCCCACTTTTTGTCATTACAATATGATTCCAATTATTAATGGTTCTAAAACAATTTGAATAACCATCAATATTAGTAACGTTCCAACTACCAATAGTTGGATTTGAATTAGCAAGCATCACATATTTGTTTACCCAATTAGTTGTAAATGGGTTGTTGGAACTGTAAGTCGAAATAGCAACACCATTATGAGGAACGGTGTTTATTAAAATCTGGCTATCATTATAATTGTTGGGATTTAATAAACTACTTGAGTTTGACCAGCATGAAATCGTATATTCATTCCATCCAATATTGAAAAAAGCATTGTTTATATCTATTCTGCTCGTAGAACCATTGAAAAGATAGGCATTATCCGCTATTCCAAATCTATCTGTTGTTAAATTTACATTAGTGGGAATTCCATTATTTCCATTACCACTTATATCATTAGCATTTCCGTTAAATGCCCAATAACCAACCAAACCATTTGAAGGAACGTAAGAAGGGGCTTGTGAAACAGCATTTGTTGCAAAAAGCCACCCAGCAAAAAAAAGTATTTTTTTCAATTTGATAAAGTTTTATATTTAACAGCGGTTATATGTTTTTCAAAGATAATACTTTTAATTTGAAAAAAAAGCCCCCTCTTTTTGAAATATGCATCTCATTAATATTATTATCTCTCCAACTTCCGTCCTAAAAAAATAGAAAAATTTGACTAAAAACTAATATTCAACTCTGTTACGTTTTTGCAAGCTATCGACACAACAAAGAACCTATTTATTACGATAGTTTCGCCCCAGTCAGCAATACGTTTGATGTTTTTATCGTAAAAAAAATAGATAAACCATTCGGAGTCAAAATCATTCATGTATTGGGTATATCATGTTTTGAATTTATCAAGAATGTAATGTAGAATTTTTGAAGGAAATAGAAAAAAACAAAGATTATCATTATTAACTGAAATCGCATCAGATAGGCGATACACGAATTTAGCTTTGCAGGTGAAAATTTAATAGAACAGAATTATCACCTTAAATTTACAAAAAATCTCATTTTTGCACCAAATACAAATTGTTCTTTTTTATAAATTGTTTCTTTCAATTGTGTAGAAAAATATGGATGAATTTGAAAAATCATTCGATTGTATTTTTTTTCAATTCCTGCCGAAAACTCGAAATTATTTAAAAAATTATTTGAAAGTATGGATTTATGTCTTCCCTGAACAAATTGACTATTGTCTTGTTTATAATCAAAATTGATATGCTGCCGAACATACAAATCAAGGTCAGTTGTTGCCGAAAACAATAAAGTGAAGTCATTCCTGATTGGGTAACGGTAAGAAATGCCAATAGGAATTTGCAATAAATAATGCTCAAAATCAAGGTTAATTAAGTCAAAATTGGCAGGTACATAAGGGGCGTAAAGCTGTCTAAAATCTTGTTTTGTAGCAAATAAATATTGTTCGGCTGTATAATAGCTCATACCTGTAATATTCATCAAACGTAGCCCAGCGTTCATGCTCCAATGTTTATTAAGCAAAAAATCGGTTAAAATGCTACCTCCAATTTGCTCATTTCCAACATCAAAACTTACACCAACTCGGTATTTTACATTGGCAAATGAGGGAAGTTTAATCGTAATTTGTTTTCTTTTGTCAGGAACGGATAATCTTGATTTGAAATATACTTCTGGTAAATTTTTATTCCAAACAAATGGATTTTGAATTGATGAAATACTATTTAAAGTATTGATATTCTGTGATTTGCTCTCTGATTTTTTTTCGTTCACTAAAATACTGTTTGTTTCTGAAATTTGAAAAGAATTTGATATAAATTTATTTGTGTCGCCTGAAAACTCCCCCTTAGAATCAGAGTGCCGAATCAGGGGCTGACTGACTGGCATAGCTGTCGTCGAGGAATGTTGTTGGGCGACACTAACTATCTGATTATCAACCTTTTCCACATAAACAATTCTCTCAACTGTCCGCCATTTTGTAATATATTTCGTCAAATAAACTGTATCTCTTTTATCAATATTTGTTGTTTCAAAAACTGGTTTTGAGTGATTTTTTTCTATTAAAATTTTATTATTTTCTAATAAAGATTGAAGCTCATTATTTTGTTTAAAATTGAAAAACAAAGAAGATAACAGTAAAATAATTCCTGCCGAATATAATAATGTGTGTTCTAAAACATTACTTTGAGGAGCATTAATAGCCATCAATGACTGCATTTCGTTCCAATCTTGTTCCTTAAATTTGGGTTCGATGCTTTCAAGTTTTTGTTTGATGGCATCATTATATTTATCAATATTCATTTTGTTGCATTAATTTCTTGATGATAGTTTTCGTATAAATGTGGAAATTCTTTTTGTACCAAACTTTGCAATTTTGCTCGTGCTTTCAAAAAATTTGAGCGAGAAGTGCCTTCGTTGATGCTCAAAATTTCAGCGATTTCTCTATGATTATAGCCATCAACAATGTGCATTACAAAAACCATTCGATAGGCAGGAGATAATTTTTGTACCAAAACCAAGATTTCATCTGCCGAAATTTTATTGATAATATCTTCGTTATAAATCGGTTCTTCGATGCTCTCAAAACTAATTTCTTGGCTATATTTTTTGTTATTTCTGTAATAATTAATAGCAGTATTAACCATGATTGTTCGCAACCAAGCCTTGAAAGGAAATTCAGCGGAATACTTTTCTAAATTATTAAAAACCTTCAAAAAACCTTCATTTAGTATCTCTTTTGCTTCTTCTTGGTTGGATGAATACCTCAAACACACACTTTTTGCATAGCCAAAAAACTGTCTATACAGCAAACTCTGAGCATTTTGATTACGAGCTTTGCACGCTTCAATGATGCTTTCGAGCTTGTTTTCTGAGAAAGGTATTTTCTGATTAAAAAACAAATTTTTGCTTGTTTGGTGTCTATCTATGGGTACACTATTTTTCTGTAAAACGTTGCTTTTGAAAAAAATATTTATTTTTCCAACAAAAGCAACGCTTTCTTATAAAGTTAGTGTAATGGCAATTGAAAACAAATTTTCAAAAAAATGAAACTAACATTTTTTCTATTTCTACTCATTTCTTTTGCAGCAAAAGCTCAAAATTTTACTTTGAGTGGCTACATCAGAGATGCCAAATCGGGCGAAGCGGCGATTGGGGCAAGTGTTTATTTGACCAATACAAAAAGCGGCACAACTGCCAATAATTATGGTTTTTATTCTATCACTTTCAAAGGCAGCGACACGCTGGGCGTGGTTTTTTCATCATTGGGATATCAAGCTCAAATTAAAAAACTTTCGGGAAAACAAAGCCAAACTTTGAACATTGATTTGCTCGCAAATTCGTCAGACTTGCAAGAGGTCGTTGTGAGGGCTTCTGTCAATGATAATAATGTACAAAAAGCTGAAATGGGGGTCATTGACGTACCGATGAAATTGGTAAATTCGCTCCCAATGGTGCTTGGCGAAAAGGATATTATGAAAATAATTCAACTTTTGCCGGGCGTTCAGGCAGGAAATGAAGGTACAACAGGTTTTTTTGTCAGAGGTGGAAATCTCGACCAAAATTTGGTGCAACTCGATGAGGCAACAGTCTATAATCCCAACCATTTGTTTGGCTTATTCAGCACTTTCAATGTCAATGCTATCAATCGAATGAAGTTGATAAAAGGGGGGTTTCCAGCAGAATTTGGTGGTAGATTAAGCTCAATTTTGGATATTCAGATGAAAGAAGGCGACAAAAATAGCTTTCATACCGAGGGGGGAATTGGGCTTTTGTCAAATAATCTGACTGTGCAAGGACCTATCCAAAAAACCAAGTCTTCTTTTATTATTTCGGGGCGACAAACGCATATTAATTTGCTATTAAAACCTCTAAGTTCTAAAACCTCTTCCTATAAATTTTATGATTTTAATGCCAAAATGAATTATGAATTGGGTAAAAAAGACCATGTTTTTCTAAGTTTTTTTAAAGGAAATGATAACGCTGCTTACAGTGCCGCCAATAGCCTGAAATATTCGGCTGATTTTGGCAATACAACTGCCACTTTTCGATGGAATCATCTATTTGGAAATAAAATATTTTCTAATACTTCTATCATTTATAACGATTATCATTTGGCTCTGAATACCGAACAAAACTCTTATTATTCTTCGCTTTTTACAGGCATAAAAGATGTTTCAGCAAAAACTGATTTTACCTTTATTTTCAACACAAAACACACTGCAAAAGCAGGCTTTACTTATACTTATCATACCTTATTTCCTGCCGCATTTTCGGCAAGTGTTCCCAAAAGAGGCAATCGTTTGAGCATTGATAAAGCAAATATTAAGCAGCTTTTCTCTCATGAAATGGCTTTTTATGTGGGTGATGAGTTTGATATTTCAGAAAAATTTAGCTTAAATTATGGTATTCGGCTGCCTGTTTTTGTAATTCCTAAAAAGACATATTCCTTCGTAGAGCCACGTCTGACAGCGAAAATGTCTGTAAATCCTACGGCTTCTATCAAGGCATCATATACAATCATGAATCAGTTTTTGCATTTAATTCCCAATTCTACGGCAGGCGTGCCAACAGATATTTGGTTGCCATCAAGTATCAAAACTAAGCCACAGTTTTCTGAACAATTCGCTATAGGATATTTCAATAATTTTAAAGAAAATGCCATAGAAACAAGTATAGAAGTTTACTACAAAAAAATGAAAAATCAGGCACTCTTTGCCGAAGGAAATCAACTAAAATTAAGTGAAGATTTAGATAATACGCTTGTTTATGGAAGTGGAGAAAGTTATGGTGCTGAGTTTTTTGTGAAAAAAAATAGTGGTAAACTTACTGGTTGGATTGCTTATACTTTGTCAAGAACAAATCAAACTTTTGTGGACTTAAATTTCGGTAAAACCTTTCCTTTTAAGTATGATAGGCGACACGTTTTATCAATTACGAGTAGCTACGAACTAAGCAAAAAATGGAATTTGAGTGCGATTTTTGTTTATTCTTCGGGCGTACCTTTTACACTTCCTACGGGACGTACTGCCGCCCTAAACGCAGGGTCAATTTTTGAAGGAAATTATTTTTTGTATGAGGGTAGAAACAATTTTCGTTTGAAATCCTATCATAGATTAGACCTTTCGGCAAGCTACAAAAAAAAGCGAAAAATGTTTAAAAAACCTTGTGAAACCGAATGGTCTTTTGGACTTTATAATGCGTATAGTAGGTTAAACCCTTATTTTATCTATTTTTTGATAGACCCAATCTCCAATCAACCGCAAGCTCAACAAGTGTCGCTTTTGCCAATTATTCCAAGTATTTCATATAATTTTAAATTCTAAAAACATGAAAAAAGTAATTTCATTATTAATATTTTCGATGGCAATAATTGTATCCATTATTGCCTGTCAAAAGGAAATCATTGTTGATTTTCCATTAAATCATACCAACAAATTATTTATTGAAGGAATGTTATATCCGAGCAAAAGACCGCAAATTTTTATTAGCAAAAGCAATCCTTTTTTTAGTAAAAAAGTATCGCCACAACAAATTTTTGCCAGAAATGCCCTTGTCAAAATTTTGACTGGCAATACTGTCGATATTTTAATTGCAGACTCTACTTTTAATAAATTTAGGTGTCGTTGGGAGCTTTTTTATCAAGGAAAAATAGCCGTAGAATATGGGAAAACATATACCCTCGAAATCAGTTTTGAAGGAAAATCATATTCGGCAAGTACAACCATCAATCAGAAAAAAGTAAGCATTGAAAAAATTGAATATACACCAAATTTTACTGATGTTTATGGCTCGCACGATGGCGTAATTATCGACATTACTGACCATGCACAATCGCAAGATTTTTACCGTTTTCAGATGAATCGTATGATTGATACAACTGTGCATCATGCCCATGTTTTAGATATTTTTAAGAATACATGTGCAAAAAAAGATGAAGATTTCTTTGTAAAAGACATAGGACGAATCATTTTTACAGATGAAAATGCAGATGGAAAAAAAATAAGAATGCCTATTGAAGTGAGTTTTGAGTACGAAAAAGATGACGAAGGTTGGGTTTTTATACAAGCTTTAGATAAAAATTCGGCAGAGTTTTACAAAGACCTCGACGACCAATTACAGGCGATTCAAAATCCATTTGTCGAACCAGTTTTTATTAAAACAAAAATAAAAGGGGCAGTTGGTGTTTTCGGTTCGGCTGTGCTGTCTGATTCCGTTTTGTTTGTTTATCCAAGAGATAATCCTTGAAAAAAAGGTCAGACTATTCCTAATCTGACCTTTTTTATATGAAAATTCTGAATATTTTATCCAATCATCAAAGATTCTCTTCTTCTCATTTTTCCTGCGGGAATACCAAACATCATCTTGAAACGACGGCAGAAATAGGCAGTATCTTTATAGCCAACTTCATGTCCGATGGCACGAATACTTTTCTTTGAAGTTCGCAACAACGTAACCGCCGACTCCATGCGTTGGTATTCGATATAATCTTGTGGATTGATACCTGTCAGCATTTTAAAATATTGTCCTACATAATCTTCCGAAACATTTGCAACGTTTGCTAATTGCTTGTTCGACAAATCGCCAGGAAGGCTATTTTTGATATAAGTGAAAATATCAATCAAACGAGGGTCTTTAAAATAGGTGCTATTTGTTGCTAATTGCTCAACAAACATTCTGTTTTTCAAGATATGACGAACAATTTCAATAACAATTTCTTCGGTTTTGTTTCTGATTACTCGTCCACGACCAGCGAGGTCAGAGAAATCTTCTTTCAAAATATCATGAATCAACGAAGCTAATTTCGTATGGGCTTTGATAAAAAACGGCGGAATATCAAGCGAAGTAAAGAAGTTGACCGAATCAAAAACTTTTGCTTCAAAAGCAATCAAACCAAAGGAATTTGACACTTGACCAATATTTGTTGGGTCGGTCATTGAGTCGAAATAGCTTTCTCGGCGAGTCATAAATTCCTCGTAAGAAATATTTTTTGGTTCGCCATCACCGTAAGTAAGCGTGGCGGCTTTTCCTCCGGGGATAAAAAGCAAGTCGCCCGGCATTACTTTTTCTTCATTTCCTGCCAATTTTACCTCACCATCATACAAAACAAGAATGGTGTTTTCAACGTCATAAACATTCTTGATTTTGATTGTTTGCAACATTTTGATGTGGCGGGCTTTGGCAAACTTTACGCCCAACGATTCAATTATTTTATTATAGTCTTCCATTGTGAAAGAAAGTTTTTCGTTTTTGCTTAGAATATTAAGTGCAATGTATTAACTAATTTGGACAAATCTAATATTTTTACTATTTTTTTTTAACAGATAAAATTTAGAAAATGTTCCTTTCGTTATATACTTTGGTAAATATTAGACTGTTTTTCTAAAAATAATCTAATTTTATACAAACTTATCTAACGATGGTTTTATTGTGTAATGTAGTGAAATTCCGCTATTTCGCATAAAAAAAGGCTCGAATAGAGCCTTTTTTAGTACAATGTTTTATTTGTTTTGTTCAAGAATAGGGCTTAGGTTTTAGGAATTAGGAGTTAGGAAATAGGGTTTAGCTTTAAAAATATTTTGCCCCCTTATTCATTTTTTCCTAATTCCTAAACCCTAATTCCTAACTCCTATTCCTCAATTCTTCCCTCCACTCGTTTGTGTGCCAGCAGGTTTATTTTGATTAGCTTGCTGCATTGGGTTTGGTCCTTGTGGTCCAAATCTGCCACGTTGTTGCTTAAACGCCTGAAACTTCGTTGGTTGCTCCGGCTCACGAGGAAACGAATTGTTTTCGGTGTCAATGTCAGCAATTTCGTAGAATGGGTCAAGTGTAAATTTGGTAACTTTTTTCTTTGTTGGAATGGTCTTTTTTATCTCTCTGTCATTCAAACGCCAAATTTCTGCTGGAATTCTAACGATTTCGCTTGTGCCATCTTCAAAATCCATTTTAAAAATTACAGGCATTGGTAAACCACCTTTATTTTTTACAGTTAGCACATAATAGTTCGTTCCTGATGCCAATAATTTCTGCTCATCTTCGCTCAAACTTGCTTTGTATTGCTCCGATTTTTGCTTATCAGCATCTGTAACTGCAAATTTATTATAAGAATTATAAAAATCTCTCATCGTAGAATCAGCCTCAACAACAGTTTGCTTGATGTCAGTTTTATTACGAATATTGCTCAAAGTTTGTTGTTTTGCATCAAAATTAGCTTTTTCGGCAGCTTTTTTTGCCGTTGCATCTTGGCTATCAATGCCGAACCATTGTACCTCTGCTAAATCTTGGTCTGCTGCTTCCACCCCATAGAACCAACCTTTCCAAAACCAATCCAAGTCCACGCCCGAAGCATCTTCCATTGTACGGAAAAAGTCGGCAGGGCTTGGCGATTTGAACGCCCAACGACGAGCATATTCTTTGAAAGCATAGTCGAATAACTCACGACCCATGATGGTTTCACGCAAAATATTCAAACCCGTAGCAGGTTTTGCATAAGCATTTGGACCAAAAGCCATAATATTGTCCGAACTTGACATGATGGAAACTTGTTGAGTTTTGTCAGTTTTCATGTAAGGAACAATGTTTTGAGCTTCGCCACGGCGAGAAGGAAAGTCTCTGTCCCATTCTTGTTCAGCCAAATATTGACAAAAAGTATTCAAACCTTCGTCCATCCATGACCATTGGCGTTCGTCAGTATTTACAATCATCGGGAAGAAATTATGTCCAACTTCATGGATAATTACGCCAATCATGCCTGCCTTTGTACCTTCCGAATATGTTCCATCAGCTTCTGGACGACCGCCATTGAACGAAATCATAGGATATTCCATGCCTCCACCTGCCGTTGCATGGCACGAAATTGCTACAGGATAAGGATATTGTACGGTGCGATTTCCATAAGAACGAAGCGTATGCTCCACGGTGCGAGTAGAATATTGTCCCCAAAGAGGATTTCCTTCTTTTGAATAATATGACATTGACCAAATCTTGCGTCCATTATTATAAATATCGGTTTGCATGGCATCCCAAATAAATTTGCGAGAAGAAGTAAAAGCAAAATCACGTACATTGGCTGCTTTGAAAACCCAAGTTTTCTTGCCAGTAGGCTTCGCTTTTTCGGCAGCAATTGCTTCGTCTTGCGTAACAATTACCACAGGTGTTTTTGAAGTAGCCGCTTGTTGCAAACGCTTTGCCTGTGCCGCTGTAAGCACTTTGTCATAATTTTGACATTCGCCAGTCGCTCCTACCACGTGGTCGTTTGGAGCTGTAATTTCTACTTTATAATCGCCAAAAGGCAATGTAAACTCACCTTGACCCAAAAATTGCTTGTGCTGCCAGCCATTTACATCATCATAAACTGCCATGCGAGGAAACCAGTGAGCAATAAAATAGTTGTAGTTGCCATCTTTAGCAAAAAACTCCATGCCTGAGCGACCATAATAATCTGTAATCAAATAATTCCAATCAATGCGGAATGCGTAAGAAAGACCTGGTTTCAAAGCTGCTGGAATTTCAACTCGCATCATTGTATTATTGATAGTGTATTTCAAATCCATGCCCGTTTTGGCATCTTTCACAACTAAAATTTTATAGCCATAATTTTTTGCACCATCAATAGATGTATTGACCGAACGAGTGCCTCCAATGCCTTGAATTGCTCCAAAACTCATTTGTTCATTTATAATACTGGTTTGTGTAAGAGCATTGATTGAGTTTTTCTCGAATAAATTTTGGTCAAGTTGTAGCCACAAATAACGCAACTCGTCAGGCGATTTGTTGGTATAAGTGATTACTTCTGTACCAATAATTTTCTGGTTAATATCATCTAATTCTACTTTGATGTCATAGTCAGCTTTTTGTTGCCAATAATCTTTTCCAGGAGCTCCCGAAGCTGTGCGGTAGGTATTTGGTGTAGGCAATTCTGTTCCCATTTGCTCAAAACGTGTATTAGCATTGTATTGACTTGCGGGCTGTTGGGCAAGAGTAACTAATGTTGTGAAGAGCATTAGAAATATGCCAAATAAGATTTTTGAAATTCGTAGTTTTTTCATTGAAATGATGAAGGGTTAGAAGAATTAAGAATGTAGAATGAAGAATGTAGAATGATTTTGAGGTAAATCTATACATTCGTTCTTCTACTTATTTGTTAGCAAATATAAAAATAAATGCCAAAAACAACTAAAAACAAGGCAATTTTACTAAATTTCGAGATGATTTGGCAATTATTTCCGACGAGGCTTGTGGTTTAGAGCAGCCACAACGGCAATTTCGATATTTGCTCCTCCAGGAAGATTTGCCACGCCGACTGTTGTTCTTGCAGGAAAATCGCTTGTAAAATACTTACCATAGATTTCATTTACTTTAGCAAAATTGTTGATGTCTTTCATGTAAATTGTAGTATTTACGATGTCGTCCATTTTTGAACCTGCTGCTTCTACCACCGCTTTGATGTTTTCCATGATGCGTACAGTTTCTACCTCAAAACCCCCATCAACTAACTTTCTGGTACTTGGTTCTAAACCAATTTGACCTGCCACAAAAAGCAAACCATTCGACTTAACTCCTTGACTATAAGGAGCAATTGGCACAGGAGCCTTATCGGTTTTAACTATTTCTTTGTGCTGGGCGAAAGAAAAATAAACAATAAAGACAGAAATAATAGTAAAAATGAGCTTTTTCATCTTTCAGATACGAGATATGATATAGAGGATTCAAGATTAGTTTATGCAAATAAGATAAATATTTTTAAAAATCTCAAATCTCGTATCCCAAATCTCATATCTTTGTTAAAAAACCCTCACTCAAATGAATTTAGAAACTGTTTTTTCGATAGCAAATACACTGGTACTGCCACAGTGGCTTTTAATGATTTTTGCCCCCAATTGGCGTTGGACACAAAAGTTAGCAAATTCCTACATTATTCCATTATTACTGGCAATCGTTTATGCCTATTATATTCTTTCGGGTATAGGCGATATGGATTTTCGGGCATTTAGCACACTTACGGGCGTGATGAAATTATTTACAATGGAACAAGCTGTCTTGGCAGGTTGGATTCATTATTTATGCTTCGATTTGTTTACAGGAACTTGGATTTTCAAAGATTCACTCGAAAGAGGAAGCAATAGAATAGTCATTGCTGTTTGTTTATTCTTTTGTTTCATGCTTGGACCAATCGGCTTATTGCTTTATTTGGGGCTTAGGAGGTTTGCCTAATAAAAAGTAAAACAAAATGACACCATTTCTTTCCCTCAAATCCCTTGTTTTCTAACAAAAAAAACGTACCTTTGCACTCCTTTTTGTAAAGGCGTTTAATAATTTCAACCATTTTTAGCTTAAAATTGCTCGGTAAGCTAATGTACAAAGAGCTGATTATCAATATATTATGGCAGCATCACTTGCAGATTTTGACTGGGAAAAGGTCACAAAAAAAGGTATTGGCGGAGGCTATTCAGCCGACGAAAAAGCAACATTAGAAGCACTTTATAGCGAAACCCTCGCCAAAGTTGCTGAAAAAGACGTAGTAGTAGCAACGGTTGTGGGAATCACTGACCGTGAAGTATTACTAAACATTGGTTTCAAATCGGACGGTTTGGTTTCGATTTCTGAATTTCGTGACCTTCCAAATCTCGCTGTTGGCGATACTGTGGATGTATTCATCGAAAAACAAGAAGATGCAATGGGACAATTGGTTATCTCTCGCAAAAAAGCAAGAGTATTGACCGCTTGGAGCAACATCGAAAAATCATTTACTACTGACGAAATCATCGACGCTTTAGTAAAACGTCGTACAAAAGGTGGTTTGATTGTAGACATTTATGGAATTGAGGCATTCTTGCCAGGTTCACAAATTGACGTGAAACCAATTCGTGACTTTGATATTTTCGTTGGTAAGAAAATGGAAGTGAAGGTTGTGAAAATCAACCATACTAACGACAACGTAGTAGTTTCGCACAAAATTCTTATCGAAAAAGACCTTGAAACACAACGCCAGGTTATCCTTACTAACCTTGAAAAAGGACAAGTATTGGAAGGTGTTGTTAAAAACATCACTAACTTCGGTGTATTCATCGACCTTGGTGGCGTAGATGGTTTATTGCACATCACTGATATTTCGTGGGGACGTATCAATCATCCAAACGAATTATTGAAACTTGACCAACGTATCAAAGTTGTAGTTTTAGACTTTGATGAAGAGAAAAAACGTATTTCTCTTGGTATGAAGCAATTAGAAAACCACCCTTGGGATTCTTTGGCTGCTGAATTATCAATCGGTTCGAGAGTAAAAGGTAAAATTGTAAACATTGCTGATTACGGTGCTTTCTTAGAATTGAAACCGGGTGTTGAAGGTTTGATTCACGTTTCAGAAATGTCATGGTCGCAACACTTGCGTAACCCATCGGATTTCTTGAAAATCGGTGACGAAATTGACGCAGTTGTATTGACTCTTGACCGTGATGACCGTAAAATGTCATTGGGTATCAAGCAATTGACTGAAGACCCTTGGACAAAACAAGACCTTATCGCTAAGTATGGTGTGAACACAAAACACACTGGGACTGTACGTAATATGACAAACTTCGGTATTTTCTTGGAATTAGAAGAAGGTATTGATGGTTTGGTTCACGTTTCTGACTTATCTTGGACTAAGAAAATCAAACACCCATCTGACTTCGTGAAAGTTGGAGATTCTCTTGATGTAATGGTATTAGAATTAGATGGCGAAAATCGTCGTTTAGCATTGAGCCACAAACATTTGGAAGAAAATCCTTGGGATACGTTTGAGCATATCTTCACGGTAGGTTCTGACCAAGAATGTACAATTATCTCTAAAAATGACAAACAAGCAACACTTGAACTTCCTTACGGAATTGAAGGTTATGCTTTGTTGAAACATTTGGCTAAAGCTGATGGCACTGTTGCCGAAGCTGGCGAGCGTTTGACATTCCAAGTATTGGAATTCCACAAAGAAGAGAAGAAAATCATGCTTTCACACTCAAAAACTTGGGAAGCTCCTAAGGAAGAAGAGAAGAAAGAAGCTAAGAAAAAAGGCGGAAAAGAATCAACAACTTCTTCATCATCAAACAATGATGACAAAGCCACTCTTGGCGACTTATCAGCACTTTCAGCTTTGAAAGATGCAATGGTAGAAGGCGAAAAGAAGAAACTTTCTAAGAAAAAAGATGCCGCAGTGGAAGCTGCTGCTATTGCTGAAGTTGCTGCTCCAGTTGAGGTAGCTCCAGTTGTAGACGAAGTAGTTGTTGCCCCAGTAGAAACTGCAGAAGTTGCAGAAACGACTGAGGTTGTAGCTGAAGCTTAATTAGTTTCTTTTTGAAATATATCAAAAAAGGCTTCCCTTGCGAGAAGCCTTTTTTGATTGTAACCCTTGAAATAGTAGCGATTTATTGAACAACCCCTTCATCAGCCAAAAACTGCCCAATATTAAAAAACTCGCCGTCAAGCAATTCAATTTCCTGATTCCAGTTTTTTGTTAGCCAATCTTGGTCTTTGGTGGCTACCATTACTTTTTGGTGTTTGGTAAAAATCCAGAACACTTTTTCTACACCAAAGTCAAGCAATTTATGAGTTTTGGTAAAAACATAACCAAAATCTTTCTCATCAGATAAATCTATGCGAATGTCAATTTCTACGGCGATTTTTGGAGCTACTTCAATATAATGGGTGTTGATTTTGTCGGGAGAAAGTACGTTTTTTTCATAAATATAAATATCGCCCGAAAGATTATTTCCTTTATCAAGATGTGTGCCTATTTCGTTTGTCAAAAAATGATATTTTTTTCTCCCTATTTTTAGATAAAGCACTTCTAATAAATATTGAATGATAAATGACTGTAAACCACTTGCTCCCATAATTTCTTCGCTTGTTTTTTTATTTGCTAAAACATCTTTGTAACCTTCATAATAGAGTGGTTTTCCGTCCATTATTTCATAAATAAGGCTTTCAGGTATTGGTTTAGCTCTATTTCTTTGTTTAGGTTTTTCTAAAGTAAGCATATCATTTTTTATTTATATTTCAAAAATAGGTGATTAATCTTGCTTTTCAAAGTAAAAAATAAATAGATGGTTGTAGAAAAATATTGAAACCAAGACTTAAAACAAATGGAATTCGAGCAGTTTGCTTATCTACGATTTTCATACTTTTTCAAGAATTTCAATCAAAAATGGAAATTTATTCTTTCAAGATATACCCAATACCCACAATGGTATGAATGAGCTTGACTCCGAAGGTTTTATCTATTTTTTTACGAAGAAAATTGATGTAAGTATCAATTGTATTACTGCTTGGGTCGAGGTTAGTATCCCAGATTTTTTCGGCAATATCAACTCTCGAAACTACACGATTATGATTTATCATTAGGTATGCGAGCAAGGCATATTCTTTGGCAGAGAGAGAGATGTATTTTTCATTAAAACTAACAATTCTGGCGGTCAAATCAAGCTCTAAATTTGCTACTTTTAGGATGTTTTTTTTGATGTCTTTTTGTGTCAAAACACTTCGCCGATGCAAGGCATTGAGTCGCATCAATAATTCTTGAAATTGAAAGGGTTTTACCAAAAAATCATCAATTCCTGCATCATAACCTAAAGCCTTGTCGCTGAGAGTTCCCATAGCCGTAAGCATCAAAATGGGTGTATTTTGCTTTTCATTTCTGATGGCTTGCGTAACATCATAGCCATTCATTTTAGGCATATTTACGTCCATGATAATTACATCATAATCGCTGTCAAAAGCCATTTGAAGACCGATTTTTCCATCTTGGGCGACATCAACAAGGAAGGAATTTTCTTCTAAGCCTTTTTTGATAAATTCAGCCAAACGAGTTTCGTCTTCAACGAGTAAAATTTTCATATTTGGTATTTATAAATGCACCAAGCAAGGTAGATAATCTGCCTTGCTTGGTGAGCTTAAATTCAAAAAAACAATTGCTTATTTTGAGGTTTTTGCAGTTTTTTTAGCCATTTTTTCTTGGTGTTTTGCTGCTTTTTTCTCTTTGTGTTTCGCCAATTTTTGTGCGATTTTTCCTGCCTTGTTTTCTACCTTATCTGCTTTTTTGAGATTGGCAGGAATAGTAGTTGCAAATGAAATTGTGCTGAATAAAACTGCTACCAAAGTAGCCAAAACAATTTGCTTTTTCATTACCTTAAATATTTTTGATTAATTACCAAAACGTTTGTTTGGCTTTCTGTAACAAAAATATTATACTGCCCTAAAAAGGGTTTCAAAAGAAAATTAAAACGTGGTTAATTCATTAGACTTCTATCGAAAATCTATTTTTTAGTGGGCAATTCGACACTGAAAGTTGAACCTTTTCCTACAATAGATTGAACCGAAATTTTTCCTTGATGAATTTCAACTATACGTTTGCTCAGTGGAAGTCCAACGCCATGTCCCGAAATATCTTTGGTCTTTTCGGTACGGTAAAACGCCTCAAAAATATGCTCAATCTCAGCGGCAGACATTCCTATGCCCTCATCTATAAAATCTAATAAAATGTTACTCTCCTTAAATTGTATTTTCACCGCTACTTCGTGGTTTTTGCTATATTTACAGGCATTTTCCATCAAATTTCTAAAAACCAAAAGCAATAATTCGGCATTGCCATTGACAATCATCGCCTCATCATTTTCCGGAATTTCTACAAAACCAATATTGATTTTATAATCCGTTTTCTTTTGCCTTAATGAGTCAGATGCTGCCCACAACACCTCATCAACCCTCACTTCATTAAATGTCACAGATTGAGCATCGGCATTCATTCTGGCTAATTCGAGTAAGCTATTTACCAGATTTATCATGTTATTGATGTCGTACTGAAAATTCTCAACAGTTTGTTTGTATTCTTCTGTACTTCTGTCTTTCATCAAAGTTACTTGTGCATTTCCGAGCAGAATAGAGAGTGGCGTGCGGAGTTCGTGGGTGGCATACGAAACAAAATTTTGCTGCTGTATATAAGAAGCCTCCAATCGGTCTAACAGCTCATTGAAAGTATGTGCCATAACTCCGATTTCATTTTTTAAATCTGCCTCAGGGACTCGTTTTTGAAGGTTTTTGCTTGAAATCTCCCTCATTCGATTGGCTATTTTACCAATAGGTTTGAGGTCTTTTCTGATATAAAATCGAGTGATAAATATAATTAGGGCAATCAAAAAAAGCGAACTTAGAACCAAAGTATAAAGTAGTTTTTCTTGCCGTTTAAAACCAGCCAAGTCATAGCCAGAAGCTTCGTAAATGTATAATTTGTGATGCTTGTTTTCTGTACTTGTAAAGAGTATTTTTTCAAAACCATCTTTTTTGAAAGTAATCTTGCCTTTTAAAACTTCTTTTTTTGATTTATCGGTTAGGTGTGGAATGGCATTGCTTGATTTGTAAAGTACTTTACCTGTAGAATCATAAATGATATATTGCTTTTGAATATAGGCAGATTCCTTCAAATCTACATCAATTGAATTGTATTGTTTAGCATTTATGCCCTCATCAAAAAGCATTTTTGAACGGTTGATAGACGTACTTTGAAGATAGGCGTAAAACTCAAATTCACGAAAATAAATAAAAAACAAATAAATCGTAACTGAAAAAATAAAGAGTGCTATAATCAATACAAGAGGTATCCGAATAGTTTGTTTATCTACTATTTTCATGCGTTTTCAATGGTTTTTATCAAAAATGGCTGTTCAACTTTTCATCATATAACCCATGCCCACCACCGTATGAATGAGTTTGTTCGAGAATTTTTGGTCTATTTTTTTTCTAAGAAAATTCACATAAACATCAATCGTGTTAGTGCCAGTATCGAAGTTTAAATTCCATACTTTTTCGGCAATTTCTACCCTCGACACCACTTTTCCTTGGCTACGCATAAAAAACTCAAGTAACGAAAATTCACGAGATGTCAAGGTAATTGTATCGCCGCCTCTGTGAGCAACTTTTTCGTTCAAATCTAACTCCAAGTCTGCCAAATGAAGGTTTTTTTTCAAATCAATACCTTCGGTAGCTCTACGATATAGGGCATTTAATCGAGCAATGAGTTCTAAAAAATCGAAAGGTTTTACTAAATAATCGTCAGCTCCCGAATCAAATCCCTTGACTTTATCATTTGTCGTTCCCATAGCAGTAAGAACCAAAATAGGTGTTTTTACTTGCTCTTTTCGTAGCTGTTTGGTAAGTTCTATGCCATTTATTTTAGGTAAATTTACATCAAAAATCATCAAATCATACGTTTTAGACAATGCAAGATTTTTGCCAATTTGTCCATCATAAGCAACTTCAACACTGAACCCATTTTCTTGTAAACCCTGTTTGGTATATTCTGCCAATCGAGGCTCGTCCTCAACTAATAAAACTTTAATCGTTGTCATTTAATTATCCTTTAGAATGCAATTATCAATATTAACGAACAAAATTGTACTATTAAACATAATACGAATTAAAAAAGAAATTAAAATCTGATTAAAAGTCTTTTTTGTACAAAAGATTGAGTGTTAAAATATCTATTCACAACTATTTTCTTCCAATCAATTAATTCATACGTCCAAATCATTGATAATACCGCTGAAATTCTGATATAATTTATAACTTTGCATCACCGATAATAAAAACAACCCAAATGCTCACTCATTCACTCAAACTACGTAAACCATTAGCCGTCATTGACCTCGAAACCACTGGCGTAAATGTTGCCAAAGATAAAATTGTAGAATTATGTATTGCCAAAGCAAAAATTGATGGTACGGTTGAGGTTAAAACAAAATTGATTAACCCTGGCATTCCGATTCCTTTAGAAACAAGTTTGATTCACGGAATTTATGACGATGATGTAAAAGATGCACCAACTTTCAAGCAAATAGGCAAGGCTTTGGCACAATTTATTGAAGGTTGCGACTTGGCGGGTTTCAATAGCAATCGTTTCGACGTACCAATGTTGGTTGAAGAGTTTTTAAGAGCAGATATAGAATTTGACACAAAAACCAGAAAATTAATTGATGCTCAACGAATTTTTCATTTGATGGAACCTCGTACACTTTCAGCAGCTTATCAATTTTTCTGTCATAAACCGCTCGAAAATGCCCACAGTGCAGAAGTAGATACTTTGGCAACCTTGGAAGTTCTCTGCTCACAAGTAGAAAAATATGAAGGCGTAAAACTCAAAAACGACAAAGGAGAAGAGTACGAACCAGTAAAAAATGACATGGACGTGCTGCACCAATTAACCTCTGCCAACATTGTTGATTTCGCTCAAAGAATGGTAATCAATAACACTGGTGAAATTGTATTTAACTTCGGAAAACACAACAAACGACCTGTAAAATTGGTCTTAAAGCAAGAGCCACAATATTACGATTGGATGATAAATGGCGATTTTCCATTGGATACAAAAAGAAAATTAACCGAGATAAAGTTGAAAATGATGTTGGATAAGTAAATAAAGATATGAGACAAAAGATTCGAGATAGTAGAAATAAAGCCTTTCTTCTTTTTGTTTTCTTGAATCTCGTATCTAATATCTCATATCTTAAATCTTTTAATCAACAATTTTCACTAAAAAGCACTTTATAAAAGTGAATATTTTCTATTTTTGCAGAAATGTTTTTAAAAGCCTCTCTTTTTTAGTAAGTAATAAAAGACTTGAAACTGTTAATTGATAATTGAAATGCAAACTCAAATACCTGACATTATTCAGAAAGTTCCGTTGATAAACTATGTTTTGTTAGCAAGTATTTTGTTCATCATTGGCATAGTTGGTGTGCTTATTCGTCGTAATGCCATAATTATATTCATGTCTGTTGAGTTGATGCTCAATGCCGTAAATTTATTATTGGTTACATTTTCGGCCTATCGCTCCGACCCTGCTGGACAAGTTTTTGTGTTTTTCATCATGGCAGTAGCCGCTGCCGAAGTAGCTGTTGGTTTGGCAATTATCGTAATGATTTACCGAAATATCCGCTCAATTGATGTCGGACTTTTGGATAAGTTGAAGTGGTAAAATTTAAAATTGAACAAAAAATGGAAGCATTATTAGTTTATCCTGAAAACAATAAACAATTGAAGGCACTCAAAGCCGTCATGGTAGCTTTGAATGTTCGATTTGAGAAAAAAGAAGAATCGCCTTATGACCCAGAATTTGTTGCAAAAATCGAAAGGGGAAAAAAAGATTTTGAAGAGGGTAACTATTCAGTTATTACCCTTGATGAGATATGGAAATAAGGCTAAATGATGATGCTAAAAAAGATTTAGCATACTGGAAAAACAAAAAAAACGAAAAAGTTCTTAAAAGAATAAAGGATTTAATCCAGTCTATTTCTGAAACACCATTTAGCGGAATTGGAAAACCCGAACCATTAAAACATAATTTATCTGGACTTTGGTCAAGACGAATAGATAACGAGCATAGGATAATTTATGAAATTAAACAAAATGCCATTCAAATTCACTCGCTCAAAGGACATTATTAAAAAGCAAAATTAAGTACATTAAAATATGTCAATAATTTCACTAATACCTTTATTTCCACTCATCGGATTTCTAATCAATGGGCTTGGTTTTCGTAAAATACCAAAAAATATCGCAGGTGCAATTGGCGTTGGAGCTTCTTTGCTCTCGTTTGTGTTTGCTTTTATGGCATACCAGCAATTTTCAGAAACTAATCAACCAATTATTATTCAAGTTTTTGATTGGATAACTGTCGGGAAATTGAACATCAATCTCTCTTTTCAGATTGACCAATTATCAATTCTGATGCTTTTCGTAGTAACGGGTGTCGGAACGCTCATCCATGTTTACTCAATTGGTTACATGCACGACGACGAAGGCTATGGCAAATTCTTTGCATTCCTTAACCTCTTCTTATTTTCGATGTTGTTACTCGTGATGGGTTCAAACTATGTCGTGATGTTTATTGGTTGGGAAGGTGTTGGACTTTGTTCATATTTATTGATTGGTTTTTGGAATAAAAACTTCGACTATGGGAATGCCGCTCGCAAAGCATTTATCATGAACCGTGTCGGTGATTTAGGCTTTTTGATTGGTATATTCTTAATTATCAATCATTTTGGAACAGTCGAATACCTCGAAGTTTTTGAAAAAGCCAAATCATTTCCAGTAGGAAGTAGCATAATTGTTGCCATTACAGCATTTTTGTTTATTGGTGCAATGGGAAAATCAGCTCAAATTCCTCTTTATACTTGGTTACCCGATGCGATGGCCGGTCCAACACCAGTTTCGGCTTTGATTCACGCCGCTACGATGGTAACTTCTGGACTTTACATGATTGTTCGTTCAAATATTCTTTATACGCTTGCTCCTCAAACCCTCGAATTTGTTGGCTGGATTGGACTCGCAACTGCTCTATTTGCCGCTACAATCGGTATGTTTCAAAACGATATTAAGAAAGTCTTGGCTTATTCAACTGTTAGCCAATTAGGTTATATGTTTTTAGCAATGGGCGTAATGGCTTATACTTCAGGTTTTTTCCATGTTGTTACGCACGCATTCTTCAAAGCATTATTATTCTTAGGAGCTGGTAGCGTGATTCACGCTATGGGTGGCGAACAAGATATTCGTCGCATGGGTGGACTTTGGGGTAAAATAAAAATCACAGCGATTACTTTCTTGATAGGTACAATTGCTATTTCAGGAATTCCACCATTTGCTGGTTTTTTCTCGAAAGATGAAATCTTGGCTCATGTTTATGAACATAACAAATTGATGTGGGCAATAGCAGTGCTTACTTCTATGATGACTGCTTTTTATATGTTCCGTCTTTTCTTCTTGACATTCACAGGAAAATTCAGAGGAACTGCGGGTGGCCGCCCCCACGAACAAGAACATCATTTGCACGAATCACCTTCGAGCATGACTATTCCTTTGATGGTTTTGGCGGCACTTTCAGTCGTTGGTGGTTTTATCGGAATGCCAGAAATTTTTCATTTTCCTCATGCTTTAGTAGATTTCTTGAATCCAATTTATGCAGGAACAAAAGTAGTAAACCCGGAGTTTGGAGCAACCCCAATCGAACACTCAACCGAATGGATGTTGATGGGGATTTCGGTAGCAGCAGCAGCTATTTCAATATTCTATGCTTACACAAGATTTGGCAATAGCAAAAACGTACCTGTGGAAGATTCAGAAATTACTGGTTTGCAGAAAATAATTTACAATAAATATTATGTGGACGAAGCTTATTGGGCAACTTTTGTGAACCCTGTCAAGCGATTATCAAATACTTTTGCCAATGTCTTTGAACCTAAAGGATTTGATGCCATTGTTAATGGCGTAGGTAGTTTTGTAAATAATTTTAGTCAAAAAGCCCGCAAATTACAAGCAGGGGGCACAGGATTCTATCTTTTTGCTATGGTAATTGGTATTGCCGTAATATTGGCAATGAACATGGGCTACCAAGTTTTGGAAACAATTTTAGGCACAATTAAGGCAGTTATTAAGAAATAAATATCATTACCATAGGTAAGAAAATAAAATTAATCTCGAATGTTGGCACTAACACTTATACTCCTACCACTCATAGGTAGCATTTTATTATTATTACTCAAAGGAAGCAACGCAAATACTTCCAAAAACGTAGCTATTGTTTTATCATTAGCCACATTTGCCATTGCTATTTACGCCTTTTGTACTTTCAATTCAGAAATGCCAATCGAAGCAAAATACACTTGGATGAAAGATTTGAACATCAATTTTCATCTCGGGCTTGACGGAATAAGTTTGCTGATGGTTGCTCTGACAGCTTTTTTAGTGCCGCTAATTATACTTTCTACTTATAAATTATCGTATAAAAACCATGCAACATTTTATGCCCTCATTCTCTTGGCAGAAACAGCATTGATGGGGGTTTTTATGGCAAAAGATATTTTCTTGTTTTACTTTTTCTTTGAAGCAGCCTTGATACCTGTTTACTTTTTGGCGGCTATTTGGGGAGGAAAAGATGCTCCACGCATTACTTTCAAGATGTTTATTTATACCATCTTCGGGAGTTTGTTTATGTTGGTTGCAATCGTTTATTTGTATATGAATGGTGGAACTGCAAATATTGAGCAATTGTCAGTTACGGCAAAACTTATTTCGCCGACCAATCAAAATTTATTATTTTGGGCATTTTTCATAGCATTTGCTATCAAAATGCCCGTTTTGCCATTTCATTCTTGGCAACCAGACACTTATTCCGAATCGCCAACGCCCGCTACGATGTTACTTTCGGGTTTACTTTCAAAAATGGGTGTGTATGGTCTAATCAGAATAATGCTCCCTCTTTCACCAGTGGGCGTTGCCAATTGGGGTTTGTTCGGAATGGTGCTTGCAATCATCGGTTTGATTTATGGTTCGGTCATTGCCATTCAACAAAATAACATCAAACGCCTCATTGCTTATTCGTCATTTGCTCACATGGGTTTGATGGCAGCAGGGGTTTTGTCGGGAACTTTGAGCGGCATTCAAGGAGCATTATTACAAATGGTAGCTCACGGAATAAACGCCGTAGGTTTGTTTTTCATTGTAAAAATCATATACGATCGAACAGGCACAAGAGAACTAAGTGCTTTGGGCGGAATCACGCAAAAAACTCCTGCCCTAAGCATTTATTTTATGATAATTATGCTTGGAAGTGTTGCTTTGCCTTTGACAAATGGCTTTGTTGGAGAGTTTTTATTGCTAAAAAGTGTTTATGATAAAAACGTTTGGCTCGGTGCAATTGCTGGTTTGACAATAATTTTGGGAGCAGTTTATATGCTCCGCCTCATGCAACGCTCAATGTTTGGCGAAAGCAACAAAGTTACAGCAAAGTTCAAAGACGTAAGCGGCACAGAAGTAGCCGTACTTTTGCCCATCGCAATAATGGTTATTTTGATGGGCGTTTTTCCAAATATTTTCTTAAAAATTACTGAACCTGCCGTAAATAGTATTTTGCAGATGATTAGTAGCAAGTAGTTATTATAAAATTTTATCTTTTTACTCCCCTTTAGGGCGACAGTCGCTACTGGTTGGGGGTTATAAATTGAATTATGTATCCAATCATTATCTTATCCATTACTGGACTCGTTACATTGTTTTTGGGTTTCCTGAAATCAAAGAAAATACTTTTACCTGCATCATTATTTTTTGTAGCATTGGCTTTTTTATCAAACTTCATTGATTGGAACAAGCCCGGTCTATATTTCAGTGATATGCTCGAAAGTAACAATTTGTCTATTCTTTTCTCAGGAATAATCTTGCTTTCTGCGTTTTTGATAATGGCTTTGTCGAAAGGTTTCATTGACGATGAACACGCCCACCCTGCCGAATACTTTGCGATTTTACAGTTTTCGCTTGTAGGGGCAATCATGATGACCAATTTTCAGAACCTTATCATGCTTTTCATAGGTGTCGAAATCCTTTCGGTGTCAATGTACGTACTTACAGGAAGTGATAAAAGGAACATTCGTGGAAATGAAGCCGCCCTTAAATATTTCTTAATGGGAGCATTTGCTACAGGAATCATGCTTTTTGGAATAGCCATGCTTTATGGGGCAAATTATTCATTTAATATTAGTACCGCCCGCATATGGTTGGAGCAAACACAAGTAGCAACTCGACCAGTATTTCTTTATGTCGGAGTTACATTTTTATTAATAGGCTTGCTTTTCAAAGTTTCGGCAGCACCCTTTCATTTCTGGACGCCCGATGTGTATGATGGAGCTCCAACGATATTCACAACCTTCATGTCCACCATTGTAAAAACAGCAGGATTTGCAGCAATTTACCGTATTCTTGAAGTTTCTTATTCTCCTCTATACAATTTTTGGTGGGTAATGATTATCGTTATGGCGGTTTTGAGTTTATTCATAAGTAATATTACAGCAGTAGCTCAAAGCAGTTTTAAGCGAATGTTGGCATTTTCGAGTATTTCACATGCAGGATATATGTTGATGGCAATTGTAGGTCTAAGCAATAAAACCGACTCTTCCATCGTATTCTATTCTTTAGCATATTCATTGGCTACCTTAAGTGCCTTTGGCGTGCTGATGATTGTTTCGCAAGAAAAATTAATTGATGGTCGCCCTGACGAAAGTATTAACGTTTTGAATGGATTATCTAAGAAAAATCCTTTTTTGGCAGTAGTTTTGGCCGTTTCAATGTTTTCTTTAGCAGGAATTCCGCTAACGGCGGGCTTTTGGGGAAAATTCTATGTTTTTGCTGATGCAGCCTCACGTGGGCACATTTGGCTATTGATTATAGCAATTTTAATGTCAGCAGTTGGCATCTATTATTACTTCAAACCAATCATGGCAGCTTATATGAAAGACGGAGATGGAGAAAATATCAGATTATCATCGTTTTATAAAATAATTTTGGGTTTCACTACCGCTGGCTCAGTTTTACTTGGCTTGTTGCCTAACTTGGTACGTGAATTGCTTTGATTTACTAAACTGTAAATCAACAAGTTATGGATACTATTTTAAAGTTTTCTGGACTAAATTTATTTGTGGAATTGCTTAGTAAAATAAAAAACAAAGAATTAAGAAACTTCATTTCATTCTTTCTAACCGCTGTCTTGGGAGCAGGTACTAACTTCTTGTCTCAAATACCATATAAAGATTTATTTTTAAACTTAGGTTATGCTGATAAACCCGCTTTTAATTTAAGTGTATTTGCGGGTTATTTAACTGCGACGGTTGTTAGTTTTGTGCCTGCGAAAATTTTTGCTTTTTCAGCAAAAGAATCAGGAAACTCAAAACGTGAATCTATTAAATTTTTAATCATTGCAGCTGCGGCTATGGGCATTCAAGTTGGAATTACATCTCTCACATTCGATTATATAGCCAATACTTTTTTTTCTGACTTATCACTTTTTTTACGTGAAAAAGGTTCTCACGTAGTAGGTATGGGCTTCAGTTTTTTTGCTAATTATTACGGACATAAGTTTCTGACTTTCAGAAGTACTGGGGTTTACGACAAAATCAAGACACGCTCTGCACGTTAAAATTGGATAAAACCAAGAAATCCTTGTTTCTTAAAAAGAATTTAAGAAAATTTTAATTTATTTTTAAGAAAAACTTGCGTGGTATCTTAAAATTATCTTAAATTTGCAATGCGTTTCAAACCTTAAATAAACACCGCAAAAAAATACAATGAAAAAAGTAATCGCAATCTTATTCGTAGCATGTGTAGCTTCTTTAGCTGCTTGTACTTCTAAAACTGCTGAAACAGCTGTTGATTCAACTGTAGCAACAATCGATTCAACTGCAACTGCTGCAACTGCTGCTATTGATTCAGTAGCAACTGCTGCTATCGATTCAGTTAAGAAATAATTTTCTTAAAAGACATAAAAAAAGTCCTTGTTCGTTTGACGAACAAGGACTTTTTTTGTACAAAATTTATTTAATTCTTATTGGCAACTTCCCATAAAAAAAGAGTAAAACTTGATAAATCAAATTTTACTCTTTTTTGTTGACCCACCAGGATTCGAACCTAGACAAACAATACCAAAAACTGTCGTACTACCATTATACTATGGGTCAATCCCGTACTTGCGAGTGCAAAATTAAGACTTTTTTAATAATTACGCAAGAGAGATTAAAAAAAAATTATATTTTATTGTGCTGCTCTTCTCAATTCTTCCAAAATCACTTCTTTCATCAATAACTTACGCTTTTGCGTTTGAATATTAGAATTCATGATTTTGTCCAAATCGTAGCCTTGCGAAACACCTTCATTACTTTCTATCAATATTTTTAATTCTCCTCTTGCACGAATTACGATATTTTCCATTTCGCGAAATTTTGTCAAGGTTTGTTGTTTTTCGCTCAAATAATTATAGTTAGGTAATTTTCGAGTAACAACTTTCATTAAATAGCTTAACTCAAAAATCTTATCACAGGCTGCTCTAAAGCGTTCAGCAACATTTCTGACAGCTATGTGCGATGGAACTTTGATGTTTTTCCAATCATTGAGCATTACTTTGGCTCGCTCGGTAGATGCAAAAATATCTTTGGCTTCTGCCAATCGCTCGGCTTCTTCCATCATTTTTTGTTGAGCTTCTACTCGTGGGTCTATACGAATTTTTATTTCAATACCCTTGGCAGCACAATATTTTTCGTAATAAAGAGTAGTCAATTTTTTGAAACGGCGGAATTCATACTTCAAACGCTTTGGTGGCACATCGCCTACGTTTCTCCATTCCGATTGCAGACGCTTGAGTTCGGCAAAAGAAAGCTCCCAATTGCCCATTCTAAACAACATTTCAGCTCCTCTTACCAACTCATTATACTTTTCCATGCGGTCGCCAATGATGCGATTTTGTTCCTCATAGAAAGCCTTTCTGCGTTGGTAAAAATCATCTAAAACTTCTCTAAAAGCAGTCTCGATATCTTCCTGAAAAGGTCTATCAACTGGTCCAGTGCGAATCCAGCGAGTTTTGATGTCTTGCAACTTTTCAGCTACAATGTTCCAATCAACATCCTCTTTGGCTTCTTTGGCTTCTTCAACTAATGCTTCCTTGATTGTCAAATTGTTAGCTTGATTGCCTACAATCAAACCTCGAAGAATTTCTTCTTGCTCATCTAAAATTTTGAGCAATGGAATAAAATCTCCAATACCATCGAAGTTTAGCAGTCGTTTGCGAAGCTGCGTGAGTTTAGTTAAAAAAGAACCCTTATTTTGGGTTTCGACAATCTCAGTTTCAAGTTGATTAACCTTATTTACCGCAATTTGGTAACGGTTAATGAAATACTGGAAAGCCTCTTCTTCTGTGCGTTTTACTTCGCCGATTTGTCGGTCGGGCATATCTAAATAGCCCTTCAAGAATACCTTACCTTCAGTTATGTAAGCATATTCGTTTTCTAATGTTACGCCGTTCATAATAAAAAATCACATGGCTTGTGAGTCAGGGGGATGGTGGTTTATTTTGTAAAATTTGGAGTTTTTTTTATATAATGCAAACACGTTTAACGATATTTACAGAAAAATTTATTAAATGTAGTTAAAAATAGATAATTATTTATATTTTGACTATAATTTATCTAAAATTTAACATATATTTTTTGTTTTAGACTTAATTACGTCAGATTTTAACCTATGAGTGAACAAATTATCTTCTCGATGGAGCGTGTGAGTAAAATCATTCCACCAAGCCGTCAAATCCTCAAAAATATTTATCTTTCCTTTTTTTACGGAGCAAAAATCGGTGTTCTTGGACTCAACGGTTCGGGAAAATCTACGCTTTTAAGAGTCATTGCTGGCATTGACAAAAATATCAATGGTGATGTCGTTTTTTCTCCAGGATATAGTGTTGGAATGTTGGAACAAGAGCCAACTCTTGACCCAACAAAAACCGTTCGTGAGATTGTAGAAGAAGGTGTGCAGGAAATCGTTAATTTACTGAAAGAGTTTGATACTATCAATGAGGCTTTTGGAGAGCCTGATGCTGATTTTGATAAATTGCTCGCACGACAAGGCGAAGTACAAGAAAAACTCGACACTTTTGATGCTTGGGAATTGGATACACGTTTGGAACGTGCAATGGATGCCTTGCGTTGTCCGCCAGAAGATGCGATTGTAGCCAATCTTTCTGGTGGTGAAAAACGCCGTGTGGCTCTTTGTCGCTTGCTTTTGCAAGAACCAGATGTGTTACTTTTAGATGAACCGACCAACCACCTTGATGCCGAGTCGGTGCTTTGGTTGGAAGAGCATTTACGTCAATATAAAGGAACTGTGATTGCAGTAACTCACGACCGTTATTTCTTGGATAATGTGGCAGGATGGATTTTGGAATTGGACAGAGGCGAGGGTATTCCTTGGAAAGGAAATTATTCTTCTTGGCTTGAACAAAAGCAAAATCGCTTGCAAAAAGAAGAGAAAACAGAGTCGAAACGCCAAAAATCTTTGCAAAGAGAGTTGGAATGGGTACGAATGGCACCGAAAGCTCGTCAGGCAAAATCGAAGGCACGTTTGCAGGCTTATGACAAAATGGTGAGCGAAGACTCGAAAGAAAGAGAAGATAAACTCGAACTTTTCATTCCCCCTGGCCCACGTTTGGGCAATAAAGTAATTGAGGCAACAGGCGTAAAAATGGGTTTTGGTGAGCGTTTGCTTTATGAAGATTTGAATTTTAGTTTACCTCAAAATGGTATTGTGGGCATTATCGGACCAAACGGTGCAGGAAAAACGACACTTTTCAAATTGATTACTGAGCAACTAAAACCTTTGGCTGGAACTTTTGAAGTGGGCGAAACCGTAAAACTTTCGTACGTTGACCAAGAACATAACCAACTCGACCCAAATAAGTCGGTTTACGAGTTAATTTCGGGCGGAAATGAATGGGTAATGCTCGGAAACAAGCAAGTAAATGCCCGTGGCTATGTAAGTCGCTTCAATTTTCAAGGAGGAGACCAAGAGAAAAAAGTGGGAATTTTGTCGGGCGGAGAGCGAAATCGTGTGCATTTGGCAATGATGCTCAAAGAAGGTGGAAACTTGTTGCTTTTAGATGAGCCAACCAATGATTTGGACATAAACACACTTCGTGCTTTGGAAGAAGGTTTGGAGAATTTTGCTGGTTGTGCCGTAGTTATTTCTCACGACCGTTGGTTTTTAGATAGAATTGCAACGCATATTTTAGCTTTTGAAGGCGATTCGCAAGTATATTGGTTTGAAGGAAACTTCTCGGAATATGAAGAAAATCGTAGGAAAAGATTAGGTACAGATTTGACTCCGAAGCGTATTAAATATAGGAAATTGCAGTAGGGTTTGTCAATTAATAAAAGCCGAAGACAAATAACCTTCGGCTTTTATTATACATAATTGATTGATTATAAGCAATTTACCTCCTCAGCTCTCTAATCGCTCCTTCAAATCGCTGAACCATTTCTTTGACTAAAGCTTCATCTTTTGTACTAAGTGTAAAAGATGTTGGGTCTTTGTCTTCTTTGTCTTTGACATTAAACGAACCGCCAATTGTATTGTCTTTGCCAAAACCCAAATCCATTTTGATTCTGTCGGCTGGTATGTCTAACACTAATTTGTAATTGCCATCTTTTTGCTTTTGGTAGCTTACTTTTCTCACATCTTTCAAAAGCCAACTAATATTGAAGCCCATTGAGAAATTCTCTTCTTTGGCACTTAAATTCATCAACATTTTGCTTCCTGCAAACGAAAAGACTGGTTTAGACTTTCTATCGTTGACATTCATTTTTCGGTTGTCATCATCAATTACTAATTTGTTTAGCTGACTCGTCAGCCAATCGGTTTGTTGTTTGAGAGCTGCCGTTTGAGCAAAAGTTTGGGTACTAAATACCACCGCAAAGAACATTAAAAATAGCTTTTTCATAGTTTTTCAGAATTTTGTTTTCTTTACAGATGCAAAAAAAAGCTTCTGGGTTGCGTAGCTTTAAGGAAGAAACTTTACTTTTGATAAAAAATCTCAAACAAACTTTATGAAAACCACTTTTCTACTACTTTTTTGTTTTTTTGCACTATCAACCAACGCCCAAAATTTAGTTTCTGAGCAAGTTTTAAAGCACCTTGAAACAATTGACACCAACCGTATAAAAGCCCATGTTGCTTATTTGTCCGACGATAAACTCAAAGGCAGACTTCCTGGAAAAGAAGGTTACCAAATGGCGGTTGATTATGCTATCAAGCAATATAAAGAAATGGGGCTAAAACCTGCGGGGGAAAATGGTGGATTTACCCAAAAAGTAATTTTAAGAAAAGCCAAATTGGTAAAAGAAACACTTAGGTTTACTTTGACTTTGCCCGATGGAAAAAAACAAGAATTAACACTTGGAAATGATTTAGCAATTACGCCAAATCTTGAACAAAAATTAGTAAATTTCAATGCCCCTTTGGTTTTTATTGGGGCTGGTTTTGATACTCCACAAATTGGACTTGAAGATTATAAAAATATTGATGTAAAAGGGAAAATTGTCGTTGTGCTGCGTAGAGTTCCTGAAAAACTTCTCACAAATGTGAAGCTTCATTTGCAATATCCAGCTACTTTACAAGAATTTGCAGCGAAAAATGGAGCAATCGGTGTGCTGGTTTGCAACTATGCCAATAGTGTGGTTCAGTTTAAGGCAGCAGCAAATAATATGGTATCAAATGGCATTTCGGCAGCGGTAACGGCACAAGGAAAAAGAGTAAGTTCGGCATCGGCTTTGGGTGGAAAAATACAAGTAGCTGGTGGAATTTCTGTACCAACTTTGCAAGCCTTGATGCGTGCCGAAAACAATATGCTCGATAGCACTTGGCAACAGCTCGAAAAAGGAAAATATGTAAGTAAAGCACTAAAAAGTACTATAAGCGGACATTATGAAAGCAAATTTGAAGATATTGTTAGTTATAATGTTGTAGCAAAATTGGAAGGTTCTGATGCTAAACTTAAAAAAGAATATGTCATTCACTCCGCCCATCTCGACCATTTGGGCATCGGAAAACCCATCAATGGCGATTCGATTTATAATGGAGCTCACGACAACGCTTCGGGCGTAGCTTGTGCCTTAGAAATTGCCCGAATGTATTCAAAACTTAGTCAAAAACCTAAGCGTTCGTTGCTTTTCTTGCTTGTAACTGCCGAAGAAATGGGGCTTTTAGGGTCGGGTTATTTTGCAGCTTTTCCCACGGTACCGAAGCAACAAATCGTTGCCGACATCAATACCGATATGCCTACATTGCTTGCTCCTTTGGAGTCAATTGCTCCTTTGGGTGCAGAACATAGTAGTTTGCAGAAAGTAGTAGAACAAGCGGCAAGTTTAGCAAAATTGGAGATCGAGCCAGACCCTGACCCAAGCGAAGGACGTTTTGTGCGAAGCGACCAATATAATTTTGTAAAAGCAGGAATTCCTGCCTTACATATCAAATATGGTTATAGATTTAGCAATCCGAGCTTAAATTTGGCAGAAAAAGTAAAAAAATGGCGTGAAGCAAATTACCATAAGCCATCTGACGAAATAACTAATGGTTTTGTGTGGTCGGCAAGTATAAAATATGTACAAGTCAATTTTTTGACCAGTTATTTAATTGCCCAAAACTTTGCAAGACCCACTTGGAATAAAGGCGATTTTTTTGAAAAATAATATGAGAAAAAGTCATTCACTCATTCACTCATTAGATTATGCACCACTGTTACCTTAATGGCGAGATTCGCCCCGTAGAAGAAACAAATATTCACATTTCTGACTTAGGGCTACTTCGTGGCTACGGACTTTTCGACTATTTCATTACTTATAATGGTCGCCCATTTCAGTGGGATTGGTATTGGGAACGTTACGAGCGTTCGTCAAAATTGATGTGCTTGCCTAATCCAATTCAAAAAGAAGACGCTTATAAAGTAGTGCTGAATTTGATTGAAAAAAGCGGTTTGGATAATTGTGCTATACGTTTTGTGCTAACAGGCGGCTATTCGCCAGATAGTATGAGCATGATAAAGCCAAATTTGCTTATTATCAGCGAAGACATTCATCCTGTGAATCTTCAAGATTACGAAACAGGCATAAAAGTTATTTCGCACGACTATGTACGGGACCTTCCCGAAATAAAAAGCATTGATTATAAGCACCTTATGATTTTGCAACTTGACATCAAAGCAGCAAAAGCTACCGATGTTTTGTTTCATAAACGAGGCTATATCAGCGAGTTGAGTCGTAGTAATGTATTTCTTTTTAAAGGAGATACGCTCATTACACCAAACAGAAAAGTTTTGCGAGGTATTACTCGTCGTTTTGTTTTGGAATTGGCAAAAAGTCATTTCAAAATTGAACAACGCAATGTAACTTTAGAAGAATTACTTGCCGCAGATGAAGTTTTTACGACCAGCACTACCAAAAGAGTTTTACCTATCACTCAAATAGATAACATTATTTTAAGCAACAAAAAAATTGGTTCAAAGACAAAGTTTTTGTTAGACTTGATAAATGAAAAGGTAAAAAACTGGTAATTGCATTTAAAAATTGAATTCATGGATGAAAACTATCCATGAAAAATATCATGTGATATTCCAAAATCTTTTACATTTGGAATTTAAAAGGCTTTTTTTGATTATTTATTCTAAATAGCACTATTCATCCTAAATAACAATTTCTATGAAACCACTTTTTCAAAAATTCACAATCATTTCTGCCTTCATTTTTATTGCTGGTAGCTCATTAATGGCTCAATTAGCACCAATCAAAAGCATCGAAGGACGATGGGATATTACTATTACCAAAGGCGATAAAAAAGTACCTTCTTGGTTAGAAGTAAATCACTCGGGCGTAAAATACTTAAATGGACATTTTGTAGGTGATGGGGGAAGTGCCAGACCTATTTCCCGTATCAACTTCACTGATGATAAAATATCATTTTCTATTCCTCCACAGTGGGATAAAGAAGAACAAGATTTGGTAGTAGAAGGTGTTTTAAAAGACGATAAATTAAGCGGAATGATGAACACCCCCAAAGGCGAAACTTTGAGCTGGGTTGGCGTGAGGGCTCCAAAATTAAACAATACAAAAACTCCAGTTTGGGGAACGCCAATCAAACTTTTCAATGGTAAAAACCTTGACGGATGGCAAGTCGTAAGTGGAGAAAACCAATGGATTGTAGAAAAAGGTGTGCTAAAAAGTCCAAAATCGGGTGCTAATCTTCGTACCGTTCGTACATTCAATGATTTTAAATTGCACGTGGAATTCAAATACCCAGAAGAAAGTAATAGCGGCGTTTATTTGAGAGGTAGATATGAAGTTCAGGTTACAGATAGCAAAGGAAGAGAGCCTTTAAAAGACCAATTGGGTGCTGTTTATGGTTTTATTGCACCATTAGAAATGCCAGCCAAAAGTGCTGGCGAATGGCAAAATTTTGATATTACTTTAGTGGGTAGAGTCGTTACGGTTGTTTTAAATGGAAAAACAATTATTTACAAAAATGAAATTCCAGGAATAACAGGAGGAGCCTTAGATAGTAATGAAGGCGAAGCTGGACCTATTTTCTTCCAAGGTGACCACGGCCCGATTGAATACCGAAACATTGTAATTACGCCAGCTAAATAAACTTTTTTACATAAAAGGTGTTATTTCTAAGGAAGGCTTCGCTTTGATGCGAAGCCTTCCTTTTGATTTTATATCGATAAAGAATCTTCTCTTTATGAAAATACCAGTAAATATCATCACCGGCTTTTTGGGTGTGGGTAAAACTACGGCCATCAAACATATTCTTTCTAATAAACCCACCAATGAGCGTTGGGCAATCATTATCAACGAATTTGGTGCAGTTTCGATTGACCATACCGCCATTGACGAACAAGATGGACTCATAATAAAAGAAGTGGCAGGTGGTTGTATTTGCTGCACGGCCAATGTGCCTATGCAAGTAACTCTTACCTCAATTTTACGTAACCAAAAGCCCGACCGAATCTTGATTGAACCAACGGGCATGGGGCATCCTGCCAGTATCTTAGATTTATTGCAAAGCAAATATTTAAAAGATATTCTCGAAATCAGAGCAACGATTTGTTTGGTTGACCCTCGTCGTTGGGCTGATGCCAATGTTCGTTCGCACGAAACTTTTCAAGACCAAATCAATTTGGCGGATGTGCTTATTGCTAATAAAGCTGACTTAGTAGGAGAGGAGTTGGCCGAGAAATTTAAACTTTGGGCGAATTCATTATTTCCACCAAAACTGTTGATAGAAACAGTTTCAAATGGCGAAATAAATGTAGATTGGCTTGATATTGAGCCATTTCAAGGTCGAAAAGCCGAATTTCCACAAGCACATTCGCACGAGCATCATTACCACCATGAAGAAAATGGTGATGTTTTAGAAATTGGAAAACCCATCAAAAAACTAAGCAAAGGCTTAGGAATGTATAGTTGCGGCTGGATTTTCTCGCCCGAAGAAATTTTTAGTTTACCCAAATTGAGACAATTTTTTAGTACACTTCAAGGCGTTGATAGAGCCAAAGGGGTTTTCCGAACGGGCAAAGATTGGGTACTAATCAATGCTGTTGACCGAGAATTTTCGGTGCAATATATCGCCTATCGCCGCGATAGCCGCATCGAGCTCATTGCCAATTATGATTTAGATTGGTTGGTTTTTGAGGTGAAATTGAAAGCATGTTTGGTGACGATTTGATAAGTTTTATTCCAAAATTTTGCTTTTCAATACCGTAAATAGTTCTTCTTTAAAATTATCACCAATCGGGATTTTTTGAAATCCGATTTGTATTTTATTGCCTTCAATTTGGTTGATTTTATGTAGCGGAACAAGGAACGACTTATGAACCCTCACAAAACCATAAGCTGCCAATTGTTCTTCGAGATTTTTCATTTTTAGTTGGCAAACTACCTGACTATCAATGAGTTGTATTTTTTGATAGTTGCCTAATCCTTCAATAAAAAGAATGTCTTTGAGGTTTATTTTAATAAATTTACCCTTAGATTCTGCTTTTACAAAGATATAGTTATCATCGTTATCTGATGCTTTATTCTGAATTGTTGGCGAGTTATTTTCTTCAATTTTTTGGATACTTCGCAAAAATCTATCGAATGAAATGGGTTTCAATAAATAATCAATCACATTGAGTTCATAGCCATCAATGGCATATTCGGAGTAGGCCGTGCAAAGCACTACTTTGGTGTTTTTATTGAGTAATTTCAGAAACTGCAAACCTGTCAGATTGGGCATTTGTACATCAATAAAAGCAATATCAATTTGTTCACTTTGAATGAGTGGAATTGCATCAATCGGATTTTTTAGTGCCGAAATTAAGCTCAAATTTGGCGTTTTTTCTATGTATTCAGTGAGGATATTGACCGAATGTTGCTCGTCGTCCAGCACAAGGCATCTTTTTGTGGTCATGCAAAGTTGATTTTTAGAGTAATTGCAAAATAATTTACTTCATCAATGATAGTCAATGAATGTTGCTTTGGATAAGTCAAATTTAAGCGTTTTTTAGTATTTTCAAGTCCGATTCCACTTGTTTCGTCTTTAATTCCTTGTTGTTTATAATTTTCTACAAACAATATCAAATAGTCTTTTTCGATAGAAATCTTAATCGAGATTGGCTGCTTTGGGTCGTTGAGTTTGCCGTGTTTGAAGGCATTTTCTACGAAAGTGATGAGCAGCAAAGGTACAATTTTTTTTCCGCTGATAATGCCCTCAATCTCGAAGGTTACATAAAAATTCTCTTCAAATCGTAGGCGATGAATTTCAATAAAGTTTTCGATGTACTGAATTTCCTTTTCGATAAGTGTGAGTCCATTTTCATCGGTTTTATTGAGCGAATACCGCATCATATCAGACAGCATCAAAATACTTTTTGAGAGATTTTCCGACACAGGTCTTGCTTGCGAATACATATAACTGAGCGTATTGTACAAAAAATGTGGGTTGATTTGATGTTTCAAAACCTTGAGCCTTGCTTCATTGACTTCTCGTTCTAATCGGTGAGCTTTTCGCTCCATTCTCAGGCTTTTTTTGATTGAAAAAATGCCCAAAGCCACCAAAAAAGAGATAACAAAGTTGATGCAAGAAATAAAAAAGAAGAAAACCAATGACGTTTTATCCTGCTTGCCGCTGTAAGTTTTCAGCACGTCGGAGTATTCGGGATATGCCGTAAGATACCGATACCCAAGAAATGCAATCATTATCAGAACGAAATAAATACAGTACTTTTTGGGGTATTTAGAAAATGGATATTTGAGCATCAGCCAGTTACCCAATAGATTTACCAAAATACACTCGGAAATTGACACACTTAATATGCCTAAAACATCTTTCAGGAAAATACCCTGACTCGGATGCTCAGAATATGCTTGAATTAGAGCAAGTATGAAATAAATTCCATAGACAATTGCTTGCCAGCGTATTTCGGTTTGGTGTTTTTTCATTGCCGAAAATTACTAAAATTCTAATTCTTAATTTTAATAAATTATGCTTCTTTGACAAGCAGCATGATTTGATATGCAAAATGGCTTTTATCTGGTTCAAAACTTTAATGTAGCTATTCATCATTCAAAATAGGGAGTTTGTCATTTATTTTTTTAGAAATGATTTTAAGATTTAATCTTTGCAAATACCTTTTTTAAGACTAATTCTACACATTTTGGTCTTATTAAAATACACAATTTTATGAAAAAGCATTTACTTACTACTTCCCACACAACTTTTATTTAAAAATAGCATTGGTTGCCTACTTTTTGCCAAGTTTGATAATTTTATCGTAAATAAACACTAAAATTAAATCAAGAAAACAACCCTAAAACGGAAATGGAAAATAATTGTATTTGCTGCCAGCATACTTTTGAAGAAAGTTTTTGCAACAACTGCGGTCAAAAAAAATATAAAAGAATTGATAAAAAATATATTTGGGACGAAATCCAATATACCTTTTTTCATATCAATAAAGGCTTCTTTTATACAATATTAAACGTACTCAAAAATCCTGGCAAAACCGCCAGAGAGTTTATTGATGGTAATAGAGTAAAGCACTACAAGCCTATCTCGCTCGCATTTGTGTTGGCAGGTGTTTCAGCTTTTTTATCTATTAAAAGCATTGGTTTATATAAAATGATGCAGGCTACAAATAAGTTGAATTCGCAATTTGGAGATAACTTGATGTCCATGACAGTTAATTACAACTCATTTTTTATGCTGGGATATATTCCTTTGGTTGCTCTTTTTACAAAATTTGTATTCAGAAAATGGGGGCATAATTATTTTGAACACGTAGTAATGAATGCCTTCGGAGTGGTGTATTATTTAATTTGATGAAATTAATTTAGTCATAAATTATTGATAATCAGGTCTTTACAAAGAATATTAGCTGCAAAAGGTAGCCCGAAGGGCTATAACTTGAATAGCCCCAAGTTCCAACTTGGGGAGTAATATTGAACATCAAACCCAACCCCGAAGTGGGTTGAACTAATAGGTTTTCTGTTCAACCCACT
>JANNDY010000098.1:0-103862 GCA_031378345.1 Emticicia sp. | reverse complement strand
GCTAATCTCTCTCTTTATTGATTAACTTCCTCTTGCTTTTACTCCCCTATTTCTTCTCGTTTTTTCTGAGCGAAACGGACTGTAAAGGTACAACTCTTATTTTAAAACTACTAATTATTTTGAAACTTTATTTTTCTTTCCGCTCCCCCTTTATACTATCTAATTCTATCGGGGTGCAAAGGTCTGAATTTTAATCTTAAACTCCAAATAATTTGTGAACTTTATTTTACACTTTTTTAGTTCAACCCGACTAATCAATTCTTTCTTTGTTATTTCTCTCTTTATCGGGGTGCAAAGGTCTGAATTTTAATTCCTAAAAACAAACTTTATTTTAACTTTTTTTCGGCTTCGTTTATCATGCTCATGCTTCATAACGCTCTACCTACTTTTCCCTTTTCAAACCAGTTAATGCCTCGTCGTTTGGGAGTGCAAAGGTACGAACATTATTCTATTCCGCAATACCCTTCCCGAAAATACTTACTATGCACTTTGTCTTCTACCCTTATTATCAACTACTTACAGCTTTTATCCTCCAAAAAGATGCAACAAGTTCTTACTATTATCCTATAAAAAATATAACCATTACGCTTGTACCTATATTCTCAGCACTTATCAACGAGTTTCAAAACTCGTTCTGCGGTAGAAGTTTAAACAACTCATGTTAATTCTTGTTTTATATCATAGGTTTAAAAATAGGATGGTTAATAAATCAATATTTATGTCATCTTTGTAACTCATTCTCTACATTATATATATAGGCTCGGTAAAGTGTGGTTTTACTGAATAAAAGGTTTAAAGTTTATTTATGAAGAAAGTTATTGTAATTGGGGCAGGATTTGCTGGACTATCAGCGGCAACGAAATTAGCTGACGAAGGGTATGATGTTACGATTCTGGAAAAGAACTCAATGCCAGGTGGACGTGCAAGAGTTTTTGAAGAACAAGGTTTTACCTTTGACATGGGTCCAAGTTGGTATTGGATGCCTGATATTTTTGAAAGGTATTTTGCGGAGTTTAATAAGAAGCCTTCTGACTATTATCGTTTGACAAGACTTGACCCTTCTTATAAGGTTATCTTTGATGCCGATGATGAAATTTCGTTGCCTGCTAACATGGGTGAACTCGAGAATCTTTTTGAGAGTATCGAAACTGGTAGTAGTAAACGATTAGCTGATTTTCTTGCGGAGTCTAAATATAAATATGATGTTGGTATTGGCGAGTTTGTCTGGAAGCCCAGTATTTCGATTACTGAGTTCTTTGACTTTCGTTTGGTTTCTAAGGCTTTTAGTTTGGATATGTTTGCTTCGTTTGGGAAACATATTCGGAAGTTTTTTAAAAGTGAACGTCTTTTGAAGTTAATGGAATTTCCGATTTTGTTTTTGGGAGCTACTCCACAGAATACGCCTGCCTTATACAGTTTGATGAATTATGCCGAAATCGCTCTCGGAACTTGGTATCCGATGGGTGGTATGCACGAGATTGTGAAGGGAATGGTTGCTGTGGCGGAAGAGAAGGGTGTGAAAATCAAATTGAGCGAAGCTGTTACTCGTATATTAGTAGAAGGTAGTGCTGCAAAAAAAGTAATTACTGAGACAGGTGAGTATAATGTAGATATAGTCGTGGGCGGGGCTGACTATCATCATATTGAAAGTAAATTATTAGATACTAAGCATAGAAATTATAGTGATAAGTATTGGGACAATCGAACGATGGCCCCTTCTTCTCTTTTGTTTTATTTGGGGGTGAATCGTCGGGTTGAGAAATTGATTCATCATAATTTATTTTTTGATGAAGATTTTAATCTTCATGCTGACGAAATTTATGAAAATCCAAAGTGGCCATCGAAGCCTTTGTTTTATGTTTCTGCTCCGTCGAAGACTGATGCGAGTGTTGCACCTGAGGGTTGTGAAAATTTATTCGTTTTGATTCCGATTGCTCCTGATTTGGAAGATAATGAGGAAATTCGTGAGAAATATTACAAAATAGTAATGGAACGTCTTGAAAAATATGTGGGACATGATGTGAGAAATCATGTGGTTTATAAGAAAAGTTTTGCTGTGAGTGATTTCAAAGAAGAATATAACTCATTTAAAGGAAATGCTTATGGTTTGGCGAATACACTTTTACAAACGGCTTTTTTGAAACCAAGTTTAAAAAACAAAAAGGTTAAGAACTTATTTTATACTGGTCAATTGACAGTTCCGGGACCGGGTGTTCCGCCATCGTTGATTTCGGGTTTGGTTGTGGCTCAACAAGTGATGAAGGAGTTTAAGAATTCTTAATCTAAATTTATATTGTTCAATTTTAAACAGTTTTAATTTTCTGTTGTTTATACAAATAAACAATTTATTTTAGAGCAAAAAAATATTTTACAATGATGCTCGTCATAAAATTAATACATTAGTATATTAATTTGTGTAAAAACTAATAATCAGTCAGTTTCCTAACAGTTTTGAATAGAAAAGTAATGTTTGATTTGTACGAAAAAACTACGTTTGGTTGTAGTAAGCTCATCACGGAGCTTTATAGCACTTCGTTTACCTTAGGAATAAAAACCCTTGACCGCAAATTTCATAATTCTATTTATGGCATTTATGGTTTTGTTCGCTATGCCGATGAAATTGTAGATACTTTTCATGATTTTGACAAAAAAGTTTTGCTCGACCGTTATAAAGACGAAACTTTTAGAGCCATTGAAGAAGGCATTAGCTTAAATCCTGTTTTACATTCTTTTCAAAAAGTAGTGCATCAATATAAAATTGAGCATGAACTGATTGCGGCTTTCTTGCATAGCATGGAAATGGATTTGTTTAATGTGGTTTATGACGATAGTGGTTACGACGAATATATATATGGTTCGGCAGAAGTGGTTGGTTTGATGTGTTTACGCGTTTTTTGTGAGGGCGACCATATATTATATGATAAATTGAAAACCGACGCTCGAAGTTTGGGGGCTGCTTTTCAGAAGGTCAATTTTTTGCGTGATTTGAAAAGTGATTTTAGTGAGCGTGGCAGGGTTTATTTCCCAGGAGTAGATTTTAATAATTTTGATAGTGAAGCCAAAAAAATAATTGAAGACGATATTCAGAAAGATTTTGATAATGCTTATCGAGGAATTATTGGACTTCCCGAAGGTGCAAGAAAAGGCGTTTATCTTGCTTATGCCTACTACTTAAAGTTGTTTGAGAGAATAAAAAAAACATCTTCTACGAAAATTCAGCACGAGCGTATTCGTGTGCCTGACCGAGTAAAATTCGCTTTACTTGCCAAAACTTTGGTGCAAAGCGGACTAAACGCTTTGTAGAAATGACCAAATTTCCTTTGGGTAGATTCATATTTTTTTACTAACTTTGCTGACTTATCTCATGCTGAAAAAACTGGCATAGTTTTCGTGAATAAGTTATAATAATGAAGTTTTAATTGCAAAATCTGATACAAACCCATGAAATTTATTATTTCGTCCTCTTCTTTACTGAAACATCTTTCTACTATTAATGGCGTAATTGCCAGCAATCCGATTGTTCCGATTCTTGAAAACTTTATGTTTCAATTAGATAAGGAAAACTTGACCGTTACAGCATCGGATATGCAAACTGTCATGATTACGGAGTTTGAAGTAGAATCTCGTGATAAAGGTTCATTTGCTGTACCTGCTCGTTTGTTGTTAGATACGCTACGTAGTTTGCCTGAGCAACCTGTTCAAATCAATATTGATGAAGAAACTTTTGGTACGGAATTAGTAACTGCCAATGGTCGTTATAAATTGGCTGGTGAAAACCCAATGGATTTTCCTCGTGTGCCACAAGTAAATCGCAACTTTAGCATTGAAATGGACTCAGATATGCTTGGTTCGGCTATTGCAAATACTATTTTTGCAACAAGCACCGACGATTTACGTCCTGCAATGACAGGTGTTTATGTGCAAGTTTCGGACGATGCAACTACTTTTGTAGCAACTGACGGTCATCGTTTGATTCGTTACCGTCGTGATGATATTAAATCGCCGAATGCAACTTCGATGATATTGCCAAGAAAAGCCCTGAATTTATTAAAATCTTCACTTCCAGGCGAAACTGTTCCTGTGAAAGCTGAATTTAGTAGTTCAAATGCTTTTTTCAGTTTTGGGCATATCAAAATGATTTGTCGCTTGATTGATGAGCGTTTTCCTGATTATGAAAATGTCATTCCTCAGAGCAATCCAAATAAATTGAGAATTGAGCGTACAGAGTTATTAAGCACTTTGAAGCGTATCTCGATTTATTCAAATAAAACTACGCATCAGATTCGTTTGAAGATTTCGGCAAATGAATTGGTTATTTCTGCTGAAGATTTAGATTATTCAAATGAAGCAACTGAGAAGCTTTCGTGCGAATACGATGGCGAAGAAATGGAAATTGGCTTCAACGCTAAGTTTTTGATTGAAATGTTGAATAACTTGAGCGTGAAGAATATTTCGTTGGAAATGTCGCAGCCCAATCGTGCAGGTTTGATTATTCCTGTTGAAAAAACTGAGAATGAAGATACTTTGATGCTCGTAATGCCTGTGATGTTGAATACTTATGCGTAAAAATCAATGAGTGAGTGAATATTTTCAAACGCTTTTTCTTCATAAAATAAATACCCCGAAAGCTGGCAGATTGTCGAACTTTCGGGGTATTTTGATGAATAAGTAGTAAGAAGAATGCTGATATTTTCGATTTTTTTGTATCCCTTTTTTTGAATTAAACAGAATACTAATTATATTTGATAAACAAAAAATGTCAAAATCATGGTAGCCGACGTAAATATAGCAAAAGCACCTACTTCACTTGAACAATTTATTGATTGGGAATTTCCAGTTGATGGTTTCAAATATGAGTGGTTTGATGGGGAGGTAATAAGATTTGAAAAAATGAAGAAAAAACACCTTAAAATAATTTCTGTACTAAACCACCGTTTTGATAAAACAACCTTAAAAGAAAAAGGTGGCTTGTTAATATGTGAACAAGATGTGATTCTTTCAGGAATTCAACTCAGAAGACCTGATTTAGCTTATTTTAGTGGACAACAAATTGCTGATAGTGGTAATGAAGAAGAACAAATTCCTGAGTTTGTTATTGAAATCATCTCTCCAACAGATGATGCGATAAAAGTTGAAGAAAAACTAATTGAATATTTTAAAGCGGGCGTAAGTGTCTTGTGGCACATTTTTCCTGAAATAGAAACAGTTTATGTTTACACAGGGCGTAAAACTGTCAAGATTTGTACCGATAATGATATTTGCTCTGTCAGTCCATTGATGGCTGATTTCGAGATTACGGTAAATGAATTATTTGCGTAAGTTACTACCGAAAAGATTGAAATGTGGCAGAAAAAAAGCCCTGTTTTCTACAAATATTTGCAGAAAACAGGGCTTTTTAATATACTTTATTACTCTTAGTTCGTAGAACCTAAGCTTGCTCCGAGATATTCACGGTTTAAGCGAGCGATGTTTTCGAGAGAAATTTCTTTTGGACATTCGGCTGCACAAGCACCAGTATTTGTACAAGTACCAAAACCTTCGGCATCCATTTGAGCAACCATTTTCATGGCACGGTCTTCACGCTCTGGTTGTCCTTGCGGCAATAAAGCTAATTGTGAAACTTTTGCCGAAACGAATAACATTGCCGACGCATTTTTACAAGCTGAAACACAAGCTCCGCAACCGATACATGCAGCAGCAGCAAAAGCTTTATCAGCGTCATCTTTCGGAATTGGTAATGAGTTTCCGTCTTGAGCATTTCCTGTGTTTACAGAAATATATCCACCTGCTGCAATGATACGGTCGAATGAACTTCTATCAACAACTAAATCTTTTACTACTGGGAAGGCAACTGCTCTCCAAGGTTCAACTACGATAGTATCGCCATCTTTGAAGCTACGCATGTGCAATTGACAGGTTGTTACACCTTGCAATGGTCCGTGAGGTTGACCATTAATATACATACTGCACATTCCGCAGATACCTTCACGGCAATCATGGTCAAATGCAATTGGCTCTGTACCTTCAGAAACAAGACGTTCGTTCAAAACATCAAACATTTCTAAGAACGACATATCTTCAGAAATACCTGCAACTTTGTAGGTTTCAAGTTTTCCGTTTACTTTTTTATTTTTTTGACGCCACACTTTTAGCGTGAGATTCATATTTCCTTCCATATTAGATTTGAAAATTTGATGATTTGAAGATTTGAAGTTAATTTTTAGAACTACTTATTATTTTTGATAAGATTCTATTTATTCGCTCCAAATCTTCTATTATTTCTTTATTTGGTGAAGGATAGCTTTCTGCTAACTCACATATTTTTAGCCAATATTTAACCTCATCTGCTTCTTTTGCCGCAATTTTCATTTTATGAATAAAATCTGCTTTACTTTCGGCATTTTGAGCCTCCCAAACATTTGCTCCAATTGAAGTACCTGAACGAAGAAGTTGCTTTGACACAACATATTTCCTCATTTCATCAAGCAATTCACAATATTTGATAATTTGCAGAGAAAACTGTAATGTTTCATTAACAATTAAATTATCTCTATCATTTCTCATTTTCAAATCTTCAAATTATCAAATTATCAAATCGACAAATTCTTTTCTACTTATAACTACGTTGAGCAATTTTGATGTTTTCGTAAATCAATGGTTCTGGGTTAAGGTTCCATTTACTATCACCATCATATTCCCATGCCGCTACGTACATAAAGTTTTCATCATCACGGAGTGCTTCGCCATCTGGTGTTTGAAATTCTTCACGGAAGTGTCCTCCACAAGATTCGTTACGGTTGAGAGCATCAACACACATCAATTCTCCGAGTTCGATAAAATCAGCTACACGACCCGCTTTGTCAAGCTCAGGGTTGAATTCATCAACATCACCCAAAATTCTTACATCTGACCAAAACTCTTTCTTCAATGCTTGAATATCTGCAATTGCTCCTTTCAAACCTTCGGCATTTCGAGCCATACCGCAGTGTTCCCACATTATTTTACCCAAACGCTTGTGGAATGATTCTGGTGTTTGCTTTCCTTTGATACTCAATAATTTATTAATTCTTTCTTGAACCCCTTTCTCTGCTTCAACAAAGGCTGGATGGTCAGTTGGAATTGATTTTGTACGAATTTCGCTTGAAAGATACGAACCAATTGTATAAGGAATAACGAAATATCCATCGGCCAAACCTTGCATCAAAGCACTTGCTCCCAAACGGTTTGCACCGTGATCAGAGAAGTTAGCTTCACCCAAAGCGTAAAGTCCTGGAACGTTTGTCATCAAGTTATAATCAACCCAAAGTCCGCCCATTGTATAGTGAACTGCTGGGTAAATACGCATTGGCAAAATGTATGGGTCTTCGCCAGTAATTTGCTTGTACATATCAAACAAGTTACCGTATTTTTCCTTTACCACTGCCCTACCCATTTCATTGATTAGGTCTTCTGAGGCATCATGGATATTCTTTTTGTTTGCTTCGATTTTGCCATAACGGTCAATTGCGAAAGCAAAATCAAGATAAACTGCCATTTTTGAAGCACCTACGCCATAACCCGCATCGCAACGCTCTTTGGCGGCACGTGAGGCAATATCACGAGGAACTAAGTTTCCGAAGGCAGGATAACGACGCTCTAAGTAATAATCTCTTTCTTCTTCTGGAATATCATTTCCGAGACGAGTATCATTTTGTTTTTTCGGAACCCAAATTCTACCATCGTTACGCAATGACTCTGACATCAAAGTCAATTTCGATTGGTGGTCGCCCGATACTGGAATACAAGTTGGGTGAATTTGTGTATAACAAGGATTGGCAAAATTTGCTCCTTTTTTATGTGCTTTCCAAGCGGCAGTTACGTTGCTACCCATTGCATTGGTAGAAAGGTAAAATACGTTTCCGTAGCCACCTGTACAAAGCAAAACTGCGTGTCCGAAGTGACGTTCAAGTTCGCCAGTTACTAAATTTTTAGCAATAATTCCACGAGCTTTTCCATCAATTGTTACTACATCAAGCATTTCGTGGCGGGTGTACATGGTTACGTTACCGATACCGACTTGACGCTCAAGACCCGAATACGCTCCGAGTAATAATTGTTGTCCAGTTTGTCCAGCAGCATAAAAAGTACGTTGTACTTGTGTACCACCAAACGAACGGTTTGATAAGAGTCCACCATATTCACGAGCAAAAGGCACGCCTTGAGCTACGCATTGGTCGATGATGCTTCCCGAAACTTCTGCCAAACGATGCACATTTCCTTCTCTTGAACGATAATCACCACCTTTGATGGTATCATAGAACAAACGAAAAACTGAATCACCATCATTTTGATAATTTTTGGCAGCATTGATTCCACCTTGTGCAGCAATCGAGTGAGCTCTACGAGGCGAATCTTGGAAACAAAATGCTTTCACTTTATAGCCCATTTCGGCTAATGTAGCGGCAGCCGAAGCTCCTGCCAAACCTGTACCCACTACAATTATCTCCAAACTACGCTTGTTAGCTGGATTTACTAATGGTACAGTTGAGCGATACTTTGTCCATTTGTCCGAGATTGCACCTTCTGGGATTTTGGCATCTAATTTATTTGACATTGTATTTTATCTATTAAAATCAATTACCCATTAAATGTTTTACATAAAAGAAAACTGGCATTGCCGCAAAGCCAATTGGAATGGCGATTGCAAAAACCCAAGTACCGATAAACTTAACCAAAGGCGTATATTTTGGGTGATTCCAACCTAATGTTTGGAATGAACTTTGAAAACCATGATATAAATGGTATCCTACGGCAAACATTCCCAAGATATAAAGTATCACTAACAAAGGATTTTGGAAAGAAACACCTACTTCCTTATATAAATCTTTCAAAACAACTGTATGTGTTCCTGCTGCTTCGTTGCTCATTTCTACCATTTTCACTTTTTGTGTATAAGTTTCTGGCATTTGTTGTGTAATTACTTCGCCCGAAATTACATTTTCGGTATATTGAGTATAAGGAAGTGGTTCGTTATGAAACTTGTACCAGAAATCACTCATGTGAACAACGATATAAACCAAAAGAATTGTTCCGAGAATTGCCATGTTGCGACTCGAAAACGACGATTGGTTTCTCACAACTGCATAAGCTACTGGACGAGCCTTACGATTTTGAAATTCGAGATAAAGTCCCCAAAAAGCATGAAATAAAATTAAAAAATAATTAGCGTATGAAATAACTTTAATGGGAGTAAAAGTTGTCATAAATACAGCGTATTTATTAAACGCATAACCACCGTCATCTTTGAAAAGTTGTAAGTTTCCGATGAGGTGTACTAATAGAAAAGTACAAAGAAACAACCCCGTCAATGACATAAGGACTTTCTTTCCTATTGAGCTTGATAATGTTTTTGTTAGCCAAGACATAACCTTTTTTGCGAATTTTAATTGACAATTGAGGAATTTGTAATTCCTTTGAAAAGTACAATTCTTTTCAATGCTCAAAAGTAAGCCACAAACAATTTAGAATCAATAAAAATAGATACTTTTTAAAGAATTAATATTGATTTATGAATCTAACTTATTGTTTTGTAAAATTGTTTTCAAAAATTCTGTTCATTTATTTACACAACCATACTGTTTTTTTCGTTTATATTTGAGAAATCCTATATCGCTTGCTTATGAAATCGTTGAAGTTTACCATAATTACATTTATTATTAGTCTTTTGTCGTTTTTCCACGCAAATGCTACGCACATTCGTGCAGGTGAAATTACCGCCAAGCGAATTTCAAATACGACGCTTACTTATCGTGTTACGCTCACAACTTATACTGACCAAATCAATGGAATTGCGGCAAATGATGGTCAAAATTTTGTTAAATTTTCTTTTGGAGTAACGGGCGTGCCACTTTATGATGTAAAACGCAAGAAAAAATTTCTCATTAATGCCTCAACAATGTGCAATGTTTATGACACAACCTTTACTTTTCCTGCTCAAGCTAAATACACCATTACTGCTGCTATCACCAACCGTAATGCAAATACAGTTAATCTTCCTGGAAAAACTGACGACATCAGTTTTTTTGTTGAAACTACCATCGTTGTAAATGGTGCTTTAGGACTAAACAATACACCTGTTTTATTGAATATTCCGATAGATACTGCTGGCGTTGGCAAACGTTTTATTCATAATCCCGGTGCTTTTGATGCCGACGGCGATAGTTTGGCTTATCGCCTGACTATTCCTAAGCGAGATTTTGGCGAAGGGTCGGGTTTGGGCGAATTTATTACTGGTTATAAAGACCCTTCTACGTTGGGAACTCCTCTTTTGACAGAAGATGGGTCTGGCCCATCAATTTTTAAAATTGATGCCATTACTGGCGATTTGATTTGGGATGCTCCCGGAAAATGGACAACCGACCAATATCAAATAAATGTTGCTTTTATTGTAGAAGAATGGCGAAAAGGCTTTGATGGGAAATATGCAAAAATTGGGGAAATTACGAGAGATATGCAAATTATTGTGGTAACAACGCCCAATAATCGCCCGCTGCTTACTGTACCAAATCCGATATGTGTGGAGGCTGGACAAAAAGTAGAGTTTAAAATTTCAGCCCGAGATAAAGACAATAATAATCTAAAAATAACAACTAATAGTGGGGTCTATAACAAAGATGCCGGAGGTATTGGTGCGATTTTTGTTGCTCCTGCCGAAGCTAAATTTACGCCTCTAAATCTGGCTCAAAAAAGCCCAGCCGAAGGCACTTTTACTTGGGAAACCAATTGCAAACACGTACGAGAACAAGCATACGATGTGTTGTTTAAAGTAGAAGATTTTCCAGGACGTTTTGCGGTACAACTCACTGATACTAAGACTGTTAAGATAAAAGTGATTCCGCCAAGACCACGAGGCTTGGTTGCCAAAAACTCCGAACGAGGCACCGAATTACGTTGGCAACTTTACCCCGATTGCAATATTCCGAAAGCCGAAATTATTGTTTATCGAAAAGAAGGTTGTTCCAATTATATTCCTTCGCAATGTGAGTTGGGTTTACCTGCATCTTTGGGTTTTGTTGAGGTTGCGAGAGTTGCCATAAATGACACTTTTTTCCTTGATTCAAAAGCTCAAAACGGCAAAATTTATAGTTATAGTATTGTGGCAAGTTTGTCGAGTTCGGACTTTGTTTCGATTCCGAGTGTGCCTTCAAATGAAGCATGTATTGGAAGTGAAATTCCACAATTTGCTCCCGTAATGACCAACGTAAGTATTGATAAAACCGATGCTCAAAATGGTCAGATTACAGTAAAATGGACTCGCCCGCTGAACTTCGATTCGACAAGTTTTAAAGGGCCATATCAATATAAATTGTATCGAGCAACTGGCACAAGTGGCGGAACGTTCCAACTTATAACTTCGATTTCTACCAAAGTAAATAGAGTCGCTGACACAATTTTTATTGACAAAACATTAAATACTTTGCAGAATGGATTTACTTATAAAGTAGCGTTTTTGTATGAAGGAGAGAAGGTTTTGGCAGAAAGTCAAGTAGCAAGTAGTGTAAGGCTGACTGCTGTTTCGGACGCTCAAAAAGTAAAATTATCTTGGCAAGCAAATGTGCCTTGGAATAATGACAACCGCAAACATAGAATTTATAGAGAAGTAAAAACCAAGCCCGGCACGTTCAATTTGATAGCCGAAGTTGGCGTGCAAGCGGTCAATACTTATGTATATTTTGATGATGGACTCGACCGTTTTCCTGACGATGGCACAAATACGATTCAGCTAAAAATTGATTCGAGTTATTGCTATAAAGTTGAAACCGTTGGGGCATATTTGAAAATTCCAGCATTGGGCTTGCTCAATAACTTTTCGCAAGTGGCTTGTGGCTCACCAATTGACAATACACCACCTTGTCCGCCTACTTTGACTTCTGAAGAAATTGACTGTCAAAACCTTGACCGAAAAGCGATTTGTGAGGCAAGTAGTTTAAGCAATAAACTTAGCTGGAAAACGCCACCAAGTGCTGGGGGAATAGTTTGTAGGACAGATATTTTGAAATACAATATTTATTATGCCCGCTACAAAGACGAAGCCCCGAAATTATTGGCAAGTGTGGCATTTCCCGCAACGTCATATACGCACGTACGACCTCTGCAAGATGGTTTTGCAGGTTGCTATTATGTTACGGCGGTCAATCGTTTGAATATCGAAAGTAGTCCAAGTGCATTGATTTGTAAAGATAATTGTCCCACTGTTTCGCTACCAAATGTATTCACGCCAAACGGTGATGGAAAAAATGATACCTTCACGCCTTTGACTTGTACTGCTTTTATCAAAACAATCAGCATTGAAATATATGACCGTTATGGCACGAAAGTTTATGAATCGAGCGGTGATAATTTGAGTTGGGACGGTAAATCTACCAGTGGAAATGAACTTCCGTCAGGCACATATTATTATTTGGCAAATGTTCTGATTCAGCGATTAGATAAACTTGATGAAACACCAAGCACCATGAAAGGTTGGATTGAGTTGGTGCGTTGATGAGAAAAGAGTTCTGAGTTGAAAAGTGTTCTTTTTTATCACAAAGCTATTTTCAAGCATAAAAACCCTATCTTTGCCCTCGATTCTTGGTATAGTTTTTGAATTAATGTTCAAAATACCAAAGTTTTGAATCGAATGAAAACAATATTAAACTTACCAATGAACATTTTACGTAGTATTTTTGGCACTATTACCAAGCTTTTTAGTAGCATTTTCAATGCAATTATTCAATTTTTTGCATTTATTTATAAACAAATTGTATCTTTAATTACAGGCATTTTTAAAGCCATTGGCTTGTTTTTTGCTTTTATTCGCCGACAAATTGTTGCCTTAATCAACTCATTCAAGCTGCCAATGGCAACTTCTATCAACTCAATGAGAGGTTTAATTGTATCGCTTTTGGTTGGGTTATTTGTTGCAATTGTGGCAGTTGGCGTTCAACCTTTCGGGCTTTCTGACTTCAAGCATGATTCAAAAACGCTCTATTTGATTGGTTTTGGCGTAGTAGCTTTTGTTGGAATGTTGCTTACGAAATTCGTTTTACCACAAATCCTGAAAAGTTTTTATGATAACCAACGCTGGACAATTGCCCGACAAGTGATACATTTGGCAGTTGTAATTCTTATCATCGGTGCTTTGATTGTGGCTTATAGCAATTATTTCAACATTACACATTTTGAATTTATTGATGTACTAAGAGCTTTAGCTTTCGGCATTATTCCTGCCATAATCATTACTTTTATTCAGCAAAAAATATTTCATACTCAGTTTTCTTTGGCATCAGATAGAATCAATAATAGACTAAAATCTATCAATCCGCCTGCGTCTAAGCAACTTTTACCTGTTTTGGTTTTTGGTGAAAGTGGTCAAAAATTCAGCCTTTTACCCAATCAATTGATTTATGCTGAAACCTCCAAAGATTCGACTGATTTTTATTGGCAAAATTTAATGGGCGTTGAAAAAACAACGATTCAAACACCTTTAGCAAATGTTGAAAAAGAGCTTTCGGCACACCCACAATTTGTGCGTTTGCATAGTAATTTTGTAGTAAATATGCGAGGCATTCAAAAAGTGGAAGGCAATGCCCGTGGCTACCAATTAAGCATTGCTCGCAAAAGCGATGACATTCCTGTTTCTTGGAAATTTCATAAAAAATTGGAGAATATTGGGGGGTGAAATTGGACAATCAACAGTTTTTATAATATTAATAAGCAGCCTTAGAGATTTCTGAGACTGCTTATTTTTTGTTCTTGAAGCTATGAAAACTTTTCATTTCATTCAAAAATAATCTTTTTAAAGGTTATAAATAAGCATAATATAAACGTTCATAATTAGACTTCATTAAGGATAATAAAACGAAATCTTTTACTACACCTTAAAAATCATTTTTTTCTTATCAAACAAAACCAAAATAATAAACCAAATCAATAGATAAGTCAATGCTCCTGCCAACGAAGCGTTTTTTGGTTCGGAGAAAAAAGGCATAATCCAATGCCCATAAAGCCATGCCACTAAGCCAGTTTCAGGGTTTTCTATATTTTCGGGTTGAGCAATTTTTATCATATTCAATGCTCGTGGAATAATGCCCGAAAAGAAGAAAACCAACATTGGATTTACGCCAAAAATAACAAACGGTTTTGTCCAAAAATCAAAACCTAATACATCAATAATAAAATAAAGTACGCCAAGCACCAAAAGTGCCAAACCCGCAGTATAAACTACATAAGAGCTTGTCCAAAGGGCTTTGTTTATTGGAAAAACCTCATTCCAAAGTAATCCAATCATTATGCCCAGCACTCCTGCCGAGAGCAAATAGATAGCTTTTTTGTTTTTGGGAAATGTATTTGTTAGCAATTTTCCAGTAAAAACTCCTGCCAAACCCGTGCCGATAGCGGGAATTGTACTCAAAATACCTTCGGGGTCCCAAGTTTTTGAAGTTACCCAAAGATGCCCAGGCAATAATAAATTGTCAAGCCAAGCGGCAAGATTTGTTCCTTTTTCAAAGTTTGCTACACCAACATTTGGCACATCAACGAGTGCCATTAATGCCCAATAGCCAAACAAACAAACTAAGCCAACGATGATTTGGGTAGTGGTATTGGTCGTTGCATAAAGGATAGAAATAACCAAATATACAATAGCGATGCGTTGCAAAACGCCCAAAATTCTGACCGAACTGAATGCTTCAAAACCTCCAAAAGATAATATCATCATTAATAAAAATAGTCCGATGGCTATATATAATTGCTTTTTTCGGTCATAATTGCCTAATAATAAGACAGTTATGATTGCCGTAAAAACCAAGCGAACAAGCATCAATGGCACACCTTCGAGTGAGCCAATATGTATTTTTGAGAAAAAATTGAGCGAAAGTCCCAATAGAAAAATACGTAACCCACGAGTTAAAATCTTTTCCAAAACTGATTTATCAAACTTTTTTATGGGCATTGTCAAAACAGTAGAAATGCCAACAATAAATAAGAAAAAAGGAAAAACCAAGTCGGTGGGTGTGCAGCCGTGCCATTCGGCGTGTTCGAGTGGAGCATAAATACTGCCCCAATCACCTGGGTTATTTACAATAGTCATGAGCATGATTGTCATGCCCCTAAAAACGTCAAGTGAAGTAAGGCGTTCTTTCATAAAGGTTAAGGTTTGTTGTTGATGAAGAAGAGATTTTTAATATAAAAACCTGATTATCAATATTTTATCATTTTTTCTAAAAACCAAAATAAGTAATTGCTAAGTTGTTTTCTTTGCTTAAATTGGCAGGTTCAAAAGGTAAAATTATCGAAATATCTGGACTATTCAGAACATAATTTTTATATTTTTCATAAGCTATTTTCGCCCACTCTTCGATTTTGTTTTTTATATTTGAATTATTCCCGCTTTTTTGTTGCTTTATATTGAAACGCGATTGATTCAAGAATTAATCAAATGAATTTAGACAGGATTCATCATATCATTAAATTTATTGAGGAAAACTATAACCGAGAAATCTCAATTGTGGACTTGGAAGACATCGCTTGTTATTCTTATAGAAACCTGCAACGAGTTTTCAAAAATATTTTTGGTGAATCAATTGGAGAATTTCATAAAAGACTTAAACTTGAAAATGGCTATAAAAAACTCCTTTATACAAACGATACCATTACCGATATTGCATTTTCGGTGGGTTTTGAGAGTTTGCAGGCTTTTACTAAATCATTCAAAAAACAATTTAGTATTTCGCCATCTGCAAGTAGATTAAGTAAGCTCGAAATTTTCAATAAATACCTAAATTCTAATGAAAAAGAAAGTATTTCTCGTGAAGTGATTTACATAAATCCTATTACATTATATTTTCAAAGCATCAAAACCAATAATTATGATAATAATGAAATAGATATTCTTTGGGAAAACATTGACACCAATTATGGCTCTCAAATTGACCTCAATTATTTCGGGATAATCGTTGACCAACCTTTAATCACCATAAGCAAACATTGCAGATATGAGGCTGGCATCAACCAAAACCCGCATAGCAAAACATTCTCCTCAAAAACCATTTTTGGTGGTCGGTACATCAAGTATATTCACGAAGGAAGTTATGATTTGATAGAAAATACCTACCGACTTATTTATAATGATTGGCTTTTCAATTCAAAATATGAATTGGACGACTCCCCTACTATCGAGCATTATGTGAAGCATAATTTCAATTGTGAAAACGAAAATCAATTCATTACCGAAATCCTTCTTCCCCTCAAAAAAAGTTAAGTTGTCAATTTTGGACAACATTAGCGTACTTTTAACGCCTAATTTTGCAGCATAATTATTCATCAAAATCAATTTTTATGAATGTCTTTTTGCTCATTTTATTAAAAATACCCTTTTATGAGTCTGCAAATGCCGATTTGCCTATCATCATTACGCCATCAGTTGCCTACATTTGCCCAAATCAGAAAGTAACATTTTCAGCAACTGGATGCACTGGCATACTAACATGGACAGGCGGAAACACAGGAACAAGTATTGCCGTAAATCCTGCAATCACAACAAGCTTTACTGCCGTTTGTTCGACTGGCGGGCAAGCGACTGCCACCGTCAATGTGGCACAAGCATCTACCAATTTAAGTACAAATATTATATCGGGTATGCAAATTCATCAACTAAATCAAAGCATCACAGCCTCTAATAAAATAGGCACAAATGCAGTTCAAACTGCCAAGGTAATTTATCAAGCTGGTGCTTCGATTACTTTATTGCCCGGATTTGAAGTGAAAGAAAACAGTGTTTTCAATGCCCAAATTATTGGCTGTAATTTATCATTTATTATGCCCGAAGAGTCGGCAGAACATGAAGGAACTTGGCTTCAATGGCCGCATCATTATCAATATGGAACTACTTACCGCAACCGATTAGATGCTACGTGGGTGAAAATGACCAAAGAATTGGTTTCGAGCGAAAAAGTACATATTATTGCATATAATGCTACCGAAAAGACAAGAATTATAGCATTATTAAATGCTGCGAGCGTTTCGATGACAAATATTGATTTCAAAATTTATCCAACAGATGATGTTTGGGTAAGAGATAATGGGCCTATTTATGTGAAAGGTAAAACAGGAAATACAGTGATTGAAGATTGGGGTTTTAATGGCTGGGGAAATAAAACCCAGTTTGCTAATTGCAATACAATTCCATCTAAAATTGCAACCGACCAAGGGTTTGAAGTAAAAAACCTAAATGCTATTTTGACTATTGAAGGTGGAGCAATAGAAATTGATGGAAATGGTACTTTTTTGGCAACAAAAAGCTCTATTTTGAATAGCAATCGAAATCCGAATATAACGCAAGTCCAAGCCGAGGCAATCTTTACAAACTATTTGGGCGTTACAAATTTTATTTGGTTAGATGGCGTTGCAGGTTTAGAAATAACCGACATGCACATTGATGGTTTTGCTCGATTTGGCAACTCCACAACCATTGTTTCGATGGTAGCAAATGACTTAATTTATTGGGAAGTTCCACCAACCGACATCACCAAACTTTATGCAGCCAAAAACAAAAATGGCGTAGCCTATAATTTTGTTACGTTACCACTTACCCAAAACAACGTCATAACTGCGTATGGAAAGAATTTGGGCTATAAAGGCTCTTATGTCAATTATTATATTGCCAACACAAAAGTCTTAGTACCACATTATAATGACCCTAATGATTTGGTAGCAAATGGTATTTTACAAACTTTATATCCAAACAAAACCATCGTCGGAATAGATGTCAGAAATCTGTACGAAAATGGAGGAATGGTTCATTGCGTAACCCAACAACAACCTAAATAATTTTTCAAAAAATATAAACAAACAACAAAATAAAATGCAAAAACCTATGATTTTCTTACTAATTTCTTGCTTTATCCTCTTTTCATCATGCGAAGACGATGGCGAAACGACAACACCAACCGATGATAATACAACACAGACAAACGCTGCCAACATACTCTACACAATGCCCGAAGAATCTGAACCGCACGATGGCACATGGTTGCAATGGCCACACGAATATCAATATGGCGTTGCTTTCCGAAATAGACTTGATGCCACTTGGGTAACAATGACAAAAGAGTTGGTGCAGAGCGAAAAAGTACATTTGGTTGCGTATGATGCCGACGAAAAAGACAGAATCACTGATTTATTGAAAAATGGCGGTGTTTCTTTATCAAACATTGATTTCAAAATATATGAAACAGACGATTTCTGGATTCGAGATAATGGGCCTATTTATGTAAAAGACAAAAATGGAAATTTGGTTATCGAAGATTGGGGTTTTAATGCTTGGGGAAAAAAAGCAGATTCTGATAAATGTAATTTGATTCCTGCAAAAATTGCAAAAGACCAAAACAAAACGATTGTAGATTTGAATTCAATCATGACAAATGAAGGTGGTTCGGTCGAAATTGATGGTCATGGAACATTTTTGGCTTGTAAAAGCTCGATTTTGAATAAAAACAGAAATCCAAACATGAGCCAAACCCAAGCAGAGGAGATTTTCACGAAGTATTTGGGCGTAACAAATTTTATTTGGCTCGAAGGAAAAGCAGGTTTAGAAATTACAGATATGCACATTGATGGTTTTGCAAGATTTGCCAATTCGACTACAATTATAACGATGTCGGAAAATGATTTGATTGATTGGCAAGTTCCCGAAAAAGACATTCCGACTTTGTATGCTGCAAAAAACAAGAGTGGCGTTCCGTACAACATTGTAAAATTGCCACTTTCTAAAAACGATGTAACGACTACTTACGGCAAAAATTTGGGTTATAAAGGTTCGTATATCAACTATTATATTGCCAATACGAAAGTTTTAGTGCCAAATTATAACGACCCAAATGATGCAGTTGCCAATAAAATTATTCAGGGTTTGTATCCAAATCGAACTGTGGTTGGCATTGATGCAAGAAATATGTATGTCAATGGCGGAATGATTCATTGCGTTACACAGCAACAACCAAAATAGTAAATTATTGGGGTGAGCGAAATAGCTTGCCCCAAATCCTACAATTCAGAAACACTCATTACGCCCATATTTTCAAAGAATTTTGACCAATAATAAGTGATAGTTGGGTTGTTTACCTTACTCGAACTCATCGGGTCGAAAGGCAAAATCATCGAAATATCGGGGCTATTCAGTGCGTAATTTTTATACTTTTCGGCATCAGATTTTGCCCATGCTTCGGCTTCAGCATTATCTTTTGGTGGTTTTATCTGAAAATCTCTGCCATTTTTTACACTTTCTACCATATCACTCAAATAATAAACCTTTACTAATGCCTGAGTTGCTGCGGCATTTGCAATGATTGGAATACTCGAAAGAATATTGGTTTCGAGGTTTGAGGCATTTTCATTTTGAGCATTTAGGCGAACCAAAGCTTGTTTGATAACAAAATTTCGCTCCTTTCTGATAGACAAATCATAGCTCGTTTTGATAGCTTCCAAATCTGTTGCATTCATGCCTTCGGTATTGTCCATTTCGGTGCGACACATCAGCGACAAACAACGCCCTTTTGAAGTATTCTCGTGAATATAATAAATCTCAAATTTATCGCCTGATTTATTGACATTTGCCTCAATAATTGAAGTCAAAGCCTGTTGGTATTTTTGAGCAATAAATGGCTTTTCCACATCAACGCTGGCGGTTTTGTCAATAAAAATCAAGGTATGAATTGGCGGGCTATCAGCTTTTTTTTGCTCTGTTTTTTTTTCACTGCAAGAAAGAATAAAAAATAACAAGGGAAGAATTGTGTAAAAGAAATGATGCTTTTTCATTAAATAAATAATCGTTAAAAGTAATTGCTTCTCTAAAACGTAAATTTTCAAGCAAAATTATAATTAAAATCGTCAAGTTCAAATCGCCCTATTTTTTGCCTTTCCAACTGATAAGAAAAACCCCAAAAAGCACGAGCAATGTGCCAAAGATTTGTACCAAAGAAAGGGTTTCTTCCAAAAAAGTAGTTGCCAAAATGATTGTAAAAATAGGTCCAATGCTTGCAATAATTGAGGCATTACTTGGGCCCACTCGTTTGATTCCTTCCGAAATCATGAAAGTTGGCAAAACCGTCGAAAAAATCGCCATTGCCAAGCAAATCCAATAAACTTCGGCAGGGAAATTGAAAATTGCCAAGCCATTTTGAAGGTAACAATGAATCAAAGTTGGCACAAAAGCCGACAAAACCGCCCAACAAGTAAAGCGGGTTGTGCCAAGTTGGGTAATGAGTTTTTCGCTCCCAATCAAATAAAAAGCATAAATAAAACCACTCAAAATTACCCAAAATGCCCCCAACGAAATATCTTTTTGTTGGCTTGTATCTATGTTTTCGAGAAATGCAATCAATATTCCAAAATAGGTAATTGTGAGGGCAAGCCATTGCAATTTAGTGATTTTCTTTTTTATCAAAACCGCACTGATAATCAATACAAAAGTTGGGTAAACAAACAACAAAATGCGTTCTAAGCTCGCTGTGATATAGTTTAGCCCTAAAAAATTGAAATAAGAAGCAAAATAATAACCCAAAACTCCAACCCAAAAGAGATGAAGCCAAGTAAGTTTTGAGATGGTCGGATGAGTAATTTCGTAGAGTCTTTCACGCAAAATAATAGCCAAATAAAAAGGAGTCGAAAATAAAAACCTAAGCGATAGCAAAGAAATGGTATCGATGCCGTAGCGGTATGCCGCTTTGATAAAAATACCTTTCAGAGCAAATCCAAATGCCGAACCAAAAACTAAAAAAGCACCTTTCCAATAATTTGATTGTATGGACATGAAAAAAATATCGAATGAAAATATTAGATTTGCTACGAGAAAATTAAGTAAAAAATAATGATTTTCGGTAAAAAATAATTTTCAGAACAAATTTATTTGAAAAGTTAAATTTTTTATTGCTATTATTAAATTTTTTGCCCTAATTCACTTCTTATAACTTTTACTTATTTTAACCAGCATGGCAACCACCTCAAAACTTAAAAAAGAATCAGAAGAAACCGTTAGCATTAAGCGAAGTGAACAAAAAAAGCCAATGTTGATGGAAATCGCTTGGGAGGTCTGCAACCAAGTTGGTGGAATTTACACCGTTATTCGCTCAAAAGTTCCTTCGATGGTCGAAGAATGGGGCGAAAATTATTGCCTTATTGGCCCGTATTTTCCAAATACGGCAATGATTGAGTTTGAACCAATCGCCGACCTCGACGAATCTCCTTTTGGTAAGATTGTCAAGAAAATGCAAGACATGGGCTACGATGCTCATTATGGGCGTTGGTTGGTAACTGGCAAGCCAAAAATTGTTTTGTTTGATTTCAAGAATTTGCTCAAAAATAGCAACGATGTTAAGCATAAACTTTGGGAAAGGCATCAAATTTCGACCTTAAATGCCGACCCTTTAGTGGACCAAGTTGTGGTTTTGGGCGAAATGATTCGTGTTTTTTTGACCGAATTTGGTGAAACTTTTGGAGCTAAAAATGACATTATTGCCCATTTCCACGAATGGATGGTAGCAACTCCTTTGATTGATATTCGTACTGACAAAGTGCCAATTTCAACAGTTTTTACTACGCACGCAACCATGCTTGGACGTTATATTGCAGGAAATGAGGCAGATTTTTACGAAAAACTACCAACTTATAATTGGGAATCAGAAGCCAAAAATTATGGCATTGAAGCCCAAGCAAAAATTGAGCGTTTGGCGGCACAAAAAACGCATGTTTTGACAACTGTTAGTGATGTAACCGCCAAAGAATGTGAAGTGTTTTTTGGAAGAACTTGTGATTTGATTTTGCCAAATGGCTTGAACGTAACTCGCTTTGCAGCAACACACGAATTCCAGAATTTACACTTGAAATACAAAGAAAAAATCCATCAATTCGTAATGGGGCATTTTTTCCAAAGTTACTCTTTTGATTTGGACAAAACCTTGTATTTTTTTACGTCGGGGCGTTATGAATTTAGAAATAAAGGCTATGATTTGACATTGGAAGCACTCAAAAGGCTCAATTTTAAGTTAGTGCAAGCAGAAATTGATATTACAGTTGTAATGTTTATAATTACAAAACAACCTGTTCATTCTATCAATCCAGAGGTATTGCAATCGAGGGCGGTGATGGAGGAAATTCGACAAACTTGTGAGTCAATTGAAAAGCAAGTGGGCGAACATCTTTTTCATGCCTCTGCGTCAAATGACGACCCAAATCTACCAGATTTGAATGAATTTGTAGATGAATATTGGCGTTTGCGTTTGCGTAGAACAATTCAGACTTGGAAAACCAAAAAACTGCCCCATACAGTAACACACCTTTTGAAGCAACCTGACGAAATTACAGAGTATTTGAAGGAAACAAATTTGCTTAATCATCAGCAAGATAAAGTAAAATTTGTTTATCACCCAGATTTTATTTCACCTACAAATCCGCTTTTTGGTATGGAATATAGCCAGTTTGTGAGAGGTTGTCATTTGGGCGTTTTTCCGAGTTATTATGAGCCTTGGGGTTATACGCCTTTGGAGTGCGTGGTGCGTGGAATTCCGACGGTAACAAGTGATTTGTCTGGTTTTGGAGATTTTATGATACAATTAATGAAAGATTATGACAAAGTGGGCGTATATGTTGTAAACCGAAAAAAGAAAAATTACGACAAAGCCGCCGACCAATTGGCAGATATACTTTTCAAATTTGTAACGATGAGCCGCCGAGATAGAATCACCCAACGAAACAAAGTTGAAAATATAGCCGAAGTATTCGATTGGACTAATTTGAGGTCATATTATGATACTGCACACGACTTAGCTTTGAAACGAAAAGGAGTAACGAGAATATAGTATTATGCAATTTTAATGAAAAATAAAAACACCTAAACAGCTATTAATCAGCTATTTAGGTGTTTTTTGTTAGATGAGTAACTTGGAATATCACAATTTTTAGTAATTTTGCATAATCATCAACGAATTCCCAAAAACCAAAAAAATGACTTCAATTTTAGCTTGTATTGCTTTTGCTTATTTATTAGGTTCTATCCCCTCAGCAGTTTGGTACGGTAAAATTTTTCATGGGATTGACATTCGTCAGCATGGTAGCGGCAATGCAGGAGCAAATAATTCTCTTCGTACACTTGGCAAAACCGCTGGAATAATTGTCTTATTAATTGATTTTTTAAAAGGTTTTTTGGCTGTTTATTTAGCTAAATATTTACTAAAAAATGATGCTGAATGGGAATACTTGGCGATGGGAATTGTCGCTGTAATAGGTCATATTTACCCGATTTTTGCTCAATTTCGTGGCGGAAAAGGCATAGCAACCGCCATGGGAGTAGTAGTTGCAGTGCTTCCGATGGCTGCCATTGCTTGTATTGTAGTATTCCTTTTAACCGTTATTTTGACAAAATATGTATCTCTTGGCTCACTTTTGGGAGCTTTGGCGTTCCCTGTGCAGGTTTCCTTGAAAATATGGGATAGTCAGAGTTTTCATCATATAAATTATTATGGTTTGGCATGGTTGCTTTTCTTCATTTTGGCATACACTCACAGAGAAAATATAGGAAGATTACTCAAAGGAAATGAAAGCAAGTTTGGTGTGAAGAAATAAACGGCTAACTTTGCATAAACAGCAAACTTAGAGCAAATGAACACCTACATCGAACAAAATAAAGACCGTTTCTTAGACGAGCTTTTTGATTTTCTTAGAATCCCATCAGTCAGTGCTGATTCCAAATTTCAGCCAGATATGCTTCGTGCGGCTGAATATATCAAAACAAAATTATTAGCAGCAGGACTCGACAAAGCCGAGATTTGTCCAACGGCTGGACACCCAATTGTTTATGCCGAAAAAATCATAAATGCCTCATTACCAACCATTTTAGTCTATGGACACTATGATGTGCAACCTGCCGACCCTTACGAATTATGGGATTCTCCGCCATTTGAACCAACCATCAAAGTAACAAAAAACCATCCAGACGGAGCGATTTTTGCTCGTGGCTCTTGCGACGACAAAGGGCAAATTTATATGCACGTAAAAGCCATCGAAATGATGCTTGCCGAAGGAACATTATGTTGCAATGTAAAAATAATGTTTGAAGGTGAAGAGGAAGTTGGTTCTGAAAACTTAGGCGTTTTTGTAAAAGCCAACAAAGAAAAACTCAAATCTGATTTAATTTTAATTTCTGATACTTCAATTATTGCCAATCATATTCCATCAGTAGAAACTGGCTTGCGTGGCTTGACTTACATGGAAGTTGGCGTAACTGGACCAAACCGAGATTTACATTCGGGCGTTTATGGCGGTGCTGTGGCAAATCCTGTCAATGTTTTGTGCGAAATGATAGCTTCTTTGCATGATTCCGATGGAAAAGTTACGGTAAAAGGCTTTTATGACAAAGTTGTGGAACTCACGCAAGAAGACCGTGATGCACTTGAAGCTGCCCCTTTTGATTTGAACGAATATAAAGACGACCTTGATATTTTTCAGGTTTCTGGCGAGAAAGGTTATACCACTCGTGAGAGAGCAGCTATTCGCCCAACACTTGATGTAAATGGGATTTGGGGAGGCTATACCGGCGAAGGTTCAAAGACCGTTTTACCATCAAAAGCCTTTGCAAAAATCTCTATGCGACTTGTTCCTGACCAAGATTGGGAAGAAATTGCCGACCTTTTCGAAACGCATTTCAAAGCAATTGCACCAAATACAGTGAAGGTAAAAGTAAGTCGTCATCATGGCGGACAACCTTATGTTACTCCCACAGATTCGGCAGGATATAATGCTGCAATGCTTGCAATGGAAGAAGCATTTGGTAAAAAACCAGTACCAACACGTGGCGGTGGAAGTATTCCGATTGTAGCTTTATTTGAACAAGAATTAGGTTTGAAGTCAATTTTATTTGGTTTTGGCTTAGATTCTGACGCACTTCACTCGCCAAACGAGCATTACGGACTTTTCAATTTCTTCAAAGGCATCGAAACTATTCCTTTGTTTTATAAGCATTATGCGGAGTTAATGAAGTAATCAAAAAAGGGAAGATAGTAATTAAACCATCTTCCCTTTTTCCAATGAAAATAACCTTTCTTTATCAATTTTTTACTTCTTCTCAGCCAATTCAGTAATTTTTTGGTGAATCATTACTTGGTTCGACATGATTTTTGAGAAACCTCGCACGTCGTCACCACTCCAAGCATTGTTCATTTCGCCGTAGCTACCAAATACTGGCGACATCAAATCGTAGTCAGATTTTATGCCCAATAATTGGAAATTATATGGAGCTAATTGCACACGCACTTCACCTGTTACGTGCGATTGCATACTTTCCAAAAACTTCTCAATATCACGCATCAAAGGCTCTAAAAATTGTCCTTCGTGTAGCGTCATTCCGTACCATTCTGCCAAGTTTTGTTTCCAATATTGTTGCCATTTCGACAAAACGTGTTTTTCTAATAAATGATGTGCTTTAATGATAATCAAAGGTGCTGCCGCCTCAAAACCCACTCGACCTTTGATGCCAATAATGGTATCGCCCACATGAATATCTCGCCCTATGCCATAAGGAGAAGCTAATTCTGACAAACGACGAATGGCATCAACAGGATTTTTGAATTTCTTCCCATTTACGCCTTTTAGCTCGCCTTTGATAAATTGAAGTGAAATTTCAGAAGGTTTTTTCTTTGTTACTTGTGTCGGAAAAGCACTTTCTGGCGAGAAATCATAAGAGTTCAAAGTTTCACGACCACCGACCGAAGTTCCCCACAAACCTTTGTTAATAGAATAAGCAGCTTTATGCCATTCACGAACTACACCCTTCGATTTCAAGAATTCGATTTCGGCTTCACGAGATAATTTCAAATCTCTGATTGGCGTAATCACTTGAGCATTTGGCAGCACAATTCTGAAAACCATATCAAAACGCACTTGGTCATTGCCTGCACCCGTACTTCCATGAGCCACAGCTTCTGCCCCAACGTTCTTGGCATATTCTGCCACCGCCACTGCCTGAAACATTCGCTCGGCACTTACTGAAAGCGGGTAAGTATTATTTTTCAAGATATTTCCATAAATCAAAAAACGGACGCATTTTTGGTAATATTCGTCCAAAACACGAGCCGTATAATGATTTTTTACACCTAATTCGTACGCTTTTTTCTCAATATCTTTTATTTCATCTTCCGTAAAGCCACCTGTATCAACCAAAACAGAATGTACTTCATGACCCAATTCTTCGGTCAAATATTTTACACAAAAAGAAGTATCCAAACCTCCACTGTATGCCAAAACAACTTTCATAAGCTCAAAACTCGCTTTCAAACGAGCGTATTTTTTTAGAATTCAACAAAATTTCACCGCAAAAATAGGACTTATTGAGGGAAAAACAATGAGTGATTGATAGAATGAGCGAATGATAAAATAAATCTTACTGCGAAAGCAGATTATTCTCTCACTCGCTCATTCTATCATTGAAAATTAACGTGGAACAGTAAAATACATAAACGTTCCGATGCTGGCAAAGACAATATTTGGTAGCCATACTGCCAAAATTGGAGGCATATTGCCCGATTCGGCAATACCTTTCGACATAATATAGAAAAGAATATAAACAAAAGCCAGCACAAAACCAATCGCAATCTGGAAACCAACACCTCCACGTGCCTTGCGAGCTGATACAATTAAGCCCATCAAAGACAAAATAATTACGGCAAAAGGTGTGGCGATTCTTTGATAAAATTCTATTTGGAAAGACTCAATTCCTTCTGCACCTCTACTGCGTATCAATGAAATTCTTTCTTGCAATTCAGGAATCGTGAATGTTTCATAGACATTTCGGTCGCTCTCAAAATCGCTTGGTGCTAAATTTATCAAAGTGTCTTTTGGCATATTCGAATAATACATTTTGTCTTTCATAATACCCAAAGTACGAATTTTATAGTCCGAAATTTTCCAGCGTTTAGTGCTGTCATTCCATTCTATTCTTTTGGCAGAAAGTTTCTCTATAAGTTTATTGTCAATGATTTTTTCGAGCGTAAAATCGTAACCAGTCTTGGTTTCGTTATTATAGCTCGACATATAAGCGTAGGTATTGGGAGCAACCGCCGTATGAAAATCTCGGTCGGAAAAATAAAACTTATCGTTGATATATGTACTTTCAAAGGCAAGTCTAACTTTATTGGCACGAGGCAATATCCAACCAACCATCGCAAAAGAAAGAACCGCAATAACAGATGCTCCCATTATATAAGGAATCATCAACCGCCTAAAACTCGTGCCGCTGCTCAAAATCGCCACTATTTCGGAGTGGGCAGCCATTTGTGCAGTGAAAAAAACCGTCGATATAAAAATCATCAACGGACTAATATAATTTGCCCAATAAGGTGCGAGATTTGCGTAATATTCAAGCAAAATTGCTCGCATTGGGGCTTTTTTCTGAATAAAGTCATCATTTTTTTCTACAAAATCAATTACCATGATAATAAGCACGATAACTAAAACTGCAAAAAAATATGTTTTCAGAAAGCGTTTGACTAAATATTTGTCGAGTATTTTCATAAGCACCACCCCCAGCCGACCCATCGGAATGCCTTAAATGGGAGCAAAAGGGTACTATTTTATTATTATTATTTGCAAAGATAAACATTGCATTTTGGAGATTTGATTTATTAAGAATTATTAACGCTCAAAACCTGTAAGGTTGAAAGCGGTGCGACGTTTCGCAACCTTGCAGGTTTAAACTACGCATTTGGAGCTTTCACCAACAAATTTCTTGCTACTTCGTTGCTCACAAAAAGAGAAGTATTTTCGTTCAACAAAATGCTGTATGATTTATCGAATTCGCTGATTTCCAGCACTTTAAGGCTACAACCAAGTGTAATTTGGTGCTTGTCGAGGTGTTGTAAAAACGCAGGAGAATGTGCCGAAACACCCATCATCACAACCGATTGATTCAGAGGAACTTCTGATAATTTTTGATAACTTACAGAAGGCATTTTTCCTTTTGCGTCAGGAATTGGGTCGCCATGAGGGTCGAATTGAGGATTTTCCAAGAAATTATCAAGTCTTTCGGTCAATTCTTTTGAATCAATATGCTCCAATTGCTCTGCAATATCATGGATTTCGTCCCAGCCAAAACCTAATTTTTCAACTAAAAAAACCTCCCAAAGACGGTGTTTGCGAATAACTGCCAAAGCTATTTGCTGTCCTTCGGTAGTCAATGTTACACCTTGATATTTTTTATAATTGATATAGTTTTTTTCAGCCAATTTACGGAGCATATCCGACACCGACGCAGCTTTTGTTTGCGTGTGCTCGGCTAACTCATTGGTACTCACCTCATTACCTCCGTTTTGCTCGGTCAGTAAATAAATGATTTTCAGATAATTTTCTTCAGTGAAAGAAATCATGTTTTATTTTAGCTTTTAAAAATGTTTTTGCAATTTACATTTTTAGATTAATCAAACAAAATTTAGATTAGTCTAAAAAAATATTTTGATAAACAGATTTTTTGTTTTAAGTTTGTGTCAAAATTTATAGTATTTTTACGAAAAATGGAAAAAGAAATCAATATAAAAGAAAATAAGGCGTGGAAATCAACTACAAGTACGCTTTCCTTGCCCGAAGTGCATGGTACGATTAATGTGCCAAAAAATGGAAGTTTTTGGAAAAAAATGGCGGCCTTCACTGGACCAGGTTTGATGGTAGCCGTTGGTTATATGGACCCCGGCAACTGGGCAACTGATATTGCGGGCGGAGCAAAATTTGGTTATACTTTACTTTCTGTTATCTTGATTTCTAACCTTTTTGCTATGCTTTTGCAACATTTATCTTTGAAATTGGGCATTGCAACAGGGCGAGATTTAGCACAGGCTTGCAGAGATTCTTATTCAAGACCAGTATCTTTTGTCTTGTGGATTTTGGCAGAAATTGCCATTGCCGCTTGCGATTTGGCAGAAGTTATTGGGGCGGCAATTGCCTTAAATTTGCTGTTCAACATTCCACTTACTTATGGTGTTTTGATAACAGCGATTGACGTAATTTTTATTTTATTCCTGCAAAACAAAGGTTTTCGTATCATTGAAGTCATTGTTGGAGGCTTGATTTTGATAATTTTACTCTGCTTTGGTTACGAAATACTTGCTTCAAATCCAGATTTTATTGCCGTTTCAAAAGGTTTGATTCCAAGTAGTCAGATTGTTACAAACCCCGAAATGCTTTATATAGCCATCGGGATTTTGGGGGCAACCGTCATGCCGCATAATTTGTACCTACATTCGAGCATTATTCAAACTCGAAAAATAGACAATACGCACGCTGCCAAAAAGAGTGCTATCAAATTTGCTACAATTGATTCGACGGCAGCTTTGTTTATTGCCTTTTTTATCAATGCTGCAATTTTGATAATGGCAGCCGCTACTTTTCATTTTTCAGGAAATAACCAAGTTGCTGATATTACAGACGCTTATAAATTACTCGACCCACTTTTGGGCGTAAAATTGGCAGGATTGTTTTTTGCAGTTGCTTTGCTTGCCGCTGGTCAAAATTCTACGCTTACGGGTACACTTGCAGGGCAAATAATCATGGAAGGTTTCTTGAATATTCGACTAAAACCTTGGCTTAGAAGACTGATAACCAGACTTGTAGCAATTGTTCCAGCATTAATTGTTGCTATAATTTATGGAGAAAAGGGCACGACTGATTTATTGATTTTGAGCCAAGTAATTTTGTCTTTGCAGCTGAGTTTTGCGGTTGTTCCTTTAGTAATGTTTACTTCTAATAAGCTCAAAATGGGCGAATTTGCCAACCCAGCCTACATAAAATATACCGCTTGGATTGTTACAATTATTATTATTGCCTTGAATAGCTATTTGCTTTTTGATACAATATTTTAAAAGGATTAAAAAAAAATGGGAAAGCCGAAGGAGAAAATTTCCTTCGGCTTTTTTTAAGTTAGAAAGATTTTAAAACGGCAAATCATCGCTTCCGCTTCCCGCCATTTCGACTGGTGGTGCTGATGGAACCGGTGCAGCTTTTGGAACATAATTATTACCACCGGATGCTGGTGCAGCATCATTATCATCATCTTTTTTACCACCACCAACAAATTGCATTGAATTTCCACGAATTTTGGTAGTATATCTCTCCTGACCATCTTTATCAGTCCATTTTTCAGTTTTAATTTTTCCTTCCAAATAAAGCATATCGCCTTTTTTGAGGTATTGTTCAGCAAGATTTGCCTGATTTTCCCATAATTCGATACGATGCCACTCAGTTTGCTCTACTTTTACGCCTTCTTTATTGGTATAATTTTCAGACGTAGCAATACTAAAAGTTACTACTTTTCCGCCACTTGGAAGCGTTCTTACTTCGGGGTCAGAGCCTAATCTGCCCAACAAAATTACTTTATTTACACCAGCCATTTTTTATATGAGTTTTTGAGATTGTTTTTTTTATTTGAGTAAATTTATAAACTTTTATGCGATATACAATGAAATTATTTCCAAGCAAAACTACTTTTCAAGCAAAAACTTCAAGCCCGAAAAATACTTTTCAATCAAAATTGGCTTCGGCAAATTTTCTATTTCTTGCAAAGAGTAAAAATGATAGTTTTCTGGTAAAGTAAACTCATCTTTCAAAATTAAATGCCAAAATTTCGCCTCAATTCGCTGGTGAGTGAGAATATGCTTAAAGTTTTCTGATACATTCTTAATAATAGATTTAGACAAAATTTCTTGCAAAAAGTCATTTTCAATTTCCTCTAATTCTACTAATTTCGCTTCACTTTCAAGCAAATAAAAATCACAAAGCCCCGTCCAAATATCACCAACATTTCGCTGACGCATCAAAAACCTATTGTCTTTTTCGATAACAAAATAATTAAAAAAGCGATTTTTCACTTTCACTTTCTTAGATTTTACAGGCAAAAATGATTGTTTTCCAGTAGTATTTGCCACACAAATATCAGCAAAAATGCAAAACATACATTCGGGCTTTGCAGGCGTACAGTGCATTGCTCCAAATTCCATAATCGCCTGATTATAAGCACTTGGGCTTGTTTCCGAAATCAATTTATTGGCTAATTCACCAAAAACTTTCTTTGCTTCATGGCTCGAAATATCAGTTTCTATGCCAAAAACTCGTGCCAAAACACGGTACACATTTCCATCAACAACTGCCACTTTTTCATCAAACGCAAACGAGGCAATTGCCGCCGCAGTATAAGGTCCAATTCCCTTTAATTTTAGCAAACCTTCGTAGGTTTTCGGGAAAACCCCATCAAAATCATTGGCAATAATTTTGGCAGTTGCGTGCATATTTCTTGCCCGTGAATAATAGCCCAAACCTTGCCAAAGTCGCAATACCTCATTTTCATCGGCATTGGCAAGCGATTTTATGGTAGGATATTGTTCTACAAATTTTTCGTAGTAAGGCAAGCCTTGTGCCACACGAGTTTGTTGCAAAATAACTTCCGATAACCAAATTTTATAAGGGTCGTTGATATTTCGCCAAGGCAAATCACGTTTGTTCTGATAATACCAATTTATTAACTTTTCAGAAAAAGTAGCTGTTTTCAATTTTTACGTACTAATTTTAGCTCCTCTCCTTTTGGGAGAGGCGGGGGTGAGGCTAAAAATCCATATTTTTTAGCAAAAAAAACTGTAACTCATTAATTATTAAGCAATTACAAAAAAAAATGTTTGAATCTGTTTGGCAAAATCTTTTTAAAAACCCTATCTTTGCAAACCCAAAAGTAAAGTAAAGAGTTGATAGGCACTAAGTTGATGTCCCTAAATATTTTTTGAATCAAATAAATTTGGTTCAAAAATTGCAAATCTCTCTTATATAATATCTTTTTGGAAGTACATTTAATAACCTAAATATTTTTTTACCGTGACTAAAGCAGAAGTAATCGTAGCAATTGCCGACAAAACAGGCGTGGACAAAGCAAGCGTATCAACAACCCTTGAAGCATTTTTCGATACCGTTAAAGACTCATTGGCTCAAGGTGATGCAGTTTATGTTAGAGGTTTTGGAAGTTTCGTAAACAAACACAGAGCCGCCAAAAAAGCCCGTAATATTTCGGCAAAAACTACCGTAATGGTTGCAGCTCACTCAGTTCCAGGCTTTAAACCAGCCAAAGAATTTACTGACCAAGTAAAATCAAGCGTAAAATAATCTTGAATGATTGTGGCTCTCATAAGATAAATCATGGGTAGGAATAAAACCCTACCCACGATAATATCTCCACGATGTAAAAAAACATGAAAAAACATTTCATTATTTTGATTGTTATTGCGGTAGCCCTCACGGGCTTTCTTTATTCTCGCCCTAAAGTAGTTGTCAAAGACGAAGCCAAAGCCAATCGAGATAAAGTTTCAGAAACAAAACCAGCCGCTAAAGATGATGACCACGACGACCATCAAGAAAATTCGCAAGCTCCAAAACTTTCAGCCGACCAAGAGAAACAAATCAATGGTTTGAAACAAAAACTGACATCGGCTTCAGATAAAAAAAGTTTGTATCAACAAATTGCTCAGGTTTTTATTACAGCCAATCGCTACGATAGTGCAGCTATTTATGTAGAAAAAATAGCCATTGCCGAGCCATCAACCGAAAACTTGATGCAAGCTGGAGATACTTACTATCAGGCATTTACGTTGGCACTTCGTCAAGAAAACGTGGTTTTTTTTACTGAAAAAACCCGTGCTTACTACCAAAAAGTTTTGGATAAAAACCCTCGTCAACTACAAGCAAAAACCAATTTGGCTATGACTTATGTGCAGTCAGATTCGCCCATGCAGGCAATCATGATGCTCCGTGAAGTGATTGTAGAAGAGCCAAATTTTGAACCAGCTTTAATGAATTTGGGCGTACTTTCGATGCAATCGAACCAATATGCCAAAGCTGCCGACCGCTTTAAGCAAGTGATGAGAATAAACCCAAATAACCTAAATGCAACGTTGGGTTTGGGCTATAGTTTGATAGAATTAGGCGAAAAAAAACAAGCCAAAATTATCTTTGAAGACCTAAAAAAGAAGGTAAAAGACCCAACTTTAGTAGAAGAAGTAAACAAGGCTTTGGAGAGTTTGAAATAAATTAGTATCTTTGCACCCCAAACACCCCCCGCCCCTAAAGGGAGGTGAAAAATAACCTCCGACCCCTAAAGGGGAGGAAAAGATAAAAAAAATCGCTTTTTTGAGCGAAAAAAATATAAAATTATTTATTACTGCCTTCACCCCCCTTTAGGGGCTGGGGGTTTAACACTTACAATCATGCCTTGCGGAAAGAAAAGAAAAGGCCATAAAATGGCTACGCACAAAAGAAAGAAACGTCTTAGAAAGAATCGTCATAAGAAAAAATAGTTTTTCTTCAGTAATGATAGTCATCCGTTTATCAAAAACGAATGACTATCATTCTAAACTTTCATTTTAGCCAAATCAATTTCTAACCCTTGATTCTACCTCAACTTTGAGCAACGAATTATATATAAGTACCACACAGAAAGGTGATAGAATAGCACTTGTTCAAGACAAAAGGCTTATAGAATATCACTTTGACGAAACGGAACACCAGTTTTCCGTTGGAGATATTTATTTGGGGGTAGTCAAGAAGGTCGTGCAAGGAAACAATGCCGCTTTTGTTGATGTTGGCTACGATAAAGATGGTTTTCTGCACTACAACGAAATTATTTCGTACAATTCTCTCAATAAATTTGTAAAAGACGTTATTGCCAAACGCCCTGTTAATCTCCGCCTGAAAGGTTTTAAGTTGGAGCAAGACATCGAAAAGTTTGGTAAAATAAACGACGTTGTTGCAAAAAATACACCTGTACTTGTGCAGGTCGTAAAAGAACCCATTTCTACCAAAGGACCTCGACTTTCTTGCGATATTTCTATTGCAGGACGTAACGTTGTTTTAGTTCCTTTTGGTAATTCGGTCAATATTTCTAAAAAAATCACAAACAAGCAAGAGCGTCAAAGACTACACAAAATGGTGTCGTCGGTGAAGCCCGAAAACTTTGCTGTGATTGTCCGAACGGTTGCCGAAGGAAAAGACATGGAAGAATTGCACCGTGATATTGAGTTTTGTGTAGAGAAATGGGAAGCGGGAATGACAGCACTTCGTGATGCCAAACCTCGTGACCGAATCATCAGCGAAATGGACAGAGCTTCGTCTATTTTGCGAGATATGTTGAACGACGATTTCGACAATATCTATGTTGATGATAAAGAAAATTACGAAAGTATCAAGAGTTTCTTGCATACGATTGCTCCTGACAAAGAAAAAATATTGAAACTTCATTCAGGAAAAAGTAAACTTTTTGAGCAGTTTGGCATCGAAAAACAACTAAAATCATTGTTCGGACGCTCAGTTAGCTTGCCAAATGGCGGTTATTTGATTATTGAACATACCGAGGCTCTCCACGTAATAGATGTAAACAGCGGCAATAAATCAACGCAGGAAGACGATCAAGAATCTACGGCTCTGGCTGTAAACTTGGAAGCTGCCAAAGAGCTTTGCCGTCAGTTGCGTATGCGTGATATGGGCGGAATTATTGTCGTAGATTTCATTGACATGAAGAAAAACGAAAATCGTCGTTTGATTCAAGAGGCAATGAAAGAAGAAATGAAAGGCGATAGGTCGAAATATACGATTTTGCCAATTTCAAAATTTGGTTTGCTCCAAATTACTCGCCAGAGAGTACGTCCCGAAATGAATATTGTTACTCGTGAAACTTGCCCTACTTGTGGCGGAACGGGTACGATTCAAGCAAGTATTGTGATTACAGACTTGATTGAAAACAACTTAGATTACATCCTCTCCAAACAAAATGAGAGCGGCATTAGCATTGTGTTGCATCCATTTATTTATGCCTATTACCGTGAAGGAATTATTTCAAGACAAGTGAAATGGTTCTTAAAATATAAGGTTTGGGTAAAACTCATCAAAGATTCTTCTATTGGTATCACCGAATTTCATTTCCTCAATAAATTGGGCGATGAAATTGAGATTGGGTAATTGGCTGGTTATCAGTTGATTAGCTATTTGGATTTGCCTTAAACTCATGCTTTTTCATACGTGGATTACAAATCTACTACTCATAGGTCGAAGATTGCAAATCTCGACTATTGGGAGAAGAAATTAAAGCCAGATTAGACAATGCTGCTCAAAGAATGGGCTTCTTCTTGATAGAAAAAATACGATATTTGAGTTGAGCATAAAACATTGGATTGTAATAGGCTGTTGAAAAACTCTCAGCAGTTTGAGAAAAAGGATACATAAAACCACTTTCTATATTCATCCGCCTTCTGAATAGATAACTTAGCTTTAAGGTTACCCCATAGGTATTATCGTAATATTTTAAACTAAATCCCTTACTATATAAAAAAATATCATTTACACCGTGCAATGCCAAAAGATTATCATAAATGCCTAAGTATGCGAAAAAATTCTTATTTATTCCATACCCATAGCATAATTCGGAGTTAAAATTGTGTATGATTGTTTTTGCTCCGACCGAAATTGGGTTTCCATACTCGTCTTGTTTTCCACTTCTTACAATAGTTAATTTTCTGATTTGTAGCTCAATATTGTGCTTCTCCGCAAGTTTATATGTTGAATAGAATCCATAACAGCTATTTAAGCCATTAGATACAATTGTTTGTTTATTATATACATAAGAAATATTATTTTTAGGTTGCCTCGCAAACTCAAAACTTCTTGAAACACCGCCAATAATCCCCCATGAAAATTTTTGGGCTTGACACATTAATCCCGATAAAATAAAAACAACAATAATACTTATCTTCATATATACGATAGTATTTTTATGGTAGTCATACAAATCCTTACATTTGTATGACTACCAAATTAATAAATAAAAACTAAATTAAACAAATATTTTCTATGTAAGCCTCTTTTCGGTAAATTTGGTTTTTCTCAAATCATTATCCAAGATATACTATGAAAAAACTCTTTGTTTTTCTACTATTTCCATTTATTACATTTGCCCAAGAAGTTGATAAAAAAGAATGGAAACAACTCTTTAATGGTAAAAATTTGGACGGTTGGAAAGTCAAAATTAGAAATTATGACCTTAATGATAATTATGGAAAAACATTTCGAGTGGAAGATGGACTAATGAAAGTAAGATACGATTCCAGTGCATATCCTGCTTTTAATGAGCGATTTGGACATATTTTCTATAAAGATAAATTCTCATACTACAAGATTGCGGTAGAATATAGATTTGTTGGCGAACAATCAATCAAGGGACCGGGTTGGGCAACTCGTAATAGTGGTATTATGATTCACGGTCAAACTCCCGAGAGCATGGGCAAAGACCAAGATTTTCCGATTTCGATTGAAGTGCAATTGTTAGGAGGTTTAGGAAAAGGGAATCGTACGACTTGTAATGTATGTACGCCTGGCACAAATATCGTTTATGAAAATAAGTTTGATAAGCGTCATTGTATTAATTCTACCTCAAAAACTTACGATGGCGACCAATGGGTAAGAGCCGAAGTAACGGTTTTGGGAGATTCGGCAGTAATTCATTATGTAAATGGAGAAAAAGTTTTGGAATACCTAAAACCACAAATCGGTGGCGGAAATGTCAGCGGACATGATGAAAAATTGATGACAGAAGTCAAACTTTTAAAAGAAGGTTCTATTTCGTTACAAAGCGAAAGCCACCCAGTTGATTTTCGTAAAGTTGAGTTATTGAATCTCTGTGGTTGTACCGACCCGAAAGCCCGTAATTTTAAGTCTTATTTCGTAAAATCAGATAATACTACTTGTGTTTATAAGAAGAAAAAGAAGTAAATTGAAGGCGTATTTTGTTATTTATAATCTGTTGACTATCAGTTAGTTACATATTTTTAGATCTAAATATTTCTATAAAAAAACGCAATATGAGATAAAATCTTATCAACATATTGCGTTTTTATTTTGAAAAAATCAATAACTATTCAAGCGTCAAACCATAGCAAGAGGTACGTGATAAACTTTGGTAAGTACCACAAATCATTACGCCATCTTCGCCACTTTCTTTTACTTCTTTAATCGCCGCTTTGAAATCGCTTACTGAATTTATTTTACGTTCGCCAACTTTCAAAACTACAAAACCTTCACGCATTTGGGTATAATCTGCAATGTCCCCCTCATAAATTTTCTTTACAATTATGCCATTAGAAAGCCCCATTCTTTGCTTATCAGTTGAAGAAAGTTCCGCCAATTCTATGCCTAATTTTTCTAATAATTTTGTATCCGAAACGATGTTGTTTTTCACAATATCTTTGCCGCCATCACGGTTACGAAGCGTTACGTCAAATTCTTTCAGCTGTCCATCTCTATCAACAGTTACTCTTGTGGTTTCATTGGGGCGTTTGCGACCAATCATTTCTTGCAATTTTGGTCCACTCTTAGTTTCAATACCATCAACTCTTATAATCACATCGCCTTTTTTGATTCCAGCTGCTCTTGCTGCACCATTTTCGAGAACATCACCGACATAAATTCCTTCCGAAACTTTTGTATTGAATTCTTCTGCCTTTTTGCTATCAAGTTCTACTAAATTGATACCTAAATAGCCACGTTGCACATTGCCATATTTGATAATATCTGCTGTTACTTTCTTCACAATTTCTGACGGAACGGCAAACGCATAACCTGCATAAGCACCATTTGGAGAAGCAATTGCAGTGTTTATACCTATCAATTCGCCTTTGAGATTTACCAAAGCACCGCCACTATTACCAGGATTTACAGCAGCATCAGTCTGAATAAATGACTCAATGGCATCGCTTGTTTTTGCTTGGCGACCATCATCACCATAACGGCGAAACATTTGTTGTTTTTCGGCCAAAATACCAATATTACGACCTTTTGCACTTACAATTCCTGCTGTAACTGTTGATTCGAGGTTGAAAGGATTACCAACTGCCAACACCCACTCGCCAACTTTCACATTGTCCGAATTGGCAAAACTCATCACTTGTAGCTTTACGCCACCTTCAATTTTGATAACCGCAATGTCGGTTGAAGGGTCAGTGCCTACAACCTTCGCTTTATACGATTTATGGTCGGAAGTTACAACCTCCAGTTCGTCGGCACCCTCTACAACGTGGTTATTGGTAGCGATATAGCCATCAGATGTAATGATTACGCCCGAACCTGAAGATTCTTGTGGCTGATTTTGACCACGAGGATTTCCGAATGGGCTATCTCCACCAAAAAAATCATCAAAAATAGAACGTTGTTGAGGGGCTGATTTAGAAGATTTTGCCTTAATATGCACAACTGCTGGCGTGGAAAGTTCTGCTGCATAAGTGAAATCTACTGCCACTCCGCCAGGGAGGTCATAATTTGCCAAGCGATTAAGTGAAGGTTTTGATGCTTCATTAAAAATCACGTCCCTTCCTTCAAGTCCGAGCATTCGATAGCCCGCAATGGTGGCAATGCTACAAAAAACAGCAATACCGATAGTTTTTACTGTATTATTCATTTCTTTGATTTTTAAAATATTTTTTATTTTCGTTCCTAATTGATGTTTCCAATTATTAGTAAAGGTTTTGGTCAAATGTTTATTATTATTATTAACGAAATTTATGCGTATTTGTTTGATGCAAATTTAACGTAAAAGTGTGAATGAAAATTCAAGTATTTTATGAAATTTAACAAATTTTAACGGAAAAAGTAAGGCTCACACAAAAAAAGGGCAAAATGCAAATATTACTTTGTATTTTGCCCTTTTCTATGCTGGACGAGGTAGAACCTCGTGCCACAAAAATTATGCAATTTCAATCAAACGAGGTTCTTTTGGTTTTGCTTCTTCTTTTTTGGGTAATTCTAAACCCAAAACTCCGTCGGTATATGTTGCTAAGATTTTCTCGCCATCGACCGATTTTGGTAAAGTAAATGAACGCTTAAATGAAGTGAAATTAAACTCTTTACGAGTATATTTTCCTACGGTTTCTTCAGTTTCGGCTTGTTTTTCAGTCGAAATTGTTAAAGTATTTTCGTGAATATTTACTTTGAAATCTTCTTTTTTCAAGCCCGGTGCTGCCAATTCAATTTTGAAGGCCTCTTCACTTTCTAAGACATTTACTGCTGGAAATGAATGTTGGTGAGTGGGTGCTACATATTCAAGTTCATTGAAAATGTTGGCTAATAATGCTGGAAATGATGGGGCGAAATTTTTTACTAATGTTGCCATGGTTTGTTATTGTTTTAATGTTTATGAATGGTTTGCCACATTATCGTGGCGACGCAAAACATTTCAACAATTTGTGTACCAATGCTTTTTTTCGGACTTTTTGTCTTAAAATGCATATTTTTGAAGAAAAATACATGACAATTTGTCTGATATATATATTTTGACTGCCAAAATTGCAATTAGTCAATGGCTCTCATTTTATTTCCTTTGGCATCGTGTGTAACTTCGGCAAGCCTCAATGCTTCCATAAGTGGCGGAACATACATTCCAAATCTTCCACGAAGACCTTTTTTTAGTCCATACCACCCTCCTACTGGGTTCTTTTCCGAACGTCCCCATGCCTCAACTGTGCCATCTTTAGCTGGTTTTTGTTCATCAGCACTGCCAAGCTCCATCCAATCACCGTGCGTTTTTAGCATTTCGTGAAGGTCATTTAGGCAGTTAATGTTATAAAGCAAAACGGTTTTGCCAACAGTACAAACTAAAACTTCTTTTCCATCTTTTTCGTCCACGTGCATGGTGTATTCTGATGTTAATGGTGGCGTTTTTAAAAGCATAGGCTTTTCTTTTGTTCCGATTTTATTTTTCATTTTGGTTGTATTTTATTTATTGTTCATGATTATTTCTGCTTCTTTTTTCAAATCTAAAGCAAATTGCTCAAATGATTGGTCGAATGAGGGTATCATTTTTGCATAAAGTGGAAACATGATTCCGCCTATTTTTTCTGTCATCGAAAATATTGATTTACCATTATTGGTGATACTATAAACACGATTTCCTTGAGAATCGCCCCAAACTAATCTATTTTCAGGCTCAAATTCTTTCACTTTAAGTTTAAAAATACGTTTTGCATCAAGTATAGATTTTAATTTGATGGTTTCGCCTAATGCAATATTTCCTTCAATTGAGGTAACAGTGCTATTCCAACTTGGATAATCTGAGGCGTTGGTCAATAAAGCCCAAATAATAGCTGGGTCGGCAGAAATTTCGATACTTACCGAAGTTTCTCTGTGAAAGGTTGTTTTTAGGGTTTGGGCTTTTCCGTTTGGCGGGGTTGTTGCGATTGCTGTCATAATTGTAAAGTATAAATTATTTTTTCATTTTCTACTTTGACGATTGGGCAAATCAAAACGATAGGATTAACACGTTTTTTTACAAATATTTTTCCATTACTTGTCTATTGTGTTCTAAATGATGCAACTGTAACTCAGAAGCTTTTGAGTTTATAGGGTCAATTTCTTTTAAAATATTCATCCTTAAATCAAATAAATGTTCTTTATCGCCTTTTTGAGCTTCTTTTACCAAATCAATTTTCATTAATTCCTTTTGGGTATTTTGTTTTGGATTAAAAATCCCATTAAGCTCTGAGCATTGGTGGCAAATCCCTTCTTTATTTATCAAAGCACAGCGTCCATCAAAAATACTTATCATTTTCGACCTACCTGCATGCAAATAATATTTCACCATTGCTTCATTGGTATTAAGAATAGATGCTATTTCTGCAACTTTAAATTCATAAACTTCTTTTAAAAAAACACAAAGTTGTTGCTCAAGTGGCAGTGATTTTGAGATGCAAGTAAAACAAAAAGCAATATGTTCCTTGGCTTCATATTGCCCGTTTGGCGAGGTCATTCTGATATTCATTGCTTCCCGAAAAAACTCTTTGTTTGTTAAAGCCGCTTCTCTTGTAATATCAGTTACATTTTCTACCCAGCGTTTTTGAGCTTTTAAATTATCTTTTGCCATATTAGAAGCAATTGTAAACAACCATGTCTTTAAAGACGATTCGCCTCTAAAGGTGTGAAGTTTGTCAAGGGCTTTGAGGTAAGTATCTTGCACGATGTCTTCGGTATCGGCAAGGCTTGCGGTTATTCTTAAAATATAGGATTTTAAATGACTTATAATATCTTCAAATTCTTGATTAAAAAGTTCTACGGTCATAGTTTATTTCAATTTTCAGTAATAAAAACTAACAACTCAAGGTTGCACGCCCAGCTTTATAAGATTATTTCGTGCGTCCAAATAGTTAGGGCTTATCTTCATAACCTCCTTCAAATCTTTTATAGCCCCATCTTTATCTCCCAAACTAAATCGAGCTACGGCACGGTCGTTGTAAGCGGTATCAACGGCAATTCCGAGGCTTATCATTTTTGTATAATCATCATACGCCTCTTTAAATTTGTTTGCTTTTAAATTAGAAAAAGCCCGAAGCGGCAAATAGGCGGTTTTGTCTTGTCCAAGTTCCATTGCTTTAGTAAAATCATCCGCTGATTGTTGGAAATTTCCTGCATCACGATTCGCAATTCCACGGTTATAATATGCCACAAATTTTCGGTGATTGGGCGAATTATCAATGCTTTTTTGGTACAAATCCAAAGCCTTTTTTGATTGCCCTTTTAGGTAATAAGCATTTGCCAAAGCCCCCATCAATGCGTAAGATTGCACACCTTTTGAGGCAGCAAATTCGCCATAGCGAATCACTTGGTCAATTTCTCCAGAACGTCCAAAATGGTTAGCTAAATTTTCATTGACAACTGGTGATTCGGGTTCGTATTTATATGAATTTGAAAAAAGTGTTCCCGTGTCTTTGTACGTAAGTGTCTGTTTATAAGTAAGATACATGAAAAATGCCGCAACAATTCCACTACCAAATAACAACAAACTTTTTGATTGAATTTTTTGATTCAACCAATAGAAAAGCGTAAAAATAATACCAAAATAAGGAATATAAGTATAGCGTTCTGCCAAAATAGCCCCACCAACCGAAAGGAATTGTAGTACTAAAACTATGGTAAAAAAGAAGAACATTATTCCGAAAAATACTTCCTTTTTTTTGCGATAAAAAAATGCCGCTCCACCCAAAATAACCATCGCCCAAATAGGTGCGGTGATGTACTGAATTGCCCCATATTGGTCAGGGCTTGGATAGGCATAAAAATTATGTTGATTGATAGGAATAAAGAGCTTAAATAGATAAACTAAGAAGCCATAAAAGCCAAATTTTATTCTGTCACCAAAAGTCAGGGCATCACTTAGGGCTACATCAAGTGTCATTTTTTCGAGCCTTCCGCCTAAGTTTCCACCACCTTGAACATGAACTGCCAATGCTCCGAAAATCAAGGCAACAATGAAAAATGGAATTTTGGAAGTAATATTTTTTACGGTCAAAAAACCTTTGTCGAACCAATAATCAATTAATAAAAGCACCAATGGCAACACTACCGCCATTGCTTTTGATAAACAAGACAAAACAAAGAAAACGAAGCAAATTATTAAGGCTTTTCGCTCATTTTTCTCTAAATATTTCACATATTGGATACAAGCCAAGAAGAAAAACATCGAATAAAGTACGTCTTTTCGCTCCGAAACCCACGTAACCGACTCAACGTGCATTGGGTGGATTCCCCAAAAAAGAGCAACCAGAAAACTCACCAAAACATTATTTTTGGTCAGTTGTTGCGAAAAACGAAATACCAAAAAAGTATTAAATAAATGGATAAGTGTATTGGTAACAATAAAAGAAGTTGAACCATTTCCAAAAAGTGCTGAGTTAAGCCAAAGCGAAGCAACCGTTAGTGGATGATAATTTAAGGCACATTCCACGCCCAAAAGTCTGATGAGATTGGCAAACGTAGGATTTTTAATCATGATGTTTTCGGTGGCGTACATCTGGTCGTCCCAATTGACAAAACCATTTGAAAAACCTGCCGCAAAAGCTGCCATGACACAAATTGCTAAAATACCATAGGCAATTTTTGGATTAAAAGAAAAGCCATTATTACTTGATTTTGCCATTTCAGAAGCACCAGTTGGGGTGTTTTTGGGTGCTTGAAAGGCTGGTTTCTGGTTGAATTTTTGTTTGTTCTTTGCCATAATTCGATGAGGTTGGGTTCTCATGGCGAATATAGCAATTTCTTTGCCAATAGAAAAATTGGAGGGGATTATTCATAATGCTTTTTACAGGCAACAACAATAATATCTTCTTCGGTTACCTTGTAAATAATTCTATGTTCAAGGGTTAATCTTCTTGACCAATAGCCTTTATAATTATGCTTTAATGCTTCTGGTTTACCTTTACCTTCAAAAGGAGTTCGGGCAGTTTCGGTAAGCAATTCAACCAATTTTTTCCAAGTTTTAGGTTCTTCCAATTGCCATTCTGTAAACTCTCTCCAACCCAAAGGTTCAAATTTTACGTTTTTCATTTGATTCTCCGAGCTTGCTGCATAATATTATCCCAATCAGGTGTTACCAAGTTGGTTTTCCCTAATTCAATGTTTTCAATTCGTTGGGCAATATTCAAATTAGTGTCTTCAACATTATTGATTTTAAATTTTAAAACCTTTGCCAATTCTTTTAAAATTTTGACATGTTGTTGATTTACATTTTCTAAAACAATAGTCATAATTGATGTTTTTTTTCAAAATTAATGATAATCAAGATAAAAATACAATGTTTTTGGATTTTAAGTCTATCTAAAATAGTGTTTTTTCATTTGGGGGCAATTTTAAAATTTCCTAAGTTCAGAAAAATAGGCATATAAAATGGACAGTTTTAAAGTGCCAACCATACCATAATCTTTTATGCTTTTTTTAGTTCCATTGTTGGAATAAACTGTTAAATAACTTGTTTGGTCATCAGTCCAGTTTACTTCATATTCATCTTTGAGTTTTTCAAGGTCAATAGATTTAACAAATGATTCTAAATAATTCCAATCCTTTTTGTCAATCTGTAGTTTATATTCACCTTTTTTATCCACAAAATCAATTCCATTATACGTAGCTTCTCCATTTTTAGAAATATCTAATTCATAAACTGGACACGAACCAAAGCATCCACTCGTTTTGAATTCAATTCTTGTTATTTCATTTGGACTTGCTTTTTCGGCATAAGGCATTAAGTGGTCATTTTTCACAAAAAATATATCAGAGAATGATTCTTTTATTTTATTCTTTTCATCATAAATATTGCCCTTTATTTGAATATAATCTTTTTCATTTTTACTTATTAATTTTGAAGAAGCATCTATGACTATAAAAGGTTGTGAAAAGAATTCTGATGGAAATGTTACTTTTTTTGCTGTTTTCTTTCCTCCAAGAATTATCATTTTTTCAGTATATCCAATTTTACCTACATCTGTGATAATCTTTGCTTCTCCAGAAATAAAAAAATCTTTGACTCCATCATGATTAAAATCACCTACTTTAAATACGTCAGTATCATTAATTGAAGTTGAGTCAATTGTGAATTTATCGTATTTTAAATCATTGTATCTAAAATTATTCTTGATAAACACTTGGGCTTGTTCTTTTGTCAAAATCCTATCCAAAATTTGTGCAGTACCAATAAAAGGAATAAATAAAATTAGGATTATATATCGCATAATTGATTAAAGTTTGTTGAAGGGAAAATATCATTTATAAACCCTACTCAAAACCCATCTTTCTCATCTTCAGTTTTTTTCTTTTTTTCGTCTTTTTTCAGGAGTTCGTCTTTTGGCACTTCGGCTAATTTTTTTGCATCAGCTGATTTTTGTCCTGGCACTTTAGGCTTTTCTTTGATACCTCGATAAATTTCTAAGAAATTTTTGCGGTAAACCAAAGCTTCACCAAAATCAACAGGGATAACTTGATAATCTTTGATTTTTTTCTTTTCTTTTGCAGTAATCAAAGCATTAAAATTATCGTCTGACGAAATCAAACCCATTTGCCCATCTTTGTAGCCCATATAGTACCAGTTTTCGCCAGAAAGTTCTAAGAAAACATACATTTCGTCGCCTGTGATAGGGTTTTTGCGAATCTCTACATAGCCATTAACTTTGGCATTGATGTCAGTTTCTCCAATATTTGAAATGCCCAATTTGCCTACACTTCGATAAGTATTGAATTTGGGCGACCATACTAATTTCAAATCACTAAAGACAATGGTATTATTGAATTTAGGAGAAAATCTAAACAAAGGCACATGTTCACGGGCAGATTTGTTTTTATAATCTTCAATGTCTTTGTCGCCTACGAAATGAGCGATTTTTGATATTAATTCTGGAGATTCTGCTTGTAAAGCCGCCTCGTTTATTCCTAAGTCAAGGTTTGTTTTTACTATTTTTTCAGCCATATTTAGCAAAAGAGGCGGTGCAATAGGGAAATTCATGAGCATCATAGTATCAAACTCATGGTTGGCAGTGTCTAACCTGATTTTTGCAAAACCTGAAGTTTGCACAAATTGAGCTAATTTTTCATTCATCAAATCGAAGCGACCTTCTAATTTAATAATGCCTTTTTCATCCAAAATTTCGTATTTATTATTTGAAAGCGTACGACCAGTTTCAGGAATAATACTAAACAATTTGTTTGGCTCATCTCGCTGACAAATACCACTTGCGATGAACACATTTTGGTCTTCGGGAGTTTCTTTGGTTGATAAGAAAGTTGGATAAAGTCCATTCGATGAAGTGGTTGTTCGGAAATGAAGCCCTGCAAAAATCGGCGAGTTTCCACTCTTCAGATTTTTATCAACCGTAATTCTAATTTCTTCCGACTTGTTTCCTTTATAGGTAATCCAATAGCCGCCAAGTTTGGGGTATTTTTTTAATTCGGGGATAATAAAGCCATCCAAAGAAAGGTTTTTTATAGGAGCAAGCATTGTTATTTCGCCTTTGTAGAGCATTTTAGGCGATAAAAACATACTATCACGCTCAACTACATTTGCTCGGGCAACGGTTGAAAGATTTTTACTTTTACTCTTTTTTGCTTCTCCGTCAGCAATATCTCGCAACTCAAAGTTACCCATTTTGATATTAAACGTATCTTTTTTGACATTCACAAACTGATAGGTGGCATCGCCTGTAAACTTACTTTTTGAAACAATTTGAATATTTCCATTTCTCAAATTATGGTAGCCATTGAGTGTGTCAATAGTCAAACGGGCATTTTTGAAAGGCAGCATATCGGCATCACGGCGAACAGCAACTTGACCTTTATCTGGCAAAATTTTGGCATCAGCTGACTTTATAAATGGCACGCCAGCAATATTCAATGTCATTAAATCAATGTCATAAATTGCCGAATTTCCATTAAATGCAATGCCTTCTTGTGATACATTTGTGGAGGTAAACACAGAGGTTTCGACATCGCCTTTCATACTAATTTTCTTGTTTTTGATGTTCCATTCAGCTCTGTCAATATTAGTTTTATAGGCGGTATAGGGAAATTCGAGCGTCGAACCTGTGCTATCATTGAAGTTTCCTTGATTGGTCGCAATATTGACAATGCTACTGTTTACGTTGAAATTCACATTAACATTTTTACCCAAAAGCACCGATTTTGCAGTCGTTTGCGTTGATTTTACATTGAATTGCGACCTGTCGGCAATGAATCCCTCCTTGTTAAACTTGAATTGTTCGGAGGCAGTTTCGGAGTCAGTACGAATCAATTTTCCAATTCCAAACAAGCCACCAGTTCGCACAACCAACCTGCCTTTTAGCGAAGATGTTCCTGTATAAAAATTGAAACCAGCCTTTGAAGAAATAATCATGCTATCTACCTTCGGCATCCATCTTAAAGTATAATCATTGATGGCAACTTGCGGAAAATATGAACCTTTCAAAACACTTTCATTCACTTTCCCCAATTGCCCCGATGCAGTTAATGAATCTGCCATAAACAAAATTTCTTTGGCAGTAAGTGTGGCAGCCAAATGGTTAATGTCCCCTTCCGAATGTAGCCCTTTGCTATCCATTGCCAATGCCGTTGAAAACTTGACCGAGGCTTCATCTCCAAACACATTGTATTTGCCATTTGGTACTTTATGCAAAAATCCCAGAGTAGTATCTGGCATAATTCGCAGCACTTCTTTGAACGGTTTGAAGATATTTCCAGAGTAAAAAGTACCATCAAACTCAATATCTTTTACAGACAAACTATCAAAATCAATTCTTGGTACATCAAAACGCACATCTCGGCTATATTTTCTCATGCCACGTGCAGGTTCATCAAAATAAACAATTACGCCCTCATCAATTTTTAGTTTTGGATATTGGGGTAAATATGTTTTACCCGACTTATTATCGGGGCGATTAAGGAAAAGCGTACCGGGTTTCAAAAACTTGATATGTCCGCCTATTTCTTGCCGCCCACCTTTGGCATAAACCACTTGTGGAGTGAAAGTTACCGAGTCAATTTTATTGAGTGACAGTGAAAATTTCTCATAGTCAAACAGCAAATCTTTTCCTGAAAAACGATAATTTCTTGCCTTAAATTGCCCACTAAATGTAAACGTTCTATTCTTATAAACCTTAATAGTTCGGTCATAAGGAAGTACATAAATTCGGAGTGAATCGCTTAGATTAAAACGACGTATTCCTCTGATAGTCAGCACTTTATCATTTAGATTTAGTGTTGCATTTGATGTAGAATCTTTACTATTTCCATAAATAGAAGGAATCAAAAAATCATCAAAATCACTTTTTCCTGCAAAAGCCGAAAGATAATGTTGTCCTTTACTTGTTATCTTAAAAATATCGTCAGAAGGATTATAATTTACAAAACCTTGCTGCACGGCAACCATCAAACCACCACGAATATTTTGTGGTAAAACTTTATTATAAGTAGCAATTTCGTCGAGCGTAAAAGTAATTTTATTATTCTTTTGGGTAAAATTTCCGACCATCAACAAAGGATTAAAACCTGCACTACTATTTAGTCCTGTAAGTCGTTGGGCATCATAAAAATCGAAAGACTCAAAAACGGCTGGTACTTGGGTTCGGGCAGAAACAATATAAAAATCCATTTTTCCTTCGTTCAAATTCCATCGCATGGCATCACACTTGATGTTCATTTGGTGGTAAGTGTCCGAAAAAGGGGTTTCCTTAAAACCTCCCGCATCAATTTTATTGAGGCGAAGCATATAGTTTTTTTGGTTGTAATTAAACTTTACAGCAGGGTGATAAATAGAATCGGATGGCGTACCGTCTTTCCCTATAAAAGTAACAAAGTTTGCCAATTGTGAAGTTATCAAAGAGTCACTCAACTCGAAGCGAGTGCTACTTGCTTTAAAGAAAAATTTTCCGTCTTTTTTTACTGAAATATTTGAATAACGATTTTGAACAGACGAAGAAAAAATACGACTTCCTGACATCGAAAAACCACCACGATATTCAATGTTTCGGTCAATGTTTTTTATAAAAGCATCGCTTTGATAAGACATAAAACGAGGGTATGAAGGGGCAATGTTTTTATTTCGTTTCTCACTTTTGTATTCAAAAACACCTTTGATTGGAGCAGTAAGGCGGTCGGTATAAGTAAGGGTAACGTCTTCGGCAGTAAATTTCGGATTTCTGATTTCAAAGGCAAAATCAGTCAAAACTACTGAAATTTGAGGCAGTTTGGCACTTTCAAAAGTAAAAAGCCCACCTTTTCCTACATAAATGCCATCTTTTAGAGAAACCGTACCTGTTGTTTTTTTAATCCAAACCGAGTCGCTCGACGTTGCCATTATCAAATCAACATTATTTAACTGAATCGAAAGTCCGCCGATGAGAGGCATGATTTTTTTGTCTGGTTCAAAAAGAGATTGCCCCTGATTTATCACTGCTTCGACAGTTGGAGGTGTGTCCCAACTGTCAAAATATTTTGGTGTTTCAAGCTCCACAGGAGTTTGTTCGGTTGTGGTATTTTGAGGAATTACAGGAGCATTTGGGTCTGTTTTTTTGTCTAAAAATTTTAACTCATAGCTTCCGCCCAAAGCATACAAACGGTTATAATTGGAAGCATAAAGTCGGCGTTTTTCTAAAAAATCCTTCAAAACTTCCAGCATTTTAGTAGAAGTTTTCAAATCATAACCATCCACAAATTTATTAGTAATATCAATGAGGTTGCTTACTTGTGTGTCCGAAAACTTTTCTTGCTCAATAGCTTTATCCAAAATCGTAAAGAAAAAATAAAACTGAGCCATTTTATGTCCACGGATTCCCATTTTGCGACAAGTAGCTATGAGTGCAGTTTTTTGCTCATTGCTGAAACGACTTGCCCAATAGGTTTCAAACTTTTTCCCTGTTGCAACTGCAACGGCATTATTGTCGGTTGCCATCACAGTCTGCACATCTGTAATAAATGTTTCGGGTTTTTCGGAAAGTCGAATCAACTGTGCTTTCGATGAAAAAGACAGTAGTATTGACAGAAAAAATATTATTTTTAGCTTTCGCATAATTTTAATTTGCTTAACTTCTAAAAACGACCGAAGCCCATTGATTCTTGCTTAGTTGAGCGACTTTTTTTAGTCCAACCGATTCGGCAACTGCTTGAATATCAGCAATATCGGCTTCATAAAACCCGCTTATAACTAATGATGCACCAGCAGCCATGAAAGTTGAGTATGCAGGAATTTGTTGCAATAAAATATTTCGATTAATATTTGCCAACACAATCTCGTACTTTTCTTGCGGTTCGTTTTCAATTGTGCCAAGTCTTACGGCAATATTTGGAGCATTATTCAAGGCAATATTTTCTATTGTATTCTCTACTGACCATTCATCAATATCAAAAGCACTAATGTGAACTGCCCCAAGTTTTGATGCCAAAACTGCCAAAATACCTGTACCTGTACCTATATCAAGCACTTTTTTGTCTTTATGAGGAATTGTCAGTTGATGTTCCATCACCATCGAAGTAGTTTCGTGATGCCCAGTTCCGAACGACATTTTGGGTGTAATAATTATTTCATACAAAAAACTTGGTTGTGCTTCATGAAAATTGGCTCGCACATAAATATCATCTCCAATCGAAATAGGTTGAAAGTTTTTCTCCCATTCTTCGTTCCAATTTTGCTTGGCAATTTGCTTGAAAGCATAAGAAATTGGCGTACGTTCGGCATAATTTTCGAGCATTTTTTTGATGTGCAAATCATTAAAAATGTCTTCTTGAATATACGCTTCCAAGCCTTCGTCGGTTTCGACAAAAGATTCAAAGCCAAGTTCTGCCAATTCTGCCATCATAATTTCGGCAAAATCAGGCTCAATTTGTAAGGAAAGTTCGATGTAAGTATCCACAGAAATTTGTTTTTGGGCAATTTAGGAAATTGCCATACAAGATAAACCGTAAAGTTCGGAATTTCTTGGCAACGAACAATAAAATTGTTTGAAATGGGGGTTTGAGATTATTTAGAAAGTAGTAAAATCTAAAAAAAACAGAAGAAACTTGTATAAAAGGATTGCGTTTGCTTATTTTTACCAAATATAAATAATTAATAGATGGAAGCAATCATTGAAGCACCCAAAAGACGAGAAAGACGAGTGCCAGAATCTTTGATAAAAGAAGTTTTGGACGGGCAGCCAATTTTTTATAAAGGCTATCGAAGTGTAATGTATGGTCATAAAAATTTGGAAGAGATTATGGGAGCGAGTAGTTTACAAGGGTTGATAATTTTATATATTCAAAGATTATTGAATAAGTATTTAGATGAAAATATGTATTTACCTATGACCGGTGAGATAGGTTTGCATTTGGGTAATCGAAACAATCTTTCAGGCGATATAATGCTTTATCATATTGGGCAGATTGAAAAATTTACGAAGCGATATTTCGATGTGCCACCTTTGCTTCAAGTAGAGGTTGATGTAGAAATTGATACCGAAAATATTTCTCAAAACCTGTATGTTACTCGCAAAACTCAGCGGCTTTTGGAATTTGGAGTAAAAAAAGTAGTTTGGGTTTTTACAGCTACGCAAAGTGTGTGGGTTGCCGAGCCTGAGCAAGATTGGAGAATCATCAATTGGAACAAAGAAATTGAGCTTTTTGAAGGGATTTCAATGAATTTAGGCGGTTATTTGTCAAAAATGAATGTGGAATTGGAGTAAAACTGGTCTCTATTATACACTCAAATACCTCATCAACATATCGTAGCGTTCTTGCTCAAGGCTTTCGATGGGTTCGTGGGCATAGCTTGCTTCTACAATATAGCCGAAGCGTTCGAGTGTAGCAATGACAGAAGTAATATTTTCTCGATTAATTTTCAGCGTAAGTCTTGCCGAATCATCATTGGCGTAGTTACTTCCTGAAAAATAACTACTTATAATTTTTGCATTATCTGACTCTATCAAACGACTAATTTCTGCAAGCGAATAATCTCTGTTTTTGATAGAAACAACCAAAACCGCACCTGGTTCTTGACTTCCCAACAGTTCGGCAAATTTACTATATAATTCGGTGGCAGTAATTGTTCCAACAAAATTTTGCTCTTCATCAACTACTCCAAGTATTGCCAAATGATGTTTTGAAATAAGGCCCAAAGATTCATAAATATGCTGATAATCAAATAGATATATTTCAGAATACTGCAACATTACGTCAAAAAGTTGCAGTTCTTCGTCATAATTCAACAGAATTTCTTCGCTCACAATGCCCGCATATTTGCCTTCATTAGCAACTACCAATTGCCCAATGCGGTTTTCTTCCATCCAATTTAAAGCCTTTCCAACAGTATCAGAAAGTTTCAAAATGGGCAATTCGTGGTTAATAATTTCGGCAGTTGTCATATCAGAATGTCAAAAGGTTTTTCAAATCTAAACAGCTACTTCTACCTGAATTTTATCAAGAAATCTTTCAAGATAAACATTAAATTCGGCAGGGCGTTCCATCATTGGTGCGTGGCAACATTTGTCAATAAAATATAATTCTGAATTAGGTATCAAACGGTTAAATTCAAAACCAACGTGTGGCGGCGTAATAGTGTCATTCAAGCCCCAAATCAAGCAAGTTTGTACATAAATATTGGGAATTTCCTTAGCAATATTATGTCGCTGTGCCGATTTTGCAATTTGTACAATATTCATACACTTCGGAATACTTGAAGTAATCTCAAAACACTCATCAATCAATTCTTTGGTAGCCGTATTTGGGTCATAAAAAGTATAAGCCACTCGCTCTTTGATGTACTCATAATTGCCTCGTTTCGGAAACGAGCCGCCCATAGTATTCTCAAAAAGGCCCGAACTTCCAGTCAAAATCAATGCTTTGATGCTCTCTTGATGAGCAAGTGTATAAAGTAAACCAACGTGTCCACCAAGCGAGTTTCCTAAAATAATTAGGTTATCTAATTGCTTAAAAGCCACAAACCTTTCAATAAATGCTTGTAAACCCTCCAAACTTGCCTCTCGCATGGGCATATCATAAATCGGCATTACAGGAATAACGATTCTGCAACGATGCTTAAAGCCTTCAATCACATCGTCAAAATTGCTCAATGCACCAAAAAGCCCATGTAAAATAAGTAAAGTATCACCTTGACCCTCGTCAATGTATTTGAATTCGCCTTCTTGTTTTATTTCGTTAGTCATTCGTAAGTCTAAATTTCTATTTGTATAGTTTGTTTATAAAAGCGTGTATATTTGTGATTAATAAAGACAAAATAGGGCTTTAAAATTGAATTTTCAAAACTTTTAATTTAAGAAGATGCTTAAATTAAGCTTTTGGACTTCAAAAAAGCCTTTTCTGATAATTTTTTTGTTAAAAACACTCGCTTTTCGTCATCAAAATTTAACTTAACCTACTTCTAAAACGTCAAACCTTCTATAAAAGTTTATGAATGATTTATCAACAGTGATTATTGGTGGCGGTATTTCGGGACTAACTTGTGCTAAATATCTCAACGAAAAAGGATGTAGTTTCATACTTTTGGAGGGTTCGGATGCACTCGGTGGACGAGTGAGAACAGATAAAGTAGATGGTTTTTTACTTGATCGAGGCTTTCAGGTTTTGCTGACAAACTACCCTGAAGCTCGTAAAACACTGAATTATAGCGATTTACGTTTGAAATATTTTGATTCTGGGTCAATGATAAAAGCCGAAAAAGGTTTTATGAAAATGGAAAACCCTTTCCGAAAAAAAATGGCATATCTCACAATGGTTTTTTCGTCGGTTGGTTCTCTGAGCGATAAATTAAAAATCAGAAAATTTGCAAATGATTTAGCGGAAATTCCCGACGAAGATTTTTTTGAAATGGAAGCTACTGACACACTTACTTTCTTGAAAAATTATGGCTGGAGTAATAAAATGATTACAAATTTTTTCAAACCTTTTTTTGGAGGCGTTTTTCTTGAAAATGATTTAGTTACATCAAGTAATTTTTTCCAATTTACTTTTAAGCAATTTTTTAGAGGTGATGCCGCACTTCCAATGGAGGGAATTCAGGCAATTCCAGACCAAATTGCAGAGATGATACCGGGCGGAAGAATTCGTCTAAATACTCGTGTGAGAGGCATTGAAGGACATCAGGTTTTTTTGGAAGGAGGCGAAATTCTGACAGCTGATAGAATTGTTTTGGCAACCGACCCACACGCAACCGACAATCTTTTGGGCGAAACTACCAAGCGAATTTATAACACTACTACTTGTACTTATTTTTCGGCAGAATCTTCACCATTGAAAGGGCAGAAATTTATTGCTTTAAATCCAAATCGCAGAGGCGTTGTACATAATATATGTGTACCCAGCGATATTTCGAAAAGTTATGGTAATGGGGGAAAATCGCTGATTTCGGTAAGTACGCAAGGTTTGGACAAGGTGGATGAAAGAAATCTGACGAATAGAATCAAGCGAGAATTATTTGATTGGTTTGGAGCTTCGGTAAATGTTTGGAAGCACTTGAAAACTTACCATATTCCCGAATCTTTGGTGCAATATCGAGCTGGAGATATGAAAAAAGACTTAAAATTGAGTGAAAATCTTTATCGTTGTGGCGATTATTTGGCATATCCATCACTCAATGCCGCCATGCAAACAGGGCGTGAAGTAGCTGAAATTATTACGGAAATTTGAAGAAAGGGTTCATGTTTTGTCCTAAAATAGATTTGTGTAAACCTATTTTAGGACAAGACACTTTCCTCCTCAATCCACAATAGATTGATAGACCAAATTCTCAAATTTATCATACAATTCTCGCTGGTGCGAACTTGGATAAATTTGTGTCATTAGTACAGCTACGATTTGCTCTTTTGGGTCAATCCAGAAAGTTGTATTGTAGAGTCCACCCCAACCCAAGCGTCCAACAGAGCCTAATTTTCGGTACGAACTTGCTTGTACTTCCACCGAAAATCCTAAGCCAAATTTCGTACCTGCGGCATTGATAGCAAGGTCGCCGATTTGGTTATTGCTCATGGCTTCGATACTTTTTCTGCCCAAAATTCGAGTGCCGTTCAGCACGCCTCCATTCAAAATCATCTGCATAAATTTCATGTAATCAGTTGCCGTTCCAGATAAACCACTACCGCCCGAAAAATATGCTTTTGCCCCACGTGTAGGAAAATACAGGTTTTTTGCTTGAGGAAAAGCCATTGCATTCATCAGATTTCCATTGATTTCGGTATAGACACTCACCATACGGTTTTCGTCGCTTTCAGGTCTGAAAAAATGTGTATCCTTCATATCCAAAGGCTTTAAAATACGTTCTTCACAAAAATCAGAAAGGCTTTTTCCTGAAAGAATTTCTACCAGATAACCAGCCATGTCAGTGCTTAAACCATAAGTCCATTTCGTGCCAGGGGCATGCAACAAAGGCTGTTTTGCTAAGATTTTCATCTTTTCGGCAATTGTTGCACTTTCCATATTTGCTCCATCTGGCACTTTGGCTTTGCCATAAATCACGCCCGAAAGTTTCGTATTAGTAAAACCATAACCAATGCCTGATGTATGCGAAAGCAGCTGACGAATAGTAATTTCGGAAGGTGATGGCTCAGAGGTAAAAGTAGAATCTTTAGCATTTACTTCTTTCAAGACCATAGGATTTTTGAATTCAGGAATGTATTTAGAGAGGGGGTCTTCCAACAAACATTTGCCTTCTTCAACCAAAATCATGATGGCAGTCGTTACGATGGGTTTTGTCATAGATGCCAACCTAAAAACATCATCTACTTTCATATCTTGCTTGTTGATGCCACTCGTTCCAATTGTACTTGAATAGACGATTTTGCCTTTACGAGCCACCATAGCTACTGCCCCAGGAATCCATTTTTTATCTAAATGGTCTTGTAAATGGGCATCAATTCGTTTGAGTCGTTCGGTCGAAATCCCTACACTTTCGGGGACAACCACGGTCAAATCACTAACAGCTTTTTGGGCAAATAAATTAAAATTTACAAAAAGTAGAAAACCTACAATAAATTTACGTTTCATGTTTGAAGTTTAGATTGGTTTTTAGATTTGTAAAGATAAGCATCTTTGGTAATATTCTGAAAAATAGTGTTTGGTGATTTTTTTATTGAAACTATTTAGACAAAATCCACGTATATTTGATATGAAAAAATCATTTTTTTGCCCTAACTAAATGTTCGAAAAAACTACTAAACGCCTAATAATCAGCTATTTAATAATTTTGGCTGTGGCACAATTATTTTCAGGATGCATGACTTTCAGGTTGAGTAAGCAAGAAATTGACGAACAGTTTAAAACCTCTATATTCAAGCCAACTGAGCATCGAATCAGGGTTTTGGATAGAGAAATCAATTATGCCGAAATCGGAAATGACTCTTTGCCAGTAGCATTTTTTGTGCATGGTTCACCAGGTTCTTGGAGTGCTTTTACTGGTTTTATGAAAGATGAAGATTTACTCAAAAAAGTAAAAATAGTTTCGGTTGATAGAGCAGGTTTTGGCTTTTCGGATTTTGGGAAAGGCGAAAAATCTTTGGAACGACAAGCTGCCTATCTGAAACCAATTGTTGAAAAATATAAGCAAAAAGATAAAAAACTCATCTTAATTGGACATTCGCTCGGCGGACCAATGATTGCCCGAATGGCAATAGATTATCCTGAATTGATTGATAACCTAATTTTTGCCGCACCTTCCATTGACCCAACACTCGAGCCCGCCCGTTGGTACCGTTATATTTTAGATTCCTTTTTAGTTCGTTATATGATTCCCCGTTCGTTTCGAGCTTCAAATTTAGAAATTTTATATTTGAAAGAAGATTTGGAAGCCATGCTTCCTTTTTGGAAAAATATTCATCAGCCAGCCATTATTATTCAAGGAAAAAAAGATGTTTTGGTGCATCCTGACAATGCAAAATTCGCTCAAAAAATGCTCATTAACTCGCCAAGTGTGCAACTTTGGCTCAAGGACGACATGAATCATTTTATTCCTTGGTCAAATCCTGAGTTGATAAAAAAAGCTATTTTGAAATCGTTGTGAAAAGAGCGAAATGACGAGTTACGAATGACGAGGCACGAATAAAAAACATAACTTGTTGATTATAAGCATTTTACAAAAATAAAAATTCGTCATTCGTAACTCGTGATTCGTCATTTTCCCTTTATTTATTTCAAGACAAAACTTCAATTTGCTCTTATTTTTCGCAGAAATTAAGTATTTTTGTGAAAAATTATAAAACCAAATAATAAAATGGCAAGTAACAGAACTTTCACGATGATTAAGCCCCATGCGGTAACAGATAATAATATCGGTGGAATTACAGCAATGATTGAGGCAGCGGGTTTCAGAATCGTGGCAATGAAAAAAACACAACTTTCGGCAGTACAAGCTGGAAAATTTTATGAAGTTCACAAAGAAAGAGGATTTTATGGCGAATTATGCGAAATGATGTCTTCTGGAGCAATCGTTCCGATGATTTTGGAGAAAGAAAATGCCGTTGCAGATTTTCGTACGTTGATTGGTGCAACAAACCCAGCCAATGCAGAAGAAGGAACAATTCGTAAAAAATATGCTGTATCTATGGGAGAAAATGCCATCCACGGTTCAGATTCTGACGAAAATGCAGCCATCGAAGGTTCATTTTTCTTCGGAATGACAGAGCAATATTGATTATTAGATATTTACGAAGTTAATTGATAATTGTTAATTGATAATTGAAACCCATGTCTCTTGGCTTAGAAAAATTAGCAACCGAATCAACATCGCACTACGATAATCTCGAAACGATGTCTGTACGGGCATTGCTCGAAGGTATCAACAACGAAGATAAAACCGTAGCTTTTGCAGTCGAAAAATGTATGCCACAAATCGAGGCTTTGGTGAGTCAAATTGTGCCACGAATGAAAAACGGCGGCAGAATTTTCTATATCGGAGCTGGCACAAGTGGACGTTTGGGTGTTGTAGATGCTTCTGAATGTCCACCAACATTTGGCGTACCTTTCGGAATGGTCGTTGGCATTATGGCAGGTGGTGATAAAGCCATCAGAAAAGCCGTAGAAAATGCCGAAGACGATGCCCAACAAGCATGGAAAGATTTGCAAGAATACGACATCAACAAAAGTGATACCCTCATCGGAATTGCAGCCTCTGGTCGAACACCTTATGTAGTTGGTGGCTTGCAAACTGCACGCAAAAATGGAATTTTGACAGGTTGTGTCGTTTGTAATGCAGGAAGTGCAGTTGCAGCCGAAGCCGAATTTCCGGTGGAAGCAGTTGTTGGTCCAGAATTCATTACAGGAAGCACTCGCATGAAATCTGGTACTGCCCAAAAGTTAGTTTTGAATATGATTTCAACAACAGTCATGATTCAGTTGGGCAAAGTAAAGGGCAATAAAATGGTAGATATGCAACTCACCAACCTCAAGTTAGTGGAGCGTGGCGTAAGAATGGTGATGAACGAACTCAATATTTCGCACGAAAAAGCAAGCGAACTTTTACATAAATACGGCAGTGTGAGAAACGCTGTTTTAAATTCTGAGTGCTGAATTTTGAGTTTTTTTCTCACACGTAACAAAATTAACTCAGAATTCAGCACTCAGAATTCAGCACTCAAAAAAGATGTGGGACTGGTTTTCAATAGAATGGCTTAATTGGCAAACCTTACGGTCATTCGTTTGGGCAGAAAGGCTATATCTTTATGGCATCATTGGAGTGCCTTTATTATTTGGATTTCGTTGGCTTTTCTACAACCGTGGACAACAAAAACTTGGACTTTCGCTCACCAATCCTCAACTAAAAACAAGCTGGATTAGCTATCTACGCTTCATTCCGCCTATTATGTTTGCTTTGGGCATCACCTGTTTGCTACTTTCACTTGCCCGCCCACAACGAGTACGAGAGAGCAAAGAACAGTTTTCTGAAGGCATAGACATAATGCTTGCCATAGATATTTCGGAGTCGATGTTGGCAACAGATTTGAGTCCAAATCGCTTGGATGCTGCCAAAAATGTTGCCCACGAATTTGTCAATGGTCGCTTTCAAGACCGCATCGGTTTGGTGGTTTTTGCAGGAGAATCCTTCTCAGTTTGCCCCCTGACAACCGACTACGAAATGTTGAATCAATACCTCAACGAAATCAATAGTAATCTCATAAAAACTTCAGGAACTGCAATCGGCAGTGCTTTGGCAACTTGCATCAATCGCTTGCGAGAAGTGCCGGGCAAAAGTAAAGTTGCTATTCTACTAAGCGATGGCGACAATACCGCTGGAATTCTCGACCCACTGACAGCAACCGATTTGGCAAAATCTTTCGGTATAAAAGTTTATACAATTGCCATTGGAAAAGATGAAGAAAGTGGAAAAATTGACGAAAATACGCTTCGAGAAATTGCCAAAGAAGGCAACGGACAGTTTTTTAGGGCAACAGATAATCAAACGCTTAAAAATATTTTTGAACAAATCAATCGTTTGGAAAAGATAAAAGTGAAAGACAATGTTTACCGTGACGTAGAAGATTTTTATTATATTTACCTCAACTGGGCGGTTGTATTTTTGTTGGTTTCTTTCTTTTTCAAGAATACTTTTATTGGAAATATTTTGGAGGATTGAGAATGTTTTCAACTTGCAATTCAGTCTTTGATTTTTGTAAAATATTGATTATCAATCATTTAACACATGTTTTTTCTTCTGAAAATTTAGAAAACAACTTTAAACACAGCAATGTCAAACAAGAGAAAAATTATCTATGGAATAGTATTTATTGTACTTTTAGGTTTAGCTTATGCAGGAAATTTTGCCGTGAGATATGCATACGTTGGCTCATCATACAATGCCAAAACTGTCTGTTCATGTATGTTCGTTTCGGGGCGAGAGCTTGAAAGTATCAAAACCGAAGACCTTTATGCCGTGCCTTTTGCAACTATAAAAGTTGATAAAGAAAAACAAACCGTAAGTACCAATATTTATGGTTTTGCCAAAGTAAAAGCCATTTATCGCAAAGGTTTGGGTTGTACTTTAGTCAATGAACTTTCGGAAGAAGAAATTCGTAAGCAACCAAGTGTTCCTTCTGCAGATACTTTGACTGAACAACTTTCTTTTTCAATCTCTCCACAAAAAATAGCTTTAGAAAAAATACTCAATGACGCTTTTGAGGAAAAAAGTCCCGAACATATCATTCGTTCACGAGCAATTGTAGTTTTGCAAGATGGCAAATTTATTGCCGAAAAATATGCTCAAAATATTACTGCACAAACACCACTTTTGGGTTGGTCAATGACCAAAAGCGTAACCAATGCGATGGTTGGGATATTGGTGAAAGACGGCAAATTAGACATCAAAAAGCCCGCTCCAATAAACGAATGGAAAAACGATAGCCGTAAAAAAATTACCATTGACCATCTTCTACGAATGAGTAGTGGACTTGATTTTGCAGAAGTTTATGACGCTCCTGGCGATGCAACCGATATGCTTTTCCGAAAAAAAGGTGCTGGGGCGTATGCCATTCAAAGCAAAACTGCTACCGAACCTGATAAAGTTTGGTCGTATTCGAGTGGTACAACAAATATTTTGCAGGAAATAATTCGACGACAATTTGCAAGCCATGCTGAATATTTGGCTTTTCCGCACCAAAAATTATTTCATAAAATAGGCATGAAAAGTGCCGTAATCGAACCCGATGCTTCTGGTACTTATGTTGGCTCGTCATTTATGTATGCAACTGGACGTGATTGGGCAAAATTTGGACAACTTTATCTCCAAGATGGCATCTGGAATGGCGAAAGATTACTGCCCGAAGGTTGGGCAAAATACTCAGCTACCGAAACGCCACACTCAAATGGACATTATGCAGCACAATTTTGGATAAATCATGAAGACAAAGATTTCCCGCAAGATGCTTTTATGGCAGTAGGTTTTGAAAGTCAAATGGTTGCCATTGTTCCTTCAAAAAAATTAGTGATTGTCCGCCTTGGTTGCACACCAAAAGACGACTTCAAACATGAACAATTGGTGAAGGATATTGTGGCAGTTTTGAAGTGAAATTAGAAAAAATATAGTATTCTGAATGAATAAATACCTAAATTTACTACTACTAAAGTATTGATTATAAGATAGTTAGCGTATTTTCAAATCGTAATTCATAAATTCTATAAATAAAATATTCACTCATTCTTTCATTCGCTCATTCACTCATTAATTTATGGCAGAACACAACGATACAGGCAATAAAGCCGAAGAAATGGCTGTCAAATTTTTGAGCAAAAAAGGCTATGAAATCCTTGACCAAAATTTTACTTTTGGCAAGGGAGAAATTGATATTATTGCAAAAAAAGATGGTTGGTTAGTTTTTGTTGAGGTGCGAGCAAGGTCGGAAGTTACGCATGGTTTTCCCGAACAAACGATTTCAAAAAACAAAGCCAATCTTATCATCAAAACTGCAGAAAACTACATTTATCAGAAAGATTGGCACGGAAACGTTCGCTTCGATATTATTGCTATTATTGTAGGCGAAAAATTTGAAATCATGCAATTTGAAGATGCTTTTTTCTAAAAAATAACGCTAAAACAACTCCCCAGCCTTGTATCTCGGCAAAATATTGAGGTGTCTATATGCTTTTTCTGTTGCTTCTCTGCCTCTTGCAGTACGTTTTAAGTAGCCTTCTTGAATCAAAAATGGCTCATAAACTTCTTCAATCGTTTCGGCTTCTTCGCCCACAGCTGTAGCAATCGTTGATAAGCCAACTGGTCCACCTTTGAATTTTTCGATGATAGTATGCAAAATTCTGTTGTCCATATCATCTAAGCCATCTTGGTCAACGTCTAATGCTGTCAGAGCCATTTCGGCAATGGCAATTGTTATACGTCCATCACCTTTTACTTGGGCAAAATCTCTTGTTCTTCGCAATAAATTATTGGCGATTCGAGGTGTTCCACGACTTCTTCGAGCAATTTCAAAAGCACCTTCATCTTCAATAGGCATATTTAGAATAAAAGCAGAGCGTTTCACAATTTTGGTCAGAAGCACTGCATCATAATATTCTAAGCGAGAATTTATGCCAAATCTGGCACGCAAAGGCGAGGTAAGCAAGCCCGAACGAGTAGTTGCACCGATGAGCGTAAAAGGATTCAAACCAATTTGCACACTTCGGGCATTTGGACCAGAATCGAGCATGATGTCAATTTTATAATCTTCCATTGCTGAATAAAGGTATTCTTCAACAACAGGATTTAGGCGATGAATTTCATCAATAAAAAGAACATCAAAAGGTTCTAAATTAGTCAAAAGCCCTGCCAAATCGCTGGGTTTGTCTAAAACTGGTCCCGAAGTAATTTTGATATTTGCCCCTAATTCATTAGAAATAATATTAGAAAGTGTCGTTTTTCCAAGCCCTGGAGGGCCATGCAGCAGTACATGGTCGAGGGCTTCTTTTCTTTGTTTGGCAGCTATTACAAATATTTTAAGATTCTCTAAAATCTTTTCTTGCCCCGTAAAATCATCAAAAGAAAGCGGTCTTAATGCTCTTTCGATTTCTTTTTCAATGGGAGAAAGTGCCTCGTTATCGCCTGTAATATAGTCTTGTCGCATGAAGTTTTGGGAATTTTAGAAACCCAAATATACGAATTTTTTTGGAAGAATTGTGTCGTAAAAAAAGATTAATTAAAACTAAAAAATTACGTAATGTGCTGATTATAAAGTATTTATTCGTCAATCGTCAATCGAATAATTCGTCATTTCCACTTAATTGACTAACATAATTCCTCCTCGCCGAGTGGTTTTTTCTCGATAAGGAAAATATTTGCTTTTATAACTCACCACAAAGGCATACATCATCGGAGCGATGACTTGTCCTTTATAACTTCCATCCCAAAGATGGTCGGGGTCATGAGATTCAAAAATTATTTCTCCCCAACGATTAAAAATCCTCAACTCAAAATCAGTAATATGGGCACTTGGAAGTTCGAAAATATCATTTAGTCCATCTTTATTTGCTGTAAAAACCTCTGGGGCAAAAAGACGTGGCTCGCAACCTTCTTTTATTTCGATTTTATCATTCGCCGCACAGGTACTATTATTGGCAAATTTATTGGTTACTTTTACAGTATAAGTACCCAAAGCACTGACAATAATTGTGGGCGTAGTTTCTCTGGTTGTCCAAAGATAAGTTGGGCTATATGCTCGCTGAATACTTGGATTTAGTAATAAAGAACCCCCTTCAATGACACAAACAAAGGCCGAATCTGCTAAGATTATTACTGGTGAAGGTTTTATATAAAGCGTATCAATTACATTAAATTCCTTGCATCTTTCCTTCAAAGCATTGCTCAACAAGGGAATATTGACATTTTTACTAAGAATCGTTTCTGAATAAACCACTACTTTTAATCTAACAATATATCTTCCTGAATTTTCGTAGGTGTGTGACGTGCTTTTTCCTGAGCCAAATTGCCCATCGCCAAAATCCCAAGAAACTTCGCCTTTCATAGGGTCGCATATTCCTTCAGTCGAAAAAATAGTTGGCTGTCCTTGACAAGTGCCTTGATAAGTAGCATTTAGTCCTGCCCCATCTTGCTTAGGACTTGCCTGAATGACATTTGGAAAGCCAAAACCGCTATTTCCAAAAACTACTGCCCCAAAACCTGAACTAATAGGTTGATAGCCAACAATGCTTGCATCACCAACAAAATCAGGTTCAGAAATATAAGGAAGAATATTACTTCCATCAACTGCCATATAAATAAATTTCTTTCCAACGCCACTAATCGGTCCCATTTGCAAAGCCCCAAACGCCCGTGTTGTTGATTTGTCAATTTCTTTCTTTTGCAAAGCAATTTGAATCGGGTTTTGCAAATTAAGATTTAATTGATATAAATAAGATGTTTGTCCTTTTTTAGGGTCACCACGAAGCGTTACATAGAGTTTTTGTTCATCTTCCGAAAACTCAACTCCATATATATAAGGTGGTGCAAGTCCCAAATCTATTGTAATTGGCGAGGCTCCCAAACGCCCCGTAAGCCCATCTATGTCATATACTTCAACAAAATTTCTGCCTCCAACCGAAACCGCCACTGCCATTTTTGCACCAGTTCCCGACAATTTCATATAACCTTTTTCGCTTGTGGTATCACTAAAAACTTTGCCAACATTTTGTACGATTTCGGTTGTTCCTGTCGAATCAATTTTTAAAATTCTGAACGCATTTGTTCCTGCGTCGTGTGAATAAATAAAATAACCAGTTTCATCCTGCGTTCTGATTGCCGTAATGCGTTGCGAAGTTTGAAAATTTACAGGAATATCTTTTTCCACCACGGCAGCTTCACCATTATTTCGCCTTGTATCTATAATGCTATATGAAAGCAAACCTGTTGTTTTATTTATTGTATAAACATAATATTGGTGGTGCTGGCATTCATTACAAGCACTTTTTGGAATAATAACCGAAGATTGAGTTGCTCCATTTGTTCCACCCAAATCACTATTTGTCAAAGGTGGAAAAGCTGCCAGAGGATTATCGTTTTTGCCATAAATTTTTACGCCATCGGTATAAAAAAGTAATGCTCCAAAAGGGTCATAAACCATTGCAGAACCCTCTGGGGAGTCAATTGGATTGCTTTTTGATGGTTCGCCAGGAACAAAAACTGGGTCAGTTTGTTGAGGTTTTCCAAACAAATCTCCAGCATCGGCAAGTGTGTCTTTAGGAGGCGTAGGCGAACCATTTGCCATAAAATCTAAGGTTGCACCTTTGCCAAAATACCATTTTTCGGTGCCTCCTCCGCCCGAATTTTGCAAACAAAATTTAACAGTAATTTGAGCTGTTCGAGAGCAATTTCCTGAAGCATCAAAAACTTCAACAGAATAACATCCTGCCGAATCTACGGTAATTGTTTGAGTAGTCTGTCCTTTTGGAAACCATAAAAATTTTGCATTAGGTGGACTTGGTTGCAAAGGATATGGGTCAAGTTTAAGCGATTTTCCATCACAAAGCGTTGTATCTCCTTTCTTTTTCTTAAAAAGTAAAGGTTGTGTAGGAAGTCGGCTAATGGTAATTGTCTTAGTAACAGGCGGTAGAACTACGCCAGCAACTGTGCGTGTCAAGCTAACTATATAAACACCTTGTGTAGAATAAGTATATTTTGGATTGCGTACTGTCGAAATATCTGAAACTGTGGCAGGGTCGCCAAAATCCCAAAGCCAAGCGGTAGCATTTTTTTCGGTATCAAAAAAAGCAGTTGGTTCGCTACAATCTGTACTTTGAGCAGCGGGCATGGGGGGAGTGGTCGGTGCCGCTGAACCGACACAGAGTTTGCCACCTACATAAAACTGACCAAAAGAGTCGAGAGAAATATATAAAAATGCGGCAATTAGAAAAAAAATCTTAAGATTGTTGCCAATACGACCCCGCATAATTTCGTTAATTGTTAGGCAATTGGATAAACATATTGTTATGAAATTAACGACTTTTGAAATAAATTTATTTGAATAAAAGAATAAAATTACATATTGGTAAGAATAATTTTCACAATAATAAGACCAATAACACTACAAAGACGTAATTTTACAAACATTCGTTACAAAAAGAGTAGAATACGTCAATAAATCCGTTTAATAATTATTTGGAATTGATTTGGAATGAAATTTGCTTAAAATTTATTTCGTTATATGCTTTTAATATAGGCAATGAAAAAACTTTATTTAGGAATCACTCTCTTGTCTTTGGTCTGCTTGAATAGCATGGCTCAAGATCCCCAATTTTCGCAATTTTATGCGGCACCATTATATCAGAATCCTGCATTTGCGGGAAGTGCCTATGCACCTCGTCTGATTGCCAATTATCGTAACCAATGGCCCTCTATTAATGCCAATTTTGTAACGGCTGCCTTTTCGCTTGACCATTACATCGAAAAGCTCAATAGTGGTATAGGTTTTATGGTTGTCAATGACTCGCAAGGACCGGGACGCTTAAAAAGTACAGAACTGAGTGGGATGTACTCCTACCAAATTCAAATTGGCGAAGAAAACTTCTTGCGTTTGGGAGCTCAAGCAACTTATTCAAATAAAAGTTTAGATTATTTAGGGCTTACTTTTGGCGACCAATATACCAATCGTGGCTTTTCAGGAAATCCCTCGAGCGACCCTTTTGCAGACAAAAACAATATCACGCCTATCAAATTTGTAGATTATAGTGGTGGTGCATTGTTTTATAATAGCAAAACTTGGTTGGGCGTTAGCGTTCATCATATTAATAGACCTGCTTATTCTTTTCTTACTCCAGGTGTAAGTTCTGCTGTGCCGGGCTGTCCAACAGGTGATTGTTTGCCTCGAAAAATAAGTGTAAGTGGTGGTTTGAAAATTCCATTGGCGAACCCTTATAATAATGCGGCTAATTCAGAAAAAGAATTTAACATTTCACCTGCTTTTTTATACAAAAGACAAGGAAAATTTGATCAATTGGATTTAGGTTTTTATGCAACTTACTCACCTCTTACGGCAGGCGTTTGGTACAGGGGTATTCCTATTAAAAAGCAAGGTATTACTCGTACAAATAATGATGCTTTGGTGTTTTTGTTAGGCTATCGCCAAGATAATTTCTCTATTGGTTATAGCTATGATATTACGATTTCGAGCTTGGGTTTCTCAACTGGTGGCTCGCACGAAATTTCGATAGCTTATCAATTAGAGCCATTTGAGCGTGATAGTCCGCGGAAAAGAAGAAATAATAAACAACTATCTTGTCCGAAATATTAACCGCAAAATAGAATATTTTGTCTTTTGCAAGAAAGGTTTGGCAATCCAAGCCTTTTTTGTTTTATATTGCAATATAATTCGTTTAACAAACTAAATAACCAAACTCTAAAATTTTATGGAAAAAAGTATTTGGCGTAAAAAGCCCATGTCGGCTTATGAAGCAGACATCAAAAACAACCAACTCAAAAGAGTCATGGGCAAATGGTCGCTGACTGCCATCGGTATTGGCGGCATCATTGGCGGTGGAATTTTTGTATTGACAGGTACAGCAGCACATTATCATGCAGGACCAGCTTTGGCATTGTCATTTGTTGTTGCAGGAATTGGCTGCGTTTTTGCTGCACTATGTTACTCTGAATTTGCCTCAATGCTTCCAGTAGAAGGCTCTGCCTATGCTTATGCCTACGGAACAATCGGAGAATTATTTGCGTGGATAATTGGTTGGGGGCTAATTCTTGAATATGCCATGGGAGCAATGACTGTGGCAGTAAGTTGGTCGGGATATTTTAATAAGCTACTGCATCTATTTGGTATAACGATTCCTTACTATTTAACTAATGACCCTTTTTCGGCAGCAACTTATGCAACTGCCAATAATTTAGAACCAAGTACTTTTGCATTCAATTTGCCAGCTTTTCTTATTACTTGGCTTGTAACTTGGATTTTGGTAAAAGGTATTAAAGAAGCTGCCAATACGAATAATATTATTGTAATTTTGAAACTTGCAGCCATTCTTTTTGTAATTATTGTTGGAGCATATTTTGTAAATGTTGATAATTGGAAACCGTTTATTCCAGCACCCGAAATGGTAACTCATGCCGACGGAACTTCACAAGAAGCTTATGGTATCAGAGGTATTTTGAGTGGTGCGGCAGCTATTTTCTTTGCCTACATTGGTTTTGACGTAGTTTCGACTTCGGCAGGAGAAGCAATTAATCCAAAGAAAGATGTGCCTTTTGCTATCATTGCTTCTTTATTAATCTGTACAGTTCTTTATATTTTAGTATCAATGGTTTTGACGGGTATGATGAATTATAAGGACATTACAGGGGATGCTTTGAAAGCTCCAGTTGCTTTTGCTTTTGATAAAGTCGGGCAACCTTGGGCGGTATTTATTATTACTACGGCAGCAACAGTAGGTTTGGTTTCTGTAATGTTGGTGATGATGTTAGGTCAAACACGTGTGTTTTTGGGAATGGCTAAAGATGGTTTGTTGCCTAATTTCTTCAAACAAATTCACCCAGTGCTACAAACTCCTTGGAAAAGCACGATTTTGGTTGGTTTGGTAGTTTCTTTGGTTGCTTCCTTTACACCAATTGGCGTTTTGAGCGACATGACGAGTTTCGGAACACTCTTTGCTTTTGCTATGGTTTGTTTGGCAGTTTTGATTCTCCGCCTACGTGAGCCAAATCGTGAACGTCCTTTCAAAACTCCGATGTTAATGGTTATTGCCCCTCTGGGAATCATCACTAATTTTGCTTTAATGTATCTTTTGAATGGAAAAGCCCAAATGTATGCTATCATTTGGATGGCACTCGGTTTAGTGGTTTACTTTATTTATAGCCAAAACAAGAGTAATTTGAATGATATGAAGGAAGATTAATTTTTTTCTCGAATAATAAAAAGGCAGTCTTAAAGTTTTTATGCTTTAAAGACTGCCTTTTTTTGTTCTTTAGAATTAATAAAGGTGGTACTCACAACACTTTTTTCATACAAATACTTTGGTCTAAATTTACATAAGGGCCATAGTTTTTGGTGATTTCATAGCCTCGTTTTTGGTACAAACCAATGGCGGATATTTGCTTATCGAGTGTTTCCAAAAGAGCTGCTTTGAAGCCTAATTCTTTTGCCCATTGCTCCAACTCTCCCAAAACTAAGTGCGAAATTCCCAAACCTCTACTTTCGGACTTTACAAACATTCGCTTAATTTCTACATTTTCATCATCCAATTTCTTGAAACATCCACAGCCAACGGCTTCATTTTCAGCGTAAGCAATTACAACCGTATTGTTTTTTTCTATGACATTAAAAGTATCATATTGTGCTTGGGTTTCGGGGTAAAGTTCCCACAAATGAGCATCTAAAAGAGCAACTAATTTAGTAAAATCAGGGTTTCCGTTGGAAGTTCTTACTATTTTTATCATAATTATTTTTAACGTAAACTATTGATAATCAAGTAATTATTATTTTAAACTTTCTTACTTTCTAAACTTTTCAACTATTATACATTCGCTACCCTAAACGGCTTTATTTCAATTGACTTCCAAACACCTTGCGTAATATAAGGTTCGTTATCGTACCATTCTTGCATGAGTTCATCGCTCTCAAATTGAGCAATCATCACCGAGCCAATCATTTTTCCATCGTCGTCGAGGGTTGCTCCACCAGTTACAAAATTATTATTTTCTTTCAAAGATTTTATACCAGCCAAATGCTCGGGGCGAGCAGCCATTCGGCGAGCAAGAGCTTCATCATCTGTGCCATCTTTGGCAATTATTACATATTGTTTCATAGAAAAGTAGGTTTTTGTTCGACAAGTTAATGATAATTTTTATTTTCAACAAAAAAAGCATTATCGGATTATGGTTATAAACCTCACAAATTTTGAACACGCTTATTTTTAATCAATCCTTATTTCAAAAATTTCCGTAAAAAGCAATTATATTTGTTTAATAAAAAATATTTTTATGGAAGATACTTTGGAAGTAGTAAGACTGACTGGCTATAGAGGCACAATGACAAAAGTTATTGCCGAGATGAACCCCGAAGAATATAAAGCATGGCAAATTGAAGCAAAAAAAGAGGTTAGACGGACGCTTTTTGCTAAAAATATGCCTTTGGTTCACAAAAAAGATGGGCATGTTGTGGCCGAATATCCTGATGGGAGAATCGAAATTATACGCTAATGCCATTACTTTTTATCATTGCTGGCCCTCCAGGTGTAGGAAAAAGTAGCTCTGGAAAACTTTTTCAACCACCAAATATTGATATTCTCAACCACGATGCACTTTTCATTTACTACAAAGCCAAAGGAGAAGACAATTATGAAGATTTGTCTAACCTGAAAGCCAATGAGTTTATTCAACAAAAACTGAGCAATAATGAAAGTTTTGGCGTTGAAATAAACCTTGGTTATGATAATCACTACGAGTTGTTACGATATGTAAAACGCAAATTTCCTAAATATGCTATTACAGTTTGCTTGTTTTTTACGAATGAAATTCAGCTTTGCTTTGATAGAGCTATTATTCGAGAAAAATCGGGTGGGCATAGTGTTTCCGAAAAAGTGATTCGTGAAATGTATGAAAACACCAACAATCTCCTACAAAATAACACTTCTCTGATAGACAATATAATGTTGGTTGATATTGATTACGATGCAATTGACTTAGTTTTTGAACTAAATCCTAAGGAAAATCGCTTGTTTGTTAGCTCCAAATTGCCCGAATGGGTTTTAGTAAATTTTCCTAAAATTATGAATCTGAGAAAATAGGTTCTTCTCCTTTCTTGGTGAAACTACTGCAATTACTGATGTAAAAGTGCTTATTATTTGGTGATTTTCAACAAAAAAAGCATTGTCAAATCTGACAATGCTTTCCAACCTTTAAACGTGTTACTAACCTTTTTCTTTTATCTTATGAAAATTGAAAAATTCATCTAATTACTTTTTACCATCTTTTTTGCCTTTAACTCTTTCTTTTTCTACAGTTACGCCATTGACAGTTTCTGTATATTTCAAATCACAAGTGCCAGTTCCATAATCAACTGTTGTTTTCACGCCCGCTGCGGTTGTTACTTCTTCCGTACCACTTACAGGAAAACCTTTTGAGTCAGAGCAAGAATGTTTCGTTACTAATGCCTTGGTAATAATTGTTGAAAACGTAGTTCCATCGCTTGATTTTCCATTGGTAGAACCAGTTACCGACGACTCGTCATCGCTACGGTCGGTAGTTCCTTTATCATCAATTTTGCGAGAACGAGTGCTATTATAAGTAATCGTTTTTCCAGAATTACTATTCAAAATCGTCATTGTACCTAATTTTTCGCTTGCAGTTGCTTTGCCACTTACCAAAGTTGTAGTGATAGTGTGCGAGCCATTCAAAGTAAGGCTATCTCTTTTCAAATTATCATACGTTACCGTTCTGACCATTGTTCCTGAGAAAAGTGCCTCTGGTTTTACAGGTATCGTAATTGTCATTTTTCCACCTACGGCTTTAGTGCCACAAACACCACCAGCGACTGCCGAGAAATCATATACAATTGTAATGATACTATTGGCAACAGTTTTTGTAACTGTGGCACAATCGCCATCTTTACCTTTGAAAGGCTTGTCCCAGCCACCACCAAGATTCGGAAAATGTCCGCCTTCTCCTTTGTCGAGAGCTTCGCCAGTATCACGAAGATTTCTTCCTCCGAAAGGCATAAAAGTTGCATCATCTGCCAACTGATAAGCACTTTCAGATTGGTCGTTTGCTGTCTGATTGTCGGTTACTACACTTGTTGCTTGAGTAGAAGGAGTTGTAGTATTGTCGTCTTTGTTACAAGATACAACCATCATTCCTAAAGCGATACTTAATGCTGTGAGTTTAAAAAAATTGTTTTTCATTTCGGTTTTGTTAATTTTAGAGTGATACAAATAATATAAATGAGTACACGTCTTTACATAAAATTTTGGATGGTGTGTTGAATTTTAATTTTCTGAATTTGTTTGAAGGACGGAATGTTTGATAAAAAAGGTTGCATAAGGTTTAAATTAAAATTCTGAAATTTCGAAAAAATAGCCTATTTTAGTGAAGGATTTTATTTCTTGAAGTCGTATCTTTGCAGATGCAAAAACAATCTGACAATATCTTCACGCTCCAATTTTGGCTTCTTTGCACAAGTTCTTTTGTGTTCTTTTGTAGCTTCAATATGCTAATTCCTGAACTCCCCGATTACCTTAGCGATATGGGCGGAGCAGAATATAAAGGCTTGATAATCACCATGTTTACTATCACTGCGGGGCTTTCCAGACCTTTCAGTGGGCGACTTACCGACCGCATCGGGCGTGTGCCTGTCATGGCTTTTGGGTCGCTGGTTTGCTTTGTTTGTGGTTTTTTCTACCCGATTGTTACGACGGTTTATCCTTTTTTATTTCTGAGATTAATACATGGTTTCTCAACAGGTTTTAAGCCTACAGGTACTGCCGCCTACATTGCTGACATTGTGCCGATGCACCGAAGAGGCGAAGCGATGGGAATGCACGGCATGATGAGTGGACTCGGAATGGCTTTTGGTCCAGCTCTTGGAAGTTGGATTGCTGATACTTTTTCAATGAATATTTTGTTTTATGTTTCGTCATTGTTTGCCCTCACTTCGATTGCTATTTTGTATAACATGAAGGAGACTTTACCGAAAGAAAACCAAGAAAAATTCTCACTTAACTCATTGAAAATCACCAAAGAAGATATTTTTGACCGAATGGTTATTCCGGCAGCCGTTGTCGTATTTTTGACTTCCTTTAGTTATGGTGCGGTTGCTTCGCTTACACCCGATTTGAGCAAAAGTATTGGCTTGCACAACAAAGGTTTATACTTTTTGGTATTTACTATTGCTTCGCTTTTTATTAGGGTTGTTGCAGGAAAATTTTCAGACAAAAATGGACGAATTCCTGTCATAAGATTGGGTTGTTTTGCCTTAATTATTGGCATGTGTATAACAGCTTTTGCTGACGATATTTATTTTTTTGTAACAGGGGCTATTTTCTTTGGCTTATCAATGGGAATTCTATCACCTATTTTGCAAGCATGGACAATTGATTTGGGTGATGAAGATAACAGAGGAAGATCATTAGCAACCATGTATATTTCACTCGAAGGAGGTATCGGTTTGGGTGCATATTTATGTTCGGCTATTTATCAAAACCAAATCCAACGAATGCCCTATGCCTTTTTATTTGTGGCAGGATTAGCGGCATTATCATTTGTCTATTTGTTTTCAGGAAAATTGAGAAGAATGAAAAATGCCTATTAAAACCACTTTTGCTCAATCTTACCAATATATTTATCAGGAAGACTCCCTCTAAAATATTGCAACAGCTTCTCTGAAATATTTGGATATAAATTCACAGAAGATAACTCATTGATAGTCAGCCATTTAATAGCAATTGCCGAAGTTTCTTTTGGATTTAAAATAGGGATTCCTTCAATGATATTTCCCTCAAAAATAAAGTGAAAAGTTTGTTTTTTTTGTTCTTCAAAAAACACTTCGCCAACCATCAGCAACTCGCCAACTGAAACTTCTATACCCATTTCTTCTTGCATTTCTCTTGCTAATGCTTCCGCTAAATGTTCGCCAAATTCTAAATTTCCCCCGGGCAAATTAAAAACTTCTTGCCCGCCATAATTATACTGCATAGTCAAGATTCTTTTATTTTCAACAATTAAAATAGCAGGTCGGATTTTCATAGATTTTAAAATAAATTCTTATTTAAAAATATCTTTGGCATGAACATAAAAAGTAAATAAATAAACACTATTGTTTAAAAAAACATCTTGTAGCGTGTAAAAATATACATTTTTGCTCAAAAAAACCATTTGGCACATAATTTGATACCGTTTAATCATAAAATATTAAATATTTTAAATTCAACGTAACACTTTAAATATAATTCAAGGAACGACCACAAATAATTGCTGCGACGAGTTCGCTTGTACATTGTATATTAATTATTTTTTATTACCGTTCCTACAAACTTTAAACTTGCTGTAAAATGAAATACTTTTTCAACCTAAGATTTAAAGCAATGGCTATTGCTTTGAGTTTAACATCATCTTTTGTTTTTGCACAAAATGTTCAAGAAACCGAGCAACCACAAGAAGAAAAGAAGAAAATCATTAAAGTTCAATGTATTATTAATGGTAAAAATGCTCCTTCAAATTTAGCTTTTGGTCGAAAAGATGTTGATTTATCAGTAAAAACTTTTCCTTTTTATGAGCAAGATAGAAAAGAAAAAAAGGAATTATTTGTGAAAGAATTTGACATTTCTCTTGTGAGAGATGGTAAAAAAATAGCAAACCAAACAATTTTTGGCAATGGTTCAATTGCTTATTTGGCTGCCATGGCCAAAAATGAAGACACTTATTTGATACAAATTAAAGAGGTTTTTGAAAAAACGAAAGAAGGAAATTTAAAACCTTATGCCAAAGGTGTAATTAAAATTGCCTATCTATTTTATGACTTAGAAATGTTTAAGCCTGCGGGTAATGCTATAAGTGCAATTGATGTGAAATAAAACTATTATCCGATTATCCAAGTATAAGTAAAGCGTCTATTTAATTATGGACGCTTTTTTTGTGCGTTTTATAGAATATGCCAATTCTAAAACCCGAATTATTTTGAGTTTAGGCATAGATGTACTAATTTTACGTCTGCAATTTGCAAAATTCTAAGCCAAAGATGAGAGAGATACAATTCAGAGAAGCCTTACGTGAGGCACTTTCAGAAGAAATGCGACGTGATGAAAACGTGTTTTTGATGGGAGAAGAAGTAGCCGAATACAACGGTGCTTATAAAGTAAGTCAAGGTATGTTAGATGAATTCGGTGCAAAACGAGTCATTGACACCCCAATTGCCGAATTAGGTTTTGGCGGTATTGGCGTTGGAGCTGCCGTAAATGGCTTGCGTCCAATCATCGAATTTATGACCTTCAACTTTTCGTTAGTTGCCATTGACCAAATTATCAATTCTGCCGCAAAGTTTATGTCTATGTCGGCAGGACAGTATTCTTGTCCCATCGTTTTTCGTGGACCAACAGGAAATGCGGGTCAGTTGGGAGCTCAGCACTCGCAAAACTTCGAGAATTGGTTTGCCAATACGCCAGGTTTGAAAGTTGTTGTGCCTCATTCTCCCTACGAAGCTAAAGGTTTATTGAAAGCCTCCATTCGTGATAATGACCCAACTATTTTTATGGAGTCGGAGCAAATGTATGGCGATAAAGGCGAAGTGCCAGAAGGAGAATACATGATTCCATTAGGCAAAGCTAATGTAATGAAAGAAGGCACTGACGTAACGATTGTTTCTTTCGGAAAAATGATTCCAAGAGTAGTTGTGCCAGCCATTGCTGAATTAGAAAAAGAAGGAATCAAAGTTGAATTAATTGACCTTCGTACCGTCAGACCTATTGACTATCAGACAGTTATCAATTCTGTAAAGAAAACAAATCGTTGTGTAGTTGTGGAAGAAGCTTGGCCTCTCGCAGCAATTTCTTCTGAAATTACTTATCATTTACAACGTTATGCTTTTGATTATTTGGATGCTCCTGTCATTCGTGTAAATAATATGGATATTCCTCTTCACTATGCTCCAACGCTCATAGATGTTACTTTACCAAACATGAAGCGTACAATAGATGCCGTGAAGAAAGTGATGTATAAATAATTTTTTTCGGTGTCCTCGGCTACGCTCGGACACCGAAAAAATCACCCTCCAATTGTCATTTCATTTTTTGATACTTGTAAAGCAAGCCTTCAACAAAAACTAAATTAAAAATTATTGGTAGCATCTGCATTGCTTTGTTCCATTGCAAGATGCTCTTCAAATTTATTGTGTATAATAAGTATTAATAGTCCAAAAGTAATGGCAGATACAATTAGCACAGTATTTAGCAATCCACTTACCGAAAAGGATAACCTGATTAAGATAGTAGAAATGATGAAGCCAGAGTTTCTAATAACTTTGTGAAACTCGTCTGTATGAAATAAAGAAAATAATAATAAAATAACATCAGCAATAATCAAAACAGTAAAAAACTGTTCAAAGAAAATATTATTTATGTTTTTAAATGAAACGTTTGTATTTGTAATTGGATAAATCGTACTTACAGACCAGTTTATAAAAGAATATATTGCAATTGAAATTAGTATAGGTACTAAAATTATAGCCAGAAGTTTTTTTATTTTTATGAATCTCGAAATACTTTCAATCTCAGGTTCATTTCTAATAATCGTTCTGTATTTTTTTTTGCTTTGTAAGTAGAATTGATAAATAAGAAAAAACAGCAGAACTGATGCTACCAAATCGTAGGTAAACTGTAAGTCATATTTAATTTTGAACCAGTCAGACGAGAGCGACAAAGTGGAAAGGTCTTTAAATAGCCGTCGGATAATGATTAGCGTAATAATTTCATATTGCTTGCAGATGTACGTGGTAATTGATTTTGGGAGATAATGTATTAACAAATAGACTTCATCAACAAGAATAAATGAAAAAGGCGTGTAAATAGCTGCAATAGGGTTTTTGAGCAAGTCCGAAGGTGTATTCAGAGAAATAATGCCAAAATCTACCAAGTAAATAATTGTCAAATGAATAAGAAAACTTGCAATGGCTATTACTAAAATAGTCCGTTCGCTTCTACTTTTAGTTTTATCCGAAAGAAGTTTTTGATAAAGTACCTCAAAGTTTTTATTAAAAGCCATTTCGAAAATTTACAGATAGTGGAAAATATATAACAAAGTAAAGTAGTAAAAGTTTTGCCTTTTGCTGGCTATATCTTGTGTATATTTTAATTTTTGGGCGTTTAATAATGTAGTGACACAGATAATTAATCAAATAAGGAATACTTCCTTAAAATGAATAAGGTCATTGCTATTGTGAATTCGGTGGTAGAATGGCTACTAACTTGCTGATTTTAGAAAAAATTTTGACAGTTCTACTGAGGCACAACGACTAATAATTCAAGTACAGATTACATTTATCAGAACTCTTAGAGTATTCCGTCTGATGTGGAATAACAATATCGGTGTTTTGATAGTTATAGTCAATAGTACAGACAAAAGATAGATTTTTAATATTATAATAAACCTTGTCTTTTTATAAAATAACATTATTACATTTGTGCTATCCCTACAGCATGTAGTCCAGATAGGTTTTCAAAAATAAAAATCAATAAAATCATGTTAAAAAAGTTTACAATAACAGACAAATTGTTATTTATCTCAGCGTTACTTTCGCTTGTTTTCTCAGAAGTATTGTACTTTCAAGGAGAGGCACAGGCGGCAATATTTATAGGTATTTGGGTGCCATCAATCCTTGCTTTCGGAATTTACTTGAAGCTAATAAACAACACAAAAAATGATTAAAATAATACCTTATTTCGCAGCATTAATCACTTTATTATTTAGCTTAGGTTTTTATTTGGGACTTCAAGAGTTCAAGAAGCTAAAATAATGATGTTTCGTCCTAAAATAGATTTACATAAATATTAAGTAAATTTATTTTAGAGCGAGTCAATCAACGAACTCGAAGCAAAAACCTCACCTCCCAAACCTCAACCCAATTGTGGTCAAGTTTTGCGTGGCATTGCTTCTATCTTGTCGATTTTGAAATAAATTTTTAATATCTGCCTCCAAAAACAAGTTTACAATTCCGTGTCCAACATTTAAAATAACGCCATAGCGATAAGGGTTTTCTTTGCTTTTTATGGTAACTTTTGTTTCTTTTTGATTGATTGCTTTAATCTCCGAAAAATTTCTACTTCCTGAAAGTAAAGTTCCCAAATATGCCCCAAAGCCTATATTGAAAGTCCGTTGGTTATCTCTTCCATAAAAATTAATGGTTGGCACAACCTTAAAATCTACATAAAAAAGCGACTGATTTGAAGTAGTTGGAGCAATTCGTTTTGTTAGGTCAGTAGATAAATAATTTTCAGAAGTATAATAATTGCCGGTTTTTGCTGGGCGATAAATAGCCAAAGTATCAAACTTTGCATTGTCTGTGCTATTCAAACGAAGCAAATATGCAGTGTTTTTTGTACTTACGCTACGAACAAAATACCAACTTAGGTCAAAACCATACCTCAAAATAATTTCTTTATGACCTGCTCGAATAAAACTTTCTTGTCGCATCAAAGCCACATTAATATTGGGAGAAGTAAAGACGTTTTGCCGAAATAAGTCTTCCGAAACCTTGAACGGGTTCAATGCAGGATTGCTTCGTTGCAAGAATTTTGCAGAATTTAGTCCAAAGCTAAGATTAATATAAGTATCTCTTTTGAGGCGTTGCCATTGATTAAGTCCTTCGATTTCTCGTTGGCGAGTAGCTTCTTTTGTATAAGAATTTCCTTCAAAATCTTGCCTAAAGCTACGTCGAACATTGGTGGGCATTTCTTCCAAATCTTGGTTCATTTGCACCACAATTCTATTCAAATCATACTTTTCCAAAGCCTTCAAATCCTCTCTGGTTTGCCCCCAGAGTACGATTTTCTTCTTTTTTCCAATATTTACAACAATAGAGTCGATGTTTTTTTTTTCTGGCGAAATATTACCCCAAACATTGATTGAAAAAAGTAAAAATAGGAGTGTGAGTAGCTTTTTCATCGCAAAGTTAGAAAGAGATTATTAATGGTTTTTCTTTTTACGAAAGCGTAATTATGTCTATATTGGTATCAATACAAAACTTAGTTCCTTCTAAAAAATCGAGTCCAAGAAGTCCATTATAATCTGAGAAAATGCCGTGTGCCAAGAAGTCATAAACTTGGATTTGGAAGTTTGTTTTTGTCAAACCTAATGAAGAGAAGGTATTAATTTCAAAAATTTCAGTTTCAATTATTCCATTTGTAGTTTCAATCTCGACCGTTCCAATATTATCCTTTAGGTCATAACCAAGCAAGTATAAAGCATTGCTATCAATAGTCGTATTTGTAGCTCCAGTATCTAAAATCATTTTAAGTTCGTACTTGTCATCAATTTCGATATTAACAAGTATTAGTCCACTTTCAGATTCTCTTCTGAATTTATAGGTCATTTTGTAATGCGATTAAAAATACCCGTAATTTTCCTTGATGGTCTAAAAGTACCAGTATAAATTAATGTTATTTTATCAAAATTAGCCGTTTTATCTCTTCCTATGTAGCAAACTTCTTTTTTGTCTTTACTATGAAATACTGGTATTCCCGATAAAACATCAATTTTACTTTCGTCCATCACAGGGTTTCCAAGCAAAACCCATTCGTTAGGATAAAGATTTTTAATATCTATAATATTCAATAATTGGTTCATTTCTAATTATTATTAAATTTTCAAACAAATCTACACATATTTTTCAAAGCATTTCTTACTTCACCGTAGAATCAGCAACCATCGTTTCATTCTTAAAACTTTCTTTTACAAAAGCCCAAACTTTATTTGGTTTTCCATTAATTGAAGGTAATTCTTCGTTTTCTTGGGTATTAAATTTACCCATTTTTCTTGCTAAACGAGCTGCATATCCCTTACGTTTTTCTTTTTTCTGAATAGTATATGTTTCGTCGTCCTCTGGAATTTCCAAAATAGCAATGCGTTCTTTCTTTTTTGGAATCTTGACTTCAAGAATGGCTGGATTTGCTATAAAAGTAGTAGATTTTTCTGAAAAAAGTGGTTCGTTTGGAGTAATTACTTTTTCTTCATTTACTGCAATTGCTGGTTTTTCTGTTAAAGTTTTTTCAATAATTTTAGGTTCAACAATTGCCATTTCTACTGCAATTTGGGGCAGCTCACCAATGGCTTTTTTCTCATTAAAACTTTGTGAAATTACTTTTGTTTTTGCAAAAACTTTTTGTGTCAATTTAGTAGAAATTGGAATAATTGCTTGAGGTTTTGAAATTACTTCATTGTTTGTAACTAACTGATAATCAGTAGTTTGCTTGATATTTTTCAAAAAATACGCACCAAAAACCCCAAGCAAAGCAATACTTGCAGCGGCAGCTTTCCACCAAGTAAAAAGTGGTTTTTTCTTGCTGTTTCCTTGCTCAATTCGTTGCCAAACTTCGCTTCTATTCCATTCTGGTTCAAAGTCGGTTTGGTCAATTTTCTGTTGAATTTCCTTATAAAATTTCTTCTCTTCCATGACTTATATTTCTGTTCATTAGTAAGATTTTCTTTTGTAATAATTTTCGAGCGTGGTTTAGCTGAGATTTTGAAGTACCTTCATTGATATTGAGTTTTTCAGCAATTTCTTTGTGCGAGTACCCCTCAATTGCAAAAAGATTAAAAATCGTGCGATAACCGTCTGGTAATTCGGCAATTAGTTGATGAATTTCTCCTGTCGAAATGGCATCAAGTGCGGTTTCATCAACTGGCATTTCGATGGCTTCGCTTTCGGGCATTAAATGAAAATTTGCTTGTTTTCTCAGCAACATCAGCGACTCATTGACCACAATTTTTTTCATCCAAGCCTCAAACGAGCGTAAACTTTCAAACCTAAAATTGGGTGCACCATCAAAGATTTTCAAGAACGAATCTACCACCAAATCTTCTGCCGTCATTCTATCACGCACATAACGATAAGCCACACGGTACAAAAAGCTGCCGTATTGCTCAAAAACTTTCTTTTGGGCAGTAGCGTCTTTGGTTCGCAAACTTTCGATAGTAGCAGTTGCAATCAAGATTTGTAACGTCGTTTATAATAAGTAAATGCAAAAAGGAACTCAATAGTTGTATGAGAGAATAAAAATACTATTTTTTTAAGGAAAAAGTGTTTTTTATAATTAATTTAATAATCAGATTTTGTTTTTTCGATTGAAATACCTAATTTTGCAGTCCGTTTTAGAAAAAGATTAAGAAATTCAATAAATAAAGCAATGAGAAAAGATATTCATCCAAATTATAGACCAGTTGTTTTCTGGGATTTGTCAACAGGTTTTAAATTTTTGACAAAATCATGTGCCAATACCAAAGAAAATATTGTTTGGGAAGATGGCAACGAATACCCAGTTTACAAAGTGGAGGTTAGCTCAGATTCGCATCCTTTTTACACTGGCAAAAACGTATTACTTGATACTGCAGGACGTGTTGATAAATTCAACAAGCGTTATGCAAAGAAATAATTTTCTTTCAAAAGTATCATCAAAAAAGCCTTTTAGATTCATTTCTGAAAGGCTTTTTTTGTTTTCAAAGTAAATTTTGTTGAGTTTTACTCAAACATTCAAAATATTTTATCGCAACGACACCGAACGCCACTGCGAAATCATTCATTCATTCAAAAATCACTCATTGAGTTTATGCTATGCTCATATTATAATTTTGATGCAATAGAAGCTGGTCTTGACGAGGCGGGAAGAGGCTGTTTGGCAGGGCCCGTTGTAGCTGCCGCAGTGATTTTGCCTAAAGATTATACACATCATTTGCTGAATGATTCGAAGCAATTGAGCAAAATTCAGCGAAATATTTTAAGAATCGAAATTGAACGAGATGCTTTGGCTTATGCCGTTGCAGAGGCATCGCACGCAGAAATTGATAAAATAAATATTCTGAAAGCCAGTTTTTTGGCAATGCACCGAGCCGTTGAAAAACTAAACATTCGACCAGAACATTTGCTCATTGACGGCAATCGTTTTACGCCTTTTCCACTTATTCCACATACTTGCATTGTGAAAGGCGACACTAAATTTTTGTCTATCGCGGCAGCATCTATTCTTGCCAAAACCTATCGAGATGATTTGATGGAAGTGCTTGCCCTAAAATTTCCACACTATAAATGGCATCAAAATGCTGGTTATCCTACGCCTTTTCACAAAAAAGCGATAAAAGAGCATGGTTTTACGCCCTTTCATCGCCTTACATTTAAAAGTGATTAGTATTAAAATTTCAGTCCTTTTAGGTAAACCGCATCACTTTTCATACTTTCGATTGGTCCGATAGGATATTGCTCTTGTTCGACCAAAAAATATTTAATTCCACTATCTTTTGCTGCTCTGAGAAGGCTTTTATAATCAATTTTTCCAGCGGCAAAGTCAAGGTCTGTCTGTTTAGGCTTTGGGTCTTTTGTTTCGAGCTGCTTAATATGACAAAGCTCATAACGACTACCATATTGTTTCAAATGAGCAATGCTATCTTCGCCCGCTGCTTCGCTCCAACACATATCCAATTCAAAACAAACCAACGATGGGTCGGTGTTTTCGAGTAAAATCTTCTGCCCTTTTACGCCATTAGCATTTTGAAAAGAATAAGAATGGTTGTGATAGCCATAGCGTAAACCATATTTCTTGCAAATTTCCCCATTTTTAGTAAACGCTTCTGCTTTTTGTTTCCAAGCATCTGCCGAAGGTTGCATTCCAATGGCTGGGCAAATCACATAGCTCAAGCCAGCTTCTGCACATTTGGCTATCATTTCTTCGTTGGTATCTGCCAAACCGAGGTGCGTACTCACCATTTTTACACCAATATCACCAAAATATGCTTTGGCTTCTTTCGGAGTCATCTTCCAAAATGGGTCTTTTGAATAGCCTTCAAAATATTTGTAACCCATGTCTGCCAACTGCTTCATGTAGCCTTTTGGGTCTTTTGGTAGCACATCACGAATGCTATAAAGCTGACAGCCAAATTTTTTGAGTGTTCCCCTTGCCTCTACATCAGTATTTATTAATGCCAATGCTGCCAACGATGCCGATTGTTGCAGGAATGTTCTTCTGTTGATTATCATAGTTTTGTATATGGTTGAATAAAAAGATAAAGCAAGTTAGCTAAATCTAAGTTTAAAAAACCAAATTCAAGAAGCAAATATAATAGAGAGCTATAATTTCAAATCAAAAATGGAGAATTTTTCACTCACTTATCTTGTTTCGACACGCCGAATAGGCGAAAATTTACTTACTTTGTATTTTCGTTCAAAACAAGCAAAACATTGTTGCATTAAATCATCAAAATGAAACTAAAATTCCATATACTTACGCTGCAAATGCGGCACACTTTTACTATTGCTCATGGTTCTCGTGATGAAATTGATGCCTTCATTGTAGAGTTGCAAGAGGACGACCTAAGCGGTTTCGGTGAAGCTACGCCGATTCCTTATTATGGTGTAACTGCCGAAGGAATGAGAGATAAACTCGCTGAATATCAAGCACTTATCGAAAATTATGAGCTACAAAAACCCGAAGATTTTTGGGCAATGATGTATCCTTTTCTGAAAAATGACCCTTTTGCTCATTGTGCATTAGACATAGCGGCTTGGGACTTATGGGGCAAAAAACAAGGAAAACCTTTATACGAAATTTGGGGCTTAAATATTAGCAAAACTCCCTACTCAAATTATACGATTGGCATTGATACCATTGAAAAAATGGTGTCGAAAATGCAAGAATTTGATTTTCCAATCTATAAAATAAAACTCGGTACTGACCACGACGTGGACATTGTGCGAGAACTTCGCAAACATACCGACGCACTTTTTAGAGTAGATGCCAATTGTGCATGGGGCGTAGAAGAAACCATCGAAAACTCAAAAGAATTTGCCGAATTGGGGGTTGAATTTATTGAGCAACCCATGAAAAAAGACGACTACGAACCAATGATTGAAGTGATGAAACATTCGGTTTTGCCTTTGATTGCCGACGAAAGTTGTATTGTGGAAGAAGATGTGAAAAAGTGCTTTGGAAAATTTGATGGTATAAACATAAAGCTTGCCAAATGTGGCGGTATTACGCCTGCCTTACGAATGATTGCCGAAGCTCGAAGTTTGGGGCTTACTGTAATGTGTGGCTGCATGACCGAAACAAGTATTGGTATTTCTGCCATTGGGCAACTCGCCCCTATGCTTGACTATGTAGATATGGATGGCTCTATTTTGATTTCCAACGACCCAGCCGAAGGCGTTTATTTGGACAAAGGAAAACCTATTTTCCCCAAAAGGAATGGCACAGGGGCAGTTTTGAATTTATAATTGCTAAACCTCAAAACTCATGCAAAACAATCACTTTTGACTCAACAGTATTGCTGATATTTCCTGCACGGTCTTTGATTGTTACTTGAAACTTTAATGAATCTTTGACTGGCGTAAAAGGATGTGGAAAATCTATGGAATAGTCTATTTTTCCTTCAATTGGACCTACTTTTCCATCACTTCTCAAGCGTATAAAAAAACCAGAATAAGGTACTGCTGGCACAAATTCTTGAAAAACGCCTTTCTTTTTACGGAATAATTTGACTATATAATTATAATCGTTTTTGACCTCAGCAGCAGCCTTTTCTTTTTCATTAAGTCCCAAATCGCCATCACCATCTTGATAATTAATTGTCAAAATTAGCGAATCTTTTTTTGAACCCGTAAATTGGTCAATTCTGATTTCTTTACGCAAATCATTAAAGCCAATGGCAGGTTTTACATCGAAAACTGTTTCTTTGTAACAGCCCGATAATGAAAATGTTATACCTAAAATAATAAATGCTGAAACCTTTTTCATCGTTAATATGTAGTTTTATATCAGAATTAAAGAATTTTCTGGATTTTCAGAATAACGCTCTTTTTTTTTCAATTATAATAAATATTTCTGCTAAATTAGTAAAAACTTTAAACTTTTCAATGGGTATTCGTGATGAATTAAAATCTGCGGTTTTGCAACTTAACGACAATTCTTTAAGACCAAATCATTTTGAAGAATTGGCATTAGAAGTATTTCGTTTTCAAGCAATGCACAATCCTGTTTATAAAAAATACATTGATTTGCTAAGAGTTAATCCCTTGAAAATCAATCGTTTAGATAAAATTCCGTTCTTGCCTATTCAGTTTTTCAAACACCATAAAATCGTTTCGGATAATGCTCCCACACAAATGGTTTTTGAAAGTAGCGGCACTACTGGCGACACTACAAGTAAGCATTTGGTGAGCGATTTGCCTTTTTATGAATACCTTAGCCAAAAGATTTTTGAGCAATTTTATGGTTCTCTGACCGACTACCATATTTTGGCTTTATTACCTTCTTATCTTGAACGAAATAACTCCTCGTTGGTGTATATGGTGCAGAGTTTTATTTACCATACTTACTCCCAAAAATCTGGTTTTTTCTTGAATAATACAAAAGAATTGCTCAAAAAACTTCGGCAATTATCTGATGATGGCGTTCCGTCTAAGCGAAAAATTTTATTGATTGGTGTAACTTTCGCTTTGCTTGATTTGGCAGAATTTGGTGAAGATTTGGCATGTATGCACAACCTCAAAAATCGCCTTATTGTTATGGAAACTGGAGGCATGAAAGGACGTAGAAAAGAACTTTTGCGTGAAGAAGTACATGAGATTTTGACTGGTGCTTTTGGCGTAAAAAAAATACATTCCGAATATGGTATGACCGAATTGCTTTCACAAGGATATTCTAAAGGTGATGGTATTTTTGAATTACCCAAAACAATGAAAATTTTGTTGCGAGAAATCAACGACCCTTTCAAAATTATTCCAACGGCAAACTTACCTTCTCCGGTAAAAAAAAGCGTGGTTCGTGGTGGCATAAACATCATTGATTTGGCAAACATTGATTCTTGTAGCTTTATCGAAACACAAGATTTAGGAGCGTATAATACTGATAATCAGTCGTTTAGCATCATTGGTAGATTTGATAATTCGGATATTCGAGGTTGTAATTTGATGGTTCTTTAAGGTGTAGTAGAGTTTGTTTTACCACAGATAGAACAAAGAAAATACCACAGAGAATAGGAGAAAGATAAGAAAATATTGAGATAAGCTCTGTTATCTCTGAGGTATTTACTCTTTTTTTCTTCTGTGGTGAAATATGTTTTTTAATATTTTAAACTTGTCTTATACCTCGTTCTTTAAGGTCTAACCAATAAGTAAATAAAAACAATTATCTTTGAAAATAAAACCCAAATCTTCCTTTTTATGAAACCAAAAAACGCAATCATTGCCTTAATTTTAGCCTTGTTTTTTTTACCAAATATCGGCAAATCACAAGCAAAAGAAGACCAATATTTAATCATTGGCACTTATACTCGAGCCAATACAGCAAATCCAAGTGAAGGCATTTATGTTTATAAGTTCAATACAAATACTGGTAGTTTTAGTGCCGTAAGTGTAGCAAAAGGCATAAAAAATCCTTCTTTTTTGACAGTTTCACCAAACGAAAAATTTATTTATTCGGTTGGAGAAACCGATGGTGATGGTTCGGTTTCGGCTTTTGGTTTTGATAAAAAATCTGGAATTCTGACAAAACTAAATACCCAATCGTCAGGCGGAGCAAATCCTTGCCATGTAAGTATTGATAAAACAGGAAAATGGGTTTTGGTTGGAAATTATACTGGCGGAAGTTTGTCTATTTTACCAGTTGAAGCTGATGGCTCTCTTGGACACGCGACACAAACAATTCAGCATGAAGGCAAAGGAACTAACGCAGCTCGCCAAGAAAAATCCCATGTTCATTCGGTCAATATTGCCCCAAATAATGTTGATGTTTTTGTGCCAGATTTGGGCATTGATAAGGTCGTAACATATAGTTTAGACACAAAAAATGGCAAGCTATTAGAAGGAAAACCAGCATTTACAAAGGTTGCCGATGGCTCAGGTCCAAGACATTTTACGATTCACCCCAACGGAAAATTTGCTTATGTTATTCAAGAATTAAGCAGCACCATTACGGCATTTAATTATACAAAAGGTAGTTTATCGGCATTTCAGACAATTTCTACTTTACCAAAGGATTCTAAGGAAAATAATGCCTGTGCCGATATTCATATTTCACCCAATGGTAAATTTCTATATGGCACAAATCGCTTTTATGATGCCATAGTAACTTATAGCATTGACCAAAAAACAGGGAAATTGACTTACATCGAAAATGTGCCAGTTTTAGGAGAAATACCAAGAAACTTTATGATAACATCCAACGGAAAGTTTGTTTTGGTAGCTAACCAAAAAACCGATAATATTACGATTTTCAAAAGAGATGCTAAAACAGGCAAATTAACGCCAACTGGCAAGCAAATAGAAGTTCCTGTGCCTGTTTGCTTGAAAATGGTGGGGGTGGAGTAATTTTGTAGGACAAGATTTTAACTTGTATATTTATAGTTAATAATTATTAATCTAACTCCCAGTCCACTACGTGTTTTCGGAAGATAAGGATGAGGTGAAAATAATTTGATAATCACTCAAAACAGCTTAATGCAACTAAAATGAAATTATTGAATTTAAAACTTTCTAACTTTAGAAAAATAAGCAACTTACCAGACCCAACAATAACATTTAATCAAGATATAAATGTTTTAGTAGGAGCAAACAATGCGGGTAAAACAAGTATTTTGAATGCTATTCAACGACTTTTTAAAACGGAACAGATAACACCAGCCAAGGATTTAAACTATTTGGTAGAAGATGGGAATTTAGTGATTGAAGGGCAGGTATTACTTACTAAAGAGCAATGGATTTCTTATTTGAATTTAGGTTTGAATGTTACTCGTCAAATACCTATCAATACTTTCAATTTAAGTGATTTAGCTCAAAGACTTCTTTCTAAACCTATAACTATTAAGCATACTGGCTTTTACATAAAAAAGAAGCAATCAAATCTTATTGTAAATGCTGAAATAAATAAAATATTAATTGATGAATTGAATAAAGAGGATGAACTTTTAAACGTACTTCTATTACATACACAAAATCAAATTCAAAACTCTGATTTTTATAATGTCTTTAAATCACCACTTTACCTTGATTCCAAAGGGGAAATTTTAGATAGAGAACAATTTATTCCATTAAATGCGATAGATGAACAGCGAAGAAATGGAGGGGGTAATATAAATATAAGAGGTTTGTTATATGCTCTAAAAAAGAAAGAACCCGAGGAATTTCAAGAATTTAAAAAACGCTTACTTGAAATTTTTACAGAACTTAATGATGTAGATGTAATTAACAATGAAGATTTAGGCCAATTCGAGTTGATTTTACATGAAAATTTAAGGAAAAATGGAGCAACCGAAAATGTTAAATACGATATAAACAATGTTGGTCAAGGAATGCAAACCTTGGTTTTAATGCTTTCTACAATTCTGCTTCTTAAACCAAGCATTGTACTGATGGATGAGCCAGAAGTACACATGCACCCAAGTCTGATAAAAGAATTTATCAAGTATATTAAACTACTTTCCATTGATACACAATTTATTATTACGACTCATAGTGTTGTTTTAATCAATGAAGTAGGCTTAGATAAGGTTTTTTCATTAAAAAATGAAATTAGTCAGAAAGGAATCATAGTTTCAAAAGTAGATGATAAGAATAAACTTTTAGAAACAATAAACGAATTAGGCTATGATGTTGATGCTCTAACTTACACAATAAAACCGTCAGTTTTTGTATTTACAGAAGGTCCGAGTGACAAGGATTTTATATTGTCCTTTGCCGAAAAAGCAGGTCTTCAAGGTAAAATAAATACCTTTTCGACTGCATTTATTTCGATGGATGGCAAAGGGAATCGCCATAAACTGCCTAATCTGATTAATAAATTAAATCAAGAATTTATAGATTCGCCACTTTTAATGATTTTAGATAAAGATGAAACAACCAATACCTCAATTGAAGAAATCAAGCAGAAGTTCTTTGCAAGTAATACAAAAAGACTACATTACTTAAGTAAGAGGCAAATTGAGAATTATTTAATAGATGAGGTTGCAATTAGAAATATAGTGGCAAAAAAGATAAAAGAGCCTATTTTACTGGAAAAATGGCAAGCAGAGAGCATAAGTGATAAAATTATCATATTAGTTGATTTACAAAAAGAGAAAATCCAAGAAAACTATATTAACGAATTATTTATTAATGATTCCTTAGTAACAACCGTGGATATCCGCAATATTTTAGATAGTATAAAATCAAAACCACTAAATGAATCTGTCCGAGAATTTTCAGCCGAAATGTCAAAACTAATAACATTAAGAACTTATGATTTGGGACAAAAAACAACTTCAACGATTGCAGAATTTGAAAATAAATGGAATGTTGATAAAATAGAGATGTCTGACGGTAGAGAGTTGTTAAAGTCAATCAGGCGATGGGTACAAGAGGATTATAAGGTTTCGTTTTCAAATAGTGAGTTGATTGATTCAATGGTCGAAATTCCAAAAGAAATACATGCAATGTTAGTCCAATTAACAAAGCCAGAAGAACTTAAAAATAAATTGTAGTGATAAAAATAAACTCATATCACGATTTTTAAAAGAGATGCCAAAACCGTTAAACTTTCTCCCACACAGGCTAAATTTTAATTTAGTCTGTGTGCCGCAGTGGAACTGTCAGCCGTTGTTACAACGGCATCATCCAAATAAGCTAATCTCACAAATAAACCCTCAAACTCCCCCCAAATTGCCAGTTTCTGGCAGGTGCAGTATTGAAATAGCGATTAGAGGCTGCATTTATATCATTGCCGAGGCTATACACTTGGTTCAATAAATTATCGCCAGAGGTATAAATATTCAAGCTGATTCGCTCGAAATTTTTGCGAAAACCAATTTTTCCATTCACTAAAAAATAGCTATTTGCATAAACAGCATTGGCATCATTCAATGGAATTTTATCTGTAAAATTGACTGTTGAGTTTAGATAAAAACCTAATTTTGTATTCAAATCTACGCCCGAAACCCACACTTGGCGAGGCACGCCCGTAAGGTTTTTCCCTGAGAAATCGACTTTGAGTTGTTGGTAGTTTTTAAACTGATAATCGGCAAAAGTATAGCTTGAAAAAAGTCTTAATTCTCGAATAAATTTCTTATCTAAATTCTTGATAATCAAGCCATTAAGCATAATTTCAAGTCCGTTTTGAAGCGTGTTTCCTGCATTGGTAAAATACTCTCTTCCTGCATCATCTATACGCCGTACAATGGTGTTTTTTAGATGAAAAGAATAAGCCGTTACATCAAAACTTAATCGTCTATTCAATAAATCTCCACGAGTACCTATTTCATAATTAATGCCTTTTTCGGGAGCAAGTATTGGTTCAAAATTAGCATTTCTATAACCTGTAATAAATTCCGTAACTGTTGGCGGAGAAAACCCACTACTTACACTTGCAAAAACTGAAATCTTGTCTTTAAATTTCTTCAAAAGTGCAATTCTTGGTAAAAATGCCGCAGGCAAAAATGAAGAAATGGGCTTGATTTTTGGGGCATCAGAAAGGCGAACAAAGTCATATTTAAAGCGATTATAGCTTCCACCGATAGTCAGAATAAAGTTTTTTGGTAAATCGGTTTCTAATTGACCAAACAAAAAATAATTCCACGCTGCCACATTATCATTGGTTTGTAAAGTATCAATTACGCCCAATTTATTGCCAAAATTACGAATCACCCAAGCAGATTTTTGACACTCCCCTCCTACTGTCAAGCGATTTTTTATTTCACCAGCATCAAATGAGTATGTCATTCGGCTTCTTCCGCCAAAAGTTTGCTCATTTCTCATTTCATAATTAGTGAGAAAAGGGTTTTTGAGTTCAGAAATTGTGCCATAAATAGCTGTTACATTTGATAAATGTTCGCTGATATGATATTCTTGCGAAAACCCTAAATTGAATAATTTCTGGTAAATTCCTGCCTTTTGTTGAATCGGACTTAGCAAAGCTCCCGAAGCCTGACGAGCTAAACGAGGGTCTTTGTCAAGCTGAACTTGGTTCAATGCTCCCGGAGTTTGATAATGAATATCTGAATATAAAGCACTGATATTCAGCGTTTTATGTGTAGAAACGAAATAACTTGACCTCCAACTAAACACATCTCTCACCGATGCACTATTTTGTCTATAACCGTCAGTTTGGGCATGAGCATAACTCAAAACTGAATTAGTTTTCTCGGAAGCAACATTCCACGAAACATTACGATTTTGTAAACCATAACTACCAAAAGCTACCGAAGTATTGACATAATTTGAATGTTTATTTTTGGCTCTTTGCCCATCGGCTTTTGAACCACCAAGCAAAATCACGCCCCCTGTTCCTGCCCCATAAATACTTCCCGCAGGACCTTTTATTACCTCAATATTGCCAATCGTACTCATGTCGAGAGCATTCAAAAATGTACCTCCGCCACCATCTGTCAAAGGGATTTCATTCCAATAAATTTTTACATTTCTAACTCCAAAAGGCGAACGAAGTGAACTTCCTCGAATCGCCAAACGATAACTCCCAGGCGAGCGTTCTTCCATCCGTACGCCCGGCAAAGTATTAAAAACAGGCACCAAAGTTGTGTTTTCAAAACGCTCTAAGTCTTTGATAGTCAACACATTAACTGATGCGGCAGTTTCTAATAGCTTACGTTCAGTTTCAAACCCACGCACCACAACTTCGGCTAATTGTTTGGTAGAATCGGTCGTTTGTTTTTCTTGAGAAAAAACAGAAGTAGAGCTTAATGCTAATAAAATGAATGTATGAAATATCTTTTGCGTTGGCATTTTTTTAAAGGAATAGACAAATACTGTATGAAAAAATAAAATCCGTGTTAGAATATCCGTGTTATCCGTGTTCCATAATCGCCGAATTTAGAACACGGATAACACGGATATTCTAACACGGATAAAATGGAATAGAATGTAAAATTAAGTAATTTTTCAGCATAAAACCAAAAAAGAAGCAACCCTTGCGAGTTACTCCTTTTTATAAAAAATCTCAAATAAGCTCTTACATCAAAACCTCTTTCTCCGACATAATTGTTAGCACCTCAGTATCTATCAATCGAGTAGCTAAACCCTGTGTTTTTGGAATTTGATAATGGAAAAAATATTTCATGGTGTGAATCTTACTTTCATAAAAATCAACATCATCGTTTTCGGCAGAGGTAATAAGCAATTTTTGTTTTGCCACAACAGCTTGTTTCAACCATTGCCAAGCAACAACATTTAAGCTAAACATTTCCATATAAAGCGTAGCATCAGACAAAAATCTTTCAACATCGCCAGTTCCTGCAATACCCAACAAATGTAGCGTTACTTTTTGTAAGCGTTCGCCCTCCTCTTTTAGTAAAAGTGCATAGCGTTTCAATTCGTCATAATTCAATGCCTCTACAATGGTTTTGCCCATTTCTTGTGCCAATAATTGCGTAGCTTTTCCGCCACCCATTGGTACTTTTCTACCTAATAAATCTTGCGACTGAATGCCAGTTGTGCCTTCATAGATAGGTGTGATGCGAATATCTCTATAATATTGTTCCACAGGAAAGTCTTCTGTAAAACCATAACCTCCAAAGCACTGCACCGAATCGCTGATTGATGCCATGCCATATTCGCAAGGGAAAGTTTTGGCAACGGGTGTCAATAATTCGAGCAAAAGATGGGCATTTGCTTTTTCTTCCGGGTCGTCAGATGCTTCTGAAAGGTCGAAAAAGCGAGAGGTTTCTAATAATAATGAAAGCGAACCTTCAACAACTGATTTTTGGAACAACAACATTCGCTTCACATCAGGGTGCTGAATAATTGGAATTTGAGGAGAATCCAACGCACTTTTTTGGTTCAAACGGCGACTTTGCGGACGCTCTTTGGCGTATTCGAGTGCGGCATAATAGGCAGCCGAAGTAATAGATGCTCCTGTGATTCCTACCCCAATTCGAGCTTCGTTCATCATCTGAAACATATAATTCAAGCCTTTATTTGGCTCGCCAACTAAGTATCCAATACAATCATCAGACTTATCACCAAAACCCAAGTGCATGGCCGGAACACCTTTCTGACCCAATTTATGGTAAATTCCCATAGATGTTACGTCATTATCTGTGCCATCTAAACGAAACTTTGGAATGACAAATAATGAGATTCCTTTTGTTCCCAAAGGAGCACCTTTAATACGCCCAATGAAAAGATGAATAATATTTTCGTTGGCATCATGGTCGCCTGCCGAAATAAATATTTTTTGACCACGCATTTTATACGTGCCATCTTCTTGTGGCTCTGCCGTTGCCGTAATATCTGAGAGTGAACTTCCTGCCTGCGGCTCGGTGAGGCACATTGTGCCTTGCCATTTGCCCGAAAGCATATTTGGGATATAAGTGTCCTTCAATTCTTGCGAACCAAAACTTGCAATCAAGCGAGCTGCACCAGAGGTCAAGCCTGTGTACATCATGCCGTTATTTGCCGACATCAAAACATAGCCAATCATACTCGAAACCGTAACAGGAATTTGCGTTCCACCGTCTTCGTAGTCAAAATCTACGCCGATAATACCAGCATCGCCTACGGCTTTCAAATAATTTTTGATAGCAGGGTGTACCGTAACTTTTCCATCTTTCAATTCGGGTTGATTTTTATCAACATCTTTCAAAAATGGAAACATCAAATTGTCAGCAATTTTTGTTGCTGCATCAATCGTCATGTCAAAAGTTTCTTTGCTGTGGTCGGCAAAGCGTGCGTGTTGCGTAAGTGCTTCCGCATCATGAACTTCATAAAGCAAGAAGTCCACATTTCGTTTGTTGAAATAATTTTTTGCCATAATTCCTAAACCGATACGTCGGACCGCCCTAAAGGGACTTTAAATTTAGTTTAAAAAGTATTTGTCAATGAAGTTGTTTTTAGCTCCCCTTTAGGGGCGGGGGGGTTACATCAACCCTAACATTTTTGCATATTTCATCATTGCCCCTGGGTTCGAGATTTTGAGTTTTCCCATCATCATTGCCATCATTGGGTTCATATCGCCAGTGGCAACTTTCACGAAATCATCAGCATCAGCTTTTATTACGCACTCAGCTTCTCCTTCCATGCCTTCTTTAAACTCGGCTTTTCCGTCAGCCACAACTATTGCGTAATTGGCACTTCCACCAAAATCAAAATGTAAGATTGTCGAAACGCCCTCAACTTCGCTTGGCGTAAGTCTTGCGGCAGTATTTTGTAAGTATTCTTTTGCAGACATAATTATTGTTAGTTTTGAATTGATTATATTTGAAATATAAATTCTTTGAAAGATTCCGAAAGATAGTAAAAAAACAAATTAATAGTATGCTTGCATACCAATATTTTTTACAGAAAATTTGCCTTTCTGTGGAAAATATTCAATATTTGGTAAAAGTATGTGGGAAACTTCGTGATAACGTAGCCTTTCGCTCAGAAAACGAAGCCTTTTATTGTTTTTAATGAAACAATGAGTAAGTTTTTCACAAATTTGGTATAAGAATTGCGATAGAACCCAAAAAAGAAAAATACTCAAAAGTGTTACCTTTTATTAACCACAAGGTCAGAATTGAAAAATAAAGCATTTAAAAATACTACTGATGAAGAATTGGTTCGACTATATGTTGAATCTCAAAGAAATCTTTATTTTGAAGAACTTTACGACCGTTACGTTGATAAAGTTTATCGAAAATGCCTTTCCTTTGTAAAAAACAATGCCCAAGCTGAAGATTTTACACATGATATTTTCCTGCGTTTGGTACTAAAGATTGGAGGTTTCAAAGAGCAAGCCAAATTCTCAACTTGGCTTTATTCTATTACATATAATTATTGCATGGACCAAATGAGGCTTGTAAAAAAGCAAGCTGAAACCGAACTTGATGAGAATTTTGACCTTGAACAAGAAGAAGACGACTCCGAATTGGTAGAAATGGAAGCACAAGACCTCAAAAAAGCTTTGCAAAAAATTGCCCCCGACGACCGAGCTATTCTTTTAATGAAATACCAAGACGATTTTAGTATCAAAGAAATAGCCGATACTTTTAAGATTAGTGAAAGTGCCGTGAAGATGCGTTTGATGCGAACAAAAGAAAAACTAAGAAAGATTTATACCGAAAATATTGTCTTCTTCTTAATCATAATTGCGAAAGTAATTTGGTTTTGGAAGAAATAAATAAAACTTATGGAAGAATTTGATGATGATGCCTCAGCCCCCGACCATTTGAAGGGAATGCTTACCGCAGAAATAGACATGATTCGAGATGCTATGCAAATAGTGCAAATGTTTTTGGGCGAAACGATGGTCGTTGCCGTAAAATTAATGCAAGAATTAGGTCCACAGGAAGAGTAAGTTGTTCGATTATACTCATCGAATTTTAAAATTTTTGTACATTTTCATAACTGAATACACATGAAACAGACACCGAGCTTTACCGATACATTGATAGAAACTTTTAACGATATGATTAAAAGTTTTATGGGATTTTTCTATAACTTAATTGGGGCAGCACTTATTTTAATTATTGGCTGGTTGGTGGCAAAAATGGTAGCCGCCGTTACCAAAACAATGCTTGAGAAGGTCGGTGCAGATAAAATTGGTGAGAAATTAAATGAAATTGATGCCATAAAAGGCTTGAAATTAGAAATAAAATTGAGTTCGATTATCTCGAAAGTTCTCTATTATTTTATACTAATATTCATGCTCCGACCTGCCGCCGACACTTTGGGCGTACCTGCGATTTCGGACATGGTGAAGCTCTTGGTAGAATTTATACCTAAACTTATTTCATCAGCTTTGATGCTTTCTGCGGGGATTTTCCTTGCCGATGCCCTCAAAAACTTCGTTGTTACGCTCTGTAAATCATTCAATATTGCGGCAGGAAAACTTATCGGAACAGCTATTTTCTTTTTCTTGCTTATCATTTTTGTCATTCAGGCAGTTGCTCAAGTTGGCATCAATACGAGCCTTTTAGAGTCAAGTTTTAATTTATTAGTTGGCGGAATAATCTTCGCATTTGCTATTGGTTATGGCTTTGCATCAAAAGAAATTTTACTCAATATTATCTCCTCCTTTTATAGCAAAAACAAATATAAAGAAGGGCAAACAATAGAAATTGATGGCGTAAAAGGCGAAATTATTGCAATGGACAATACCACAATTACTCTAAAAACACTTGATTCAAAAACAGTTTTTCCTTTACAAGTTTTACAATCTAAAAAGGTTGTGATTTTTGAATAAATGAAAAAAAAGCATTAATTTTTGTTACTATTTTCATCTTCTTTATTCAAAATATAAGAAATATGAAAATACAGTTTTATTTTGCGTTCATAAAAATAACACGTGCTGTGTCTTCTCTCAAACTTTAATTTTTTCGTAGTGTACTTAACACTAAAAAATTTATAACACCGTCAAACATTCTTATAATCTCTTATCGGCACGGTGCCGAGCAAACTTATTATTCACTAAAACCTCATTTTTTCAAATGAAAAAAGTTTTTCTAACAATCTGTTATTTATCTTTTGCTGCAAATGTTTTTGCACAAGATGGACCAAAAAATCTTGCTGACTCACTAAAAGTTGGTTGGTGGGATCCACGAAGTACGCAGTTTGGTATCAATGTTTCACAAGCTGGTTTCAATGATGCTTGGTCGGGAGCACAAGGAAGCGTCGGTAGTATGGCTATTGGCTTCATTTTTAATAATAAAGCTCAATATCACAAAAACAAAGGTGTATTTTCAACAGATGCACAGTTTCAGTATGGTTCTTTGAAAAACAAAGGGCAAGAAGCTCGCAAAAGTATCGACCGTATTTTTTTAGATGCCAAATATGCCAGTAGAATAACTCCAAAATTAAATTGGTTTGTAGGTGCAAACTTCATTTCGCAATTTGCACCAGGTTTTGCTTATGATGCCAAAGGCGTGAAAGGCAAGAAAATAGCAAACTTATTTGCTCCAGGGTTTCTTTCAGAAGGTGTTGGTTTAGAATGGAAGCCAGTAAAGCATTTTGTTTTGCAATTGGGCGGTGCTACCATGCGTCAAACATTTGTAAGCGATGCTATTGTTTTTGCAAATACCCAAAAAGAAGTAACTGAAGATGGAACAAAACTGTTTCGTTCTTATGGCGTAGCAAAAGGCAAGAAAATGCTTAATGAATTAGGATTTCAAATTGTGGCAGCTTATGATAAAGACATTGCTAAAAATGTCAATCTAAAATGGCGTTATCAAGGATTTGTGGCATATTTGCCTAAAACTAAGCCTATGGATCACAACATTAGTGCAGTTGCAACTGCCAAAGTAAATAAATACCTCAATGTAAACTTTACGGTTCTGGGTATTTATGATGCTGATATCGTTAAAGAATTCCAATTTAGTGAAGGTTTGGCTATTGGTTTCTTATTTACATTATAACAAAGTATTTCACAAATAACAATAATTTAAACCTTAAACCCTTTCAAAAATCATGTTAAAAGAATTCAAAACATTTATTGCACAAGGAAATGTCCTTGATTTGGCTGTCGGAGTAATCATCGGTGGAGCATTTGGCAAAATCGTTACCTCATTTGTAGATGATTTAATTATGCCAATCGTCAATTTATTTACCAATGGTGGTATTGCAGGTGGCATTACATTACGAGATAAAATGGTAGATGCCGCAGGAAAAGAAATTCCTGCAATTATATTAAATTATGGTAATTTCTTGAGCAATGTACTCAACTTTATCATTATTGCGTGGGTTATTTTTATGGTTGTAAAAGCTGCCAATAGAATGAAAATGTCTGAGAAATAATTTTAAAAAGGCATAAAAAGCCTTCTTTTTCGCTTGAAATTGAAGGCTTTTTTTATTTTACAAACAAAAAGTATTTACCAAATTAAACTAACAAAACCGAATAATATATTGCAAAAAGGCTTGTATTTGCTCAAATAAAATAAATATTGATTCAAAAAATACCTAAAAATAAATTTTTCAATTTTTTCTTTTCTTTCAGTTTTAAATAATTTACATTTGTTATCTGTTTTAAGTTTTGATTAAAATTCAAAACAGAAATACGTGCTTAATTTCCTATAAACCTAATGACAGCTTGCTGTCGCCCCATAAAATCATGGAAACGTGGTTGAAAGACAAATTGCGTGGTGACTGGCAAATCTGGTTCATCATTGCCCTACTTTCATTATTTAGTATGCTGGTCGTTTACAGTGCCAGTTCGGCTCTTGCTTATAAAAAAGCAGGCGGAAATACTGAAAAATATCTCCTCATACATACTGGACATTTAATATTTGGGCTGATAGTTATTTGGCTGATGCACCGAGTCAATTATACTAAGTTTGCAGGTATTTCAAAGATTTTGCTTTGGATTACTCCTTTTTTACTTATTTATACATACTTTTTTGGTACAACTGTTGGTGGCACAAAACGCTGGATAAGTCTTTTTGGCATTTCATTTCAATCTTCCGATTTGGTTCGTTTGGTACTTATTACAAATCTTGCTGCAATGTTGGCTCGTCGCCAAAATGTTGAATATACTCAAAAAACACTCGGTGGTTTAATATTTTGGTGTGGCTTACTCTGCGGAATGTTGGCAGTTACCAACTTTTCGACAGCGATTATTTTGGGCGTAACTTGCTTCCTTATCATGTGGATTGGGCGAGTACCGAGTCGCTATCTTGTCCGAATGGCGGGGGCGGTTACTGGAGCATTGATTGTCGTGATGAGCATTAGCATAATTCTGTATGCTCGTGGTGTAGAATTTGGTCGTGGACAAGTAGTTTTGGAGCGAATAGAAGCATTTGCAAACATTGACATCAACCGAGATAAAGTTATCGGAAATCGTGATAGAGATGACAATTACCAACGTGAACAAGCCATGATTGCCATTGCAAGAGGCGGAGCAATTGGCATTGGACCGGGCAATAGTTTTCAGCGAAATTACCTCCCAGAGGCATTTTCTGACTATATTTATGCTATTATCATTGAAGAATATGGAATGATTGGGGCAATTTTTGTTATGGGTTTATACCTTTGGCTACTCTATCGTGGACTGAAAAACGTTGAAAATACTAACAAGGCTTTTGGGGGTTTATTGTGCGTTGGTCTAACATTTAGTATCGTTTTTCAAGCATTTGTTCACATGTTTATCAATGTTGGTTTAGGTCCAGTTACGGGTCAAACTTTGCCATTAATGAGTATGGGCGGAACATCTATTTTGTTTACCGCCGTAGCCATTGGCATTGTGCTGAGTGTTACGAAAGGGGAGTATGAGGAAACCCCTAACCAGTAACGACTGCCGCCCTAAAGGGGGACTTGTTTTGACTTGAAAAAGCATTAAGTTTTACAAAAAATATTTTACCTCAATATGTTTTCTTTTATCCCCCTTTAGGGATTAGGGGTGCTTAGGGGTTAAGGTTTATGACAAAAATCATCATAAGTGGAGGCGGAACAGGCGGGCATATTTATCCTGCCGTAGCTATTGCCAACGAACTCAAAGCAATTGACCCAAACATCGAAATTTTGTTTGTGGGTGCAGATGGCAAAATGGAAATGGAAAAAGTGCCAAAAGCTGGTTATAAAATAATTGGTTTGCCAATTGCGGGCATCAATCGCTCAAATATGTTGGCAAATTTGGGGCTTCCGTTCAAATTGATAAAAAGTCTTTGGAAAACATTTAAAATTATCAAAGATTTTAAGCCAAATATAGCCATTGGCGTAGGTGGTTATGCAAGTGGACCGACTTTGATAATGTCAAATTTGCTCGGTGTACCAACTTTGATTCAAGAACAAAATTCGTTTGCGGGCGTAACCAATAAATTTGTTGCCAAACGTGCCAAGAAAATCTGTGTGGCGTATCCGAATATGGAGCAGTTTTTTCCGAAAGAAAAAATTGTGATGACAGGAAATCCAGTTAGAAAAGATATTCTTGAAACAAAATCGAAGCGTGAACAAGCATTCAAGCACTTTGGCTTAGATGCAGAAAGAAAAACTTTGTTGATTATTGGCGGAAGTCAAGGAGCAAGAACGATTAATGAAGCTATTTTTGCTGGACTTAATGACCTAATTTCCAACGATTTACAAATTATTTGGCAAACAGGGAAGCTATTTATTGATAAAGCAAAAACGAAAGTCGAGTCATTACAAACAAGTCGAGTTTATGTTTCAGACTTTATTTATGAGATGGATTTGGCTTATGCCGCAGCCGATTTGGTAGTTTCACGTGCGGGAGCATTGTCAGTTTCGGAATTGTGTTTGGCAGAAAAACCTTCAATTTTAGTGCCTTTGCCAACTGCCGCCGAAGACCACCAAACTCAAAATGCCATGAGTTTGGTCAATGTCAATGCCGCATGGTTTGTAAAAGACATAGAAGCAAGCAATATTTTGGTTGATAAAGTTATAGAATTAGCTGATAATCAAGCACTTATGGACGATTTAAGTAAAAACATAAAAACATTAGCAAGACCAAACGCAGGAAAAGAAATTGCAGCGGAGGTTTTAAAAATTATTGGTAAATGAAAATATTTTTTTCTGAAAATAAAGTAGATTACTCAACTTATACATTCGATTATGCCATTTATTGTTTGAAAGAATCGCAAGCAGAATTGACAGAAATTTATGAGAAAGGGTTTTTACCATATACAGGAAATTTGGGAATCGAAGGTGATGTTTTCTATATGGCCCGTAGCCTTAGAGTTGATTTAGAAAGGTTTGAAGATACGTCTGAAAATCGAAGAGTAAATCGATTGGTAGAGCCTTTGAATATTCAGTTAGAAATTATCAAAAAAGAAGATTTTGACTTAAATTCGACCGAATTTGTTAATTTTTGCCAAGAATATATCTCTCAACGCATCGGCGACGATAATATGAGCATGGAGCGTTGGCAATACATTACGGCAAGAGAAACTGGCACACATATTTTTAGATTTACGTCAGAAGGCAAGTTTCTGGGTTTTGTGTTCGTTGCTTTAGATAGTGAAATTTTGCATTATTGGTTTGCTTTTTTTGACACCGAATATATGCGAACTCACTCCCTTGGAAAATGGATAATGTGGCGAACAATTCGTTGGGCAAAAGACAATAATTTAAAAAAAGTTTATCTCGGTACGGCTTACAAAGCCTCGGCATTATATAAAATTCGAGACCACAAAGGCTTATCGTTTTTTGATGGAAGTGGTTGGAACAAAGACGTTGAGCGACTAAAAGAACTTTGCAAGACCGATTTAGAACCAAAAATTGCAGACGAATTTAAGACTTTGAATGACCAAAATGATTTTTTGAAAAAATTGTGAAACTAAGTTTTTTAATATTCTCATTTCTTGTTGTCATGCTGAAAGCACCTGTTAGTGAGCGACCTTCGCACGGTACAAATTCGCCGATTACAGATTCTTTCGGGGACGCCCAGTCAGAATGACATAAAATGTAAGATTACAAGCATCAAATATCGAATTTTCCTAATACCATAAAAAAATGTTCAATAATATCAACTTCGGAAAAATTGGCAAAGTGCTGTTGGGAGTAGCGGCAATTTGTACTGTTACGCTACTTATCGGCTTTTCGGGTGATACATTTTCATCAGATAGGTGCAAAGAAATTGTTATTAAAATCAAAAATGCTGATGAGCAGTTTTTTATAAATAAGCAAGATATTGAAGCACTCATTACACGCAATGGGAGCGACCAATTGGTGGGAAGATCGTTCGACAAAATAGATTTGCGTGAAATAGAAAAACGAGTGCTGCGAAACAAACAAATCAAAACTTGTCAGGCGTTTAGAGGTATCGAAGGAAATCTTAGTTTGGACATTGAGCAACACATTCCTATTGCCCGAATTTTGATGGAAGATGGACGTGAAGATGCTTACATTGATGCATATGGAGCAATTTTTCCACTTTCTGACAGATATTCAGCAAGAATTCTATTGCTTTCGGGCGAATATTTCCGAAATTTGCCAAATTTAAAATCAAAACGCCAAGAAAATATCTTGCTGTTTTTGAATTTAATCAATGAAGATGCTTTTCTGAAAGCACAATTTACGCAATTAGACGTTGCACAAAATGGCGATGTGAGCATCGTTCCATTAGTTGGAAAGCACATTATTGAGTTTGGCGAGCCAACCAATATTGAAAATAGATTGAATCGAATAAAAATATTTTACAATCAAATTCTCCCCGTACAAGGCTGGGATAGCTTTTCGCACGTAAGCGTAAAATACGACGGGCAAATTGTTTGTAAGTAAGGTAAACAAAGCTGTAACTTTTGACCAATTTATAGGTCAAAAGATTTAAAATGAAAGTAAAATGAATAAAGATGTAATCGTAGGTATCGACATTGGCAGCACAAAAATTTGTGCCGTTGCTGGTATAATGGACCAAATCGGGAAAGTAAAAATTCTTGATATGGTAGAAGAACCTACGAAAAGTGGGCGGGTTTCTAATGGAACTGTCGTGAATTTGGAGTTTACGGCACGAGATATTGACCGTATTCTCACGCAACTTTCTGACAAAGCCGACATTAATATTCAAAATGTAATTGTCAATATTTCAGGAGAAAATGTAGAAGGAAGGGCTCACCAAAACTTCTTGACAAGAAATGATAGTCGTACGACAATTCGCAAAGAAGAAATCGAAAAATTGGCTGTTGATATTCGTAAATCTTACCGTCCAACTGCAGGAAATGTCATTATTCATACTTTCCCGCAAGAATTTATCATTGACAGAGTAGCCGTTCCCGAAAATCCAGTTGGTAGATTTGGCGTTTCACTTGGTGGGAATTTCTTTTTAATTTCTACGCCAAGCGACCCTCATATTGCTCTTCAACAAACCATCGAAAGTGTTGGTGCAAAGGTACAAGATGCCAAAAGAGTTGTTCCTTTAAAAATCGTTCATACCTTATTTTCGCCTTTGGCAGATTCGATGTCTGTTTTGAGCGAAACTGATAAAAAGTTAGGCGTTGCCGTAGTAAATATTGGTGGCGACACAACCGAAGTTGCCGTTTTTCATGAAAGCGGTTTGCGACATATTTCTGTCATTCCTTTTGCGGGAAGAAGCATTACAAATGACCTCGTAAAAGCATTTCAGATTTTGCCCGAACACGCCGAAAAGTTAAAATTAATTATGGGTGGCGTGCCTCCTGATGAAGTTGGTAAAAATGATATTATCAAAATTCAGGGTGTGGAAGGTTTGCCCGATAAAGAAATTGTAGCAAAAAATGTAAGCGTCATTATTGAAGAACGCCTAAAAGAAATTGCGTCAATGGTTATGGCAGAAATCATGCACTCAGGCTATGATGGGCAACTTATTAGTGGTGTTGTACTAACGGGAGGAACAGCAAATATTCAAACGATTAAAGAGGTTTTTGACCGTGTTACCAAAGGAATGAATATTCGGGTAGGAAATACAGTTCGAAACATAGGCGAAAGTTCCATTAGCAAAATAGATGACCCAAAATATGCGACCGTAGTTGGCTTAGTTTTATCTGGATTTTTACCATTAGATGAGCGTGTGCCACAAGAGGTTATTTGGGGAAATATCCCTGAAAGCCAAATGCAAAACAATGGCTCTGAAACTAAAAATGGTGGACGCACAAAAGAAAAAGAAGTTGAACAAACACAGCAAGAAGAACCAAGTAGTGGCGGAATTTTTGGCTGGCTAAAACGCCAAGTACAAATAACCACAAAACCAGACGTCGGTGATGATTTGGGCTATGCTTGATTTCTTTAGATTCGTGATACAAGATTTGAGATACAAGACCCCATCTCGAATCCCGTATCTTAAATCTATTTTCTAATAAAAAAAACAGCTTTCCTATAACTATAAAACTTTTCCTATTATGCAACAAGAACCTGATTACGAACTCGTACCGAAAAATAAGTTTAGAAATATTATTAAGGTTATTGGCGTGGGTGGTGCTGGCTGTAATGCCGTGAAACACATGCACAATATGGGCGTTAATGACATTGGACTCGTTATTTGCAACACCGACCAGCAAGCATTAGAATCTGCCGCACCCGAAATCAAACGTTTACAAATTGGCATCGAATTGACCAAAGGTTTGGGAGCAGGAACAGAGCCTACGATGGGCAAAAAAGCTGCCGAAGAAAGCGAAAAAGCCATTCGTGAACTACTGAAAGAACCAACAGAAATGGTTTTTATTACGGCAGGAATGGGGGGTGGAACTGGCACAGGTGCAGCTCCAGTAATTGCCCGAATCGCCAAAGAAATGAAACTCCTGACGATTGCAGTTGTTACCGATCCATTTCCTTTTGAGGGGGGCGACAAGATTGTGCAAGCAAAATTAGGAATTGAAGAATTAAAGAAAAATTGTGATACTGTTCTGATAATAAAAAACGAGCGTTTGGAGGCACAATTTGGCGACATGGACATCGAAGAGGCTTATGCCAAAGCCGATGATGTTTTGGCAAATGGTGTGAAAAGTATTGCTGAACTCATTACCCGAACAGGAATTATCAACCTTGACTTTGCCGATGTGAAGAAGGTTTTGGGCGGGGCTGGTCAAGCGGTGATGGGAACTGCCGAAGCTGAAGGCGAAAAACGAGTAGAAGAAGCTATAAAATTGGCTTTGTCTTCGCCTTTATTAGAAAGCAATGATATTAGTGGAGCTCAGCGGGTTTTGGTAAGTATTGCTTATAGCCCCGAGCATAAAATAAAATTATCTGACCAAACTTTAGTAACAAAATTTGTTGAAAGTCAGATTCAAAGTAAGGCTCGATTGTTTAAACATGGCTTTGCTGTTGATAAAAATTTGGGTAAAAAAGTGCGTGTAACCATCGTAGCGGCAGGTTTTGATATTGTTGCAGAGCCAGAAGTAGAAGAGATTTTTGTAGCTCCGCCTATTGTAACAGCAACAGAAGTGGTAGAAAAGGAAGCAAAAACTCCTCTAATAAAAGCACAAGAACCGACAGGTTTTGCTGAACCAAAAACAGAACCAAAAATTGAGTTTAAAGATGATTCGGAGCAAATAAAAGCAATGATTCAGAAGTTTATGCGAGAAGGTTACAGAAATCCATCTTTGACAGCAATACCTACTTATGTTCGCAATGGTGTAGAATTGCAAGACACAAAAAAATTAAAGCAAAATGGTAAGGTGCTAATTTATGAATTAGACCAGTTGCTTGCCATGATGGACACAGCAAGATAAATTTGAATTTTAATAAAAGGCTATTTCAAACATTTTTCGAGCAATTTTGGCTTGATTTGTTTTTGAGATAGCCTTTTTTGTTTTTTCAGAACACTTCGTTATTAAATTGATGAAATTAATTTAGTCATAAATTATTGATAATCAGGTGTTTACAAAGAATATTAGCTGCAAAAGGTAGCCCGAAGGGCTATAACTTGAATAGCCCCAAGTTCCAACTTGGGGAGTAATATTGAACATCAAACCCAAC
>JANNDY010000096.1:0-30828 GCA_031378345.1 Emticicia sp. | reverse complement strand
GCTAATCTCTCTCTTTATTGATTAACTTCCTCTTGCTTTTACTCCCCTATTTCTTCTCGTTTTTTCTGAGCGAAACGGACTGTAAAGGTACAACTCTTATTTTAAAACTACTAATTATTTTGAAACTTTATTTTTCTTTCCTCTCCCCCTTTATGTTATCTAATTATATCGGGGTGCAAAGGTCTGAATTTTAATCTTAAACTCCAAACTTTATTTTACTTTATTTTACACTCCCAAACTTTTAAACTTAAACTTCGTTCACCTTGCTCTTGCTACGTAACGCTCCGTTTCTATTATGTTTCCGTGTTGGGAGTGCAAAGGTACGAATCTTTTTTCCTAACGCAACCCCTCAATGAAAAATATTTCCTGCCCGTTTTGCTTTCTTCCTCATTATCAGGCAATTAACGTTTTTGAATTTGCAAAAGATGCAACAAGTTCTTCATTTTGTCCTATAATAATTATACTCATTTTACGTGTTCTTGGTTCTAATATATGAATCAATGAGTTAGGAAGCTCATTCTACTGGACTACATTCTGATGATTTGCATTTCTACTCGTCGATTTAGTGATTTATCGGTTTTGGAGATTGGTGAATCTGGCCCCATACCTCTGACTTGGATACGGTTTGACTTGATCCCTTTTTTTACGAGGTATTCTTTGCAGGCTTTGGCACGAACTAATGAGAGTTCTATATTACTTTGGCGGTCGCCTTCGTCGGAAGTATGCCCTATTATTTCTATAATCATGGTTGATGATTGTTCCATGAGTTTTTGTAGTCGGTCGAGTTCGCTCATGGCTGTTGGCGTTACTATGGCTTTTTGCTGCTCGAATTGTATGCTTTTTAAGATGATTTTTTCACCTGTGGCTACTTTTTTCCCTTCATATTCTACTGTTTTCTTCGGGACAGACTTGATTTCTGGTTTAGCTTTTGGTTCTTTTATTTTTAGTTGTTTTGCTAATTTTTCTTTTTTAACCCAAATTGTAATTGGTACTCTTACTCTAAACCAAATGGCTGCTTGTGTGAAATTGAGGGTATTTTCTCCTGCATTTGCATTATTTCTGATGAAAGTGGCTTTTTCTTTTGAAAAAATAGCAGTTGGAATGTGTAATCCTATGCTTAGTTCCATTGGTAAATCGAATGAACTTACGCCTGTGATGCCGTATTCTGGGGAAATAATTAGTGGATGAACATTTTGAGAAATTATTGTTGTCGTTAATCCACTACCATTTGTAGTTATTCCTCCTCCTGAGCCATTATCACTTTGAATAGCTTGACTGATTTTTCCTGAGTAATGAATATTGCATTGAAAAAACCTATCATATTGTGCGTATTTTGCTCCAATTAGAAAGGAAGAGTATTTATAAGCATATATCCATGTATTATATTGTGTGGTACTACTTGCTCTTACTGGGTCGGGGTCATTGAGAAGATTGATGTGCATTGAACGGTTTATCCCAATATTTGCTGACCAGTGTTTGTTGAGGGAATAGTTCGCATCAAGTCCTAAGGTATTGGTGATTTTATAGACTTGCTTTGTTGCACCAGAAGAGGTTACAATATTTCCTGTAATATGATTTTTAAGGAAATCGGGTTTGAGAATAAGGTTGCTATTACCTCCGTTAATGAATGGTGGAATTGCCCAACCAACGCCAAGGTGCGGAAAAAAGGTGAGTTTTGAATGAAATGGTTTACTTTGGGCAAAAACCAAAGAGTTAATAAAAATTAGAAATAGTATTTTCAGAAGTTTCATCTTCTCTATGGTTTTTGATAAATATTTTGGCCTTTTACTGATTTTACATAGTTTACTATATCATTATATAAATGAGTGGCGTCTTGGAGGACTCTTATAAATTGACTTCCGATGATTGCTCCTGCGGCATATTGGCTTGCTTTGGTGAAAGTTGCGTTGTCTTTTATGCCAAAACCTATCAATCTTGGGTTTTTGAGATTCATTGCATTTACTCTGTTGAAATATGTTTCCATGGTGTCGGTGATGCCCGAAGTGCCACCCGTAACGCTGGCACTACTTACCATATATATAAAGCCGTTGGAAATTTCATCAATTCTACGAATTCTGGCTTCGGTGGTTTGAGGTGTTATCAAGAAAATATTTAGGATTCCGTATTTATCAAAAATAGCTTTATGCTCTTCATAATATTCGTCCATGGGTAGGTCTGGCAGAATTACGCCATCTACGCCCACTTCTTGACATTTTTTACAAAAATCTTCTATACCAAATTGTAGGACTGGATTTATATATCCCATCAAAATGATTGGCATTGAAACTTTGGATCTCATTCCTTCTAATTGTCGGAACAAAACTTTTAGACTCATACCATTATCGAGTGCGATTTGGTTTGACTGCTGAATTGTTTCGCCATCAGCAACTGGGTCGGAATAGGGCATCCCGATTTCGGCAATATCTACACCTGATTCTTGCAGTGCTTCCAAAACTGTTGTTGTATCATTGAGATTTGGAAATCCTGCTGTGAAATATATATTAAGGACGTTGTTTGGCTTTTCTTGGAAAAGTTTGGTAATTCTGTTCATGGTTTTGTTTTTAATCTTTGCTATTGAAAAAACTTTAAATATAGCGAACTACAAGTTCGCTCTACATTAGTTTGTCCAATAATCAAGTACCAAAACTTTGTCGAGATGTGGTCCAAGAACTGCTCCGAATGCTTTGTGTGCTGGGTGTGGAAGATATATGGCACGGTCGGCTTCTGATTTGAAAGTTAGAAAAAATAGGTGCGTAAAACCTTGATTGAGATTTTCGGGGCTGTTGTTTGTTCCCCATTCTAAACTTTTTATTTCTTTTATTTGACTTGGCAAAGCTCTGAAAGCTGCTTCTACTTTTTTGATGTCTTCCGGCGAACTTGTCTCTTTAAATTTGAATAATACTGCGTGGCGTAGCATTTTTGTTGGCTGTTTTTTTGTTTGTCCATTCGATAGGAATGAAACTGATAATAATGCGATTGCTAAAAGGAGGGTTTTCATTTTTTATTTAATAAAAGTTAAATAATATTTTTTTGACAGATTGAAAAATTCATTTCACTACAAATAATTAATATAAGTATCCAAATCCTTATCGCCTCTTCCCGAAAGATTGATTACGATGGTTTCGTTTTCGGTGGCTTTTAAATAAGGTAAAACTGCCAAAGCATGTCCTGTTTCGATAGCTGGAATAATACCTTCTAATTTTGATAATTCAAAGCCTGCTTTTATTGACTCATCATCTGTAATTGCAAAGAACTTTGCTCTACCAGAGTCCCACAAATGGGCGTGAAGTGGCCCGATTCCTGGATAGTCAAGTCCTGCCGAAATTGAGTGTGGTTCTACTACTTGTCCATCCTCGGTTTGCATCAAAATGCTCTTGCTACCATGCAATACACCTGTTTTCCCAAGAAAAGTAGTAGCTGCTGACATTCCAGAATGTATGCCATGACCACCTGCTTCGGCGGCTATGAGTTGCACATTTGGTTCGTCAAGATAATGATAAAATGCACCTGCTGCATTTGACCCTCCGCCAACACAAGCGATTACATAATCAGGGTTTTCTGAGCCTGTTTTTTCGAGTAATTGCCAACGGATTTCTTCGGAGATAATTGACTGAAAACGAGCAACCATGTCGGGATATGGGTGAGGACCAACCACCGAACCTATTATATAATGTGTATCAACAGGATTATTTATCCAATGACGCATGGCTTCGTTGGTGGCATCTTTGAGCGTTTTTGAACCACTCATGGCTGGGCGAACTTCGGCCCCCAACATCTTCATACGAGCCACATTGGGTGCTTGGCGTTTGATGTCGATTTCACCCATGTAAACGATACATTCCAAACCCATCAAAGCACAAACGGTGGCGGTGGCTACGCCATGTTGCCCTGCCCCTGTTTCGGCTACGATTTTATGTTTGCCCAAGCGTTGTGCAAGCAAGATTTGTCCGATTGTATTGTTTACTTTATGGGCTCCAGTATGGCACAAATCTTCACGTTTTAGGTAAATTTTGGTTTTGTACTTTTCCGATAAACGATTAGCAAAGAACAATGGCGTAGGACGACCAACATAATCTTTCAGCAAAGCATGATATTCTTCTTGAAAGGCAGGTTGATAGATGATTTCTAAGTAATTTTGCTGTAATTCTTCTACATTCGGAAAAAGCATTTCGGGAATATATGCTCCGCCAAATTGCCCATAATAGCCTTTTTCATTTACTGTAAAAATAGATTTTTCTAAGATTGTCATGTTATTTATTACTTGGTAATGAAAACTGTTTGATAGAAAAAAAAGTTTGACCCTTTTAGGGTCGTAACTAAATTACTCTTTTTTTGTTCCCCGAATTTCATTCGAGGCTATTCAAGTTTGACCACTTTGTGGTCTTAAAAATCATTAAATTAATATCATTTTCTTCTTATTCAGCTTACTTTTGCACAAGTTTTTTTGCAAGATAAATTAAAAAAAATGTTTTTTTTCTTAAATTTCAAACGTAATTGGTTTGTTTTTTAATACATAATTTTCGTCCAAAACACTGGCGTTTATAAACTCTGTTTTTCCTTTTTTTACTCGTCCGTACGCCTCATGAATGTGTCCACAAATATGAAATTTGGGCTTTATTTCTTCTACTTTTTTGAGTAAATCTTCACAGCCTACACTATTGTTTCTTGTTGTTTTGTCCAAAATTCCGAAAACTGGTCCGTGCGTAATGAGTATGTCGGTATTTTGTGGAATTTTGTCCCAATGTCTTTTAATATCTTCGCCACGATACCGATTAAATGCCCAATTATAAAACCAAGGCGAAATTGGCGAACCCCATATTTTTATACCTCCAATTTCGACTGCACTATCATTGAGATAAATGACATTTTCAGGAATAATTTGCCTGATTAATGCTTCATTTTTCCTTTCAAAGTAAAAATCGTGGTTTCCTGCAATGAAAATTTTATACTGAAAATCTATATCTGAAAACCATTTTAGGAAATCTAAAATTTCACTTTCTTTACCCATCGACGAAACGTCACCCGCATGGATGAGCATATCACCTTTGGGAAGAATAAGGTTTTGGTGTTTTCCGTGGGTATCTGATATGGCTACGATTTTCACAATCTACACTTCAACGGGTCGAATTTTATCCAATAATTCTTCGAGTTTTTCAATGTCTTTAACAGCGGGCGTAATCTCAAACTTACTATTTACGTCTATCGCATAAGGTTTTGGAATAATATTTTCCAAATCATCTATGTTTTCAAGACTGATGCCTCCTGCCAAAAAGTAGGGTTTTCCATTGTCATATTTTTTCAAAATACTCCAATCGAAAGAGATGCCATTTCCACCGTAGCCATCGCCTTTTGCATCAAACAAAAAGAAATCTACGTGGGGTTTATAATTATTTAACTGACTGAATATGAACGAGTTATCTATTCTGAAAGCCTTTATAATATTGACTCCTTTGAACTTGAGATTTCTACAAAAATCGGGCATTTCGTTACCATGAAGCTGCACATAATGGAGTCCGTACTTCCTAACATTTTGCACAATAAAATCGGTCGTTGCATTGACAAAAACGCCTACTTTTTTGATGTCTCGTGGCAAGGCATTGACAACTTCTAACAATTCATCATTCGAATCACCTCCCATAAAACGTAGTGATTTATCATAAAAAATAAAACCCATAAAATTTGGTTTCAACTCGCTGAGTGCTTTGATGTTCTCGACATCACGCATTCCACATACTTTTAGTTTCATACAAAAACGCCTGCCCCCACAGGAGAGTTTATTTTAATTTCATACTTGGGGTGTTAGTATGATTTTTAGCAAAAGGTATAAAAAACCATCAAAATTAACACTTTTTCTTATATTTTAGCTATAAATTCAGCCAATTTTGTTCCTGGGTTAGCTTCTTTCATAAAAGTTTCTCCAATTAAAAACCCACGATAACCTACTGATTTTAGCAAATTGATAGTTTCGGGTTGGCTGATGCAACTTTCTGAAATTTTTACAATGCTTGCTGGAATCTTGTCTGCTAACGCCAATGAAGCATTGACATTGTTCTCGGCAAAGTTTTTCAGGTTTCGATTATTAACGCCTACAACATCAACATTTTCCAAAGGACTGCGTTCCAATTCTTCTTGGTCGTGGATTTCGAGCAAAACTTCTAAACCTAAATCGTGGGCTTTTTTGCTAAAATCTTTTATTTGTTTGGGTGAAAGACAAGCTGCTATCAACAAAATCACATCGGCTCCCCATGCTTTGGCTTCGTAGATTTGATATTCGTCAATCATAAAGTCTTTTCGCAAAATGGGCGTTGTTGGATTTGCTGCACGAGCTTTCAATAAATCTTCTTTTGTTCCACCAAAAAACTCTAAATCTGTCAAAACCGACAAGCACGCTGCTCCCGCTTTGGCATAACCTTGCGTAATTTCTTCGACCGAAAGCACGTCATTAATTACCCCTTTTGAAGGTGATTTCCGTTTATGTTCAGCAATAATCCCCGTTGAGTTTTCTGACAAAAGATTGGCAATCAAAGAATTAGTTTTTCTTGAAAAGAAATCACTTTTTTCTAAGTCTTGTATAGAAATTTCTGCTTTTGCTGCTGCAATTTCTTTGGCTTTATGGGCTGTTATTTTATCTAAAATAGTCATATTCAATGAGTGAATGAGTGAATGTTCAAGAATATTCAAATTTTATTCTCTCGTGCTATTGTTCATTCATTGGTTTTATTCAACTAATTTTTTCATGCAATTTAATGCTTTTCCGCTCTGTAACGATTCTTTTGCTTGGGCGATGCCTTCTTCAATACTTATATTTTTGGCGATACTTAGTGCAAAACCTGCATTTGCTAACACTACATTTGTTTGTGCGTGCGTGGCTTTATTATTTAAGACATTTAATAAGATTTCGGCTGATTCTTCAATTGTTCCTCCTCCGTAAATATCTGATTGTTGGTGTAAAGAAAAACCTAAATTCTTTGGCGAAATAATGCTGCTTTCTTTTTTGATGTGCGTTGAAATCTGAAAATCGTTTGTAAGCGAAACCTCATCATAGCCAGCTAAATCATAAATGATAGCAAATTTAGCAGCAGTACGACCAAATAACTGAGCGTATAAATCAAAAACTGGCAGATTATAAACTCCCGAAAATTGTTTCTGAACTTTGGCTGGATTAAGCAATGGCCCCAAAATATTAAAGAACGTTTTCATACCCAATTCTTTTCGAATCGGGGCGACGTATTTCATGGCAGGATGAAAAAGCGGTGCGTGCATATAACAAATACCTGCTGTTTCGAGTTTTTGTTTCAAATAACTTTCATCGTTTGTAAATTTCACACCCAAATATTCCAAAACAGTACTCGAACCAACGGCAGACGAAACACCATGATTGCCATGTTTGGCTACGTTTTGTCCAGCACCTGCAATTACAAAAGACGAAGTTGTAGAAATATTGAAAGTATCTTTGCCGTCTCCACCCGTACCTACAATATCCATTGCATCGAATTCCGATAAATCTATTGGTACAGCTAAGTCAAGCATTGCTTCACGAAAACCTTCAAGTTCGTCAACGGTGATTCCTTTTTGTTGAATTCCCATCAAAAAAGCGGCAATTTGAAAATTATTTGCTTCTCCTTGACCGATTTTTAGCAAGGCGTTCTTGCTCTCATCTTTCGTTAGTGATTGTTTTTCTATGAGTAAATTTAGATATTGCTTCATCTGGTTAAAATATTGATTTTGGTTAGAACCCAAAAATTGAAAAATCTACTACGTCCCTACAATTTCATCCAATTTTCCACCATTTTCATACCGTGCTGTGTCAAGTAGGCTTCTGGGTGAAATTGTACGCCTCGCACATCGTATTTTTGGTGAGCTTCTGCCATTACGTAACCTTTTTCGTCAATGGCTGTAATTTTCAAATCGGCTGGCATGGTTTCGGGAACAACCGTCCATGAATGATAGCGACAAACTTCTATTTCGGCAGGAATTCCTTGAAAAAGAACTTCGTTTGTATCGGTTATCAAACATTTGGTTGTAACTCCGTGAAGCACTTCGCCCATGTTATGCAATTTCGCTCCGAAGGCTTCACCGATTGCTTGATGCCCCAAACATACGCCAAAAATAGATTTTGTAGCGGCATATTGTTTTATTAAATCAAGCATAATTCCTGCTTCTTCGGGAATCCCTGGGCCGGGCGAAAGTAAGATTTTATCGTATTTTTCGACTTCTTCCAGTGCGATTTTATCATTTCTGAAAACATCTACATCACCACCCAATTCTTTTAGGATATAGACTAAGTTGTAAACGAATGAATCGTAATTATCAAGAACTAATATTTTCATTTTTTAAAATTTGTTTATTTTGTATTTACATCCCCCCGTCCATATTCGATTTTTCCGCATTTACCAACGCACAATGGAAAATTTAGAGATTCTTATCTAATTTATTAATACTCCATAATCCTTCTAAAAACACAGTTTTTGTCATGAGCCATTCAAAATGAGTATCTCTTCTACATTTATCTTTTTCATTTCCCCAAAGTTGTACTAAATCTAAATTACCAAACCCAAAACCTCCACCTTCAATATGACCAATTTGAATTTGTAAAATATTTTGTTTACCAAATCCACTTACACTTTCTACAATTAAGCCGCTAATAGATTGGTCATAAATTCCAAAAGGAAGAAAAAGGACAACTCTCTTCTCTATTACTTCAACATAATTTTTCCAATTGTTAATGTGTGCTTTTATAGTTTCAGAAAATAGAAACTCACCGTTATCTTCATTAAAAATTCTGAAATAGTAACTATCTCCAACTTCCAAATATTCTGGAAAAGAATCAACTTTTAGAAAAACATCTTTATGTCCTGTTCCCAAGTCATCAATGAAAACTCTAATCATAATTTCATTTGCTTTAATGTCAAATCTCCTCCGCCATTTCAATCGCCTTTCTCAATGCTGCCAATTTTAAATGCACCTCTTTCATTTCGAGTTCAACGTCAGATTTTGCAACAACGCCCATTCCAGCTTGATAGAAAAGTGTATTGTTTTTGCTCAAAAATGTACGAATCGCAATGGCATGATTGAAATTTCCTTTGAAATCCATGAAACCAATTGCTCCGCCGTAAATGCTGCGGTTGGTTGGTTCAAATTTATTGATAATTGTCATGGCATTGTGTTTTGGAGCTCCCGAAAGTGTTCCTGCTGGGAAAGTATCTGCCACCAATTGCAACGGATTTGTGCCTTCGTGCATTTTGCCTGTAACTTTCGATACCAAATGAATGACGTGGCTATAAAATTGCACTTCTTTGAAAGTTTCGACTTTTACGTTTTCGGCACTGCGTGAAAGGTCGTTTCTTGCCAAATCTACCAACATTACGTGTTCGGCACATTCTTTTGGGTCGGCAAGCAACTGACGAGCCAATTCTGCATCATGTTCGTCGTCGCCCGTTCGTCTGATAGTTCCTGCAATTGGATGAATTTCTGCCCGACCATCTTTGATAAAAATTTGTTTTTCGGGCGAACTACCAAAAATATGGTAATCTCCACCATCAAAATAAAACAAATAAGGTGAAGGATTGATAGAACGTAAAGCACGATAAACATTAAAATCATCGCCTTCAAATTTCTTGGAAAATCTGCGAGAAGGCACGATTTGGAACACATCACCACGCAAACAATGACCAATACATTTATTGATGATTGTTCGCATTTCATCATCTTCTAAATTCGTAACTTCCTGACTATCAGCCTTAAACTTAGCATTAGTCATTTTTGGATTTCTTACAAAAAACTCCAAAGTTTCTAAACCATCAGCTAAAAACTTAGGTTCTTGACCTTCGGGCGTGTAAGTATGTTCAAAAATAAAAAGCTCATTTTTAAAATGATTAATAGCAATTACGTAGCGATAAATTCGATACAAAATTTGTGGAATGGCCGTTTCAGCACTTTTTTCTTGAATCTCAATGTCTTCAAAATATTCAACCGAATCATAGGTAATATGTCCAAAAAGTCCATTGGTGATAAATGGAAATTCACTTTTAGGATTTTCAAAACGTTCGGCAAATTCCTGCAAAACTTTTACTCCATCTTTTCTATTTTTCAACGGGAAAGTTTCACTCGTTCCATCAGGAAATTTTTGTGTAACTACGTCATTATCCAAACAAAAACTTGCTACTTCATCACAAGCAATATAACTAAAACTATTGTGCATTGCTTGATAATCTGCACTTTCGAGAATAACAGATTTGGGATATTGCCCACGCAAACGCATGAAAATACCTACAGGCGTGAGCGTATCGGCAAGCAAGCGTTTGTGGCGAGTTGAGATTTTATACCCCCCAGCACCCCCAACCAACCCATCGGCGGTTCGACGATTCGACTGCTCTAAAGGTGAGTTAATTTTTAAATTTGAAGTATTACTATTCATTTTAATATCCTTTTCCATTTTATTTTTGTTTTTTGCTCCCCTTTTGGGTAGTCGAACCGCCGATGGGTCGGCGGGGGGTGTAAAAAAAGCGGCTTACCGTTATGAACAGTAAGCCGCTTCGCTTAATTTTTGTATGTATTTTTACATAGCAAATCTGTTCATTCTATTTGAGTAGAACGCCACCACCAGATTTTTACTATGTTGCTTTGCTGAGTCATTGATTTATTAAGTGAACAACTTTATTTATTTGTTGTTGCGATGCAAAAGTAATAGTTGATTTGAAAAAACAAAATTATTTATTTGAAATATTTTTTTCATACAAATTAAAAATCACGTAAGTAGTTGATAATCAATGATTTATGCCTAAACAAATTTACAAAGTAAGTTATTCTTTTCATGGCGAATCATGGCGAACTTGAAGTTCGCCCCACATAATTAATCAACTGGGCTACCAAATTGAAACGAAACTTCTTTTACCAAACTTGATGCATTGAAATAAAGTATCATCGAACGAGCTTGTGTTGCGTTTTGAATTTTTTCACAATGTGGTCCCTTTTCTAAGAAAAACACAAACACTTTTTCGTTGCGGCGACTCAAAATCTGGAAGTCGTAGCGACCTAAAGTTTCGTAGATTTGGTTTTCGGTCAAACCCAAAACTTTTGGTCTGATTGTTTTCAATTCTTCGATTAATTTCTCTCGTTTTCCTTCACACCCTCCCCTATCGGTTTTGAAACTTTGTAGGTCGAATTTCCCGAAATCTACTTTTTTATCTCGGCACGAGGCGAGAGCTAAAAGGCTTATTATTAGTATTTTACGCATTGTTATTATGAACCCCTCCCCAACCCTCCCCAATAGGGAGGGAGTTTTTAAAAGCTATGCTTTTTTATGTTAAAAGTCCTCCTCATTGGGGAGGGTTGGGTGGGGTAGTTTTATATTTTCACTTCTACCATTTGTTTACTGAGTCTGCTTTTTTCTGCCATAAAACCCATTACATGACTTTCGATTGAGGCTTCGATTGTTGAGGTCAGAAGCTCAGGTTTGTTTTGGGCAACTGCCTGCACAAAATTTCTTGCTAAACCATAATCTCCGCCACCGTGTCCTGATTCTTGATTTTTGTATTCAGGTTGTTCGTTTGCTTTCCATGAAGTCGTTTCTTTTGTTCGGAAATCGTAGGTCTGAATTTGATTCATATCGCCCCAAACTTCCCCTTGCGAAAACATCAAACGAGTTTTTCGATGCTCAAATGATGTAAAGGCTTCCATTGCAAAACTTACTGTTATTCCACCTTCAAACTCCATTGAGGTTGTATAATGGTCGGGTTGGTCATTATCCATTCTATAAACACATCTACCGTACTGAGATGTTTTCAATTTTTCGTAAATTTCGTCATTTTGTTTGGTCAAATCATCAGTTGCGTCTAAAACATTGATGCGTTGCTTCTCTTTTTGGTAAATTCTGATTGCTGAAAACGGACATTCTGCCTCAACTTTACAGCCGTCTGTGCAGCGGTCGGTGCTGCCTTCAGGAGCATTTTCACGTTTAAACCACGTAAGCGAACCATGAGCTGCAATGCTTTTGCAAGGTTTGTCAATTATCCAACGCAAAATATCAAGGTCGTGGCAGGATTTTGCCAAAATTATTGGATTTGTGTCTTTCGATATATGCCAATTGCCTCGAACATAAGAGTGTGCCATATGTTGATATTGCACTCCCTCCAAATGATTGACACTTATTAGTTTACCAAACTGCCCGCTACCTGTAATTTCTTTGAGTTTTCTGAAATATGGTGTATAACGCAACACATGACAAACCGCAATGATGGCTTTGGTTTTCTTTGCCATTGCCATAATATCCAAACATTCTTGCATTGATGGCGAAATCGGCTTTTCGAGCAAAACGTTATAGCCCATTTCGAGGGCTTTCATGGCTGGCCTATAATGCAGCCAGTCGGGCGTAGAGATGATAATTGCATCGGCAAATTTTGGTACTTTAAAAACATCTTCCCAAGTTTTGAAGCGGTTTTTCTCTTCGATGTTATGAGATTTGGCAAAACGGTCATTTCGGAAAGGAATAGGTTCGGCAACACCCACCATATCCAACTCATTTGGAAAAGCCAACGAAAAACGTCCATATACATTTCCACGATTTCCTGCACCCAAAACTATGGCAGTTACTGGTTTGTCAAGTAGTACATATCGTTCATCTTCTTCTAAGTTAATTACTTGATTATCAATATTTTCTGCAAAAGTTTCGGCATTTAAAAATGGCAAACTTGATGCCGTAAGTCCGAAAGTTTTTAGGAGATTTCTTCTTGAAATATTTTCCATTTAGCTTTTTAGGATTGATGTTTTTGCAAATATAGTATACAATGCTAAAACTATTCAGAAGTTTCAAAATTTAAAATCGAGTAAATCCTTCCTTTTGGGCTGTTAAAATACAAAATTATTTCGCCCTAACCGAATTAATTCGGTTGCTGTAATAATCAAAGGATTGTTACTTACAAGTATCCGAATAAATTCGGTAAATAATAAAACCTAAGCCATTCATTCTCTCCATTCCCAAACTTGCAGTTTTGTAACTTTTGCTCGTCCGTTGCTAAAAATCTGCCAATCTGTGCTGTTTTCTGCTGGAAAAACTCGACTAATTACTGCGGCTTCGCCGTCATTTCCGAAGACTTCTACGGAGTTTTTGTCTATAAAAACTTGTAGCCTTATTCTACCTCTATCTATTTTCATTGGGGCAAAAAACATTCCATGTGCATTTCCCGAATCTGGTTTTCCTACATTGCTACTATTGATGTATAATTGCTCATTATTTGCTTGATAGCCAACGAGTGATTCTTGATTAAGCTTTTCTTTTAGCAAAACCCTTACACCAAAATCAGTTGCTCCGTTGGGTTCAAATTCTATGTCAATCATGTATGATTCTGACTGGTTTCGCCAAGTCATTCCATTGTCGCCTTCGATGCTCAATTCTTCCATAAAAACCACGCTATGCCAATTATTTTGTGGAGAAAAACGTTTTTCCAAACGCTCTTTATCCTCTTTAATCACTTGACTATAAGATATTTGTGAAAATATCAGGAGAAAAAACAGACATTTATATTTCATACAAAAAGTGATTTTATTCTTTACAAATTTAAGAAAATTTTTGAATTATTTGCAGGAAATTCAAAAAGTAAAAAAGTATAAATTAAATAAAATTTGATTTATATTGGCGTGTTGATTTTTATTCGTTAAACTTGCTAAATAATGCCTAAACACTGTTTTTTAAAAAATTTGCATGAAAATATTCTACAAAGTTTTAGGTATAATCCTTCTGTTTTTTACTTCTACGACTTTCGCTCAACAAAGCAAAATTGATAGTTTGATGGCAATTCTCAAATCTCCGAAAGTCAAAAAAATGACTTTTAATGACCTTTTGAAAATCCAAAATGAATATCCGAATAAAGATAAAGCCCTCACAATCGCTTTTGCTGATGAATTATTGAGTCGAAAAGATTTATTGGCAATTGATAGCCTGAAAGCCGAAGCATATTTGACAATTGGTGATAATTATCGAAACTTTGGCGATAATAACGCTAAGGCAAAATATTATTTTGAAGAAAGTATAAAATTGTTTTCAAAAACAAAAAATCTTAAAAAAAATGGCACAAGCTAGTAATGTGTTGGGGGTTTATTATGCCAATATTGATGACGATAGCACCGCCATAATTTTATATACTCAAGCCCTGCAAATTGCTGAAAAAAACAATGATTCCTTGGGTATTTTAAGACCTTATATGGCTTTACGAGTTTGTTTATTAAAATGGGTTTGTACGACAAAGCCTTGGTTTATGGCATGGAAGGCTTGAAATTGGCAAAGCGTTTTCATAATGATAGATTGTTGGCAAGAATCTCAAATAATGTTGCCAATGTTTATTTTAATAAAGGCAAATACGATTTGGCTATTTCTTATTATAAACAAGCCCTTGCCATCAACAGCAAGCAACAAGAATATGAAGTAATTATCAGAAATTTATCAAATATTGGTGCTACCTATTTGGAAAACAAAAAAGCTGATTCAGCAGCTAAATATTTGGGAAAGGCAGAGGTATTATTGCCCAAAATAGAAGTGCCACGCACATTTATTTATACCTACTCGGCTATCGCAAGGCTAAAAAATAGTCAAAATAAATTCAAAGAAGCGACCATTTATGCCCATAATGCTATTCAAACTGCAAAAAAAATGCAACTTGAAGGCATTTCTGATGAAGCTTATTTGTCGTTGGTAAATTCGTATAAAGGTTTAAAAATGCCTGACAGTGCTTTGGTAGCTTTGGAAAATTATTGGAAAATAAAAGAGAAATTCTTGGAAACAAGTAGAAATAAAACGGTGGCACAAGTGGAACAACAGTTTCAACAATACAAGAAAATAAAAGAAATTGAGATTCAAAATGTCGAAATTGCTTTGCTCAAAAAAGACAACATTTTAAGTGAAACACAAACAAAAGGGGCAACTATTTTGTCTATTTTGTTAGGAATTACTGCTTTTTTATTCTACAATAGATTTAGACTCAAAAAGAAAACTTCCGAAGCATTAACCATCAAAAATATCGAAATTGAAAAACAAAAAGGGGTAATTCAAAGTTCTCATGGTGAAAAAGAAACTCTTTTGCGAGAAATTCATCATCGGGTAAAAAACAACTTACAAATCATTTCGAGTTTGCTCAATATTCAGTCGGAAAACATCAATGACCCGATGGTGCTTTCGTCTATTCGAGAAGGACAAAGTCGAGTGCAAGCGATGAGTTTGATTCACCAAAACCATTATCAGAGTGAGCATTTGAGCAATGTGGATATTGAAAATTATTTAAAAGAATTAATTGTATATTTATCCGAAATGTTTGCCAAAGAAGGCAAAGAAATAAGCGTAGAAGTTGATGCAAATAATATTAATTTTGACATTGACACTGCAATTCCATTAGGTTTGATTGTAAATGAATTGGTGTCGAATGCTTATAAATATGCCTTTGAACAACAAGCATCAGGCAAAATAAAAATCGGCATAAAAGCATTAAACGAAACCGACTACGAACTAAAAGTTGATGATGATGGAAAGGGTTTGCCTGATGATTTTACCCAAGTAAAAGTAAATCGCTTGGTTTGAAATTGGTCAGTATTTTAAGCCGACAAGTAAGAGGAAAATTTTCATCAAGTTCTTCAAAAGGGGCAAATTTTGTAGCGTTATTTAAAGATTTGAGGGCGTTTCAAGCAAATTAGTGATTTGTGAATGAGTGATTTAGTGTTTTTTCACTGATAATATTTTAATAAATAACCAATTTTTACATAAATAACTAATCACACAATCACTAATCACTCAATCACTCAATAGAAAATGTTAAAAGTCCTACTCGTAGAAGACGAACTAATTATTGCCGAAGACATGACCAATATGTTGGAAAGGATGGGTTATGAAGTCGTTGGTTCGGCAATGGATTTTGAAGAGGCTATCGAAATTTTGGAGGTAGAAAAAGCTGAAAATCGCCAAATTGATTTAATCTTATTGGATGTAAATTTGGGTGGAAAGCGTGATGGTATTCATTTGGCAGAAGAAATCAATAAAAGATTTGAAATCCCCTTCATTTTTACTACTTCTCTTACCGACGGAGCGACCATTGAGCGTGCAAAAAAGGTAAATCCCACCAATTATTTAGTAAAGTCTTTCAAGCAAGAGCAACTCTATACTGCCATCGAAATTGCGATGTTTAATTTGGCAAAAAAAGAAGAAAAATCCAAGCAAGAAACCGAAGAAATAAGTGAAGGATTATTTATAAAAGATGCTCTTTTTATCAAAGACAAATACCGTTATACTAAATTGCCTATTGCTGATATGCTTTGGATAAAAGCCGAAGGAAATTACTTAGAAATTCATTTGGCAGACAAAAGAGAATTAATTAGAGCTACTTTAAGCTCTTTTTTGGAAAAAATCAATCGAAAAAACTTCTTCCGTACCCATAAATCTTATGCCGTCAATTTGGATTATCTGACTAAATTTGACCCTACAACAGTTACTATTTTAGAAACAGAAATCCCAATTTCAAAAGGCTTCGCCGACGAACTTTTGAAGCGGTTAGAAGTTATTTAGGCGAATTAAAGCCTAAATCTAAAAAAACAATAATAGCATCAAATAAAAAGTAAGTGCTTTTTATTAGTTTTGTTTTTCTTGCAAATCAAAATCAATGAAAACATTTACCATATTCTCCTTTTTATTGTTGTTTACCCACTTTGCTTTTTCACAACAAAGCAAAATAGATAGTTTATTTCAAGTTTTAAACTCTTCACAAGCCAAAAAAATCACCTACAATGATTTGATGTTTATTCAGAAAAATTATGAGAAAACAAATAAAAAAATAAGGATTGCCTTTTCTTATGAGTTGCTCAATCGAAAAGATTTGTTTGAAAATGATACCCAAAAAGCAATTACATACCTCACGGTGGCCGAAAACCTTAGGTATTTTGGTGATGACATTCCACGTTCTAAAATATTATATGAGCAATGTATTGGTATATTTTCAAAAGCGAAGAACTTGTCAAAAAAAGCTGAGGCTATCGTAAAATTAGGTACATATTATCAGAATATTGACGAAGATAGCATTGCCATTAAATTATATTCAGAATCTCTTCAAATTGCCGAAAGCATCAAAGATACAGCGGGAATTCTTCGTCCATATCGTGGTTTTGTATTCCTTTTTACAAAAATGGGGCTTTACAGCAAAGCCATCGAATATGGACTGGAAGGCATCAGGCGTTCTGAAATTTACCATGATAAGCTTGCTGGAGCATTTATTTCAAACAATTTAGGCAATGCATTTCTGCAAAAAGGCGATTATGACAAAGCCATTTTTTATTATAAAAAAGCCCTTGCCGTCAATAAAGATGCCGAAAATATCATCAGAAATTCGTCAAATATTGGCAATGCTTATTTGTTTTTGAATAAAATTGATTCGGCTGCCAAATACCTCGACAAAGCTGAAATATTGCTTCCTCAAACCGAAGTACCGAGGGTTCATTTGTTTGCATATTCTTACATTGCCAAACTCCGAAACAGCCAAAAAAAATACCAAGAAGCTGTCAATTATGGCAATAAAGCAATATTTTATGCAAAAAAGTACCAATTAGAGAGTATTTCGGAAGTTGCTTATGAGTCGCTTGTTGTCGCTTTCAAAAACCTAAAAATACCCGATAGTGCTTTGGTTGCTTTGGAAAATTATTGGAAAATCAAACAACGTTTTTTGGAAACAAGTCGAAATAAAACGGTTTCACAAGTCGAGCAGCAGTTTCAGCAATATAAAAAAGAAAATGAAATTGCGATTTTGAAAAAAGACCAAGAAATCAGTAGTACAGAAAAAAATGCTGCCATTATCGTTGCGATATTATTGGCACTTTTGGCAGCACTTTTTTACAATCGTTTTCGATTACGCAAAAAAGCCTCAGAAATTTTAACATTAAAAAATAAAGAAATCGAGCAACAAAAAACCTTGATTCAAGTTTCATTAAGCGAAAAAGAAACTTTGCTCAGAGAGATCCATCATCGGGTAAAAAACAACCTGCAAATTATTTCAAGTTTGCTCAATTTTCAGTCGAGTACTATTTCTGATGAAAACATTTTGTCGTCTATTAAAGATGGGCAAACTCGTATTCAAGCAATGAGTTTGATTCATCATAATTTATATCAATCTGAGAATATAAATGAGGTAAATATTGAGCAATATCTCAAAGAATTGGTCGGTTATTTGATTTCGATGTACCGAGAAAATGCCCGCAATGTAGAAATAAAAGTAACTGCACCCAATCTTTTTTATGAGATTGACACAGCTATTCCTTTGGGTTTGATTGTAAACGAATTGGCTTCAAATGCCTTCAAATATGCTTTTTTACAAGGAAATGGAAGGTTTTTCATCGAAATAATCAAAAAAGATTTGGGCGAAAACTTACTCATCGTAAAAGATAATGGAGCAGGACTTCCACAAGATTTTGATTTGAATAAAAGCACCTCGCTTGGCTTGAAATTAGTAAGAATTTTGAGCGACCAATTGGGTGGCAATGTAAATTACAAAACCGAAAATGGGGCAGTTTTTGAGATTTCGTTTAAGGATTCAAAGGTATTTCACGAAGAAAATTTGTAAGAAAATGATAAAGATATTAATTGTCGAAGACGAACTCATCATTGCCGAAGATTTGTCAAATTCATTAAAAAGGATGAATTATGAAGTTATCGGAATAGCAAAAGACGCTTTTGCAGCAGTAAGAATTATTGAGCAAAATATGCCAGATTTGATGCTGCTTGACATTAATTTAGGTGGAAAAAAAGATGGCATCGAACTCGCAGAGGAGTTGAATCTAAAATATAAAATTGCTATTATTTTTACCACTTCATATTCTGACAGTGCTACTGTGGAGCGAGCAAAAAAGGTAAATCCAATCAATTATTTGGTAAAGCCATTTACGCCCGACCAACTTTTTACTGCCATCGAAATTGCGATGTATGGCTTGGCAAATAAAGTAGAAAAGTCTGTCGAAATGGAAGACGATGTGATTAATGAAGGCTTAATCATCAAAGATGCCTTGTTTTTGAAGGAAAGATTCAAATATACCAAGCTCCCGATTGGTGATATACTTTGGATAAAAGCTGAAGGAAATTACCTTGAAATTCATTTAGCTGACAAAAAAGAGCTGATTAGAACTAATTTGGGACCTTTTTTAGAGAAAATTAACAGAAAAAACTTCTTCCGAACCCATAAATCTTATGCCGTCAATTTGGACTATTTGACCAAATTTGAACCTACCGTAGTTACCATTCTCAATTCCGAAATTCCGATTTCAAAAACTTACTCTGACGAGCTTTTGAAGCGTTTGGAGGTGATTTAACACACCTTCTATTTTCCCTCCCATCTCACACAGTTCATTTCTTACCAGATACAGCCCACTTCAAACCATTTTTTTGGTGGTGCTTATTTCTACATATAGTTTTGGCATATAAATCATTTCAAAAAATAGCCAAAACGCCATGAACCAGCCAAAAATCATCAAACGGATTCCTACCGAAAATCAGATTCTTTTTATGGAATCAGATATCAATTATACCATCATTCATTTGTCAGATGGAAAAAAACTCATTTCGGGTTATAATATAAAATTCTTTGAGCAAAGAGCTGACAATGAGCAGTTTATGCGAGTAAATAAGTCGTTTTTGATAAATAAATCTTTTATCAGAAGTGTCAATTTTACTCAAAACCTTGCTTGTATCACCTTGAAAAATGATGAAAATGTAGTCGTTTCAAGAAGGAAACTAAAGGTTCTTCGGGTGCTTCACCCAACATTATTTGAGATAATTTAAACAATAAACACATTCCATAATTCAAAAATTCATAAACAAAATAATACAATGAAAAATATCAATACTCTACTCAAACTCTTTGTTTTTAGCAGTTTTTTGTGTTTGTTTTCTTTGGCTGCCAACGCCCAAAGCAAAAAGATTTCATTGCAAGGCTTTTTAAAAGATGCCAATGGCAAAGCTGTAGCTGATGGCAATAAAGTCCTGACTTTCAAAATATATAATGCCATTACGGCTGGTACACTTCTTTGGACCAAAACTTTTAGTCAAGTTTCAGTTGTAGGAGGCGTGTATGCCGTTCAGCTTGGGGCTTCTGATGCTCCCGAAGTAGAAATCAGTACCCTTCTTTGGAATGTACCTTATTATGTCGGCATAACCGTAGAAAGCGAACCTGAGCTTGCACCACGTACCGAATTTACCTACGCCCCTTATACATTTGCTGTAAACAAGACAAACAAGGCGGATACCGCCACCTATGCTCTCACAGCTGGTGCCATAGGCGGAGCCCTTGACCTTGCTACTGGTGGTTTTGCCGCAGATATGAGAATCATAAGAAATAGTATGCCTATTACGGGAACTAACCCAGATAATAATATACGACTTGGTGACGGCAGCGGTACTACAAGTAGTTTAAAATTGTTTTCAAACAATGTAGAAACAATGACGGTAGCAGGTGGTAATGTAGGTATTAGAACCATTACTCCTACCGCCACATTAGATGTTGCACGAGGAAATGGAGTTGATGGTACTGCCAGATTTTTGGGAACTATACACTCGTCACATTTTAATTATAGTACCGCAGAAAATACACATATAAGAGGCGGAAAGGTTGGTTCAGCTGTGTTTATAAATGACACCCACAATGGAAATGTATTAATTGCTAGTGGCGGTGGATTGGTAGGCATTGGATTGACTATCCCAAGTGCCACATTAGACGTTGCCAGAGGAAATACTAATTCAACAACCGCAATTTTTAGAGGCTCAAACCATTATTCTATTTTTAATTTTGGTACAGCCGAAGAAACTATTATTACTGGTGGCAAGAATGGTGCTGGGGTATTAATAAATAACGACCATAATGGAGACGTGTCAATTGCTGCTGGTGGTGGACAAGTAGGTATTGGATTGACTACCGCTGATGCCACATTAGATGTGGCACGAGGATCAGGAGCTCAAGGTACTGCAAGATTTAAAGGAACATTACACGCTTCAAATTTTAATTATGGCACCAACGAAGAAACGTATTTGAGAGGTGGAAAGACTGGTGCTTCTGTATATATAAATGACAGCCACCATGGAAATGTAAATATTGCAGATGGTGGTGGTAATGTAAATATTGCCGCTGGTGGTGGAAATGTGAATATTGCCACTGGTGGAGGAAACGTAGGGATAGGAACTCAGAGTCCATTATTCCCTTTGGATATTAATAGTCCTTTATATGGCTCAGTAGCATCAGCAACCAGAATTTATTTTGATATTAATCATCAACTCACTATTGATGCCAGTGGCTCAGGAAACATAAAAGTAAGAGCAAACGGCTGGTATTATTCTGATGGCGGAGGCTTCATATGTACTTCTGATAAAAGAATTAAAAACATAATAGGCATTAGCCAAAGTGAAAAAGACCTGTCTGTTTTGAATAAAATTGAAATTACAGATTATAGATACAAAGACGAACTGACAAATGGTGCTGGTTTACAGAAAAAAGTAATTGCTCAACAAGTACAAGAGATTTATCCTATGGCTATCAATACCCAAAAGGGAATTATTCCTAATGTATTTGCAGTAGCAAGAGAAGTAAAACTCAACGGACAAGCTACGGTCATTTCTACTACTCAGCCACATGATTTCAAAACGGGCGATTTGGTAAAAATCATTTTAGAAAAAACGGGTGAAAAACAACTTAAAGTAGAAGTAATAAATGCCAATACGTTTTCGGTTGCAGAAGCCATTAATGATAAAATATTTGTGTATGGCAAACATATTGACGATTTATTAACTGTTGACTATGATGCTTTGGCTATGCTTAATGTATCTGCCACCCAAGAACTTAGCAAACAAATAGAGCTACTAAAAGCCGAAAATGCTAAACTAAAATCAGAAAACAAAACCTACGAAAGTCGCCTGACCAAAATAGAGGCATTGCTCCAAACAGGGCAAAGCGTATCAACAGGAAAATAAATTATCCCTCTTTTAAATATTTTCATCATGAAAAAATATATACTAAAAGGATTGGGTATAATCTTTATTTCCCTAATCTATTGGACAGTATTTGCCCAAACCGATACCCTTTGCGGCAAAAAAACTTATGCAACCGTCAATCTTCTGTATGGCACTACCTACAATGCTTTTAATAATAGCTATTCGGCAGATCAGACAGCGGCACAGCCATTTGTTACACCTCAAAACATGATAAATGGCAAATATAAAATGGGCAATGGTATTTGGTCTGCATGGCAATTGCCTCCCGCCCCGCCTACGCTCATAGCCTCTCAAGGAGATTATAAAGACCAAATCAGGCTAAGCTGGGAGATAAATCCTTTAAGTCCACGCCCAACGGGCTTTGTGATTTACCGTAACGGAGCTTTTCTTGAAAACTTAGACGAAGATATAAATCAATACGTAGATAGATTTGTGCAAGCAGGTGAGTTTTATCAATACAGCATTGCCGCCAAAAACGCTTTTGGTGTAGGTTCTACCAACAAATATGTAGGTTTTGTATATCCCAATGGCGTAGTTTCTGGCAAAATAGAAACCAACTCAGGCAATCCAGTTCCTGGGGTGGAAGTTCGCCTTACGCCGCTTACGGGCAATGCCATGCTATTTAATGGAGTTGATGGGCAGCTTTGCGTTTCGTCTAATCCAAATTTTCCAACGTCAGTATTTACGGTTTCGGCTTATGTAAAATTGGGGACAAACACTAATAATGAGGCTGGTATCATAGATTTGGGTAGCATGCTCAACAAAAACTTTTGGATTACCACGCTTCCTTCTTCAGAAGGTAAAGGCTATATTTTTCATATTGGTAAAGGAACGGGCAGCGATACCCTAAAATACAAGATTCCTGTCAATAATGCTAACCTTTTAGGCAATGATGAAATATGGCACCAAATAACCATGATGTACAATGGAACTACCATGACAGTACTGGTAGATGGTATTTTTGTGGGTACGAAGCCATGCACAATGGTAAGGGAAAGCAAGCAAAGAATGACCATTGGTAGCAAAATAAACAATGCGTATTTTAAAGGATTGATTGATGATGTAAGAATTTACGACCGCCAATTGACCCAAACAGAAATAAACGAAACCAAAAATCGCTCGATTTCTAAAAATGAAAAAGGATTAAAAGCGTATTGGAAAATGGACGAAGGATTAGGCACAAAAACCTTTGATAATTCCAATTCGGTTGCAACTGCCAATATATATGGTGGGGTGTCTTTCTCGGCAGACAAACCCGAAGTTTATAATGCTGGCGTGTCGGACGTTACAGGATATTATCTCATTGATGGGGTAAATTATAGCGGTACGGAGAGTTTCAGAGCTACCCCAATGAAAAACTTTGAGTATAACACTGCCTTGGAGTTTACAGCTGCCGACAAAGCCCATGTAAATCTTACTGATTTTAATATTCCTGATGCCGCTACCATAGAGGTACTTTTTCATCCTTTTGATTTGAAATCGAACCAAACCATTTTGAGAAAGGCAGGTTTATTTGACTTGTATTTAGATAATGGCTCTTTGCTCCTTTCAATAAACGGTTCAACTTCTACTAATTTGGGTCTAATAAAAGCGAAATATTATTTACTTTCCATAGTTTTGAATAAATCACTCGGTACTGGAAAAGTTTATATCGACGATACCTTCAAGACAGACATTACTTTTGCAGCAAATCCCTTTTGGCAAAACGGCAAGCCATGGGTTGTAGCCAACTACGACACCACCACTACTGCAAATTATTTCACAGGATTAATAGACGAAATAGCTATTTTTAAAAAGGCACTTACTTTGCCCGAAATTCAATTACATAGCACCGTAGGTATTCCCGATGATTCTACGAGGGCAAATTTGTTTTCTTATTTTGATTTTAACGAAAATTCTGATACCAAAGTTTATGACTATTATTCAGTCAATGCTGATATTGGTCAGCCTCGTATAGGAACTATTAAGAATGCCACTTGGAGCAATAATGTTAGGCGAAGAGAAAGTGTACCGCACGAGTTTCAACCCAATGTACGGGTCGTAAATCTCAACAATAGCAATACTGCCATCGGAGATATAGATTTTAGAGATGTTTCGACAGTAAGCATTGCGGGAACTGTACGATTCCAAAATACTTTTTGTTTTTCAGATTCAGTTCAGATTTTAGTCAATGGTTTACCACATACACCAGCCATTATTACAGATAAAGATGGCAATTGGTCGGCAGATTTTGAGCCAGGAGCTAATGTAAAACTTTCACCGTCTTACAAAGACCATACATTTACGCCAACGCCATATATTGAATTCCGAAAACTACAAGCACCCAAAGCGGGCATTGTGTTTTTGGATAAAACCAAACGCACCATTCGTGGGCAAGTGGCTGGCGGAAAATGTAAAATGTCAATTATTCCTGCCAATCAGAGGGCGGTCGTAAAAATAAGAACGCTTGATGGTTGTTTTGAAAAAACCGACACAGTTCGCAATGCCGAAGGAAATTATGTTTTTGATAACCTTCCAGCACGAGCATTTAGTGTCAGTATTGTAGAATTTAACCATAATTCGATTATAAAAAGCCAATTTGATGTATCAGGTGGCGAAGTGGTAGATTTGCGAGATGTGGCTGCCGATACTGTTGATTTTGTATATACCGCCCCTCCAATTGTCGAAATTTTAGGAATTGCCGATAATTCTTGTGCAAAAAAAACGATTGGTCAAGGCGTTCAAAATCAAATCACGGTAAAGGTTTACGAAGATTATTTTGGTGCAAAATGTTATGTTGACGGTGCAAATATTAAAATTGATGACCCTTCGACTGGTGTTTTGACAGACACCACTTTAGCAGCAGGTGTGAAAGACTTTATTTATAGATTTTCACCAAAAAATGTAAATATTATCCCTCCTTATGAAACAACGCTTACAGCAACTGTTTCTGTAAATGCCGCAACTGATACCAAAACCACTAAGTTTATTGTGTTGGGAATGAAAGAAAAAGGCAATACTTTTACATCATCAACACCCGAAACACCACTTTTTGTGCTAAGAGACCCACCGGGAGATGCAAGTTATGCTACGCTCGAACGAGGTTCGTCTTATTGTTATTCCACCTCCAGAACTGTTACTGATGTTTTTTCACAAGAAGCAAGTTTGGCAGTTTCTATTGGTGGTACTACAAGTATTGGTATTGGAAGCGAAATCGAAACAACCAATAAAGCAACGCTTTCTGTGTCTGGTGGAGCAAATGAAGTTTGGACAAATGCGACTAATCGTACAAACTGTATTGCCACTACTAAGGTTATTTCTACTTCTGCAAATGACCAAGTGATTGGCAGCAGGGCAGGTGGCGATGTGTATGTGGGCATTACCGAAAATGTAACTTATGGCACAGCCGATGAGCTAAATCTCAATTTCACGACTTGTAATTATACACTCACACCAAGATTGACTATCAACGATGTCAGAATGAAAAGTGATTTTGTGTATAGCGAATATCACATTATCAATGACGTAATTCCGTCGCTTGAATTATTGGGTAGCCAAACAATTGCCGTCAATCCAAATAGAAAAGCCGATTCGATAGCAGCGGTTATGTGGAAAAAATATGTTGACCAAAACAAAGCCGATAGAGGTAATCTCATTAAGTCTATCTCTTTTGATGCAGGGGCAGTTTATGATGAAACGATTTCAACCGAAACTGGCAATGGCTGGTCAGAATCTTTTGATGGTGGAGGTTTCTTAGCGGCAGGAGCAAGTGTTGAACTTGATTTTCTTGGTGGTTTTGAAGCGGGCTTAGAATTGAGATATGAACACAATACCTCAAATGCTTCAGATAACCAATTTGCCAATAATGTTGTGATAAACTACCATTTGGAAGATGACGATTCGGGCGATAATTTCTTTGTAAATATTCATAAAGCAAACCGATGGACAGAGTCTTATATTTTTGATATTGTAGCAGGCGAAAGTTCTTGCCCTTGGGAATATGGCACTTTGCCAAGGTCTGAGCCTACTATTTTGTCGGTTGATGGCACTTCAAAAGTAAATGTTCCTGCCAATGCCGCCGCCGTTTATGAGATTTCACTCGGCAATGTTAGTCCAACAAACGAGGAGCAAACTTACGAGATTTCCTTAGACCCAGCCTCAAATCCGCTTGGTGCAGTTGTCAAAATCGGCGGACAAGTCATTACCCAACCAATTTCATACACCATTCCTTCGGGCGAAAGTGTAAGGATTTTAGTAACCATCGAGCGAGCAAATAGCACGGCTGCATACATTTATGATGATATAAAAATTCAATTATCTGCTCCCTGCGAAGCCGACGGCAATTATGCAGATTCGTTATTTGTTAGGTCATTATTGCTTGATGCTTCATTTATAGAGCCTTGCTCGCCCGTTGATATTGGTTCGCCCAACCAAGATTGGGTCGTTACACCAGCCTCAGGCAGCAATCTTAGCATAAATATCAACGAATATGACATCAATGACGCTGATTTAAAACTCGTCCGTTTGCAATATCGCCCTATTGGTAGCGATGGTTCTTGGCTCAATATTCATGTCATTGACAAAGCAGATTTGGGTGCGACCAATACTTTAAAAGACTGGAATACCACGCTTTTGAAAGACGGCAATTATGAAATCAGAGCTGTGGCAGAGTGTTTTAATGCCAATTTAGCACCGGGGATTTCGACTGTTGTAAAAGGACAAATCGAAAAATTGCCGCCAGTAGTTGTAGGCGTGCCTGAGCCAGCAGACGGTATTTGGGACCCGGGTGATGAAATTTCTATTACTTTCAACGAATACATTGATTGTGATAAAGTTTTCAAAGCTGATGTTCTTGGAAATAATACGATTGGGCTTTATGATGCCACCACAAATGCTTTGGTTGCTGCCACATTTACTTGTGTTGGAAACAAAATCGTGATTGTGCCAACTATCAATCCAAAGGATTTTGAAAATCGGGCTTTTCGAGTAAAAGTTAGTGGAAAGGATTATGACGATGCCCAAATCGCCCAAAACCCATTTTATCAAAGGGCGGCATTGAGAGATAGAGCTGGCAACATGATTCCTGAAACTATTATTTGGGAATTTGCTGTCAATCAAAATAATTTGGAATGGGTTGGTAATGATGTTATTGAAACCAATACTGTTTTGCAGCCTTTCTCAGTAAAGCGACAAATCCGTAATCGTGGGGGTACTATTGCAAGTTTCCGAATGGAAGATATTCCATCTTGGCTAACAGTTTCGCCTGCAACTGGCACGCTAAACTCAGGTCAAACTGCCGAAATTACACTTACTTTCCAACAAGACCTCTTGATTGGTGATTATTTGGAAACACTAAAATTGGTTGGTTCGAAAGGTGAAGAGCCATTAGTGATAGATTACAGAGTTCGTTGTGCTGCACCAAGTTATGTTGTAGATAATCTTTCAGAATATGAAGGAACAATGAGCATGGTCATTGATTTGAGCATTTTTGGAACGCGTTCTACCGACCCATCAGATATTATTGTGGCAAAAATTGATGGTCAAATTCGAGGTGTTGGAAAAGTGGCGTATTACCGAAATATTCCTGCCGATAAAGTACGTTGGCTAACTTTTATGACCATTTATGGCAATGCTGATGACAGTGGAAAACCAATAGAATTCCATGTTTGGGACGGCGACAAATGCAATGAATATGTAGAAGTACTTCAACAAATTACTTACCAAGAAGGTGATTTGGTGGGAAGTCCACTCGAACCACAACCAATTGATGTCATTAATTTGGTGAAAAAATGTATCCCACTCAACAGAGGTTGGAACTGGGTTTCTTTCAACCTTGATTTGGGTGATGGCAACAATATTGTGTCGAATGTGCTTGCTTCGCTAAAAAATAAAGTAGGAACTGTCATAAAAAGCGATGATTTTAATGCCCGATATTATGGAGAACCGATTAATAGCTGGCAAGGAACAATGACGAGCATCACTCCTCAAAAACGCTACATGATTAATGTTACCGAAAAAGACAAAATCTGTATAAAAGGTAAACCTTATGCTGCTGATGATTTTCCGATAACAATTATACAGGGCTGGAATTGGGTTGGATATGTGCCGTCAACGGGAATGTCTGTTACACAAGCACTTGCTGGTCTCACACCACTCAATGGTGATATTATCAAGAGCCAAACCTTGTTTGCACAGTATATAGCAGGCGTAGGTTGGATTGGAAATCTGAGTTTCTTAGAGCCACTAAAAGGGTATTTGTTAAAAATTAGCAATGCAGGAACTTTAGTGTATCCAACTGGTAACACCAATGGACCAAATGGACTAAATAAAGTTAATGAAATCAGTCCAAAAGCCTTAGCTGTACAAGCTGCACTGGAAGCTCCAATGACTTTTGATTTTACGAAATATCAATTTTCAATGAATGTTATTGGCAAAGTCAATGGAATGACAATTGATGCGGACGATGAGCTAAGGGCATATATTGATGGGCAACTGGTAGGTATCAACAAATCTATTTCATATAACAGTGAGAGGTTGTTTTTCCAAACTGTCTATTTTCAGGATGAAAGCAATATCACTTTCAAACTATATAAAGCAGATAGAAAAAAAGAATATAGCCTTAATCGAACCATTCCATTTGTGGCAGAAACATTGGCAGGTTTAGTTGAAATTCCCATCATTTTTGATGTGGAAATGGCTAATCTCTCACCCATAAGCATTGTAATAAATGATCAATTAATTTGGCAACCAAATAAGATTTTTCCGACGGTATCAATCGCAAATGCTGTCAGTGGACAATCTACTTCTTGTGCCTCATTTACTTTCAATTCCATTTTGCCAATCGCAACCGAAACAAAACCTGGGTGCGTTGCTCAAACGGGTTTAGAAGGCAATATGTTTGGTGTTATGAAAATCAACTATAACGAGCGTTCAACTTTTGTTTCGAGCAACGATGTACTATCATTCATCAATCCAGCAACTGGAATGACAGTAGGTTGTGGCACTTTCGATAGTCAATTTAATGTCTTCAATTTTACAGTAAAAGGAGGCGTTTCGTCTATCGAAACACCCATTGATGTGAGGTATTATTCTAACGTGATGAAAAAATCATTTTTGATAAAATCAGGTGTAATGTATAGAAACAATAGGGAATTAGGCGATTATATAACTCCTTTGCCCTTTGATGTTTCGCCTTTATCAATAACCATAAATGCAGGTGTAATCACCGCAGTTATGCGTGATACCTCCTGGACAGGTAAATATTGTGTGGATGCTTTTGCCTTAAATTGTCCAAACTTTAATGATGGACAAACTACCTTTTGTTTCCAAAGATTGAAACAAGGTGCTTGCGTAGATCTAATCGTACGAAATATTACCGAAAGTACAAATACTACTGTAAAGGCGGTTTCTATTTCATCTGAAGTTATCGTCAATACAGGTGTTCGTTTGGAATACAAAGGCGGTAATAAAATCGAACTTAAACCAGGTTTTGAAACAAAAGCAGGTTCGGTATTTACAGGTAAAATAGAAGGGTGTAATCAGAATTGATAAAAAGGTGTTGAACCGTTAATTTCCCCCCTTTTTTTCAAAAAGGGGGGGGAATTCAGATACGAACATCAAAGTTTTCCCTCAAAAAAACTCTCATGAAAAATAAACTTACACTATATATTTTGCTATTTTTAAATAGCATGATAGCCACAAAAGCTCAGATGGGGAATGAAACCAAAAGTAGTAGGTCTGTCTGTGTGAATCCGCCTTCGGTTAGCTTAAATCTTGCTGGTTTTTGTGCAGGAAAAAGTCAATTGCTTACGGCATCACCAACCAATGGCGGGATGACTCCATTTTATACTTGGAAAGTAAATAATGTTGTTTTGCCAATTTTTGAAAATAAAACTACAGATGTGGGTTTAGGAGGTAATCTGGTGAATGAGGTTTTTTCAATTACTAACAACATTTATGCCGCAACTGGCCAGGGGCTAAGTATCTCGACAAATTCGGGTAGCACTTTTAGCAATAAAACTAAAGTTGCCAATGGTTTGGGAAATGACCTTGTGCTTGGTCTTTTTGTCAGTCCGACTAAAATATATGCCGCAACTGCAGGTGGGTTAAGTATTTCGGGCGATGGTGGCACTACTTTTAGCAACAAAACAAAAGTCACTAATGGACTTGGAAGCAATGTTGTCAATGACGTATTTGTAGATGCAAGTGGTAATAATATTTATGCAGCAACATCATCGGGTTTGAGTATTTCAAATGATGCTGGTACAAATTTTATCAATAAAAGTATGAGTAGTGTGCGTGGAATTTTTGTTGATGGAAATAATATTTATGCTGCCACTTCCACAGGATTGAATATTTCTACTGATGGTGGTGTAAATTTTACACTCAAAACTACTACCAATGGTTTGGGAAATAACAACGTAAATGATGTATTTAAGGTAGGAAGTATTCTATATGCAGCTACCTCAGGTGGGCTAAGTATTTCGACAGATAGTGGAGTAAATTTTAGTAATAAAACAACTACCAATGGTCTTGGTGATAACAATGTTTCGAGTGTCTATGCTATCGGAAGTTTCGTTTATGCTTCAACGATTGGCGGCTTGAGTATGTCGAATGATAATGGAAACACTTTTTTTAACAATGAAACCACTGTAGATGGCTTAGGTACAAATACGGTAAATAGTGCATATGCGATAGGTAACAATATTTATGTGGGGGAGTGTTTTTTAAACTGTGTCAAGCCTAACTTGAGCGAGTTATAAGTTTTGGTTTTTTCAACCAAAACTTATAACTCGAAATCCTCATCAGCGATTCTGTCAGCGAAAATAATACTAATTTCTGACAAAATTTCTTTC
>JANNDY010000055.1:0-16338 GCA_031378345.1 Emticicia sp. | reverse complement strand
ATTTCGTACCTTAGTGCTGCAATTTCAGCTTTGTTGATTTGTAAAGTGAGCATTTTTTTGATTGTTTTGTCGCATCAAAGTTGCTCACTTTTTTACTCAAATAAAATGTGTGTTTTTACCCTGTTTAAAGTATAGTTGAGTTATTGATTGGCGTTCCATTTAGTCAAAACCCCGAAGCTTATAGCCAGTCAAGTCCACTTTTTATAGTAAATCAAAATGCTCAACCAACATTACTTTTATACGGAGATACGGACCAAATTGTTAATTATAGGCAAGGAGAAACACTTTTTGAAAAGCTAAAAACTTTGAATGTCAAGACTACTTTTAAGAAGTATTCGCAAGGCACGCATGACCTTGATAACATGAATGATATTTTTGACCAAACAACGGCTTTTTTGAAAGCAAATGGGGTGAATTAATCTCATACTTTATTGGCAATCATTCACATAAGTGATTGTTTGAATGGACTCTCTGTTGTGGATGGCGTATATTATTTATTTACAAAAAAAGCGATAGCCATTTTACTGACTATCGCTTTTTGTATTTTTAAAAATCTTCTTCAACTAATTCTTCCGCTCCTACTACAGCCTCTTGTTTTTTATGTTCAACGCCATTTTTCTTTTCTTTAAATTTTTTAATTTGTGTTTTTAGTGCTTCAAGGGCGAGGTCGGTTGCTTCCTCAAATGTTGTTGCTTTTTCTTCGGCAAAAATCGTATGCCCGGGTACGTTTAGTTTGATTTCAATGTGCTTTTTGTGAATTTTACTATTTTCTCCTTTGTCTAATTTTAAAAAAACTTCACCACTAATAAACTTGTCGTAGAAGGTTTCTAATTTGTTTAACTTGCTTTGAATAAATCCGACCAATTTAGGGTCGATGTCGAAATGGACTGCATGCACATGAATCTTCATAACACAAAATTTAGATGTGAATAATTACATAAACTGTTGAAATTCAAGACCTTAACAAATAGATTAGAGATAAAAAGGCCTCTTTTCTCATATTTTATTTCTTGTTTCTCTCTTTCAAAGAACTTTCATTAATCTAACGTAGTGAAAAATATAATATAAAACAAGCACTTCTTGAAGAAAATTATTTAGCAGTGATAAAGGGAGCATTTTCAGGGAAGCACGCATAGTGTTATGTTAGCCACCAAGACACAAAGGCACAAAGTTCTTGGTGGCTTGGTGCCTTGGTGGCAATCAAAATGCTGTAATTTATCAAAAAAAAAGAGGTAATTTTGAACCTATGAAACAACTCGATTATATCATTGTGGGGCAAGGAATTGCAGGGTCAATTTTAGCTTATAAATTGCAGAAAGCTGACAAAAAAATCATGGTTTTTAATGATGAATCTTTGCCAACATCTTCCCAAGTTGCTGGTGGGATTTTCAACCCTATTACAGGCAAAAATTTGGACAAAACTTGGCTTGCCGACAAGATTTTTCCTTACTTAAAAACATTTTATTGTTCGCTTGAAAAGGAATTTAATGCCAGTTTTTACCACGAAACCAACGTTTACCGACCTTTTGCCAACGAGCAACAAAAAAGACATTTCCTGCGACTAACCGATGAATATGATTTAGGAAATTATATCAAAATTATTCCTGAAGACAATACACATTATTCGTCTATTGAAAATCCTCTCGGTGGATTGCTCACTGCTTCGGCAGGTTGGGTAAATGTGCCAAAAATGGTAGAAAAATTTCGTAATTATTTCATTAATCAAGAAACTTATCAAGCAGAAAAATTTGCTTATGATGAATTAATTATTTCAGAAAATAGCGTTGATTACAAAGATTTTCATGCAAAAAAAATTGTTTTTTGTGAAGGGTATTACGCTTCCAAAAATCCACTTTTCGATTGGATTCCTTTCAATCCTGCGAAGGGAGAAACGCTTCTGGCAGAGCTTGAAGGCTATAATATTGCCGAAATCGTCAATCAAGGTTCTTGGATTATTCCTTTAGGAGAAGGCAAAATTCGCTTAGGTTCAACCTATATTTGGGACAAACTTGATTGGGAAACTACCGAAAGTGGAAAGGAATTAATTTTATCTAAAATTGATAAAATACTCACATTACCCTACAAGATTTTTGCCCAAGAGGCGGGCATTCGTCCTACCACCAAAGACCGCCGTCCATTCATGGGCAACCATCCGCAACATTCCAACGTATATATATTTAATGGTCTTGGTACGAAAGGGGTATCGCTTGCACCTTATTTTGCAGAGGAAATGCTTGGTTTTTTAGAAAAAAATAAAGTTTTAATGCCCGAAGCTAACATTCAGCGTTTTTATACGTTATATTCGTTATAGAATTTTGTGTTTAGAATTTCTTGGAAAATATTTAGAAGTATGGAAAATTCATTTACTCTTCGCCGAAAAAGCATCAGTTTGTGCATAATGCTTACATTAGGGCTCAATTTTGTTTTTGCTCAAAACTACTTTTCTTCAACTCAAGAAGAATTCGGGAAAAATCGTATCCAAGAAAAACGCTTTGAATGGCTGACCATTCGGAGCAATAATTTTGAGTTTAATTATTATCGTGGAGGTGATAAAATTGCTCAAAATGCCGCCAAACTTTCGGAGGGCGAATACGACCGCATAACTGAGTTGTTGGGCTATACGCCATTCACAACGATGAAGATTTTTTTGTATAATTCTCCAAAAGATTTAACTCAAAGCAATATTGGACTTACTGCCCCGATTGATTTGGACGGAAGCATTTTGAATTTAGCCAAATCACGGGTACAGATTGCCTACACAGGTAATGAAGAAGAGTTTAAAAAAGATTTGATTCGCCAAATTGCCCGCTTGTTTGTCTATGATATGCTTTATGGTGGAAGTTTGAAGGAGGTTTTACAAAATTCTTTGTTATTGACCGTTCCCGAATGGTACATGACAGGAATTTCAGCCTATATTTCTGAAAACAACGAAGATGTGATGACGCTTGACCGAATGCGGACAAGTATTTTGAAAAATAAAGACAAAAAAATTGACCATTTATCAGGAAAAGATGCCGAAATCATCGGGCAATCTATCTGGAATTATATTGCGGTTCGCTATGGAAAAGACAATATTTCAAATATTCTGAATCTTACTCGCATCATTCGCACCGAAGAATCGAGTATTACAAGCACATTGGGCATTTCTTATAATCGTTTTATTAAAGAATGGCGAGAATATTATGTCAATAGTTTGTATGCCAATAATGCTGAAAAAATAGAAGATGCTGACAAAAAAGTAATTATTACGCCCAAAATTGAAACTGTTGTAACGAAAGAAAAATTAGTACTTGGAAAAGGAGAAATAGACACCGATAATTATGAGTTTGACTCCGAAAACATCATCAAAGCACTCGCCAGCGAAACTGCAAAAGCCAAAGGCGAAAAAGTTGATAAAACCACACAAAAATATAACCGTTTGAAAGAAACTTTGAAAGTAAAAGGTCCTTTTGCTTACGAAAATATTATTATAGCCAACGATATCAAATCGGAGTTTTTAATGGACCCCGTTAGAAGAATGGGTATGAAAAATACTTTGGTAATGAATGATTTGCTCGAAAACCATAGTATAAAATTAGGGCTTTTTGTTACGCCAGTTATACGAAACCATGATGTGTTTTTGGCTTATAATAATAATGTTAAAAGAGTTGATTGGGGCATTGACATTCAACGGCGTTCTATTTCTTTAGGAGATTTAGACTTTAAAAGCTTATATTTATTTCGTCCGCTTAACATAAATTTACCACAAACGGCAGCATTTTCAATTGACAGACGTATTTATTACAATAAATTTTCAGCCTTTGCCGCTTATCCAATCAATCCAAATCTTCGTGTGTGCATCTCTCCTAATTTAATGACCACGACTGACATTGACGTGTCAGATTTAGGTCGAAAAACCTTAAGGTCGTACTATGTAGGTGCTCGTGCTGAAATAGTTTTTGATAATACTATACCTCTTTTTAGCAAAGTTTTGACAGGAACTCGTGCCAAAATTCGCTTAGACCGTTCATATAGTTTAAAAAGTAGTGCTGAAAATTTTAGTCGCTTGGTAATTGATGCCCGGCATTATCAAAAATTGGCAGGAAGCCTTATATTTGCTACACGTATTTCTTATAGTCGTTCACTTGGAAAATCTCCGAAAGTTACAATTTTAGGGGGAATGGAAAATAGTATTAATCGTAATGTTGAACAGACCAATGGGCAAGGTGTTGGTGTACCAAGAGATTTGAGAGATATTCTTTTTTATGATTATGCAGGAAATTTAAGGGGTTTTGATTTTGCAAAACTATTTGGTACAAGTCATTTATTAACAAATTTTGAGTTGCGATTGCCATTAGCTCAGTATGTTTCGAAAGGCTCATTGACTTCTAATTTTGTGAGAAACCTACAATTTGTTGGCTTTACCGACATCGGTACGGCATGGTATGGCAGCAAAGGACCATTCAACCGCCAAAATAGTTTGAATACCGAAATAGTAGGAGGGGGGAATAATCCTTTTAGAGCGACAGTTACAAACTTCAAAAACCCATTTCTTGTTGGCTACGGCTTAGGTGTTCGGACAACAATTTTGGGCTATTTTGTAAAAGCTGATTATGCTTGGGGCTATGAAGACAAAGAAGTAGGCAAACCTAAATTATATCTAACTTTGGGCTATGATTTTTGATAAATTCAGATGAATATAAAACAAAAAAACCAACCCGAGGGCTGGCTGTTTTGCACTTTTCATAAGGTTCACTGTTCAATTCTTTATAGATGCTTTTGCATCATCTTTTTGTACTTCTACTGTTGAAATATTCATTGATGAGCAGCCATGCTTCATTACTCGTAGTACATAAATATACTTACCAGCCGAAAGTCCACGAAGGCTTGCTATTTTATCATTTATTGTACCAATATAAGGACCTTTCCAAATATATTCAGCCGCATTTCCTGCATCGTGTGCTTCCAATTGGGCAGTTTGACCAACTTTAATGGTTGCATTATTGGCAATTGCTACTGGAACTTGCCTAATTTCTACTTTCGCAGTATCCATTGACTTACATCCATTTTTTGCAACACTCAAATAATAAGTATAATTTCCAAGAGCTAAGTTTTCGACTGCAATATCAGGCGTATATGCTGCAAAATCAGTAGGAGGAAGTGTCCAACGATAGGTTACACCCAAGCCCGCTTCGGCTGCCATCAGTTTTACTGATTCTCCAAAACAAAAACTTCCACCTGTGGCTATTGCTTTTGGTCTTTCTTTCACCATCAATTTTATCTTTCCGATGGTAGTTGAGCCATTTTTTCTTATCGTAAAATTATAGAAACCCGCCTGAAAAGGTGTTATTTTTTCAAGCCTTATTTGTTGAGAAAGTGAAGCAAATCCAGCAGGACCTTTCCAAGAATAGATGGCATCTTGTCCAAAATCAGGAGTAGATAGCACGACACTATTATTTTCACAAACATACACCGTTGATGTTTTAGAGTCTTCGGTATTCACAAATTTTCGATGATATGGCACGGCTCTTCCTTCTTCATAAGAAAAAAAGGATAGCTCGGAAGTATCTTGCTCCATAACCGAGCTATTCAATGCGAATAACTCATCGGGTTTTGCTATGGTTTTTAAAAGTAAACTGTTTTTTTGTGCGTATAAAGTTGTTTCATGCAAAGCAATAGTAAAGGTTATCAGACATAGGAAAATGGTTTTATTGACAGCCATGACAAAATGTGAGTGTTTTTGGAAATAGATAATCGTACTTCTGCATCGAAATATTCATACGCTCATAAAGCATACACGAATAATAAAAGCTACATAGCTTTTTTCATGCAGTCGGATTCGTTTAAAATATTTTACAACAATCGTGCTAAAAATATTTTTCGAGAAAAAAAAGAAGAATAAATAGAAATTGTTGTTGTAGAATATTGATAGTTAAGGAGTTATGTGGAAATAAAAAAGGAAGGCTTCGCTCAAAGCGAAACCTTCCTTTTTTATTAAGCGATTTTTTCTACTTCATCTTTCCTCGTTTTACTAAGAAAGCTGATAGGATTTGGTCGAAACCTTGAGCAATATCGGCTTCTATGAAATCAATTTTGTATTGTCCACATTTCAATTTCAAATCATGATAAAACTCTTTGATAGAAGCCTGATATTGTTCTTTTACTTGCGAAGGTTGTACTCGTACTTTTTCGCCAGATTCCAAATCAACAAATTCGTAAGGGCGTTCTTCAAAGTTAAATTCTTCTTCGGTATTTCGGTCGGTTACATGAAAAAGCAAAACCTCGTGCAAATTATGACGCAAATGTTGCATTGCCGTAAACAATCGCTCTGAATTATTAATGTCATCAAACATATCGCTAAAAATAATAACCAACGAGCGTTTATGAATCTTTTCGGCAATTTCGTGAAGCGTTTCTACCACCGAAGTCTTTTTTTGAGGCTTGGGTTTTTGCAAAAGCATTGACAAATCCAAAAAGATTTTGTGAATATGCGACGGCGTGGACTTGATGGGCGTTTGAATCTCAATTCCGTCCGAAAAAGTAATCAAACTTACGGCATCACGCTGCCTTTGAAGGGTATATGCCAAAGCCCCAGCCGCCATCGTGCTAAAGGTGATTTTGCCATTAGTTTTTTCAGGATAATACATCGACGACGAAGTGTCTATCAATAAATGACAGCGAAGATTGGTTTCTTCTTCGTAACGTTTTACATAAACACGGTCGGTTTTTGCAAAAACTTTCCAGTCAATATAGCGTGTACTTTCGCCCGTATTGTAGAGGCGATGCTCGGCAAATTCAACCGAAAAGCCATGAAACGGCGACTTATGAAGCCCCGTTATAAAACCTTCTACCAATTGTTTGGCAAGAAACTCAACATTTCCGTACTCACGTATTTTTGCTAAATCAAGCATTTTCTTTTTTCAATTAACAATTAACAATTATCAATTAGACAATTACCAATCGGGCAGTGTTCCGTTATCAACCAAGTAGCGTTCCGCTATCAATCAGGTGGTGTTCCGTTATCAATTATCAGAGATTCCAAATAGTTTGATAATTGTCTAATTGATAATTGGTAATTGTCTAATTTTTCCTTCTTGCAGCTCTTTTTTTACTTATATTTTTGGTGTGTTTTGTATTTACCACATCACTATCTTGTTTCATCGGAACTTGCACTTCTTTTTCGCTGTCCTGTTTCACCAAATTCATCGAATTTTCAATGACTGATTCTGGTCGTCCGATATAAACAATATTATGGTCGCCCACAATCATTATTTTAACTTTAATAATTCCGCTACCAAACATTCCAAGTATTTTTGCCCCTTTATGTGTCAGGTCTATTATTCGTCCGCCAGAGTAGGGCCCTCTATCATTAACCCTTACAATACACCATTTATTGTTTGCTAAGTTGGTTACTTCAAGCATCGTACCAAAAGGTAATGATGGATGAGCACAAGTGTATTCATCTTTCTTTAAAATTTCGCCACTGGCAGTTTTCTGACCATAAAAACTGTTGCCATAGTAAGAACCTTTTCCAAAAACTTCAGTACCTAAAGGCACTTGTTGGCTATATATTTGTAAGGGGCTTATTAAAGAGAAAAGTACAAAAAAGATTATATTTTTTAGTTTCATAAATAATTAAAATTAGGTTAGGAAGTGCATAGTTACGAATTTTTTTGCAAGGATGGAAACGAACTATAATTTTGTAACTAAATCAAAAAACAAGAAAAATATTGCTTTTTTTTAATTTAATGTTAAAATAATATCATTTTTAACTAAAAAACACAATATTTATTTTTCATAAAACAATAAAATATTATATTTGAAAATCATTCTAAACCCCTATAAACTCATCAGGACTGTGGAAAGAGAAGACAGAGAACAAATTTACTCCAAGCGTGTAAGAGCTGGAAAGCGAACTTACTTTTTTGATGTTAGAAGCACTCGCTCAAGCGACTATTATCTGACAGTTACCGAAAGCCGCCGTTTCCAGAAAGATGGCGGATTTGTGTTCGAAAAGAGCAAAATGTTTATTTACAAAGAAGATTTCAACAAATTTATTGAAGCTCTTCAAGAAACCGTAGAACACATCAAAACCGAGCTAATGCCCGACTATGATTTCGACCAGTTTAACCACGAAGAACAAGCTTCAAATGAGGGAATTATTGCAACAACTGAGCCAAACGATGCCAATGTCAGCATCGAAGATTACGCAAGTGGTAGCTCAGACCTTAAATGGGAGTAGTCCAATTATCAATTATCAATTAACAATTAACAATTATCAGTTAACAAAATCACGTTCAAATATCTTTCTAAAATGCTTTTTATAAGTGTTTTAGAAAGATATTTTTTTGTAAAAACCCTCTTGTTAATTGTTAATTGTTAATTGATAATTGATAATTGATAATTGTTAATTGAAAAGGGCTTTGCTGTTTTGAGGGTTTTTTGTTACTTTTGCACCCTAATTGAATAAATAAACTTAAAAGAAGGTAGGATTTCGCATAGCATCAGCGAATCATTCTTAATTCCTAACTCTACATTCTTAATTAATCATGGCTTTACAAGTCGGTATCGTGGGACTACCCAACGTTGGAAAATCAACACTTTTTAATGCTGTTTCGAACAGTGCAAAAGCTCAAGCAAGCAATTATCGTTTTTGTACCATTGACCCAAATGTAGGTTTGGTTGATGTGCCTGACGAGCGTTTAAATAAATTAGCAGAATTGGTAAAGCCTAATAAAATTGTTCCGACACAAATCGAAATCGTTGATATTGCGGGTTTGGTGCGTGGAGCAAGCAAAGGAGAGGGTTTGGGAAATAAGTTTTTGGGAAATATTCGTGAAGTTGATGCTATTATTCATGTAGTGAGGTGCTTTGAAGACGAAAATATTTTGCGTGATGAAGGTGATATAAACCCTGTAAGCGACAAAGAAATTATTGATACCGAGCTACAATTGAAAGATTTGGAAAGTGTTGAAAAGAAAATTCAAAAAACCGAAAAACAAGCAAAAGTTGGTGGCGATGTGAAAGCAAAAGCCGAATTTGATGTTTTGAAACGTTGTCAAGAATGGCTACTGCAAGGAAAAAACGTGCGTGGATTAGGTTTAACCAAAGAAGAAATGCTCGCCATTGAAGATTTATGCTTGCTTTCTATCAAACCTGTACTTTATGTAGCCAATGTTGATGAGGCTTCGATGCACACAGGAAACAAATATTCGGAAACTTTGCAGAAAGTTGCCGATGCCGAAAATGCACAAATGATTGTGCTGAATAATTCGGTAGAAGCCCAAATTACAGAAATGGAAGACCCCGAAGACAAAGAAATGTTTTTGGGCGAATATGGCTTGACAGAACCAGGGCTAAATCGCTTGATAAGGTCGGCTTATAAATTATTAGCTTTACGTACTTATTTTACGGCGGGCGTGCAAGAAGTACGTGCGTGGACAATTCAGCAAGGTTGGAAAGCTCCACAAGCGGCGAGTGTAATTCATACCGATTTTGAAAAAGGTTTTATCAAAGCTGAGGTGATGTCTTATGCAGATTTTGTAAAACATGGCTCGGAGGCTGCTTGCAAAGAAGTTGGTCGCCTACGCATCGAAGGCAAAGAATATGTAGTTGCCGATGGCGATATAATGCACTTTAGGTTTAATGTGTAGTGGAAAATATTAGAACCGCAATTTTGCGGTTCTAATATTTTTTTTTAAGTACAATTCCCTTCCCAAATTTCCCCCAAAAACAACCAAATTTCCTGCAAAAGCTACCAAATAATAAATATTGCTTTAATCTATAAAGCTATTTAGATAGATTTATAGATGAAATAGCCAAATTGATGACCATAAACTGCCTCACGATATTCCTGATAAACCTCTCCGATGTTTTTTGGTATGGGGCAATGTTGCTCTTAGTTTTGTTTGGCTTATTTTTAAGTCTGTTGAATTATTATAAAAAAAAAACCGAGTCTGGTCTTGTAGAAAAGATTCAGGAATTGGAAGGAATTATGGGCAACCAGCAATTTTTATATGGAAATCTCAATTCCATTAAGCAATATATTTTGCTTCATAGCCCCATGGAAGCTGCACAATATCTCACCGAATTTACTAATTTATTGAAATCACTATCGAATAGTTCTAAGCAAAAACATATTTCGCTTTCGCAAGAAATAGAAACTGTTTTACTTTATCTTGAATTAGAAAAAAAACGTTTGGGCGATGAATTTGTTTTTTTTCAAGAAATAGAAAGCAATCTCAATACCGAAACAATTCAAGTAAAACCACTTTTTGCATTCAAATTGATGGAGGAATTGATTCAGAATCAGCATAGTAAAATGCAATTACACCTCATTATAAAAAGGGTAGGGGAAAAACTCAAATGTAGAGTAGAAAATAGCTCTTTTAATACTAATTTTATTATTGAAATTCCGACAAATTAAAATCTCCTACTTTTACCTTCGCTTGACAGGTGCTTTATTGACCTGGATTTTTAAGAAAACTTCTGACTTATCTCCTTGATTATCAGTTATTTGTAGTTTTACATCATAACTTCCAATCTTAGTAAAAATAAACTCAGGATTGGCTTCGTTCGAAACATTTTGACCATCAAAATTCCATTCAAAACTCAAGGTGTCTTTTGGGTCAAAATCAATTGAACCTGCCGACGAAAATAGGACTTTCAGGGGAGCATTTCCAACAAAAATATCTGCCGAAGCATTGGCAATTGGCTTACGATTTGTTTCTGAAAAATCAATTTTCATCAACTGATTATTTTCTAAAAAATACAAAGCACCATCTGCACCAAATGCCATATCTTGAATAAAATTGAAGCGAGTATTTGGCAAAAAAGGCTCAATGTTTTTCAAGTTTCCGTCATCATCAAAAGTTTCTAAAACCATGCCTTGCTCATTGTCATAGCGAAACGATTTTTTATCAAAATACTTAGGCAAACGATAAAGTTCTTTGTCGAATTTAGTAAAATTATAGGTAATGTTCTTGCTAATTGGCGTGGTAGATTGGCTCGAAAAATCGGTCAAAACTGCGGCACTATCGCCCATTATTTGCAAACGCCCAATCTTATATTCGTTCAAATTTGTTTCTGTAAAAGTATAAACGTAGCCATTTTGAGCAAATTCTGGGTCAAGTTTAATGGCTTTCAGATTTGTTGCATCAATGTTGCCAATCAAAGTAGTTTTTCTTTTTTGAGCATTAAAACACTTTATTTTTCCACTTTGCTCTGCCAAAATAACATTGCGGTCGGGCGTAGTTGCTAATGCTAATGGATTTTCTAAATTTTCTGATAAATTGATTTTCAAAAAAGCACTTTCGGAGGGCAAAGCGGTATCTGCAATCTTGGCATAATCAAGTGTTTTTTTTGACGAAACCTCTTCAATTCCTGTCCATAAATGATTGATAAAATTTGGATTTTGAAAAGCCGAAAACTCACCGCCCAAAGCTGTATAAAACATTTTTCCGCCTTCTTCGGTTGTATAATGCCACGCCCAAGTTTTGCCCATCACATCAAGCAAAATAGGCTTGCATTTTACAGGTAATGTATTGATAATCAATGGTTTGTCTTCGATTTTCCAAAGTGGAGGCAATTCCGTTTTTCCAATGTAAGCATTGGTTATGATGCTCAAATTTACTTTTTCACTTAACTGATTTTCTGCCAAAACTCCACCAATCATTTTGCCATACCAAAGCCATTTATAGTTTTTTTCGATGGCAGCATTTATTCCTACAAAACCACCGCCAGCTTGCATAAAACGCTGTACTTCGGTAGCTTGCTGGAAGCTCAAAACATTGATTGAGATATTCAAAAAAACAATAGAATTATAATTTTTTAGCGTTGTTTCGTTGAATTTTGCAGGGTTTGAAGTTGTATCAATTGAATGTTTTGACGGAATGGCATTATCCCACAAAATTTTTGCTTCCGAAACATGGTTTGCCTGAAAAAAAACCAAAGCTTTACTTTGCCCGAAAGCAATATTTGTCAATAAAAAAGTAAAAGTTATAAATAAAGTTTTTTTCATTCTTTGGGGGTAATTTTTAGGCACAATTTGGAAAATTGTGATACAAATACAAATATAACTTTTGAAAGATTATTTTCCATCATTTACCTCAAATTAGTCAAATTCAATATGCTTTCAGTCAGCGTTTCAACTGACTTCATACCATCTAACCAATTGATAATCATTCCTTTACGCTCCATGCTTCTAAAAAAAGTCATTTGCCTTTTAGCAAATTGATGAATCGCAATTTCGAGGCGATTGACCATTTCATTATATGTCAAATTACCTAATAAATATTCTGTAATAAACTTATATTCCAGCCCATAAAAAATTAATTTTTCAGGCGAAATTCCTCTTTCAAGTAAGTCTTTTACTTCTTCAATCATGCCATTTTTGAGCCGTTCATGTAAGCGTTTTGTGATTCGTTCTCGACGGACTTCTACGGGAATGGAGATACCAAAGAGTTCTGAGTTCTGAACGGTTCGCCGTGCGATTCTGAGTTCTGAGTTTTTTTTTCCAATCTCCAATCCCCAGTTTCCAGTTTCCAATCTCGAATCTCCAATCTCAATTGCTCGAATCAATCTTTTTCTTGTAGAAATGTCGGCATTTGAGTTTGCATTTTTGTATTTTTCTTGAAATATATCCTTTAATTCTTCGTCAGATTTTTGCTCTAAATGAGTTCGAAGTGCTTGATTTACAGGTACTTGTGTGTTTTCATAGTTACGTAAAATGGCTTCGATATACATTCCAGTTCCTCCGCACAAAATTGGGGTTTTATTGCGAGAAATAATGTCTTGATATGCCTTTTGGAAATCATTTTGAAAGAAAGCAACATTATAATTTTCGCCAGCATCTACAATATCAATCAAATGAACACCAGCAATTCCCGAAAGAAAATTTTTGTCTTTTTGAAAAATAGGTGGATATTCTTCATAATCTTTTCCTGTCCCAATATTCATTCCACGATAAACTTGGCGACTGTCGGCACTGATGATTTCTCCGTCAATTTCCGATGCCAAATTTACCGCCAATTTAGTTTTTCCAGATGCTGTTGGTCCTAAAATAACAATCATAGGCTTGGTATTTTCTTGACTAATCATGCTTCAATTTCATTAAAAATTTCCAATTTCCTGCATTATAAATTTTTCGAGTAAAGTCGGAAGAACTAACGCTGGCAGGGTTCAAAACCCTGCCAGCGTTCATTTCGGCAAGCATAAAGTTCAAAGGTTGGGTTTGTTCTATTCGCTCGAAACCTAATTTTTCGTAGTTACTTCCGTCCGACCAATCGGCATCGGCGTAGGTCATAATGTCGTCAGGGTTTTGTTCTTGAATAAAGTTTTTTAGTAATTTATTAAAGCCTCCCACAACCGTAATTTCTTTGAGATTTGCAAACCGAATCAACTCATGAGAACGAAACGTTTGACCATCTCGAATTATTTTTTTTGCATTACTAAATGAAGCAACCGCCACTAAAATTTCTTCAGAATTAATATTTTTTTGGACTAATTCTTGCTCTTTTATTACTCGAAAATATCTTTTTGGAAGAAAAAGTCCGTACTTGAGCTTTGCAGTGACTGTGCCTTGTAAATGATTGATTATCAGGAATTTATCTAATGTTGGCTTGTCAATTCTTCGCACTTGTGTAAGGCGTGCAGGAATGGTTTCAGACTTTCCGAGAAGCGAAAGTAACCTTGATTTTACGATTGCTTGTTTGCTTTGCCAAACATCTTCCCATAGATGAATGAGTTTAAGGTTTTTTAGAGAAAATTCGTTGGTAAGATTTTGAAAAAAAGTAGGTTCATCAATCAAAAACTCTAAGGTTACGCAATGCAAAATCAAGTTTTTTTCTGGCAAAAACAAATAAGTATAGGACGAATCTGGAAAGCCATCAGGATTTTCAATAATGATGGTTTCACTATTTTGGGAAACAAAATCAAGTATTTCGGAGGCTAATTTTTGCAATATTTAATTTATTTTTAATTTCTAATTTCAATATTTTTAATGGATTCAACGTTATATTATACGTGTTGAGATTCTTTACAAAACAAAATTCGTAACTTATTGATAATCAAACCTTTACTTTTGTTATTTTTGTTTAATTATTTGCTTAAATCTATAATAAAAGTATGAAACAGTTCCGTTTTATCTTACTTAATTCTTGGGTAGTCTTGCTTTCTTTCTCGACTTCTGCCCAATTATCTCATTCATATTTGGTACAAGAGGCCGATACTTATTTTAAGGCTGGGCGTTATTGGGATGCTTTTTTTCGCTACCGTGAAGTTGCAAAGTTACCAGAATATCAGTCTGAAAGTCAAATTTCTGAGCAAGTTAAAAATAGCTCTCATGCTATGTATCTTACTCAAAAGTTTAAGGATTATTTTGCTTTACAAAGACTTCAGCCTGCCAAAGAGAACTTGATTGAATTGATTAGCCTAAATGCCAATGACCCAAATAAAGGTGCATTACCTCATATAACGCTCGCACAAGGGGCGGAATTGCAGCGTTTGGCTTTGCGACAACGTACGCCACAAGCAACTGCCGATATGCTCAAAAGAGCTATTACCTATTATTATCAAGCTGCTAAAGAAGGCTTGATAGATGAATCTATTGCAGCAACAATTAAGCAATGTGAAGTGTCTATAAAAGAAACGAAAGTGCCTGATAATGAGCCAGTTATGCAACAAACTTTGCCAACACCAGCATCAGTTCAGCCAAGTATTAGTCCAAGTGTTTCGCCTCAAACACCAACAATTGCAAGCCCAAGAAAGACAAAACCTGACGTTATTATTATTCCAATACCGAAGGAAAATTGATTTTTTAAGGAGAGTAAATCAGATTGGCAATTTTACAATAAAAGTAGTTCCTTCTCCCTCTATACTTTCTACTTCAATTGTTCCGCCATGTCCTTTGGTGATGATATCATAGGCAAGCGAAAGCCCTAAGCCTGTGCCTTGTCCTGTTGGTTTTGTTGTGAAAAATGGTTGGAAGATTTTCTGTTTGATATTTTCTGGAATTCCAGAGCCGTTGTCGGTTACTCTGACTTCGACCATTGCGGGGGCTTCGGCTACGCTCAGCCACCGAGTATTTACGGTTACTTTTGGAGAAACGTTTTTTCGGTTGCTTCGGTCGCTGAGCGTAGCCGAAGCATCCGAAGCAACAGCATAAAACGCATTATTAATCAAATTTATCAAAACCCGACCAATATCTTGCGGAATAACATTGATTTTAGGCAAATTTGGGTCAGCGATTAGTTCAAAATCTGCATTAAACCCTTTATCTTTTGCCCTCAAACCATGATAACTTAGGCGTAGAGATTCGTCGGCAAGTTTATTAATATCTGTCAAAACTCTTTCGCCTGTACTTGCTCTCGAATGTTCCAACATTCCTGTAACGATGCTGCTTGCCCGTTTTCCATGAAGATTGATTTTTTCTTGGTTGGAGGTTAAATCACCCATCAATTCTTTGACATATTCTTTGTCTATTTGATTTTTATCTATTTCTTCATTGATTTCTTGGGCAAGCCCAACACTCATTTCAGCAAAATTATTGACAAAATTCAAAGGATTTTGAATCTCATGGGCAATGCCTGCGGTGAGTTCGCCCAAAGAGGCTAATTTTTCAGATTGGATTAATTGAGCTTGGGTGGCTTTGAGTTCCGTCAATGTCTTTTCAACTTTGTTTTTTTGGAGATTTATTTCTTCGTTTTTGCCTTGTAAAACAACATTCGTCTTTTGCTTTTGACGATTGTTACGGTAAAGTATAAAACCGATGATGGAAAGTACCGCAAGCACCGACAACAGGGTGTATGTTCTGGTTTTTGATTGCGTCTTTATCTTTTCCTTTTCCAAATTCTCTAAACGCATCGTTTCTTCAAGTGATAGATTTTGGAAATCAGCGATGTTTTTAATTCTTGTTTTATAGAAACTGTCTTTGGCTACCAATGCCAGCCCCTGATATTTGTAAGCACTGTCCACCTGATTATTTAGTTTATAGGCGAGGTAAACATCTTCATACGCTGTTCCTGTATTAATTGCTACTGTTTCAGAACGAAGGGATTTAACAATTCCAAGATTTTTTACAGCATAAACCAGTGCAGAATCCTTTTCGTTTTCCTGTAAAAAGACTTGAATCAGGTTACGATTTATTTGAGCAATACTGCTTTGATTGTTGTTTTCATTTGCTAATAATAAACCTTCGTAATAATATTTCTTAGCCTGTTGCTTATCTCCTTTTTGCAAATAAATATCTCCGATAATGGCAATAATAGAACTCTTGTAAACACTCTTATACGCTGGATTCTTCGAAAAAAAATCTGCCTCTTTTGCATAATACAAAGCGGAATCAAGCTGATTCATTCTAAG
>JANNDY010000035.1:0-6876 GCA_031378345.1 Emticicia sp. | reverse complement strand
TTTGGTTTGTCCGAAGTGTAAGGCAGCCCAATCTTGAGGGTTTAGTGCGTGCAGGTCGTTATTCATGCGTTGAGTTTACTTCCTCAAAAATTGGGGTATGACAAGTACTTCGCAGGGGGTGACTTTTTAGTGTTTGGAACGTTCTTTCCGATTAAGTCGGAGTCAATGGGGATGAGGGTGGCGCAATTGCTAATTTTTATGTTGACTTGCACCTCGAGCTTGAAATGTTAGCCTGAAACCATGTTCACCACGGTTCAAAGCTTGACGCGTCACGATTTGGTGATGAAAGGCAGCGAATTTCTGGCGTTTGCCAATCACACCTCGAGCGTTCAGGCGGCGCTCGAGTGGTTGAAAGACCTGAAAACCCAGTACAAGGATGCGACGCACGTTTGCTGGGCGTACCGTATCGGCGATCAATACCGTTTTTCGGATGACGGCGAACCTTCTGGCACGGCTGGCGCTCCGATGTTCAGGTCGCTCGAGGGTTCGGGTTTGGATTTTGTGACGGTGGCGGTGGTGCGCTATTACGGCGGGGTCAACCTTGGCGCGGGCGGTTTGGTTCGGGCGTATGGTGGCGCGGCAGCCGAGGTGTTAAGAATCTCTCCCAAACTCGAGGTGCATCCTCGAGTGATCGTGAATGTGCTGGTGGGTTTTGAACAGATGAACGCGCTGTATCAATTGCTCGAGCAATTTGACACGCAAGACCGAAGCGATGAGTTCACCGATCAGGGTTTGAATGTCAAATTTGCAGCGCTCGAAACCGAACTCGAGAAACTGCAAATGTTGGTGCGTGACGCAACTCGAGGGCAAAGCATAGTTAGAAATTAAGTCAAAAACTTTAAATTCTCGACTGTCAATCAAGAACATGTACAGTAATACGTTCAGTCGGCAAACGTAAGTAGCTATTTCTATGTCCCGAGATAGTTCTAGTTTGGGTCCAAATATTTTTAAAACCATGCTTTTCCCAGATTTCATAAGTTTTGCTAATTGGCTTAGAATCTTTGAATTTTTGAGAAACAGGTTCACCAATAACCGTTGCAAGATATCCACCAGGTTTAAGCACTCTCTTGGCAGCAATAATAAAGTCTTCCATCGCTTTAAAGTATTGCTCTTCTGCAAATTTAGGCTTGCTTCGACCTCTCCGAGGTCCAATCTCGTCCCTATAATCAAATGTTAATTCATCTGGAAAAATCCAGTAATAAGAAAGTCTATTACCAAAAGTATAATCAGTCATACATAGATAAGGGGGTGAAGTAATAATAGCGTCTACAACATTTGATCCTAATTTCAATGTATCCAATGAAATAGATCTAGAGTCTAATTTATAAATATTTACTTTTTGCAATGCTTCTTTAGTATTTAAACCTTTACGTTCAATATTACTATATAATCGCATTATAATTTGCAAATTTTTATGAACTTTTTCTAAAAATTTGTCAATTGCAGGTTCATAAAGAGGAGAAATTTGATCTTTGGCTAAAGGTGTATTGTCTGCAAAGTAAGAAAGATGCAAACCTTTGCGGGCAGTTGTGCTTGTTATAATTGAAGAGAACGACGTTAACAAAAATTGTTTAACCGCAAAATTTTCCTGAGAGTTAATAAATCCTTTTATTTTCTGCAGCTCAATTAATGTATTTTTTTCATGCCAATCCAGTATATTTGAAATATTTGGTGGCTCACTCAAAGCTGCATTTTGAATTTCTTGGTTCTCTATGCTTAAAAGAAAATCTATACTCTCCTTAGTTAAAAAAGTAAAATACGTATTTGAAATTAAATTTGCTATTGAGTTAGAATCAGAAATAATAGCAGATGCACCATTTTGAATTGCCGCAAGAGCAGTAGTTCCAGTTCCTGCAAATGGATCTAGTATAAGTTCATTATTTAAACCTAAAGCATTAATAAGCGTAGAAGGAATAGTATGAACATAGGTACTAGGATATAAATGAATATTTTCATTTCTTGAAAAACGAAATCCCCAATTTCCTACAGATTCTAAATTTTCTTTCACTCTATCCTTTCGTTTTTCAGAAAAAATTAACCAAGGTTTCTCATCAATCCATTTTTTAAGAAATTTTTCTATTTCTAAACTAATTCTATTCCTTAGTTTTATCTCAGGAAAATCTTCTGGAAAACATTTTTGTAACCACAGAGGCAGTTGCTTTAATTTAACATGGCTATCACCATGCTTATATATCTGCAAGTTACCAGATTCAAAATCAAAAAGTTCATTTTTAAAATCGTTAGCTTCAAATCTACGCATATTAACAATAATAAATGGTTTAAAATCATCTGTTGTCAGTTGTTTTTCAATCCATGCAACCGCAGCAGGTGATTTCAAAACTTCAACATTATCTTTACTATCAAAATTAATTATAGCAATTTTATAAGTAATATCTAAAAAACGAAATTTCTCTACAAGGTTTTCTAATTCTGGATTCAGGTTCTCAATAGTCATTAACAAACGTTCGTCAGTATTATAGATTAACGAGTTACGTGAGAGTCCCGCATCTAACGATTTTCTAATCAAATGTTGAAGAAAAGCTTGGCGACCTAATTCGACATCTTGACTGTTATAAAAAGAGTTATACAATTCTCTCCGATAATTTAACCACGTTTGAATCGCAAGGTTATCAATAAGCTTTAGTTCAACAGGAGGAGCGTCAAGTTTTAATAACCAATCAACAATTTGGATAGGAATTGATCCATCTACTTTTATTCCCATATGAAGACAGGCACGTGTTACATTATCCGCATTATCAAAATCAATACTTCCATTAATCAAATAACCATACCTATTCTCACTTTTTCCAATAATTAAATCGATGATTCTTTCCGGTGATATATTCACATCATAATTTTTTGAAGTTTTTTCACATACCTGCCTAAATCTTGAATATTCAGATGCAAAAACTGGCCATTGTAAATTATTAAGTGTATTTACTACTTCAATCTCATGATCAAAATTATCCAATACATATTCAACTGTATGAGCAAATGGGGGAGTAGCAATATCATGTAGCAAAGCTGCTAAAATTATTTCCATTGAATCTTGGATGCTAAGTTTAGATTTTCGAGAAAATAAATATGCCAAATAAGCTACACCTATTGAATGTTCCCACCTATTTGGTCCAGAAAAATCTTTAAATTGAATCGAATCCACATTAGAAAGTCGAACACCTCGTAACCTTAAAAACTCAGGTATTCTAATAAAAGGTTCAATCCAATCCGGTAGTTCAATTTTACCGTACAGAATATCAGAGAAAATCACGGCTTATTTCTTCTTCCCAGAAAGTAAAAGAAAATTACGACTGGGCTAATAAAGTTAGGAGCTAAACTTTTAAAAAAGTAAGATGCAGTTTTAGCTTTTTCTTCCCCTAGAAATTTAAGCGTATTTAGATTAATAATATCTAACAAATTAAAAATTGAAAAAACAATAATCACAATTCCAAAGATGTTAATAAAAAACTGACTGATTTTAGACTCTAAAAATCTACGAAGATGTGCTACCATAGACTCTATATAATACCATAATAGATAAAATCCAGGTCTTTGTATAGGTTCTTTACATAAATCCAATATCTCATACAAAATAGAGTTAGTCCTCGTCGAAATTAAGTTTCCCGAATGCGGATAAATAAAGCCACCATTCATAACTTGTGTAATTATTCTATCTAGTTTATTTTGAATGTCATTACGAAAAAAAAATAAAAGGTCAATTTTTGTAGACAAACCGATTAAATAAAGTTGCCACGGTATTCGGATGTACTTACTTTTACTTAAGTCATTATTCCAATACTCGAGATTTTGTTCAAAGTTATCATAAAATATTTTACTAGATTTATTCCAATAAAAAATGAAAGCGTCACGGTAAAGTTTTTTATCTTCTTTACTATAACTAGAAAAATCTCCTCTGAATACTAAAGAGTAGAGGCAGAATATATCTACAGAAAAATCAATGATTGTAGTTTTTGTTGGATTCAAGATATTATTTTTTATATAATTATTAAGATAATTCAGTGTATCCTCTAATTTTTCACTAGATGAACCATATTTTGTGAGTGCTAAAAAAGCAAAAGCAGTAGGAAGAATTTCTGGATCATTGAAATTCGAATCTAAATAAAATGACCACCCTTTATTTTTTTTTGACAATAGAAGATTCTCTGCTATTTTATTCGCATGTTCTTGTATTCCAGAAAGACTAATGCCCAATTTTGTTAAAGACGAAAGGGTTTCTGAGAGTTTAATTACATCATTTTTATCTAAGTTTAATCTTTCTACATCAAGGGATTTGTCATCTTGCTCTCGATTAATCAAATAATTTAATAGTTTACCTACAATTGACTTATATTTACTTTCATTTGAACCTGAAAGAACTCTAATAGCCGCAGCAGTTCCATGTAAGCCGCGTTGAACAATACTTCGGGCATTCTTCCCCATAAACTGACCACAAGCCATAGCATTATTCTGCTTAAGGTCAGCAGATTGTTGACCATTCTCGCATTCTTCTAAAAAATTTTTTTGAATTTCCTGCTGAGTATCTAAAATTTGTTGGAAAGTCACCATATTCAAGACTCACTTAATATTAATGACATAAAGTATCTAATTTCGTCGAAAAAAGATAGATTTCGATCATCTCGATGTCCATTATCTGGCATTTTTTGCCTATTACCATTGTTATAAGCCAATGTTAAATCTCGAGAAGATGTAATTTTACCTATCTGAGTTAGCCCAAGAGAGTTTAGTTTTGAAATTACTTCATCATTATCATCCGTGGTCACAATAAACTGAAAATCACCACCAACTCCGAAAGCAAATGACCATACGGGTAAATTTTCGTGACTAGCAACTAAAGCTAATTCCTTTTCAGTTGGTATTTTTTCCGGGTAAATTTCCGCTCCAACATTGCTTGCTTGGCAAAGACGTTTTAGATCTGCGCCTAAACCATCACTTATATCAATTCCCGACTTTCCCAATTCAAGAAATGATACTTGCTTCGATTTTTCTAAGGGTAAGTCAGGTTCTATAATAGATTTTTTTGCCCACTCTTGCCATTCTTCATTACCAATCTTATTTCTAATACCAACTACTGCGGCTGTGTTAGATCCAAGATTACCAGAAGCCCAAATTATATCACCACAAGAGGCTTTATTTTTTAAAAACAGATTTTTCATTGACTTCGCAGATCCGATTGCCGTACATAAAAATGCGTTAGCATTACCTAGCTTAGTATCTCCTCCAACAATTGGTACATTTGCTTTACTAGCCTCATAATAAACACCGTCCATAAATTCTACAAACTTTTCAGTGTCTAAACCACGTTCAAGTGTAACAGCAACCATCAAAGCTTCAGGAAATGCACCAGTTCCACATAAATCTGAAAGATTAGCCGCAACGACCAACCTCCCAATATCCCAAAATCCACCTAAATTTAACTCAAGTACAATAGGTTTAGAGTTAAAATAGTCTGTTGTTATCACTACTATTGATTCGCCAATTTTAATAATTGCACAATCATCTTCATTAATTCCAGCAATAATTTTAGAGTTATTGTAGATATATTTTTTCGATAAAAATTCTGGCATATTATCAGGTTCAAATTTCACTTTATATTTTCCTTAGCCATAAATTATTTGTTTTAGCTATTAAATCTAATCTTTCTCTAATTATCCAGTCAAAATCATCAAGTTTTAACTCTTTAGCCAAGATTCTTCTAACAAATTGTGAAGGTAAATTATTAGCCTCATAGAATTTATATTTTTTTGATTCACCTTTTACCATTAAATATGGATTTTTTATACTATTTAAGCCACTAAGATTATCCGATTCAATCAATTTTAATAAATTTTCTGTTATTTTCCCTTCATACTTAGCCAATCCTGGGATTAAATGTACATGTGTATGAACTATACAGGCAGCTTGGTTTTCTGTCTCCAATGCTCCATGTTCAAATTGCAAAGCATTTCTGTAAAATGGTATTTTTTCACAAATTAATTCATAAGTTCTTTCATATTCATTGATAATATTTAAGTCCATTTTAGATAAGTTCTCAAAATGCCTTTTACTTATAATTAAAATATGTCCCAGAGAAATAGGTCCAATTGTAGATAGAATTAAAAAATTTTCAGTTTCAAATAAAGTCTGATTGTAAATACTAGACGGCATTTTACTATCAATAACTGCATTACATAATGGACAATTTTCTCTAGAATATTTATTTTCCACATTTTCTCTTTTTCGATTTTAACATCTGACACATGATTTTGATAATCGAATAAATTACTTGATTAGCTTTTTGCATCGTCCTTCTTTTGGAAAATACGATTCTTTTGTGTTGCTCTGACCTATATTTTCACAACCTGGTTTCAGAATAAGTATAACATGAGAAGTCGAGTTAAGCAGCCTTTTAAAGACATGAACTGGCGATTTTGCAACTACTTGATAAAATGTGGCACAAGATTGCTTTTATTGATCGAGGCAATGAAAAAGTTGTCTACTCGAGGGCGTTTAAGCCAGTCAAATCGCGTCCGACAATCAGGGTGTGAATGTCGTGCGTGCCCTCATAAGTGTCCACCGTCTCGAGGTTGAGCATGTGCCTGATAATCGGGTATTCGGTGGTGATGCCATTGCCGCCATGCAATTCTCGCGCCATTCGCGCCCCCTCGAGTGCCACGCGCACGTTGTTGCGTTTTGCCATGCTCACTTGGGCGTAATTCATCGTGCCAGCGTCTTTGTTAAGCCCAAGGTGGTACGCCATCATGAGTCCCAGCGAGTGCTGCGTCGCCATCGTCACCAGTTTGTGTTGCACCAGTTGACGGCTTGCAATTGGCTTACCAAACGTTGTGCGGGACTTGGTGTACTCGAGCGTCGTCGAAAGCA
>JANNDY010000032.1:0-143117 GCA_031378345.1 Emticicia sp. | reverse complement strand
ACATCAATCTTTACTAAACCTCACTCCAAATCAGGTTTTCAATGAACGTCAATCTATAACTAAGAATAGTACAATTAAACAAAAAATATTAACACTTTAATAAATTAACTATTTTGTCCAACTATTGGGGTACACCATATAAATCAATGAGCCAAATTTCTCAAACGGCGTGTAATATTCATTAAAGGAAACACTTTTACTTATTTTTTATTAAATATTTTTCATCTACAATTGAGAATAAGGTAAAGGTTTCAAGAAAACTCTATAAATATTTGATACAGAATTGGCGTATTCTTGTGCTGATGAAATACGTTTCCAGTCTGGATTTGCAATAAAAACTTTCCAATTGGCATCTCTTTCTTCCATGTCTTTGAACGCCAACATATAAGTCAAACACGGTTGGTGGTCGCCTGCAATTACTTCTCCAAAAAATACAGAATTCAATTTTGTGTCCTTAAAAATCTTGATTTCTTCATCATTAAACATTTTTCTTTTTCTTCGTGCAGCGTCTTCTGAGTAGCTTTCGTAAGTTCGCATTTCTAATAATTTTTGGTCAGAACTTGGCTTTATAAGTTGAGGTAAACCATCAAATGCAAGCATTAAAGAGGAGCTATATCTAACAAAAGCAGGTCTATCTGGTGCTAAATTTGTATAATCTTGACTTGCTTTGATAAAAGCTTCGTCAGTTTTCAATTTAGCATTGATTGAGGCAAAATCTTCCATTGAAGAATAAGGAATTAGAAGATAAATTTTGGCTGGTTCAGATAGTCCAATTTCGCCAAAAGCACCGATGTTTTTTACTCCATATTTATTTAAGGCAGGAAAAAGGGCATTTTTGAAGTAATTTTCCAACATCCCACGAGCCGAGCCCATTTTCATTTCGTAGGTACGTAGTTCATAAAATTCTTTTTTAACTTGGGCAAATGTTGCTATAATAGAAGCAAAAAACAAAAGCGTAATTAGGTTGATTTTTTTCATTAGAATAATATTTGATTGGTATATAAAAATAGTTTTTTACTTGTTAAAAGAAGCTAAAACTCGCTTCACTATGCCATCCATTGCATCGGTATTAAGCCATCTTACAACCATCACAAGTTCGTGGTCGGGGTCAACATAAATCATGTTTGTGCCATTGCCTAAATGATAAAACACATTGGCAGAAGCACTTGGCAATAATTTTTGATTAGTATTCAGAAACCAATTCATGTAGCCATAAGTTGGTTGAGCAGGTGTTGGTGTCAAAGCTTGATTTACCCAATTTTCAGACAAAATCTGTTGGTCTTTCCAACGACCTTTGTTGAGCGATAAAAGACCAAAACGCCCCATATCATAAGCATTAATAAACATTCCACCGCCCCAATGCCCCCCACCACTGACCGACTGCATAGCTTGTCCGTCCAACACAATCCAAGAATTTCGGTAGCCTGTCCAACGCCAAGTATTCGATGCTCCAATTTTATCCATAAGGTTTTCTTTCAAAACTTGTGGCAATGATTTTCGCCAAACACTCAAAGCCGCCAACGAAAGAGCATTTACTCTTACATCATTATATTCATATACACTCCCTGGCTTGTTTCTTGCACGATTGAGCCATTGCGTAGCATCTTTGTCGGGGCGGTCGGCCCAATCGGGTTTTCCCTTAAGCGTTCCTTCCCAATCGCTTGTTTGTCGAAGCATTGCATCCCATGTAATTGTTTTGTTATGAGGCGTATCAAAAAGCCTCAACATTTCTGGTTTTCCAAAATCATCTGCCGAACGATTGACATTTTGTCCATAAATTTCGATTGGAGGAATATATGCCGAAACTGTGTCCTGCACACTTTTAATAAGTCCACGGTCAACTGCCAAACCTACTACACTCGACAAAAAACTTTTGGTAACACTATGGGTTATATCGCAACGAGCTGGCTCGCCCCACGAAGCTACAATATAACCTTTATAAATTATCAAGCCCGTTGGTTCGCTACGGTCAGCAAAAGGTCCAATTGCAAAACCAAAAGGTTCTTTTCCGAAAGTTTGATAGTGCGAAACCTCCATATTTCTTGGATTTTTTACTTCATTTTCCTTTGCAAAAGTGATGGTTTCTTGAATTTTCGTTGGGTTTAGTCCCAATTCAGTAGGAGATTTTGTAAGCCAATTATTGGCGTCAGGAAAATATAATTCTGTTTTGTTTTTTTGTGCAAAAACAAAGTTTATGGTGAAAATAATTAGTAAAAATGACCGAAAAAGAGTTTTTGACATTGAAAGGTTAGTTTTTAGTAGAATGAAGAATATTTGTAAAAATAAGGCAATAAAAACAAATTTTAGATTAAATTGCGATGAATAATTTCAATTACAAGACCTATGACTACAATCGCACTATATATCATGGCTGCATTTTTTGTTTATGCAGGAATTTCGCATTTTACAAAAAAGTATTTCTTCATTAAAGCTATGCCACCATACATTCCGTACCACAAAGCGATGGTAATTATTAGTGGCATTGCCGAAATTATTTTCGGGCTTGGACTTTTGTTTGACCAATCAAGAAGCTACGCCGCTTGGGGAATAATTGCTTTACTAATTGTCGTTTTTCCTGCCAATATTTATATGGCAACTTCGGGAAAGTTCAAAAAAATACCCCAACCATTATTATGGTTGAGGTTGCCGTTACAAATTATTTTGATTTGGTGGGCGTATCAATATGTTTAAGTTTTATTTCTTCCAAATACTATTTAATGGAAAAACAAATCCATTACTTAATTCGGCATTTCCGCCTTTGGTGTAAAGTGTTAAATTAGTGAAATCTTCATTTGGAAAAAACAAATCTGTCATGGTAATTTCGCCATTATTCACAAAAATTTCGATAGAAGAATTATCAATTAATGCCTTGATAGTCAACACTTTACCTACATTTAAAGGAGCAAAATGTTTCTTTGCAAATTTTGTTGAAAAGTCAGATTTTCCAGCATTTGTTCGGTCAATAAAAAACTGTTTTATTGCTTTATCATAGCCTACAATTAGTTTTTCATTTTTTGAATTTGAGATTTCAAAACCAAATTCGGTCGCTGTTGTTTTTGATAAATCGAAGGTTAAATCAAGCTCTTTTTGAACAGATTTTTCATCAATATTTTTGTTTTTTGAAATTGTTTGTGTTGGAATTTCACACTTTTTGTCTCTTAATTTTTCCAAATTTATTACTGGCAATTGACTCAGACGATAGCCCGCTATTGTTTCAATCAATGTCAATTTTCTTGGAATCGTCATAGCACTCCGCCAAGTAGATGTTGGTACTTTTGTTGCATAATCGTCCCAATTTGACATCCACCCAATCAAGATTTTTTCATCATTTGGAGCATTAAAATAGGTAACTCCAGCATAATTATCTGCACCATAATCTAACCAAAGTTTTGTATCGGGCGAATTATCATTTGTGAAAGTTTTTCCATCAAAATTCCCAACAAAATATTGTGTTCCCGATCCACCATTTATTGCTCCTCGTCCAATATTTTGAATCAAAATCCACTTTTCTTTTCCATCATTTGTTTTAAAAGAAATCAAATCTGGACATTCCCAAACTCCGTCATTTTTGCTTTCTTTTATGCCAAATTCGCCTGTTTTTTTCCAATCCTTCAAGTTTTCGGAAGTAAAAATCTCTAATTGTTTGCCAACTGCCAAAGGCATTACCCAACTTTTGGAGGCTTCATGCCAAAAAACTTTTGGGTCTCTAAAATCAGCATCACCCTTGTTTGGAAGCACAGGGTTTTTGCCATATTTCATCCAAGTTCTACCTTTATCTAAACTGTACGCAATACCTTGAGATTCACGGTCTTTTCGACCAGCTTTTTCCTTCACCATATCATGATAAGTAAAAATCGCCACCAAAGCCTTTTCTTTTCCTGTCTGAAAACCTGCCGTATTATTTTCATCAACAACAATACTTCCCGAAAAAATATACCCCAATGAATCAGGGTAAAGTGCAATTGGCAAATGCTCCCATGCAACTAAATCTTTGCTGACCGTATGTCCCCAGTGCATGGGTCCCCAAACTGTGCTATCGGGGTAAAATTGGTAAAATAAATGATACTCGCCTTCATAATAAACAAGTCCATTTGGATCGTTCATCCAACCTTTTTCTGGCGAAAAATGAAATTGAGGTCGGTGTTGCTCTTGGTAATAGATGCTTTTATCTTTTTTCATATTGCATGACAAGCAGAAAAAAGTCAAAATCGATAAAAGAATAAATTTCATAGGTTAAGAAATTTGTAAAATCACATTGAAAAATATTCTCAAATATATAAAAATTAGCTTGGTATTATTGAATTAATGTTTCTACACTTTCAACTTCCAAATTTCTTTCACTAAATTAATCGTGAATTATTTGGCAAGTAGGAATTAAATAGCCTAATTTGTTATGTTGGTATTATAATTAATTTTCAGATAATTGAAAAAAAAAAGGCAGTTATGAAAATCGAAAAGTCAGAAAAGATAGAAAAAAAAGAAAAGAAGAAAAAGAAAAAAGAAGGAGGAAGAACAAAAGAAACGATGTTCCGCACCACACTTTCTAACTTGGTGCATCTTAGCAATATTGCCGATAATAAAGCAGGCTTGATGATTTCTGTAAATGCAATTATCATATCAATAATGGTATCTTTTATGATAAATCAATACCACGATAATCCAAGTATGATTTGGCCAACTTTATTATTGGTAATTGTGTGTTTACTCACTATTATGTATGCAATAATGGCAACCAAGCCTTCCAAAAACATTTCTTCTCTAACCAATAAAGAAGAGGTAGATTTGCTTTTTTTTGCAGACTATTCCTCACTTTCTCTACTTGATTTTAAAAGTCAAATGAACGCTTTGATTTTAGATGAAAACAAATTGCAAGACCAAATGCTGACAAATATATATGCACAAGGACATGTACTTACACGTAAATTTAAACTCCTTGAAAAGTCATATACTATTTTCATGTATGGTTTTCCTTTGGTTATTTTAATTTATTTATTAGTCATTTCTAATGTAATATAAAGCTTATTTCATCCCTTTTATTTGAACTCCCCCAGCTTCCATATTTTTAAAACCTTGTTCTATAAAAACTCTTTTTACAGTTTTTGGATTTTCTATATCTTCGTAGAAATCATCTAAATATTTTAGTGTTGATTTTATATACCATGGTTCTAATTCAGTATTACCCTTATACAAAGCATAAAGTTCAGGTTTTATGGCTTTGAATTTTTCAAAAATTTTACTAAAAACCTCAGGCGAATACGCATAGCCTCTATAAAGCCTTTCTCTAACTGATTTTATTTCTTCTAATTGCTCAGCGGGTTTGGCGTAATATGCATCTACAATGCCCGAATGGTCGAAATCATAAGGCACAGGAATAGGCATTTTACCTTTTGGCTGGTACAATTTTATGTTGTGCATAAAAGTTACTGACCAGTCAGTGTTGCCTATCAAGTATTCAAAAACACTCACGGTTGCCATCTTGAGAGTATCAACTTGGTTTTGTCGTAGTTTTACATTTTTCATTAATTTTGTATGAATACGTTTACCTAAATCTTCGTCATCTTCTATCAAAAAAGCTTGTCGTGTTTGTGAAGCTTGTTTGCCTGACGAATCTTCATAAGTTACATTTGCAATTCTGGCTTTAAAACTATTTTCTGTTATCAAATTATAGATTTTATACACCAAATACTCCTCCATTATATAGTCATTTTTAAGGCAATGGGTTACCAATTTCAACTTATTTTGTTTTTTGAAAATCGACTTATCTTTTTTCTTTTTACTAAAATCTAATAATAGCGGAGGAAATGAGCAATTTTGAACCATTCGTCTGAAATTTCCCCTTACTTTTACTTTCATAGGAATATTTACCAACACATTTTTGTGGTTGATATATTTCACCATTCCCCAATGGTTTTTGGGGTCATCTCCCCTATCTTTTAACAAAGGTTTTAGGTTTGCAAATACTGTAAAATTCAATGTATCATCGCTCTTAAAAAGTGGTCCAAACTTTACTTTTTTTAGTTTAAGGACTAAAGTAGAGTCTGTTTTTAATGATTGTGCATTTGCTACAAAAGCAAAAAATAACATACAAAAGGCAAGTATTTTTCTCATTTTCATGATTGTTTATATGAATATGTTGCTAAATATAGAATATGTTCTTTTGATTTTTCCAAATACATAATTCTTATATTGGAATTTTAACAATAAAAGTAGTTCCCACACCCTCCATACTTTCACATTCAATTGTGCCACCATGCCCTTTTGTGATAATATCATAAGCAAGCGAAAGCCCCAAACCCGTACCTTGACCAGTCGGTTTAGTGGTGAAAAATGGTTGGAAGATTTTGGCTTTGGTGGCTTCGGTCATTCCTGTGCCGTTGTCTTTTACTTTTATGATTATTTGATTATCAATTTGTTTTGTCGAAACAATGACTTTTGGTTTGTATTGCGGTTGTAGAGACGGGGTCGCCTTAGACGTTGCATGCAACGTCTCTACGTGGACGTGGTTTGAAACGGCATAAAACGCATTATTAATTAAATTTATCAAAACCCGACCAATATCTTGCGAAATTACATTGATTTTAGGCAGATTTGGGTCTGCAATTAGTTCAAAATCTGAATTGAAGCGGTCAGTCGCACTGTTTTTATCTTTAGCTCTCAAACCATGATAACTTAGGCGGAGCGATTCGTCGGCAAGTTTATTAATATCTGTCAAAACTCTTTCGCCTGTTCTTGCTCTCGAATGTTCCAACATTCCCGTAACGATGCTACTTGCACGCTTGCCGTGAAGGTTGATTTTTTCTTGATTTTGTGTCAAATCGCTTATAATTTCCTCAAAATATTCTTTGTCTTTTATTATTATTCCCCCATCGGGGGTTAGGGGGCTATTTTTTATTTCTTCTTTTAATTCATTTGCCAAATCAACTGACAATTCTGAGAAGTTATTAACAAAATTCAAAGGGTTTTGTATTTCATGGGCAATACCTGCCGTGAGTTCGCCCAAAGAAGCTAATTTTTCAGATTGGATAAGTTGGTTTTGGGTGGCTTTGAGTATTTCTAAGGTTTGTTCTACTTTTACTTTTTGGCTATCAGTTTCTCTCTTTTGACTTTGAAGCAAATTATAGGCTTTTTGTTTGTATAGATTTCTTCGCCATAATAAAAAAGATAGCAACAATAAAACCGTAAGTCCGCCTATTAAACCATAGATTTTCAAGCGATTTTGAAATTTTAGTTCAGCTTCCTCTAACTCCTTTTTCTTTTGGTCTTCTTTGAAAATAAGATTTTGCATGGCTATCGTTTTTCCTTTATTAAACAAAGTATCTTTTAAAGCAATGCTCTGTTTGAGGTATTTGAAGGCACTATCTGTTTTATTTTGAGATTCATAAATATTGGCAAGTTGAGTAGAAGCAAGTAATAAACTCAATGGAAAATTTTTACTAAATTTATCTGATAAAACTTTTTTAGAATAAACCGTTGCAGAATCTAATGCTCCTTTTTGTTTGAATACATCAGAAATACCCGTCAATATTTCAAGTTTGTCTTTTTGAAAGTTGGCTTTTATGGCAGCGGGTAAACCCAATTTAAAATAGTGCATTGCTTTATTATATTGCCCTTTTTTTGAGTAAGCATTGCCCAACACATATAATATGCCACTCCAATCTTTATGCATTTCGTAGGCTTTCTCTCCATATTTTATTGCAGAATCTAATTGATTTGCCTTTTCATAAACAGAACTTAATATTCCCTCTATGTTACTAACTCGTCTTTTTGCCAAAGGGGATTTAATACGATTTGCATTAGACCAAAATGATTTTGTCAATTTAAGTGCATTTAGTACGTATTTTAATGAATTTTCATAATCACCTTGCTCTCTAAAACACTGGCAAATAATTTGATTGCTATTAACAATACCTAAAGTGTCTTTCAATTTTTCAAAACCAGAAAGGCTTTTTAAGCCATATTCTAATGCTAATGGATAATTCCCCATCCTTGTAAGAACATTACAAAAACCAGTCTGAACCTGAGCGATACCAATTTTATCTTTGAGTTTTTCAGCAAGAGTTAAAGATTGAACATAGTATATTATAGCTGTATCTGCTGAGTTAAAGACATACAACCGAGCTAACAGATTAAGTAACCTTACTTGGTTGGTATCTTCTTTTGTTATCGCAATTTCATGCTTTAAGCTGTCTATTTGCTTTCTGTTTTGAGCAAAACCGAAACTGTAAATGAGTGCGATAAGGAGGGTAAGGCTTAGGGTTTTCATGGGAAAAAGTATTTTAAAAAATAAAGATAGTTGATTTTTATTAAAAAAAGCAAAAATGCCTTCTTACGCAGGCAAGAAGGCATTTTTGTTGCAATCAAAATAATGTTTATAGACTTTTTTTAATAGTTTTTTCTACAATTTTCTGCAATGTTCCCAAAATCAATGCTTTATTTCCCTCAAGCATTATATCTTTCGGAGTGATAGAAACTGACAAACCTTTTAACTGTAAAAAATGCCAACGGTCGCCTGTTGTAACACAACCAAAAATTGTATCAATGTTTTTTTTGTGATTTTCGTAGAATATTTTTGCACCAATCATTTGATCGATACACTGACCAAAGGCTTCTCCAATATCATTTTTCTTTGCCTCAACAATAGTAAAAATCGGGGCATCAATAAAAAGTTGGTTATCATTTGAAGAGAGGATAAAATCACATGACAGCTGCCAACCGTCCCCATTTAGCCCTTTTTTCTTATCAATGTCTAATATTTCTCCAGAAAAAAAACCGAAATATTATTGTTATTTATTTGCTTTAATTCAACCAAAAAAGGCGAAACTAATAACTCAGAACGTGCTTTTTCGCTACCATTTGGCAAAGCAATTGCATAACCACGAAATAGACTTTCTTTCAAAAAAAGCACTAATTTCGATTGGTTTTACAGCATCAAAAATAATTTCTCTTTTGATTTTGAGTTCAAATTTTTCAACAATTTCTTGTAAAGTAAATTTACAATAAGCCATTTTTTGTTTTAATTTTAATCAAATTTACAGAAAAACTTGGAGATATTGATTACTTTTTCAACAAAACCGCCATTTTCGCCAATAATTCCTTTGCTGTTGCTACCACTTGAGTAGTTGGTTTTACATCGGCATCTTGCAAAATATTATGCACAGAAGCCAAACCAGCTTGTGTTTTTTTCAAATCAGCTATTTTTGCTTGAAAGTATTTCATGCCTTCTTCGTTCATTCTGATTCGTGTACTACGTTCTTGCATTTCGGCTAATTCTGCTTGAATTTTGATTCTGCCTTCATAGGCAGCCACAGATAAATCATGTTGGACTTTCAAATCAATTGATGAAGTTTTAACTCTTGGGTCCATTTTTACTGTGAAAGTTTGAGCATAAGTTTTGCCATTAACAGACAATTTTGCTGTATAATTTCCTGCCAAAACCCACGGAGAAGTAGCATCGGGAGCAGTATTTTGATAAACTGCCGAAATCGGATAGGAAGGTGGCAAATTTAAAGGGGTATAATGCAAATCCCACAAAAAACGATGCGAACCTGCCGCTGCCGACAATATTTGTTGGGGACGAATCCAATAATGAGGTATATTCAAATCGGGCAATTCGTAAGGTTTATCTTCACTCGAAAACTTACGAACTGATTTGCCAAAAGCGTCAAAAATTTCGAGTGTTACTGGTGAATTTACTTTTTCTTTCAAGAAATAATTAATAATTGCACCATCAGGGGGGTTTTGCCCTTGTGGTTCTTCCTGAGTAATTGGCGTGTCGGTATAAGTGCTAAATCTTACTCGATAAGTATTTTGAGGTTTGTATAAAATTGCTTCATTTTTAGCTAAATCATTTGAAATTTGGCGTAAAGGTGTAATATCATCTAAAATCCAAAAGCTACGTCCGTGCGTACCAACCACAATATCATCATCTTTTATGACCAAATCTCTGATGCTTGTTGCTGGCATATTTAGTCGTAAAGTTTGCCAATTTTCACCATCATCAAACGACACATAAACTGCATTTTCAGAACCTGCAAAAAGTAAGCCTTTCTTACTTGGGTCTTCTCTGACAGTGTTTATTGGCTCATTAGGCAAACCTTTTACAATTTCTTGCCAAGTTTTTCCTCCATCTTTTGTGCGAAAAATATGAGGTCTTTGGTCGTCTAATCGAATTCTATTTACTGCAATATAAGCCACATTTAAATCAAAATGCCCAGCATCAATTTGAGAAACTTTAGACCAAGCTCCAAAATCATTTACTTTTTTCCAAGTTTTGCCACCATCATTTGTCAAGTGTAAAAGTCCATCATCAGTTCCTGCCCAAATAGTATTAATGTTTATCGGAGATGGAGAAAGTGCATAAATAACACCTCGCTGAGGCATTTTTTTCATGCTTTCTGTGCTATAAACGCCTATACTTGCAGGAATTTCGTCATAAGTTTCTCGGGTCAAATCTGGACTAATGACTTGCCAAGAATCACCACCATTTTGGGTTTTGAACAAGACATTTCCTGCAAAATAAAGCGTTTTTTTATCAACGGGCGAAAACATAACTGGTGCCGTTCGCACAAAACGATATTTGCCTGAACGTACTGCTTCGGGAGCAATATTCTGTGTTTGACCAGTGCGTTTGTCATATTTAGTAATTTTTCCACCATAAATAATGTTTGGATCGAGAGGGTCAGGTGCTACATAACCATACTCCTCCACTCCTACTGGATGCCAATCTCTGAACGTAACTATACCATCATTGCCACGAGAAGTTATGCCCACCGAGCCACTTTCTTGCTGACCACCATAAACATTATAAGGAAATGCATTATCGGTACTTACATGATAAAACTGTGCAGTAGGTTGGTTATACCACGAAGAAAAAGTTTTACCACCATTCACGGTAATAATTGCACCTTGGTCGGCGGCAAAAAGCATAATATCTGGATTATTTGGATTTATCCAAAGTCGGTGATAATCGTCCCCGCCTGGAGCTCCACGAAAGGCAATCCAAGTTTTTCTACCATCTTCCGACTTCCAAGTATCAACATCAGCACTGAAAACTATATCAGGATTTGTTGGGTGAACTTTTATTTCAGCAAAATCGCTTCCTCGTCCCCAAAGTCGAGCATCTTGACTAATTCTTGTCCAAGTTTCACCAGCATCATCAGAGCGAAAAACACCACCTTCCTGCTCAGAATCAACTGTGGCATAGATTCTTGCTGGATTACTTGGTGAAATTCCGAAGCCAATTCTACCCAAACCTTGCTCATAAGTTGGCAAACCTTTGGTCAATTTATTCCAAGTTGTTCCACCGTCAATTGATTTATAAAGTCCAGATTCTGGACCTTGCCATGCTGCATTTTCCCAAGGACCTTGACGAGCTGCCCACAAATCAGCATAAATAATATTTGAGTTTTTAGGGTCAATTGTTACCTGAATTGCTCCTGTGTTTTCATCTTTATACAATACCTTTTCCCAAGTTTTGCCACCATTTTTTGTTCTGAAAACTCCTCTTTCGGTATTTGGCCCATACGGATGTCCCAAAACTGCAGCAAAAACGATATTTTCATTATTTGGGTCAATGGCAAGTCCGCCTATTTGCTGACCGTCCGACAAGCCAGTATTTGACCAAGTTTTGCCCTCATCGGCAGATTTATAAATACCATTTCCAACTGATAAATCTGGTCGTTGAATGCCTTCTCCCGAAGCAACATAAATAACATTTGGGTTTGAGGGAGCAACTGCAACATCACCAACTGAGCCCGTTGGTTGGTCATCGAAAATCGGATTCCAAGTATGACCGTAATCTTCAGTTTTCCAAACACCACCATTGTTTACGCCAATATAAAATACATTTGGTTTTTGTGGAACACCTACCGCACCAACCGTTCGACCCCCACGATGTGGACCAATCATACGCCATTTCATGGCATCAAAAAGTTTTGGGTCAAAACTTTGGGCTGAGGTATATATGCTTGATAATAAGCAAATTAAAGTTAATAGTTTATTTTTCATGATGAAGTTTTTTAAGGGTTTTTGAAGAAATTTTAGAAAAATATTTTCAAATGCAAGTTATGAAAAAAAATTATATTTAGCAGGTCGGATTAAGAAATCCGAATTACAAAAAAAAGCCAAACTTTCGTCTGGCTTTTTTTGCAGTTGTAGTATTTTATTGCAAAGGTGAATCTTTGGGTGGTAACTGAACCATCTTTTCTTCCGAAATAGACAAAATTGATTTCTTTTTTGAAAGTTTTTCAATTTTTTCTTCCTCTATTTTACCAGTAACAACTCCATACGAAAACTTATTTTCAACTTCTAAGCCTGCCTTTTGCAAAGACTTTACAACTGAAGAAAGTTTTTTTTCTTGACCTTCTGCCAATGTTACGATTACACTTTTCCTTGCCATAATTATATTTGTTTAAAAAGCTAACGCTAAACCAACTCCTACATCAGTATTTGGAAAAGCCAATGGTTGAGCGTCAGCCATCAGATGGACAATAATTTGTGCAGGTGTAAATGCAGGAAATTGCTCCCACAACAAAGCCAATAAACCTGCAACATGGGGGCAAGCCATACTTGTACCAGAAATCGACCTGTTTCGAGTAGGCATTGGCCAAGCTGAATAAACACCAACACCGGGGGCTGCAATATTTACTTCACAACCAGGGTCAGTAAATCTTGAGCCACATGAAAAATTGGCTACACTCAAAACAGCTGCCCCACCAACGAGATTTCCATCAAGAGCAGCAACTGCCAAAATGGAAGGGCAATTGGCAGGGCTGCCGACTGGAGCTATAAATCCTAAACTTCTTTGGCTTGCATTTCCTGCTGCTGCCACTACAATTCCACCTCTTGATAAAATATATTTTGCTGCTTTTTCATAAGCAGGGTCAAATGTCGCACTCCCAGCCGAACCTAAAGACATAGAAACAACCTTGCATTTTTTCTTTCCTGCCCATTCCATTCCTCCCAAAATCCAAGCTTGAGCCCCACTTCCTGCATTATTAAGCACTTTTCCTGCATAAATTTTGGCGTTTCTTGCTACTCCGTATCGAACTCCTGTAGCATCAATATTTCCACAAGAAGTACCTATACAATGTGTACCATGCCCATGTCCATCATTAACAAGTTCGCCAGGAACAAATGAGGCAGTTAAAACACTTCTACCCACAAAATCAGGGTGTCCGATTGCAAAACCTGTGTCTAAAACTGCCACTTTTACATTTTTCCCAGTAAAATTTGACATCAAAGTATTTGTTTCACGAATTCCCCAGGTTGAAGTGGGTGAATTAGGAATGGCTGAAGCAAAAACAATTTGCTCGTTTTTGATAATCGCACTATTGTCGAGGGATTTGAACCTGTCGGCTTTTCCATCATCTTCGGGACCAAGTAGAGCAATTCCTAATTCTTTGAAAATCAAGACTTCTGCATCAGCAATTTCATCTTCAGAATAAACGCTTTCTTTAAAATCTGCAGAACTTGCGATTTTTAACCCAAGTTTGTTTCTAAAGATTTTATTTAATTCTGCAAAACTTTTTTCGCCATCAGGAAGAGTAACAAGATAACGTCCTGTATCATTATCGAGTGATTCATTCACAAACATGTCAGACTCACCAACATCACGAGAGTTTAAGGCGGTACTGCCCAAAAATGGTTTTTTCATTGTTTATTTGTTTAGTTTTCATTTACTAATCAAATTTAATGAAAGGATTCATGAAATTAGGTATAATTTTTATTATATGGTATGAATATTTATTTTACGGTCAATTTCATCAAAAAAGCCAAACTTTCGTGTGGCTTTTTTTGATTTTTACTTCAAATTCTTCAAATATTCTATACTCAAAGGAACATTTTCGAGTTCATGTTCACTTTCGTCTTCTATGAAATAATGTTCAATCCCTACTTTTTTTGATAATTTCAGAATCTTTTTCCAGTCGGCTTGACCAGTTCCGAGAACAACATCATTTTCGGCAGGTGTATGTCCAGAAAAATCTCCAACGACTCCTTTTTTCAAATCTTTTACATGCATGAGCTTCCAACGGTTGCCATATTTTTTCAATAATTTCACAGGATCACCGCCACCATGTAGTACCCACAAAACGTCCATTTCGAAAGAAACGTATTCTGGATTTGTGTTTTCAAAAATATAATCTAATAAAGTGCCTTTTCCATACGGTCTAAATTCAAAACCATGAGGATGGTAACAAAATGTCAAACCATTTTCTTTCAAAACTTTCCCTGCACTATTAAAAACTTCGACAGCTTTTTTGGCATCTTCAATTGTGAAATTATCACCTTTGTGAGGAATCCAAGCACACATGACGAATTTTGAACCTAAAGTTTTTGCATTACTAACAATCTTCATTGGGTCTTTTTCTAATTGACCAAAATCAGAACCCGTAGAAGGAATACTAATCCCTCTTGCATCACAAAGTTTTTTATAATCTTCCAAAGTAACACCCTTTCCACCGCCACCTTCGAGTTCGGTGATGCCATTTTTTTGAATAATATCAAGAGTTCCTTCTATACTTTTGGGGAAATGTTTTCGATAAGTATAACCTTGAACTCCAAAAGGGAAAGTGTAGATATTTTTACTTTTTTGAGCTAAAAGCTCTTGAAATGCCATTATTGACAATAAAGTAATAATAATTTTCTTCATTTTTTTATAGATTTGAGATTGAAATTGTACGACAATTTTCTAAATTGTCAATCATAATTAAAAAAACAAGTTGTAAACTTGTTGTACTATAATCTTCGTTTTTTTAATTCTTCGACGGCGTGATTTGCTGCCCTTGCTGTGAGTGCCATGTATGTCAATGATGGATTTTGGGTACCTGTTGAGGTCATTGAAGCTCCGTCAGTAACAAAAACATTTTTACATTCATGCAATTGATTCCAATTATTGAGCATTGAGGTTTTTGGGTCTTTGCCCATTCTGACGCCCCCCATTTCATGAATATCCGAACCAGGATTGGAATGAGAATCTCCACCTCTGATATTCTTAAAACCTGCTAATGAAAACATTTCGGTCATTTCTTTGATATAATCCAGCACCATTTTATCATCATTTTCTGTCCAAGAAACAGAAGCAACTAATTGTGGAATTCCATATTGGTCTTTCAAATTTTTGTCAATTCGAACATGATTACTTTCAATTGGCACAGTTTCGCCCATCATCCAAGTGCTAATATTCCAATTTCCTAATTTTGGATTTAGTAAATTTTCTTTCAATTCTTCGCCAACTCCTTCACGGTTTTGAACCATACCTCTTCCACTTCCTACACCTACTGCATAACCTCTTAGGAAATCTTTTTCTTGTTTATGCAAATTTTGGAATCTTGGCAAATAACTATTACTTGGATTTTTGCCATCGGTGCGTTTATCTAAAAATCCTTCTACATCGGCACTTAATTTTCCTCTATAATTATGGCAAGCAACATATTTCCCGAGAGTACCGCTGTCATTTCCTAAACCATTTTGGAAGCGATTTGATATAGAATTTAGCAAAATCAAGTTAGAACCTAAGGCAGATGCATTAACAAAGATGATTTTAGCATAATATTCAATCATTTCTTTTATATTGCCATCTACAATCCTGACACCAGTTGCTTTGTTTAACTTTTCATCAAAAATAATGGAATGAACAACAGAATGTGGGCGTAAAGTCATTTTTCCAGACTTCATTGCCCAAGGCAAAGTAGAGGCATTGCTACTAAAATAACCTCCATAAGGGCAACCTCTATTGCACAAAGACCTATTTTGACAAGTAGCCCGTCCTTGGTCATAATGGATTTGTTTTGCCTCCGTAACATGAGCACAACGTCCATGTACAAGAGGTCTATCTTTGTAATTTTTATTCAAAACCCCTTTGAAATAATCTTCTACACAACTCATTTCGAATGGTGGTAAAAATTCACCATCAGGTAATTGTGGCAAACCATCTTTATTGCCCGAAATACCTGCAAATTTCTCTACATAACTGTACCAAGGAGCAATATCGGCATAACGAATAGGCCAATCTACGGCAAAATTATCACGAGCTGGACCCTCAAAATCAAAGTCTGACCAACGTTGAGTTTGTCTTGCCCAAAGTAACGATTTTCCCCCCACATGATAGCCACGTGTCCATTGGAAAGGTTTTTCTTCTACAAATGGCTGCTCATTCGGTTTCAATGCCCAGTGAATTGTTTCTTCACGCAAAAAACCTCCCCTACCTTTTGGATATTGGTTTCGGATTTCTAATGGAACTTGCCCTCGATGTTCAAATTCCCAAGGGTTTTTGGTTGCAGTTGGATAATCTTCGATGTGTTTTACATCTCTTCCACGCTCCAAAACAAGGGTTTTTAGACCTTTTCCAGTTAACTCTTTTGCCGCCCAACCGCCACTAATCCCTGAACCAATGACAATGGCATCAAAAGTGCGGTCTTTTATCGAATCTATGTTTAGAAAACTCATGATTTTTTTGGCTTTTGGCTATTAGCTTTTGGCGAATAGTTTTAAAAAAAAAAAATTTATAAAGTATAAGTAATTGACTATCAAACATTTATGACGAATCTTTGTAATAATTTTCGTTAATTAGCTAACAGCCAAAAGCTAATCGCTAACATACACACTCAAACATTCACACATCCATAATAATGACCGGGTGCCATGTTATAATTTAGGTGCTTTGTCAAAACGTACTCGGAAGTAGTATAACCGAGAATGGTAAGATTTTTCAGAAGAGCATAAAAATCCTTTTGAGGAATGTCGGTTGAGGCTGAAAGCATTTTTAGCAATTCATTTTTTTGAGTTGCATCACATTCAATTAATGGCTTTCCAAAGGTTTCTTTTGCTAAAGAATCTGATTTTTCTAAACCACTTTTGAAACTATTTTGAATGCTCGGTTCATAACAATCAATAAGCATTTTCTGAATAAAAGTAGGAACGCCTAAATCTTTTGCTCCTGAAATTATGCCAGAAGGAATCAAAGAGTCAACCAAAATAGTGATTAATTGTTCTTGATTTTTGTCGAAAAGCAGTTTGGAAAAAAATAGAGTATTGTGATTCCAATTATTTCCCCACGCAGGCAAAGTAACTAAACCAGCAGCCGAAATAAAGACACTTTTGAGTGCTTGTCGTCTTTCCATTTTATTCTTAAGGTTGAATTTCTGAATTGTTCAATAAATATATATAATCAACTGATAATAAGGTGATTATATTTGACCAAAAATGATTTTAATGCGACAAAGGGGAGCTATTTTTACTCAAATTGAAAAGCAAAATAAGTACAAGTTCCTTTACCTGAATTTCGGATTCCGTGAGGAACATTTGAATTCAAAAAGATTATATCCCCAACTTTTGCATCAAGCCAAACATCATTAATGGTTTCTTGAGCTTGACTGTTTTTTTCTTCTCCCTGACTATTAATTAGAAAAATAATCTCACCCGCTTTATGCGTATGGGCAGGGTGGCTCATCAAACCTTCTTTGAGCGTTGTTGTGTGCATTTCAAAACGTTTACTCATGCTTGTTGGGCGATTGAAAAAATCTTTCCTACCACCTTTATCATGGGCTTTAAATTCAACTTCGTTCCAATTTAGCATCAAAGAACCACCAGCTTTTTTGCCTCTTTCGATATCAACCGGCTCAACAGAATTATACTGAAACACATAATAAGTAGTGTTTTTATCGCTCATATTAACATTTTCACGCATATCTCCTGACATAATTAAGGCAATTCCTCCTGCTTTCAACACCTTGGTTTTTCCTTCAATCGTAACTGTTAATTCGCCTTCTTTTACAATTATTAATTCTTCATTTTCTTGTCTATATGCTTCAGGTCGCATCCTACCCTTTGGTAAAAGTGTACTTGCGTGTACTTTACAAAGTTTAAAATGTGGGGTTGTGCCTTCTAAAATTTGGCGAGCTTCTCCTTGAGGTCTTTTAGTAACTACCAAATCATCCCATTTATAAATTTTGGATTCGATAAGTTTGTCTTGCGAATAAGTCGAAAATTGAATCATACAGAAAAGAAGAAATAGATTTTTCATTAGTAAAAAGCGTTGATTTTGATAAAACTACCACAATTGATGCACGTTTTTTTTGATATATTTTGAATAAATAGAATTAATTGCTGAAAGTTGATGTTGGCTTAAATCTGGAAAATCAAGCACATTCATATTTTGAATAACTTGTTCGGGGCGAGATGCTCCTGGAATTACGGTTGAAACAGCATCATGTTGCAAAATCCAACGAAGAGCAATTGATGCTAAATTTTCATTATGAGGAAACAAATTTTTCAATTCTTCAACTGCCAAAAGCCCAGTTTCGTAGTCAATTCCTGAGAATGTTTCGCCTTTATCAAACATTTCACCATTTCGGTTGAAATTTCGGTGGTCGCCAGCAGTAAAAGTTGATTGCTTAGAAAATTTTCCAGTGAGCAAACCACTCGCCAAAGGCACACGCACAATTACACCAACGTTACGTTTTTGTGCTTGTTCAAAAAACAATTCAGCAGGACGCTGACGAAATACATTGAAGATAATCTGAACGCTTGTTACATTATCAAATTCAATGCCTTTTAAGGCTTCCTCCACTTTTTCAACGCTGATTCCAAGGTTCAAAATTTTCCCTTCGTCTTTCAATCTATCAAACAATTCAAAGATTTCTGGACGGTAATAAACTTCAGTGGGTGGACAATGCAATTGAATCAAATCCAAAGCTTCGAGTCCCATATTTTTGAGGCTATTTTCTACAAATTTTCGTAAAACCGCAGGTTTATAAGCTTCATTTGAATGAGGATTTAGTTGACGACCACATTTGGTGGCAATATAAATCCTCTCAGAACGACTTCTGACAAACTTTCCAACGGCTTTTTCGCTTTCTCCTCCACCATACACATCGGCAGTATCAATAAAATTTATTCCTGCATCAACTGCAGTATTTAATATTTTATTGGCTGTTTCATGACTAAAATCATCGCCCCATTTTCCTCCAACCTGCCAAGTGCCAAGGCTTATTTCGGAAATATTAAAATTTGTTTTTCCTAATTTTCTGTAATTCATGTTTTTTAGGTTTTAGGGGTTAGGTTTTAGGAGTTAGAATTTTGAAAATTTCGATACTAAAACCTATCTCCTACATTAATATCCCTTCAATTTTCGCTAATTCTTCTTGTGAGAAATTTTTATTATTCAAACATTCCAATGAATCGAGCAATTGCGAAACTCGACTTGCTCCTATCAAAACTGATGTCACTCGCTTATCTTTTAGTAACCAAGCTAATGCCATTTGTGCCAAAGTTTGTCCACGCTCAACGGCAAGGTCATTCAAGTTTTTAAGTTTGGCAACTACTTCTGGCGTAATCGCACTTTCTTGCAAAAACCCATGTGAAAGTGCCGCACGAGAGCCTTCTGGAATGCCTTTTAAGTATTTGTTTGTCAAAAGACCTTGTGCTAATGGCGAAAAAGGAATACAACCAATGCCTTCATTACCCAAAACATCCATTAATTTACCCGCAGAAGTTTCTTCTTCAACCCAACGCTCAAACAAAGAATATTTTGGTTGATGAATAAGACATGGAGTACCTAAATCTTTCAAGATTTTGACAGCTTTTTTAGTTTCTTCGGCAGAGTAATTTGAAAGACCAATATATAATGCCTTGCCTTGACGCACAAGGCTATCCAAAGCACCCATTGTTTCTTCGAGAGGCGTATTTGGGTCGGGACGGTGTGAGTAAAAAATATCAACATAGTCAAGTCCCATTCGTTTGAGGCTTTGGTCGCAACTTGCTATTAAATATTTTCTTGAACCCCACTCGCCATAAGGGCCAGGCCACATTAAATAGCCTGCTTTCGACGAAATAATGAGTTCATCTCTGTATTGAACAAAATCTTTCTTGAAAATAATGCCAAAATTCTCCTCAGCCGAACCAGCCGGTGGACCATAATTATTTGCTAAATCGAAGTGGGTTATGCCCTGATCGAAGGCTGTATGGAGAATATCTCTGTAGTTTTCAAAAACATCGACTCCACCGAAGTTATGCCAAAGTCCAAGCGAAATAGCTGGTAATTTTAGTCCACTTTTGCCACAATGGCGATATTCCATTGAATCGTAACGGGCAGGATTAGCTAAATAAGTCATTTATAAATATAATGTTTAAAAGGAACGGTAAATACAATACAATTTATTTGAAAATAAAACAAAATAGACAAATAGGGTAAAATCAATGATAAATTGGTTAAAAAAGTGTTAGCTATTTAAGTTTAAGAGAAGATTGTCTAACAATCAATTCACCTCTAACAGTTTTTATGAATGGCTGAAAAGTTTCTTTATTTATTATATTATCAATAAGCATTGTTGCAGCTTCCAGACCGATTGTATAGGGAAATTGGTTAAAAACTGTCAGTGATGGTTCAAAAAGTGAAGCCAATAAATCATCTCCAAATGCTACCAAAGCAATTTCATCAGGAATTTTGATACCTTTTTGTTTCAAAGAAACCATCATTTCGATGGCATTTCCGTAATGGACGTTAAATATCCCATCGGGTTTTTGTGGTAAATTTAACCACCCATTTAGGGCATTGAGCGAATCTTCTTTTTTGAAACTACTATGGAAAATCAATTCATTTTCGAAAATAATTCCGTGTTTTTCTAACGCTGCTTTATAACCATTTACTCTTTTTTGACTAATCAGCAAATCTTCAGGACCAGCACAAGCGGCAATTCTCCTACAACCTTGTTGAATCAAATGCTCGACTAAGGCAAAACTACCTACAAAATCTTCTTGAATAACTTTTGCTGTATCTAATTCATCACAAACTCTGTCAAAATGGACAATAGGTAAGCCTTTTTTGAGTTGCAGTTTTACATGTTCAAAGCTATTTGTTTCTTTTGAATGGCTTATCAAAAGTCCATCTACCCTACTTGCAACCAAAGCCTGCACATTTAAGATTTCGGTAGTATGTGATTCATTTGATTGACAAATCATTACTCGATAGCCTGCTTCGGATGCAACTTTCTGAATTCCAGCTACAACTCCAGCAAAAAATGGTCGCTGAATGTCAGGAATAATTACACCAATAGTGTGCGTTTCGCCTCGATTTAGGCTTTGTGCGAGCAAATTTGGTCTATAATCTAATTCGTTGGCAACTCTAATAATTTCTTGTCGAGTATATTCATTGATTTCTGTACTATTATTTAAAGCCCTTGAAACAGTCGAAGGTGAAACTCCCAAAACTTTTGCAACATCAATAATAGTAGTTTGGTGTTGTTTTTTACTAAAAGGTTGATTGGGTGGAGTAACAGAAAAATACAAATCACAGGCTTTACAAAAAAGCCGTTGTTTGCCTCTCACAAAACCAGAACGAACTATATTTTCTACCTTACCACATTTGACACAAGCGATCATCTATTATTGAATTATTCTAATATTGAGGATAATATAAATTTTGAATTTTAACAAGAACTCATTTATGTTAATGAAAGTATTATTTCAAAAAGATATCACAATTCCAAGTTATAAAAACTATCGGAAACGTTCCCGAAAACGTATTCGGTAGTTATTGACTGATTTTTATAAAAAAAAGGCTGAAAATTCTTTTTAGAATCCTATAAAAGTACATTATATTCATCTATTTATCAATAATTATTAAAAATATTTATAAACTCAAGTCAAAATAGTAAAAACAAATGTGTTTTAATTATTTGTATTTTTCCATGAATTAGCTTTTTTTTCATACCAAACAATAGTATTAATGTAAACTTTGACATTTGATTTATTAACCTATAAACAAAAATTTATGAATCAAAAAAAACTTAAAAAACCTCTAACAATTGGAATATATATATTTGGTGGTGTTTGCAGCGTTTTTATTCATTTATTGATGATGGTGAAGAAGGAACTACGAATGGAGAAGTGCTAAAACTGGGGTAGACTTTATCGCATTTTTCTAAATTTTTAAGACCAAATTTTTAAAATTGACACATAAATCGATACAAATGATTACTCAAAAACTAAGGCTTATAAAAATGATAACCAAACATTGATTGTCATTATCAATTCCGAAGTACTTAACTTAAAAATATTTCAAATAAATGGACTTAATCTAAGTACTTCTCATATAATAAATTTATTAAAGAAAAATCTTTACTGTTACAAATAAAATAACAGAATTAGACATTCTACCTATAAGTATTACAACTTTGGTTTTGAATAATTAAATGATAAGTTTGTAAATAAAATTTAGAATTATGCTTCATACTATGCGTTGGTTTGGTCCAAACGACCCAGTTTCTTTAATGGATATTCGACAAGCAGGTTGTACTGGAATCGTAACAGCTTTGCATCAAATTCCTGTTGGGGAGATTTGGTCATTGGATGCAATTCAAGAAAGAATAAATATTATTGAAAAAGACAATTACAAGTTTACGCCTTTGCATTGGTCAGTTGTTGAAAGTTTGCCAGTTCATGAAGACATCAAAAAAGGTTTACCAAGTAGGGAGCGTTTTATCGAAAACTATAAGATTTCTTTGAAAAATTTATCAATTTGTGGTATTTCAACAGTTTGTTATAATTTTATGCCAGTTTTAGATTGGTCGAGAACAAATATCAACTACGAAATGCCCGATGGTTCACGAGCGTTGAGGTTTGTTTGGGAAGATTTTGCTTTGTTTGATTTGTATATTTTGAAACGCCCAAATGCAAAAAAAGATTATTCGTTAGAAGTTCAAAAAAGTGCTTTATTGAAGTTGGAAAGCATGTCGAAACAAGAAATTTCGACCTTACAAAATACAGTTTTATTAGGCTTACCCGGCTCCGAAGAAGCCTTCGATTTGGCAACTTTTCAAGGACTTTTGGATAATTATAACAACATTGGCGATGCTGAATTACGAGCAAATTTGTATCATTTTGTGGGAGAAATAGCTCCTTTTGCCCAAGAAATAGGAATAAACTTATGTATTCACCCTGACGACCCGCCGAAATCTTTGTTGGGTTTGCCAAGAGTTGTTAGTACCGAAAATGATTTAACTCAGTTGATGAATGTTTGTAAGTTAAAAGCAAACGGCATTACTTTCTGTACAGGTTCTTTGGGTGTGCGTGAAGACAACGATTTGCCAAAAATATTTAAAAAATTTGCTGATAGAGTTCATTTTATTCATCTCAGAACAACGAAAAGAGAAAAAAATCCAACGGGCGGCGAACCGCAGAATTTTCACGAAGCGGCACACCTTGCTGGCGATGTAGATATGTATGAAGTAGTAAAAGCAATAATTGAAGAACAAAATCATAGAAAAATCACTAATTTTGGTGAAAAAAATATTCCAATGCGACCAGACCACGGACACCAAATGTTAGATGATTTGCACAAAAAAACTTATCCCGGCTATTCAGCTATTGGTCGTTTGAAAGGTTTGGCAGAAATTAGGGGCTTAGAAATGGCAATAGAGAGGAGTTTGAAGTAAAAATGTATCAATAAATACAATCTAATAAAATGCTAAAAATATCAACATATTTTCTGTTTTTCATGGCAAATTCAATAGTTTTTGCTCAAAAACCTGTCAAATTTATAACTCTTGACCCAGGTCATTTTCATGCGGCATTAGTTCAAAATAAAATGTTTGAAAATGTTGATGCCAATGTAAATGTTTATGCTCCAGCAGGGCAAGATTTGCAAGACCATCTCATACGCATCGAAAGCTATAATGCTCGTGCCAAAAATCCGACACAATGGAAAGAAAAAGTTTATGAAGGCAATGATTTTTTTGAAAAAATGATAGCCGAAAAGCAAGGAAATGTATTGATTTTGGCGGGAAACAATCAAAAAAAGACAGAATATATTTTAAAGTCTGTTGAATCAGGTATTAATGTTTTAGCAGACAAACCAATGTGTATTGATGCAAAAGGATATGAATTACTAAAAAAATCCTTTGAAATTGCCAAGAAAAACAAAGTTTTACTTTATGATATAATGACTGAACGCTCAGAAATAACAACGATTTTGCAAAAAGAATTGTCTCAAATCCCTGCCATTTTTGGGAAATTAGAACTCGGAACGCCAGAAAAACCTGCAATTGAAATGGTAAGTGTTCATTATTTTTATAAGTTTGTTTCTGGGGCTGCATTGAAACGTCCGTCATGGTTTTTTGATGTAAATCAACAAGGCGAAGGCATCGTTGATGTTACATGTCATTTGGTAGATTTGGTTCAATGGCAGGCTTTCCCGAATGCTACTTTGAATATCAAAGATGCTCAAATTAACTCAGCAAAACGTTGGGCAACACCAATTTCTCTTAGCCAATTTTCTAAAATAACAGGGCTTCAAAAATTTCCAGATTTCTTGAAAAAAGACGTTAAAAATGATACAATATTAAATGCATTTGCCAATGGAGAAATAAATTATAAATTGAAAGGTGTAAATACAAAAGTGAGTGTTTTGTGGAATTATGCAGCCAAAGAAGGTGGAGATACGCATTATTCAATGTTTCGAGGAACTAAAGCTAACTTAGAAATTCGACAAACTAAAGACGAAAATTTTGTAGCACAATTATTTATAAAGCCATTAAACTTAACTGAAAATGAGCTTCTAAAAGCATTTGACGCAATAAAAACTAAATATCAAGGTGTAAATCTAAAAAAACAAGGCAACGAATATTTAGTAGAAATTCCAGATTCATACAGAAACGGTCATGAAGCACATTTCGCCCAAGTAATGGAGCGTTTTTTAGATTATCAAGCAAAAAATCAATTACCAACTTGGGAAGTCCCTAATATACTTTTGAAATATTATATAACCACAAAAGCCTTGGAAATGGCAAAATCACATCATTAATTATGAAAAGAAAAATAGCCCTATTATTATTTTGGGGGATTTGCCTAAACTCATTTGGGCAAACCAAAATCATTGCCCAAAAATTCCATTCAAAAATTGATATTAGTATCAATAATAATCTATTTACGAGTTATATTTTTTCGCAAGATGAAAAGTACCCTTTCTTTTTTCCAGTAAATGGACCATCAAATGCCAGTGTAACTTCGATGCGAAATGGCAATTATCCACACCATAGTTCTTTATTTTTTGGTTGCGATAAAGTAAATGGAGGGAATTATTGGCAAGAAGGATTAGAAAGAGGTCAAATAATTTCGTTGCGAGCAGATATTATCGAATCTGGCAATGATAAAGTAATAATTGAAGATGAGTGTATTTGGCGAAGACCAAATGCTAATTCACCCATTAAAGATACTCGTAAAATTACCATTACAGCCCCAACAAAAGAGCTTTTTCAAATTGATTTTGACATCAAAATGGAGATGCTCATGGACGTAACGATTGATAAAACAAATCACTCACTTTTTAGCGGACGTATGGATGCCGACCTTTCGGTAATCAGTGGTGGAACAATGATTAATGCCGAAGGAAATAAAGGGGAAAAAGATACTTTCGGCAAAAAATCGCCTTGGATAGATTTTTATGGAAAACGTGGCGAAAAAATAGAAGGAATGGCAATTTTACAACATCCTTCTAACGAATGGTACCCATCGCCATGGTTTACTCGTGACTATGGATTTTTCTCACCTACACCAATGTATTGGCCACAAAATGACAAAGAAACTACTTTAAAAAAAGGTCAAACAATCAAATTAAAATACCGAGTTTTGGTGCATTCAGGCGATGTGGTTTCAGCAAAAATTGCTGAACAATTTGAAAAGTATAAGTCAGAATAAAAAATTCAACCTTAAAAATAAAAACTATGGAACGCAGAAAATTCATTGAAAAGGCAGCCTTGGGTGTAGTTGGTGCTATTGGCTTTCCAACAATTGTACCTTCGTCAGTTTTTGGCAAAAATGCACCAAGTAATAAAATCAATATTGGACAAATCGGCTGCGGTCGTATCGGTCGAGACCACGATATGGTAGGAACAATGCAGCACGATGTGGCACGAATAATGGCTGTCTGCGACTTGGATAGCAACCGTCTGAAAGATGGTAAACTACTTGTTGAAAATTATTATAAGAAAAAAACAGGGCAAGACAATTATGTTGATGCAAAAATGTATGACGATTACCGTGAAATGCTTCTAAACAAAGATATTGATGCAGTAATCATTAGTACACCTGACTTTTGGCACGCACAACCTGCCATCGAAGCAGCATTGGCGGGCAAAGATATTTACTTGCAAAAACCAACATCGCTGACCATTGCCGAAGGACGTATGTTGAGTGATGTAATCAAGAAAACTGGAAAAATTTTGCAAGTTGGAACACAACAACGCTCCTCTTCACAGTTCAGAATTGCCGCCGAATTAGTAAGAAATGGTAGAATCGGAAAATTGCACACCGTAAAAGTTGGACTTCCAGGCGACCCATCAGGTCCGTCTGCTTCTGCCATGCCAGTTCCAAAAGGTTTCAATTATAATGCGTGGTTAGGTTCAACGCCTGAAATTCCTTATACCGAAATTGGAGTTCATCCTCAAGTGGGTTATGGCCGACCAGGTTGGTTAAGAATCGAGCAATTTGGTGCAGGTATGATTACAGGATGGGGACAACACCACTTCGATTCTGCAGCTTGGGGAATGGATACTGAATATACAGGACCAACTTCGGTACAAGCAGTAGCAGAATTTCCAAAATCTGGATTATGGAATGTTCACGGAGATTTTATGGTAAAAGCAGATTATGCCAATGGCGTAACGATGTACACAAGTGGAGGATTTCCGAATGGTATCAGATATGAAGGCACAGAAGGATGGATTTTTGTTTCTCGTGGCGATTATGTTGCTTCAGCGAGCGACCCTGTTTCAAAAGCAAAAAGCAGTAAAGCACTCGATGCCAGCGACCCTAAAATCTTGGATTCGGTTATTGGTGAAAACGAAATTCATTTATATAAAAGTACGGAACAACACGGCAACTGGTTAGATTGTATTCAAAGCAGAAAAGAACCAATTTCTCCAGTAGAAATGGGGCATAGAGCTTGTAGTGTGTGTTTGATTAGTCATATTGCTATGAAATTACCAAGAAAACTAACTTGGAATCCAAAGACCGAACGATTTGTGAACGACGATGAAGCAAATGCAATGCTTTCACGCACACAAAGAAAACCTTATGGCACAAATCATATTAAAATGTAAAAGTAAGATACGGGATAGGAGATTTGAGATAGGAGAAAATACAAATTTTATCTCGCATCTCTTATCTCAAATCCACAATCCCGAATCTCCAATCTCGTATCTAAAATGAACAATAGAAGAAATTTTCTCAAAAAGTCAAGCTCTGCTGCCGCAGGTTTGATGGCAATTCCAATGTTTCAAAATGCCGATTTTGGACATTTGAAAACTGAAATCGTAAAAGCCTCACCATCATTAACTTATGATTCGCCAAGAATCAGATTTTCGGTCATTGGTATGAATCACGGTCATATTTATAGCCAAGTGGAAGCAGTAAAAAAAGGTGGTGGGGAATTGGTTTCTTATTTTGCCAAAGAAGCCGATTTAATTGCAGCATTTGCCAAACGTTATCCCGATGCCAAATTAGCAAAAGATGAGAAAGAAATCTTAGACGACAAGTCAATTCAAGCAGTTTTGAGTTCAGCAATTGCTTCTGAAAGAGCTCCTTTGGGCATTCGAGTAATGAAATCGGGCAAAGATTTTATGTCTGACAAACCTGGCATTACAACACTTGAACAATTAGCCGAAGTCCGTAAAGTTCAGAAAGCAACAGGTCGCATTTATTCAATAATGTATAGTGAGCGTTTTGAAAATCGAGCAACTGTAAAAGCCGGAGAATTGGTAAAAGCAGGTGCAATTGGCAACGTTATTCAAACAATTGGACTTGGACCTCATAGAATGAATCCAAAATCCCGACCAGAATGGTTTTTTGATAAAGACCAATTTGGCGGCATAATCACTGACATTGCTTCACATCAATTTGACCAATATTTGTTTTTTACAGGTTCAACAAAAGCTGATGTTATTGCCTCACAAATTGGTAATGTTCACCACCCTCAATATCCAAAGTTTGAAGATTTTGGCGATGTAATGTTACGTGGCGATGGCGGGATGGGCTATATCAGGGTAGATTGGTTTACTCCAGATGGCTTAAAAACTTGGGGAGATGGAAGGCTAACAATTCTGGGAACTGAAGGTTTCATAGAAATTCGTAAAAACATTGATATCGGTGGACGAGAAGGTGGAAGTCATTTGTTTTTGACAGACCAAAAAGAAACAACTTATTTTGATTGTAAAGCACAAAACTTGCCTTACGGTACTCAATTGGTTGATGATATTTTGAATCGAACAGAAACATCCATGACACAAGCACATTGTTTTTTAGCAACTGAATTAGCGTTGAAAGCACAAAAAAATGCTCAAAAAATTACAATTTCATTGTAAAAATGCAACAATTTATAACTCATATTGCCTTAGTTGTAAAAGACTATGATGAAGCCATTGACTTTTACACGAAAAAACTCAACTTCGATTTAATTGAAGATACAGTTTTGAGCATAGAAAAAAGATGGGTTTTAATAGCTCCAAAAGGTTCAAAAGAATGTAAAATTCTTTTGGCAAAAGCAGCTAATGACGAACAAAAAAGCAGGGTTGGAAATCAAACTGGTGGACGAGTTTTTCTGTTTTTATACACCGATGATTTTTGGCGAGATTATAATGATATGTTAGCCAAAGGAGTCAACTTTGTGCGTGAACCAAAAGAAGAAATTTATGGTACAGTTGCTGTTTTTGAAGATTTATATGGCAATATGTGGGATTTATTAGAAAAAAAAGTTAATTAAAATTAGCAATCCAAAATGCAGAAACACCTATTAATACTTATATTCATTATTTTCAATATCTCAAGTTTTGCTGATGATGGCTCTCGTTTATGGCTAAAATATGACTTGATTAAAGACGTAAAACAAAGAGAAGATTATGCAAAATCCACAAAATTTATTGTAACAAATTCTCAAAATTCGACAATTCTGAAGGCATCTGAAGAATTGCAAATGGGTTTACAAGGTTTGGTTGGAACAAATATTTTGGTAATAAATTCAATTCAAAATAAAGTTGGCGGAATAATTTTGGAAGTTTCTAACACGCAAAATTTGACTCAAAACCTTTCTGATGGCGGTTTTGCCATTTTTACCCAAAAAGGAAATATTATCATTTCTTCAAAATCAGAAGTTGGTGTTTTATACGGTGCTTATGAGTTTTTACGAAAAATTCAAACAGGGCAATCATTATCAAATATATCAATTGTAAGTAGCCCTAAAATAAAAATCCGAATGTTGAATCATTGGGACAATGCCAATGGAACAGTTGAGCGAGGATATGCAGGTTCTTCTATTTGGAAATGGAACGAATTGCCTTTCCGCATAGACCCACATTACATTGCTTACGCCCGTGCCAATGCCTCAATTGGCATCAACGCAACCTCAATCAATAATGTAAATGCCAGTTCAAGGTTTTTAACGGCAGAATATTTGGAGAAAATAAAAGCAGTTGCCGACGTACTTCGCCCATACGGAATCAAGGTTTTTATTTCGGTAAATTTTCGTTCGCCACGCACACTTGGTGGACTAAAAACCTCTGACCCACTCGACCCAGAAGTTAGAAAATGGTGGAACGAAAAAACCAAAGAAATCCACCAATACATTCCAGATTTTGGTGGCTATTTAGTCAAAGCAAATTCGGAAGGTGAACCTGGTCCACAGGATTACGGTCGCACCCACGCCGACGGTGCAAATATGTTGGCAGAAGCAATGCATCCATTTGAAGGAATAGTAATTTGGCGAGCATTCGTCTATAATGCCGACCCAAATGGCGACCGATTTAAAGAAGGTTACGAGCAATTTAAGCCTTTGGATGGCAAATTTGATCCAAAAGTAATCGTTCAAGTAAAAAATGGTCCAATTGATTTTATGCCTCGCGAGCCATTTCATCCTATGTTTGGCGGTGGTTTTCCAAAAACTACTTTGGCAATGGAATTTCAGATAACTCAAGAATATTTGGGGCAATCTACGCACTTAACCTATTTAGCACCAATGTTTAAAGAATGCCTTGATACCGATACTTATGCTAAAGGAAAAGGTTCAGAAGTAGCTAAAGTGATTGATGGAAGTTTGTACGGAAATCAAAATTCACTGATGGCAGGAGTTGCCAATACTGGCTCTGATGCCAATTGGTGCGGACACCCTTTTAACCAAGCAAATTGGTATGCTTTTGGTCGTTTAGCTTGGGATTATTCGTTGAGTTCGGAGCAAATCGCCAAAGAATGGATTGGAATGACGCTAACAAATGATGTACAATCAAAAAAACAGATTAATGCACTCATGCAAAAATCATTGCCAACATATATCAGTTATACTTATCCGCTTGGTTTGCACCACATGATGGGCGAAGGTCATCATTACGGCCCCGAACCTTGGCTTTCAAAAGCGGGTCGCCTTGATTGGACTTCAGTTTATTATCACCGAGCCGATTCTGTTGGTTTGGGTTTTGACCGAACTGGTAAATTGAGCAATGCTTTGAAACTTTATTCAAACGAAATCAATAATTCTTGGGGAAATCCAGATAAATGCAACCTAAATTATTTGCTTTGGTTTCATCACATTGCTTGGAACAAAAAACTGAGTACAGGAAACACACTTTGGGAAGAATTGTGTTACCGATATTATGATGGAGCAAAACAAGTAAAGACTTTGCAAGAAGAATGGGCAAAACAAAAACCATACATTGATGCAGAAACCTACCAAAGTGTAGCAGGAAGGCTCAAAATTCAAGAAAAGGAAGCAATTTGGTGGCGAGATGCCTGTGTTTTATATTTCAAAGAATATGCAAAAATGCCGATTCCGAGTTCACTCATTGAACCTAATAGGACATTAGACGAAGTAAAAAAAATAACAGAAATTTATCATTTAAGATGACTGACCTATCACCAACAGAAGTACCAATCAAGGTACAACATCACCATTCGCACAAAACCGCATTTTCTTTAGAAGGAAAACTAATATTGATTACAGGTGGAGGAAGTGGCATTGGATATGAAATTGCTCAATGTATGACTTATGCTGGAGCAAGCATAGTTATCACAGGTCGTAGAGAAGATGTTTTGAAAGAAGCCATTGCAGAATTGGGAAACAATGCTCATTATTTTGTCAATGACGTAGCCGATTTATCATCATTAGATGCCTTAGTCAATGACATAGAAATCGCTCATGGAACCATTGACATTTTGGTAAACAACGCGGGCATAAATATGAAAAAACCTGCATTAGAGGTTACTGACGAAGATTTTAACCGAATCATTCAAACAAATCTCAATGCAGTTTTCGCTTTGACTCGTGCCTGTGCCTCACGCATGATTTCACGAAAAAATGGCACAATTATCATGATTTCCTCAATGGCAGCCTATTATGGCATTGACAGAGTGGTGGCCTATGCCGCTTCAAAATCAGGTTTGGAAGGCATGGTAAAAGTATTAGCTTCGGAGTTTTCGCCACACAATGTACGTGTAAATGCAATTGCTCCTGGTTTTATCGAAACAAACATGATGAAAACTGCTATGGGTAGCGACCCTGACCGCATGAATCGTGCTTTAAACAGAACTCCAATGGGAAAATTCGGAAAACCTTCCGACATCGGTTGGGCAGCCGTTTTTTTAGCATCAGATGCAGCACGCTATATTACAGGTGTTTCGTTACCTGTTGATGGTGGAAATTCTATTGGATTTTAACAAAAAACTTATAATCAGCCTTAATAAATTCAAAAACGATGAAATCTATCAAACTTATAATTAGTGCATTTTTGTTTTTAATTGCAATTATTTCAAATGCACAAACAAAAAAACCAATTTCTCAACCATTAGTTTCGCATATTTATACTGCTGACCCTTCGGCTCATGTTTTTAACGGAAAAATCTATATTTATCCTTCACACGATATTGAAGCACTAAATGTAAAAGAAGATGATGATGGTGGACATTTTGACATGAAAGACTACCATATTTTATCAATGGATTCGCCACAATCGAAGGTAAAAGACCATGGAATTGCTCTTGATATTAAAGACGTTAAATGGGCAAGTCGCCAAATGTGGGCTCCAGACGCGGCTTATAAAAACGGAACTTATTTTTTATATTATCCTGTAAAAGACAAAGAGGACATTTTCAGAATTGGTGTTGCCACAAGCAAAAGTCCAGTTGGACCATTTAAAGCAGAAAAAGAGGCAATGAAAGGTAGTTATAGCATTGACCCCGCTGTTTTTAAGGATACTAACGGAAGTTATTATATGTATTTTGGTGGAATATGGGGCGGTCAGTTGCAACGTTGGGACAACAATAAATATCTTGGAAAAACAGCTAATCCTAAAAAGGGAGAAGAAGCCCTTTTGCCACGTATTGCCAAATTATCTCCAGATATGAAATCATTTGTTGAAGAAGTAAGAGAGGTGAAAATTCTTGATGAAAATGGCAATTTATTCAAAGAAGACAATAACGACAAACGTTTTTTTGAGGCATCTTGGCTACATAAATACAAAGGAAAATACTATTTTTCTTACTCTACTGGCGATACACACAATATTTGTTATGCAATTGGCGATAATCCTTATGGTCCTTTTACTTACAAAGGAATTGTTTTGAAACCAGTTCAAGGTTGGACAAATCACCATTCTATAATTGATTTTAAGGGCAAACAATATTTATATTACCACGATACTCAAATCTCAGGAAAAACACATTTGAGAAATGTAAAAGTTACTGAATTGAAATATAATGCAGATGGTACAATTCAAACGATTGAGGCATATAAATAATTCATAATAATCTGATTATCAAACACCTATATGAAAAAATCACTAATTTCATTTTCAATGTTTTGTTTTTTTTGTACCTGCCTTTTTGGCCAAAATACGCCTGAAAAGGGCTTAAAAGATTATTACAAAAACTACTTTCCAGTTGGCGTTGCTGTAAATCCTCGTATGATGGATGCAGGAGAAGAAGCAAATTTAATTTTAAAACAATTCAACAGCATTACTCCTGAAAATGCAATGAAAATGGGTCCAATTCACCCCGAAGAAAATCGTTATAACTTTGCTCCAGCAGATAAAATCGTCGATTTCGCAGTAAAAAATAGCATAAAGGTGCGTGGTCATTGTCTTTGTTGGCACAACCAAACGCCTAATTGGTTTTTCAAAAAAGATACTGTTACAGTTACAAAAGAAGAGCTTTTGGCACGATTAAAAACTCATATTACTGAGGTGGTAAGCCGATACAAAGGAAAAATTTATGCTTGGGATGTTGTTAATGAGGCTGTGCCTGATGGAGGAACAGATATTTATAGAAAATCGAAATTTTACGAAATAATTGGCGAAGAATATATCGCAAAAGCATTTGAATATGCCCATGCTGCCGACCCGGATGCCTTGCTTTTTTACAACGATTATAATACCGAAAATAAGTTAAAAAGAGATAAAATTTATACTTTAGTTAAGGGTTTAGTTGAAAAAGGTGTGCCAATTCATGGTGTTGGTTTGCAAGGACATTGGTCGCTTTATGAGCCAACTGCCGCTGAATTAGAAGAATCTATTACAAAATTTGCATCATTAGGTTTGAAAGTGCAAATTACAGAATTAGATATTTCGGTACATCCTAAGCAACACGAACGTACCAAAGAAGCCTTTAAAGGCATAAGTGAATTTACTAAGGAAATGAATGAAAAACAATCTCAACATTATAAAATGCTTTTTGAGGTTTTTCGTAAACATAAAAATAGTATGACAGGTGTTACCTTCTGGAATTTGTCAGATAAATCTTCATGGCTTGATAATTTTCCTGTGCCAGGAAGAAAGGATTTTCCATTGCTTTTTGATAAAAATTATTTCCCTAAAAAAGCATTTTGGGAAGTTGTCAAATTTTAAATTAATCAAAATATTATTATTTCAAAACAAAATGTCATTTTTTCAATAATGATTTCACCATTTATTAATAAATAAAATATAATAATATAATAAAAATAGATATTTTGATTAAAAATATATATTTTTACGAATCAAACAAGGGTTGAATCAACAAACTTAAGGTGATTTAGATTTAAAAAACACCAAACACTAAAAGCATTATGCCTAAAATTTATACTTTACCTGTTCATTCAAGTAACAGAGGAGATTTGACTGTTTTTGAAAATATATTACCTGGTACGCTTAAACGTATTTTTTATATTTCAAATGCAGATGGAGAAACCCGTGGAGGGCATAGACATATAAAAGCATGGCAGGCTTTGATGTGTGTGCAAGGTACTTGTGATATTTATGTTGAAACTCCTGAAAAAAAATTCGTTTTTAACTTAGATGAAGCAAACAAAGTATTAGTTTTAGAACCACAAGATTGGCATACTTTAGAAAATTTCTCAGAAAATGCAATAGTTTTGGTAGTTTCCAATGAAAATTACGACCCACAAGATTATATTTATCCAAGTTATAGTAATAGACAAATAACTACCGAACTTGAAGAACTTATATTTAAAAAATGATTGATGCTAACATCAATCATTTTTTGTTTATGACAATTCTTATTTTCTATTCAAATTTATTCCCAAAAGTTTTAGTTTTCCAATCATCCGTTCTAAATGAATTTGCTGGAAAACCTTCAACATTAAATAAATTTGCATCTTCTGGAGCATCAGCCCAGGCATATCGAACTGCAATTATCTTTTGTTTTTTAGGATGAAAAACAATTACTTTCTCCCCTACTATTTCAGCTTTTGCATAATAAAAAACTTTGTCTTCGCCTGCTACTTCAAAACCCTTCAAATAAGCAAATTTATCTTTGGCAATTAAACCATTTCCAACGTTTTTGAAAGAAATAATAGCTTTTTCAACTTCAAATTTTACATTTTCAAACATTGGCCCACTTGCTAAAACATCTTTTGCATAATTATTTTTGAGAGCTATTGCTGCCATTCTTTTAGCTACATCTTGCTTATTTGTAGGATGCACATCCTTTGGATTTCCGACATCGGTTGTTACAGCCATACCCGTTTTTGGCAAACTCAAAGTCATTGTTTGAGCTTCACGCAATTCTGCCCAATTGCTACCATCATTACTATTTTGATAACCACCAAAACTTGACAATTGTACAAAATAGAAAGGCAATTCTTCATTCCATTTTTTTCGCCAATCATTAATCAATAATGGAAAACTTTGACGATATTGTAAGGCTCTTACTGCATTTGATTCGCCTTGATACCATAAAATTCCACGCATTGAAAATGGTAAAAGTGGAGCAATCATGCCATTATAAATCGTAGTTCCAAGATTATTGCTACTATGAACATAGTCGTGATTTTCGGCAAAAGAGGGCATCAATTTCCATTCATTCGCAATTGAAATCTTCTCAGTTGATGAACTGACAAACAAATCGGCTTCCGAACCATTAATTCCTAAACCATACCAAGGCGTTTCAACCATGTTACCAAACTTGATAACTAATTGATTTTTGCCTAATTTCCAATTATTTGTTGGAATCGTAATTTTACGAAGACCTTTGAAAACTCCTGCTGAAACAAGATTTCCATTAATATAAATTTCGTTGAAACCATCTTGAATTCCCAAGCCCAAAATGGTTTCTTGTTTTGTCATTTCTTCTGAAATCTCAACATTACGTGCCATAAATCCTTTGCCACGAAATGCCCAAATTCCTTTCCAATCCCATTGCCCTAAAGGGCTTCCTGCGTTAACCCATTTTGAAAAATCTGCATTTCCTTGGGTGTATTTCTTTTCTTCTTCAATAGTTGGAATATAATCGCTACCAAATATTTTTTTTCGAATATTTCCATCATGAAAAACATCAGCATCTTGCCAATTGGTAGGTAGTTTTTCGATGTATCCTTTAAATTCATCATTACTCAACATTGCTTCTCTACTAATCCAGCCTTCAATTTGTGAACCACCCCAAGATGAATGAATCAAACCAATTGGAATATTTAGTTTTTGAAATAATTCTCTTGCGAAAAAGAATCCAATTGCCGAAAAATTACTTACATTATCAGTATTTGAAATTTTCCAAGAACCAGTTTTAAGGTCAGTTTGTGGTAAAATTTCAACATTATGTTCAACAAAAAAATGTCTAATCTGCTGATAATCAGCATCTTGCTTTTCTTTTTTAAAATTATCTGCCTGTGAAACTTTAAATTCCATATTCGATTGTCCAGACAAAAGCCAAACTTCGCCAATCAAAATATCATTCACTTCTAATTTTTCAGTTTTACCCGAAATAGACATTTTATAAGGTCCTCCAGCTTCCATGGGAGTTAATTTTAACATCCATTTTCCAGAAATATCTGCAATTGTTGATTGCTTTTGATCTGAAAATTCGACCGAAATACTTTCATTTGGAGTTGCCCAACCCCATACTGGAATTGGTTTTTGTCTTTGCAAAACTACATGGTCAGAAAATAATTTTGGTAATTTTAATTGAGCAAATCCTGTAAAACTTGTCAGAAAAATTAAGAAAAAAGTGATTTTTGTTTTCATTTTGAAGAGATGTTTTTGAAAGCAATAAAAGCTTCGATCAAAACGAAGCCTTTATTAAATATTACTTTTCTTTTGTGTTATAATCTATAAGGGCTTTTTTGAAATATTTACCTTGTCTAGTTGGAGTAAAATTCCAATCTGAAAACATTCTGGGGGCCCATTTTGGGTCAAAAACCCATGCCACCCAACTAATACCTTTTTCGGCAGTATATTTAGTAATGGCATCACCATAAGATTCATCGCTGATAACAGGAATGTGGGCTCCAACATCATCTGCTCCACAAAAACCAATTTCAGTTAAAATCAATGGATATTTTTCAGCAACAAAACCCCAATCATTTGTCCATTGAGCCTCCCACGGTTTAGGTCTTTTTTGAGGATATGGATGACTGACATAGCCAATTCCTTTGGCATTTATTGGGCTATTTTTTATTTCTTTCAAATCATAAGCCCAGTTAAAACCAGCCACTAAAGGTATCGCATCACTGCCATTGGCTCTTATAATTCCTATCATTTCTTCGTTCAAAGCTTTCCAATCGCTCCATGAGCAAGTGCCAAGTTGTCCATTGTAAGTTGTGGGTTCGTTAAATAACTCAAACATAGCAACAGTGTTATTTCCTTTGAAATGCTTTGCTATTGTTCGCCAAAACTCAAAAGTTTCCTTTTGGGTAGTTTCATACATATCAGCTTGGTACATTTCGGTACGAAGATTTCCAATGGAATGCCAGTCAATAATAACATAAATACCTACTTCAGTTGCCCATTGTACGCCATCGTCCAATAATTTCAAATATTTTTCTTTTCCCTGACCTTTCCATGCTCTTGGATGAACAGGAAATCGGACAATATTTGCTCCCCAATTTTTTATTTCTTGAAAATAAGCCAAATCCCAATGACCTGCATTTTGTAGATTCTCTGGGTCGCTGGCATTTAAGCCTCTGAAAACAAAGGTTTTACCTTCTTCCGAAACAAATTTATTGCCTTCAACTTTGATTTTTTTCAGGATATTCTGAGAAAAAACAATTGAGTTTGTACCAAAAGTCAAAAAGGCTAAACTTAAAATTACCTTAAATTTTACAGTTAATTTATTCATAACACATTGATTATCAATTGTTTAAATCCGTTTCATTAATTCCATGCAAGCACGTGCATTGTGGTAAGGGCATTTCCAAAAACCAATTTTATCATCATCGGTCATTTTTGAATAATCCTCATAAACTCCCCAAAACCACTCTCCATTCTGCTTATCAATTAGGTGCGTTTTTGTAAAATACCACAATTTATAGACTTTTTCTAAATAATTTGTATCATTTGTAATTTGGTAAGCATTATAAAAACCAACCATTGCCTCGGCACTCACCCACCATTCTCTGTGGCTATCAATTTGGTTTATACTTGGGTCAAATTCATGGTTCAAACTTCCATCTACGTTTACTCCTTCCAATGTTGCTTTTGCCAATTTTATAGCATTTTTTTGCCATTTTTGTACTAAATCATGGTCAACTAATGCTTCGGCAGCTTCTTGTAAAAGCCATGATGCCTCAATGTCATGTCCGTAAGAAATGGTTTCTGATTGTTTGTTCCAGTCATTATCAAAAAATAAAATCAAATGTTGCGTTTTTTTATTGATAATATTTCGCTCAAAAATACTTAATAAATACCTAATTTTTGCACCTAATTGTTTCTCTTTCCAGACACTGAATAAATTTTTATACGCCTCAATAATATGAAGATGGGTATTCATAGTTTTGGGATCATTTCTATCTTTCTCACTGAGCCTTAAATCTTGAATAATTTCCCAATTTTGAGTGAAAGCCTCAATATAACCACCAGTGGTTTTATCATAACTATAAAACTCAATCAATTCAAATAATTCTATGGCAAAATCAAGAGCTTCTTGAATTTTGGTGGCTTTATAATATTCCGAAAGTCCATAAATTGTAAAAGCTAAAGCATAGATTTGTTTTCTGGTATTTGTAGGATTTCCATTTGAATCAACTTTCCAAAAAACACCTCCAAAGGTTTTATCACGAAAATTTTGATTAATATATTGATAAGCTCGATGGGCAGCTACTAAATATTCGTCGTTTTGAGAAATTTGAAAAGCAGCCGAAAAAGTCCATAAAATTCTTGCGTTTAGCACGCCGCCCTTTTCTGATTCTGGAAAAACATTTCCAAAATTATCCATTTTTCCAATAAAACCACCATGTGTATGATCGAAGGCATTTTTTAACCAAAATTGCAAGATATTTTCTAATTCAACATGAATTTCTTTCTTAAAACAAACTTGTGTCATACAGTTTCAATCAATTTTTCTGTTAATAAAAATTCATTTTGAAATGGTAAATTTTTCTCAATTATCGAGTTTAAAGTTTCAACCGAAGTTGCCGAACGCAAACCATCGGCTGGCGTATTTATGCAATAATCTATCAATTTTTCGATTGTACTCGTTGCCACGTGCATTCGAGTATCTGAAGAAGCGTAATAGATAAAAACTGTGCCATCTTCATCTAAAATCCACCCATTTGAGAAAGTTACATTCGAAACATCTCCTACTCTTTCATCTCCCTCTGGAGCAATAAAATACCCTCCAGGTTTGAAAATCACCGTAGTCAAATCATTCAAATCTGTCATAAAAACATACAAGACATAACGAAGTCCTGCTGCTGTATTTCTTACACCATGTGCCAAATGCAACCAACCAAGCTTAGTTTTTATTGGGGCTGGACCTTGTCCATTTTTAACTTCATAGACAGTATGATAAAATTTTTCATCAACTATATACTCTTTTTCAATTATAGCATTTTCCATAGAATCGGTGAAGCCCAAGCCAATTCCACCACCAGTTCCAGCATCAATAAATCCATCTTGTGGGCGAGTATAAATAGCATATTTGCCATCCACAAACTCAGGATGAAGGACAACATTTCGTTGTTGGAGAGATGGGGTTTTTAAATCGGGCAAACGTTCCCAATTTTTTAAATCCTTGGTGCGGGCAATGCCGCATTGAGCAATTGCTGAAGATTCATCACCTCTTTTGGCAGCCGGGTCTTTACGTTCTGTACAAAAAAGACCATAAATCCAGCCATCTTCATGTGCCACTATACGCATATCATAGACATTTCCGTCAGGAATTTCTGTTTCGGGCATCGTTATTGGGAAATCCCAAAAACGAAAATTATCAATGCCATTTGGACTTTCTGCTATGGCAAAAAACGATTTTCTATCATTTCCCTCAACTCTTACCGACAAAATATATTTCTCTTCAAATTTTATTGCACCAGCATTAAAAGTTGCATTGATTCCGAAGCGTTCCATCAAAAACGGATTCGTATTTTGGTTTAAATCATATCGCCAAAAAAGCGGTGTATGTTCGGAAGTAAGTATTGGATTTTTGTATCTATCAAAAATGCCATTTCCAAAAGGTTTTTTTTGATTTTTAATAATCAATAACTCATCATATGAAGATTTGAGTTCCTGATAACGGTTTTGAAAAAAAGTCATGCTAAAAATAATGTTTTATAATAGGTTAATGATTCGATGTTTGCTCTTTATATAAATGGTGTTCTTCAGTTCTTTTTTCAAGAAATATTTTTTCTGACTGAATCATTTTCATAAAATCATCAGCACTTTTTTGACCTTCATAAGGTGCATAAAAATGGTTGGTTCTGCCATTTCGCCAAACCAAAAAATAAGAAAGTTTGGTGTCTTGCACAATGGGTAGTACAATATTTGTCCACCAATCTACTTCAGAAACTTGCTCTAACCCCATTTCAGTAATTGCACAAAGTTTGTCATTATCTAATGAAATTTCTTGTAAAGTGTTTACCATTCTTTTGAAATCAACTTTAAATTGCTCATTACTCGCAGGTGCATTTCGGTGATAAAGGTCAAATCCAACTAAATCTACGAAGTCATTTCCGGGAAAACGTTCTAAGTAATGTTCTTTTGAATTAAATTTATCGGTAGAATAAGCAATCAATAAGTTATGAACTTTTTTCTTTTTTTGAAGGTATTTTACTGTAAATTTCCACATTTTGACATATTCTTCGGGCGTACAATACTCTGTACCCCACCAAAACCACGAACCAGTATGTTCATGAAATGGTCGAAAAATAACTGGCACAAGTTCGCCATTCTGACCTTTCAAGTTTTTCAAAAAAACAGCTACTTTATCTAACCAAGATTTGTAACGTTTCAAATTTTCTTTATTATTGAATGTGTTTTTAATCGTAGAATCGGCTTTGTCCCAAGAAGTTTTTTTTAGTTCCGTTGGATTATTCAAATGCCAGCTAATAGTATTTACGCCTCCCCTATTATAGGTTTCTTGAATATATTGTTGCATTTTCAGAAAAGGTACGCCATCAAGATTATTCAAACTATCAAATTCTATTTTGCCTAAATCCCAACCCAAAACTGCTGGAAATTCACCCGAAATTGTTTTTATATCTGAGCGATTATCTTCACCAATCCAACGAGTTCCATTGGCATTTAGTCCATAAGCTAAACCATCTTGATGCCCAAACATAACTCCTTGCTTTTGAAATCGCATGAGGTTTTTATATAGATTTTTGGTTTCTTTGGTAGCTTTTCTATCAATTTGAGAAAATGACAAAAAGGGAAAAATGAAGAATAACACAAAATACAAATATTTCATAAATCTAAATCTGAATGTTTATTTGAAAAAATTTTGGGCAGAAAAATCCTGCCCAAATTACAATTTTACCTATCTTTTAATTTACTCTAAATCTAAAATATGAATATTCCAAAATTTGTTCAAAATAGATTTATTTTTGGAATATTTTAGTTTTATATAATGCAAAATTAAAAATAATTACGTTAAAATAAATAACACGATTTTAACTATTTATAACACAATACTTCCAAAAACAAAAAAATATTTGATTTTCAGAAAAAAAAAAAGATTTTTAAACGCTATCATTTCAAAAATTATCTTGTAAACGAAAGTTAAAACCAAATTTTATATTAAAATAATAATAAAAAACCATATTTTTGTATTTTAAATTGACTTTAAAACAATTTTAACCTAACGTATAATTTTAATGAGTAATTTTTATCACGAAATAACTCCTCTTACACCAAGCGATTGCTTCATGGTTTTTGACAGATTAAAAAGCAAATTCGATTTTCCAGTACATTTTCATGATGAATTTGAGTTGAATTTTATCGAAAATGCGAAAGGTGCAAAGCGAATTGTTGGTGATAATATTGAACAAATTGATGAATTAGAATTGGTTCTGGTCGGCTCAAATCTACCACATAGTTGGCTTAATTTTGTATCTCAAAAGAAAGACGTTCACGAAATCACAATACAATTTCACAAAGATTTGTTTGATGAAAAGTTTTTACAGAGAAATCAATTAAGTTTCATTCGGACTTTACTTGAACGTTCGGCACGGGGCATTTCTTTTTCAGTCGAGACAATCAAAAATATCAAACCTCGATTGATTGCTTTATCCAAGAAAAATGGCTTCGATTCTGTAATAGAATTAGTGTCAATTTTGCACGATTTGTCGGTTTCAAGAAATATTCGAATACTTACCAGTAGCTCGTTTATGAATGAAAACGGGCATTTTAATAGTAGAAGAATCGAAAAAGCTTTTGAATATATGAGAGCAAATTACAGTCAAGAAATTTCACTCAATGACATAGCCAAAACTGTAAATATGGCGGAAGTAAGTTTTAGTAGATTTATAAAAAAACGTACAGGAAAAACCTTCATTGATAGCCTCAACGACATCAGATTAGGGCATTCTACTCGCCTTCTGATTGACACTACATTTACGATTTCGGAGGTTTCGTTTAAATGTGGCTACAATAATTTGTCATATTTTAATAGAGTTTTCAAGAAAAAACATAATTGTACGCCAAAAGAATTTAGAGAAAACTATTCTGGAACACGTACTTTTGTATAAATTGCAACATAATTCATCTACAAAAAACCTATTAGAATGTTACCACAAATTTTATCAGACTCACTCTCCTTACCCGCAGTTGCTGCCCCATTGTTTTTAATTTCTGGACCAGAATTGGTCATTGAATGTTGTAAAAATGGCATTGTAGGCACTTTTCCAGCACTAAACCAACGAAGCTCCGAAGGCTTTGAAGAATGGCTAATCGAAATCGAAAGTAAATTATCAGGCTATACTCAATCAAATGGCAAACCTGCAGCACCTTACGGTGTAAATTTTATTGTACATCGCTCAAATCCTCGACTTCAAGCAGATTTAGAAATTGTTGTGAAACATAAAGTTCCAATTGTCATTACATCATTGGGTGCAGTTTCAGAATTAGTTGATGCAGTACATAGTTATGGTGGTTTGGTTTTTCATGATGTAATAAACCGTCGTCATGCCGAAAAAGCTGCCGAAGCAGGTGTTGATGGACTAATTTTGGTCTGTGCGGGAGCTGGTGGACACGCAGGAACATTGCACCCGATGGCATTTGTAAATGAAATTCGTAGTTTTTTCCATAAAACAATTCTATTATCTGGTTGCATAAGTACAGGTCGAGATATTGCTTCGGCATTACAAATTGGAGCAGATTTGGCATATATGGGTACTCGATTTATCAATACTACCGAAAGTAAAGCCGACAAAGATTACCAAGAAATGATTATTGAAAGTGATGTTGCAGACATAGTTTATACGGCGGCAGTTTCTGGAGTAAATGCAAATTTCTTGAAGCCAAGTTTGGAAGCAGCTGGAGTTACGCCTGAAATGTGGAGCAAATCTGCAAAAATTGATTTTGGAAAAGAATTAGATGCTGCCCAAGCTGAAGCCCGTGCTTGGAAAACAATTTGGTCTGCTGGGCAAGGTGTAACCTCAATAAATGATGTTCAGCCAACAAAAAAATTAATAGAAACACTTCATTCTGAGTTCAGAACTGCCATTGAAGAGCAAAATCAATTGTTAGAAAAATATTGATTGATGAAAACTGCAGAAGAATTAGTTGCATTATTGAATCTCGAAAAAATCGACCAAGATATTTTTAGAGGTCAAAACTACCAAGCACCATGGAAACTGGTGTTTGGTGGTCAGGTACTTGCCCAAGCTCTTTATGCCGCCTATCAGACTACGCCAGACGATAGAATTTTACATTCAATGCACGGCTATTTTATTTTAGCAGGAGATATTTCTCTACCTATAATTTATGAAGTTGATAGGATTAGAGATGGTGGAAGTTTCAATACACGAAGAGTAAATGCCATTCAAAATGGCAAAGCAATTTTTAGCATGGGAGCCTCTTTTCAGACTATACAGGAAGGATTTGACCACCAAATTACGATGCCAAATGTTCCCCCACCCGATGCCCTTTTATCTGATATGGCATTTTTGGAAACTTTGAAAGAAAAAGCTCCCGAATATTACAATAGTTTTGCACATCCTCGACCATTAGAATTTCGACCTGTTGAAAAAGTAAATCCGTTACATCCACAAAAACACCAGCCTTTTCGGCATGTTTGGATAAAGGCAAATGGAATTTTGCCCGATGATTTAAAATTGCATCAAATAATTTTGGCTTATGCCTCCGACTATAATTTGCTTGGAACTGCCACCCTGCCTCATTTAGACACATTTTCATACAATAATTTCTTTATGGCAAGCCTCGACCATGCCATGTGGTTTCACAGAGATTTCAAAATTGATGATTGGATTTTATATGCCATTGATTCGCCAAGTTCATCAAATTCAAGGGGTTTTACAAGAGGAAATTTCTTTACCCAAGATGGAAAATTAGTTGCTTCGGTCGTGCAAGAAGGCTTGATTCGAGATAAAAGATAATCATATTTATTTGAATAAAAAAACTTAAACTATGCGTTCAGCTTTTATTTTCTCATTTGTACTACTTTTCTTGTTTTCTTGTGAAACAAACATAGACCCTATAAAAGCAAAGGCTTTTGGCGAAATACCTGACTATGATTGGGTATTTCCAGAAGCTGAAATGAAAATAATAAATATCAATTTAGGACAATCAAGTTGGGATAAAATTCAAAGAGACATGGAAACACGAACAGCAAGAAAGTTCGGAAGCACAACCACAATTCCAGGTGCGACTCCACTCCCTAATAATGGAGGTTTAGATGCTGTCCCCGGTGACCCGATATATGTAGAATCTTTGGTTAGTCAAGGTAATTATAATTGGCAAAAAGTTGGTTTTAGGCTAAAGGGGAATGCCTCATTGTCAGGTTCATGGAGAAGTGGAATATATAAATTACCTTTTAAGCTTCAGTTCGATCAATTTGAAGACAAATATCCAGAAACCAAAAACCAGCGATTTTATGGTTTTAAAGAATTGTCCTTTGCTCCGAGCTATGGTGATAATTCTTTTATGAAAGAAAAACTTCTAACAGATTTATTCAGAAAAAGTGGTGTAATGGCTTGTAAAGTTGCCTATTATAAGATTTTTATTGATTTTGGTCAAGGTCAAAAATATTGTGGTGTTTACCAAGTTATTGAGAGTGTTGAAAAAAACATGATTGAAACACAAAGTGGAACAAAAGGAGGCAATGTTTATAAACCTGAGTCAAATATGCTACAGTTTTTAGTCAATCAGTTTGAAAAACAAAATAATCAAGATTTGGCTGATTACTCAGATGTAAAATCATTTATTTTTGCTCTCAATAACAATAGTCGAATAACAGATCATCAAAAATGGAAGCAAGACTTAGAGGCAGTTTTTAATGTAAAAGGATTTCTAAAATATTTGGCTGTAAACAATACGGTTGGGAATTGGGATAGCTATGGACAAATTACACATAATCACTTTTTTGCTAATATTAATGGCATAATAAATTGGATACCTTACGATTTGAATCTTTCATTTCAAATGAAAGGAGGAAATAGTCGTACTGCATTGACTATGGAAATGAAAGAAGTTGGCGGTCAATGGCCACTTATTAGATATTTAGTTGATGATCCAGAATACTATACTTTTTATAAAGTATCAGTAAAAGATTTTATTGAAAATACCTTCACAACAACCAAAATGAGAGAATATCTCATAAAACATAAAGCCGTTTTACAACCTAATTTTACTGGAACGGGAGTAGAGGCTCCACCTTATTCTCACCTTTCTAATCCACAAAGTTTTGTGCAATCGGTTACAGACTTGGAAAAATATATAAATGAACGACACTCCGCAGTTTCTAATTTCGTTAAAAATTAAATATATTTTCAAAATTTTGAAGCCAACAGTTTCAAATAAACACCATTTGTCCACCCAAAACCATCTTGATTGGGGTACTCTCCCCCACTCGCTTCCAAAACCTCATCTGAAACATTATATTTTTCTGTTAATTTGCCTGTTTTTGTAAATACATCAAAATTTAGTTGTAGCCAATTTGACTTTATTTTAGAAGCAATTCCAAATAAATCATAGTTCAAAAGGCCTTTAAAAGCAATCCATTGTAAGGGAGCCCAACCATTGGGTGAGTCCCATTGCTGCCCTGTTTTTGAAAGTGTTGTAAGCAAACCACCTTTTTTCAAGAATTTTTCTGCTAAAACTTTAGCGACTTTTTCAGCTTGATTTTGAGTAGAAATACCAAAGAAAAGAGGATATGCTGCAGCCAAAGTGAAATGTTTTTTAGGCATATTTTCAACAAAATCATAGTCAAAATAAAAACCTTGACGTTCATTCCAACAGTATTTTTGAATAGAATCTTTGCGTTTTTTAGCAAAATCCTTGAATTTATGAGCATTTTCTTCATCATTTTTCAAGAAATAACCTTCCGACAAAGTTTCTTCTAAATGAACGAGCAAACAATTCAAATCAACTGGAATAATTTCAGTTGTATGAATACTTTCAAAAGCATTATCATCTCGAAACCATCGACTACTAAAATCCCAACCAGACTCTGCTGCGGCTCGTAGATTTCTAAATAAATTACTAGGTTTCTGCTCAGATTTATGCGAAAGTTCAATATCTTCTTTATATGATTCTGGTCGTGCCGAATCGTTTTCGTCCCAAAAACGATTTAAAATTGCTCCATCTGGTAACATTACAACTCGATGAATCGCCTTTTGTTCAAGCCTCAAATCACACTTCCCATTCATCCAAAACTCATACTCTTTTTCTAAAAAAGGAAAATAATCGAGCAATATTTGAGTACCGAGTTCTTCACTCAAAAGCATAATCATTAATGAAAAAAAGGGAGGTTGTGAACGTCCAACGTAATATGCACGATTTGCATTTGGAATGTGTCCAATTTTATCTAATAAATAAGAAAAATTATCCACCATATTTTGGATCAAATCTAATCGACCCGATACTTGCAACCCAAGCATTGTAAAATAAGAATCCCAATAATAAACCTCACGAAAACGTCCTCCCGGAACTACATAAGTGTATGGAAGAGTAATTAGAGAACTATTTTCGTCATTTGGCTGACGAGTAAGTACAGTCCAAAGTTTCGCTATATGCTCCTCTAATGATGTATTTTCAATTGTTTTATAGGAAATTATAACACTTTTTGGCAAATCAAAATTGTCATTTACAAAATTTTTCAAACTAAATCCATTCAAGTCTTTCTCTTCAAAAAACTTGTCATTTATTACCTCCAAAGCATATTTTGGCTTACAGTCTGGAAAAGTTTTATTATCTGGAAAGACATTATTAAGCTGAACTTCTTCAAAAAGAAGCCCCATTTCGTGGATATATTGCATTTTTATATAAGGTTAAAGTAATTGTGAATAACAAATTATTCGAATTACGAATCAAATTATTGGATTATCTAAATTCGTCATTCGGAAAATTCGTCATTCGTTACTCGTCATTTTTTTCTGAATTTTGTTCAAAATAATCAAACAAATTATCAAAATTGCCATTGGAATTAAGGCAAAATAAAATGCCTTTTCTCCACCAATATTCTTAAATAAATAGCCAACTAATCTTGAACCTAAAGTGCCACCAATGGCAGAGAAAAAGACTAATAAAGAAGCCATTGGACTATGAAAAACTTTTTCGGTAGCACTCAAAACTATCGAATTTACTAATGGATAAATAGGTGCTAAAAAGAAACCAATTAAAGGAAAAACATAAGCAATAATAGGCACATCTGTAAGCGAATTAATTTCTTTAATTGCCAAATTATTAGTTTGTGGCAAAACCAGAATCACGATTAAAGCAGCACCCACCAAACAGGCAATTAATAGTGTAAGCCAATAAACTTTTTTTATTAAAATAGAAGATAAATACCTTCCACCTGCAATTGAAAGCATTAAAATTACAGCCATAAAAACGCTCATTTTTTCAGGTAAATGCAACACTTTTTCATTGAAAGTTGGCAACCAGCTCATAATTCCTTGTTCAGTCATTACATACATAAAGGCTGCAATAGCAAAAACCAAGACCATTGGACGTTTCAATAATCCAATCATTTGCTTGAAATCATCATTAATATTTGTCCCTGGAATATCATATTTTAACCCTTCAAAATCTGATAAAAGCAAGAAAATAAATGAAATAGCAATCAAAGTTGCCACAGCCAAATATACTCTCAACCAAGCATTTGGGTCTGTTTCACTATAAAAAAGCGGAAAACCAACAAATGCTACAGCAATTCCAATCATAAAAAAACTTTCGATAGAGCTTAAAAAACTTTTGTGTTCTTTGTCATTACTTACTAACAAACCCACCAAAGTATAAACGGAAACTTTGACAACCGCAAAGGAAATTCCGACACAAGCAAACAAAATTCGTACAGCAGTAAATGAATTTCCAAAATACATTTGTAAGCAACCCAAAAACACCAATGCTAAGGAAATTAACATTCCTTTTTTATAACCTAATCTTGGCAAAAACGAGCCAATCAAAAATGACACAAAAGCAATTGATAAATCCTTGAATGCCTCGAGCGAACTTGCAGAAAGTTCATCAACACCATAAGTATTAATTGATTTTTGTATAAGAATTCCGACACTATTTAAGAGCATCGCAAAAACAAAATAATTGAGGTAAAGCGAAACATTAATTTTCCAGTTTTTCATATATATTTGAGGAGAATAGGTGAAATTAAAAAGCAATAAAAAAGCGAGCAAAATGCCCGCCTTTTAAGCTCATCATAGGTTATTTTCTTAATCTTAAAAATCAAAATTCATCTTCTATAAATTTGATGTACAAAATTGGTTGTATTTTAGAAAAAAAAATATCGTTTTATTAAGCCATTTTAACACTATATTACTATTTTTATGAAAAATTTCATTATTCTAATCTTAATTAAGTGAAAACATCATTTGAACAAGTACAAAATGACGAAGGAAGTTCGTTTCGACTTCTAAATCAAAAAGTAAATGCCAATGATTTTCCATGGAGCTATCATTACCATCCCGAGTTTGAATTAGTCTTAGTTTTTGGTGGCAGTGGTAGAAGACATGTAGGAAATCACTTGAGTTATTATGAAGATGGCGACTTAGTTTTGATTGGTTCAAATTTACCCCATGCAGGTTTTGGTTATGACAGCATTGGCGAACACGAAGAAATCGTAATACAGTTTAAAGAGGATTTTTTAGGTGCAAACTTTTTTGATAAACCTGAAATGCAAACAATAAAAAAGCTCTTTGAACGCTCTCAACAAGGAATCGTATTTTTTGGACATACTTTGCCTATTGTTAAAAATAAATTAAAAAAACTACTTCAACTTTCACAATTAGAACGCCTCTTGGAATTAATACTTATTTTCCAGATTTTAGCAAAATCAGTGGAATATGAATTACTAAATAATGCCGATACCCGCTATGATTTTAAACAAAAAGACCAAATTCGATTAAAAAGAATATATGAATATGTTGAGCAAAATTTTCAAAACCCCATAGATATTAATGCTGCAGCAGAAGTTGCAAATTTGACTGTTCCATCATTTTGTAATTATTTTAAGAAAACTGTCAATCAGACATTTACAGACTTTATGAATGAGTATCGAATTAATTTCGCCTGTAAATTATTAATGACTGAAAAAAGTATTACCGATATTTGTTTTGAAAGTGGTTTTACAAATGCCTCCTATTTTAGTAAAGTTTTTAAACTCATCAAAGGAAAAAGCCCCATGCAGTTTAAGAATTTGGTACTTAGAAAATGAATTTTGAATGATAGAATGAGTGAATGATAGAGTAATTAACAGTATTTTTCATCAAAACCTTTATTTCTTAAAAATTCAATATAGGAATCAATAAAAAATATTCTATCATTCACTCATTCTATCATTCACTCATTCTATCATTCACTCATTCTATCATTCACTCATTCTATCATTCACTCATTCTATCATTCACTCATTCTATCATTCACTCATTCTATCATTCACTCATTATACACCCATTTCTCCACAAATATTATTTTCAAGGCGGTATTTCACTCTTTCGGGTTCAGTTTCTTGACCTAACAAAAACATCATTTTTGAAATTGCCGCTTCGGTCGTAATATCAGAGCCACTCACTACTCCGATAGCTGTTAATTTTGAACTTGTTTGGTAATGCCCCTGCAAAACCCGCCCTCCATCACACTGAGAAACATTAAAAATCACTACTCCATTATTGCTGGCTTGTTGCAATTCTTCCAAAAACCATTCCTCTGAAGGTGCATTTCCAGCACCATAAGTTTCCAGAACAACTCCACGTAAACCATTAGTAGTCAGTATATTATGAATTATTTTTTGGTTAATTCCAGGAAATAATTTTAAAATCACAACCTGTTCATCTAATTTTTCATGCAAAATCAAAGGCAAATCTGGGCGAAAAGGCAAAATAAATGGAAAGTTAAAATCTATTGTAACACCAACCTCCGCCAAAGCTGGATAATTTTCTGAACGAAATGCATTGAATTGGCTACTTTCTTTCTTTTTTGCACGATTTCCACGCAACAAATAAGAATTAAAATAGATGGCAACTTCTGGAACTACGGGACGTCCATTGATTTTTGAAGACGCAATTTCTAATGCCGTAATCAAGTTTTCACGAGCATCTGTTCGGGCTATGCCGATGGGCAATTGAGCTCCAGTTAAAATGACAGGTTTCGACAAATTTTCTAATAAAAAACTAAGAGCCGATGCGGTATATGCCATTGTATCTGTTCCATGCAGTATCACAAAAGCATCATATTCTTCAAAATTATTTTTTATGATTCGAGCCAATTCAACCCAAATTTCAGGTTTAATATTTGACGAATCAATAGGTTTTGGAAGGGTTAGGCAGGTTAATTCAAATTCTAAGCGTTGCAGTTCGGGTACATCTACTAATATTTGGTCAAAGTCGAAAGGCACTAAACTTTTACTTTTGGTGTCGTAAACCATTCCGAGCGTTCCTCCTGTATATATCATTAATACCGAAGTTGCACGACTTATTAATTGCGATGAAGTTATGATTTTTGAAATTTTATAAGTCATTTTAAATTATTTTTCGACAAAAATACAACCTTAAATTAAGGCAATTTTGAGCATTTTGAATATTTATTTTGGTAAATTAAGTTAAAATGAAATCTACATTCTCAGAAATGAGTATTTTTTTAAGTAATTATACCTAAAATCGAACCAAATTTTCTACTTTTTACGATTTAATAATTATATTATTCCAAGAAAATATTATATTATTATTGAACATTTTTTAGAAAACAACGTTATATTTGACAATAAACAAAATATTATTCTGAAAAACTTAAAATAAACAAAAAAATGAATATCCAACAAACTTTACGAATTGTGACAGATGATGTTACAATCATAGATTGTCTAATCGACAATAACGAAATGTTTAAATCCTTCGATTCCAACAAAACTACATCTTTTTTGGTTGATGAAGATTTTCACTTGGTATTTTACTTTGCTGAATCAAAACTTAAGAACAAATTCATGATGTATATTGCAGATAATTTCACTGAAAATGAGCAAAGCATGGAATATATTCTTAATCTTTTGGAAGAACAAATCGAACAAGAAAATCATCTTTATATGATGAAGCAAGCCAAAAGCAAAGTTTTGGATATGCTTTATATGACTGATACATTTCGGGCTTTATTTGGCAAAAACAAAGTTGTAGAAGCAAATGAGCTGTATTATTAATTGTTATTCCACTCCATCCAGAAACATTCTGTACGCACGTTTTAGCTCATCAAAAGCCTTTGTTTTGTGCTGTTGATGAGCTTTTTCTATACCAATAATATAAGTATTTTCTGCTTTCCCAAAATCTTCGTTTTCAAAGTACAAAGCAGCAGCATGATAATAAGTTGGAATATAATCTGGATGCTCAATTAATAATATTTCAAGATAATAAAGAGCCTTTTCATTATCCTTATTAATATATTCCATTGCTATTGCATATATATTAAAAGGGTCCTTTGGGTCTTCTTGAAGATACTCAAATAAAATTTTTAGGCGTTCTTCTTGCATACAATTTTTCTTTGATTTAGATTTGCATATTGTTATGCACGCATACTATTATTTACAAAAATACAATTGCTTTTAAGCAACCTCTAAAAGCAAAATTACTAAATTAAAACTCCCCTTTAGGGGTTGGGGGTGGCATTTTTTATTATGAAAATATTAGTCTGTATTTCAAGTGTACCAGATACGACATCTAAAATCTCATTCACAGATGGCGATACAAAGCTAAACAAAGCAGGGGTAACATTAATCATCGGGCCTTACGATGATTATGCACTGGCTCGTGCAGTAGAATTGAAAGAACAATTAGGTGCAACAATCACAGTTTTGAATGTGGGTGGTGCTGATGCTGAACCTCAAATTCGTAAAGCATTAGCGATTGGTGCTGACGATGCAATTAGAGTTGATGTTGAACCAACTGACTCTTATTTTGTTGCTGAACAAATTGCCGCAGTTGCCAAAGAAGGAAACTACGATTTGATTTTGATGGGTCGAGAAACAAGTGATTATAATTCGGGAGTGGTACATGGAATTGTAGGCGATATGCTTAATATTCCTTCATTTTCACCAGTAATGCACTTAGATATTGAGGGTAACAGTGCAAATATGACTCGTGAAATTGAAGGTGGTGTTGAAAAATTGACAGCTCAACTACCATTGGTTTTGGGTTGTCAAGAACCGATCGCTGAATGGAAAATTCCGAATATGCGTGGTATTATGACTGCCAGAACTAAACCTTTGAAAGTTATTTCAGCGGCAGGTTCTGCACTTACTATCACTGAAAAATACAGCCTACCAGCACCAAAAGGTGCGTGCAAAATGATTCCTGCGGAAGAAGCAGAAAAATTAATTGACTTATTAAAAACAGAAGCGAAAGTGCTTTGAACAATTACGATTTACGAATGACGAATTACGAATTTGTATTTTGCCATAAGTAAATCGTCATCTACAAAAAAAGATTCGTAATTCGTACCTCGTAAATCGTAATTCAAAATGGTTCTCATATTCACAGAAGTTGCTGATGGAGCAATAAAAAAATCATCTCTCGAAGCCATATATTATGGTTCAAAAGTTGCCGAATTGTTAGGCACTTCGGCAATTGCATTGGCAATCGGAAAAGCCGATGCTTCAGAATTGGCAAAAGCAGGAAGTTTTGGAGCAACAAAAGTGCTTCATGCCAATGATTCTAAATTAGATGCAGCCAATAGCATGGCTTATGCTACAGTTTTGGCAGAAGCAGTAAAAACAACTGGTGCAAATGTAGTTATTTTTGCAAAATCATCGTTTGCAGATGCCGTAACAGCCCGTGCAGCAGGAACTTTGAAAGCTGCCGTTGTTGGAAATGTTACAGAATTGCCTACAATTTCAAATGGTTTTCAGGTGAAAGTGAGTATTTTTACAGGCAAAGCATTTGCAGAAGTTAAGGTAACAAGCGATATAAAAATATTGGCTATCAAGAAAAATGCAGTTGTTCCTGTTGAATCTGGAAATGCTGCAAGTGTTGAAAACTTCGCCCCTGCCCTATCTGACAGCCTTTTTGTTGCGAAAGTAACAGAAACCGTCAAGGCAACTGGCATGGTTTCGTTACCTGAAGCAGATTTAGTTGTTTCGGGCGGACGAGGAATGAAAGGACCAGAAAACTGGCAACCATTACTTGATTTAGCAAATGCCTTAGGTGCAGCAACTGCTTGCTCAAAACCAGTTTCTGACTTAGATTGGCGACCTCACCACGAACATGTTGGTCAAACAGGTGTGAAAGTTTCACCAAACTTATATATTGCTTGCGGAATTTCGGGAGCAATTCAGCATTTGGCGGGTGTAAATTCTTCAAAAGTAATTGTTGTTATAAATAAAGACCCTGAAGCACCTTTTTTTAAAGCTGCAGATTATGGTATTGTAGGAGATGTATTTGATGTTTTGCCAAAATTGACAAAAGCTGTTTTGGCTGGGAAATGATATAAATTAAAATTATTAGAAAAGATAATAATTTTAAGGTTAAAATCCTGTGGGTATTTCACTCACAGGATTTTTTTTTCTAAACATTACCTCTCCTTTTTTAAGAAATGCTTATATTTGCATCGTGGAAAAAATAAAACTCGAAATATTAGGTCTTTCGCCAAGTCAATCTCAGACTGGCTCATTTGCATTGGTGTTGGCTGAAGAAGCTGGTAATCGCCGTTTGCCAATAATTATAGGAATGTTTGAAGCCCAAGCGATAGCTATTGAGATGGAACGCATTACGCCAAATCGCCCAATGACACACGATTTATTCAAATCCTTTGCTCGTGCCTTTGATTTTACTATAGAAGAAATCTTAATTTCAGATTTCAGAGAAGGTATTTTCTTTGCAAAAATAGTTAGTACTGACGGAATAAGACAAAAATCAGTTGATGCCCGCCCTTCTGATGCTGTTGCCATTGGCCTGCGTTTTCAAGTACCAATTTATACTACCAACCAAATTTTGACTGATGCAGGAATAACTGCACAGGAAGCTACCGCTGCAGACGAACCAGAAGAATTGGCTCAGGCCTCCCCTCGCCCTCAAAAAACATACAAAGAATCATTAAAAGATTTTACTTTGGACGAACTCAACAAAATGCTCACACAAGCATTAACTAATGAAGAGTACGAAAAAGCTGCCAAAATTAGAGATGAGATTGGTAAAAGAAATTGACCATTATTAAATTTAATATTTAGGAATTATCGGATTTTATTTGTACTTTTCACTTGGAAAAAATCCTAAACCTATAATTCTAAAAATGTTTCGTGTAATAAAAAACTTTTTACCTGTACCGAATAATGACCCAAATCTCTTCTTCAGATATGTGTCATATATTGATATATTTGGCATTTTCGATCGAGACCCATTTGGTAACTGGTTGATTTTAAAGCGGTTAGTTATTTTTCTTGCTGGTGTGCCAACTTATTGGAGAATTGCTGTAGCCAATCAACTTAAAGTTGAAGGAACAGAATATCTTGCAAAACTTCCCAATCAAAATGTATATTTCATCTCCAATCATCAAACATATTTTGCTGATGTGATTACATTTTATCATATTTTTTGTTCAGTAAAAATGGGTTTTGGCAATCGGATTCTACCATTCGGCTTACTCGCTCCAAGAGGAAGAATATTTTATGTGGCAGCAAGTGAAACAATGAAAGAAGGATTAATTCCCAAATTATTTAGTTTGGCTGGTGCCATTTTGGTAACACGCTCTTGGCGAGCCAGTGGCTCAAATGTTAAACGAGAATTGGACACTTCGGCAGGCGATAATGTGTCAAAGGGTCTGAACTATGGCTGGGTTGTGAGTTTTCCACAAGGAACAACGAGTCCGTATGCACCTATTCGTAAAGGAACGGCACATATAATCAAAGATAATAATCCAATTGTTGTACCAGTAGTAATTGATGGTTTTAGAAGAGCATTTAATAAATCGGGACTAAATTATAAGAAAAGAAATACCAAACTTACTGTAAAATTTAAAGAACCCATTCATTTTTCACCAGATGCTACAATAGAAGAGATTACAGAGGTAATAAAAAATATTATTGAACAAAATATGCCAGAACGCATTGCCCGCTGGAAAAACGATGCCGAACAAAATGAAAAAAGCAGTTTTTATTAATCTTCCTTGTTAAAAAACATTAATTCCTTAAAAAACTCTATATCTTCCTTTATCTTTGCAAACGATTACAAAATCGTTGAATTTTTATGCAGAAAAAAAATCGAAAATTAGGTAGTTTTCCAAGTCTTTTGATAGTAATCAGCTTGACAGCAGCATTATTTTTGATAGCATTTAGTGGGTGGATTGCCCTAACTTCCAAGCAATTGGTTCAGTATGTTAAGCAAAATATTGAAATTCAGGTTTACCTTGATAAATCATTGACCGGCATTCAAAGAGATTCTGTTCGTAATCTGATTTCACAAAAAAATTATATTGCCTATTCTCAAAATGTACCACAAATAAAATTCATTTCAAAAGAAAGTACAGCAGCAAGGGTTTTGAAAGAAACGAATGAAGATTTTCGTTCAATTTTAGGCGAAAATCCTTACAGAGATGCCTTTAGTCTAAGAATAAAAGATGATTTTTTTAGTGAAGACCAACTCAATAAAATCAAAATTGATTTGGAGCAATTGCCCGGGATTTTTGAGGCAGATTATGCAAAAGATTTTGTGGAAAGTATCAACAAAAATGCCAACAAAGCCTATTTAATAATAGCTTCGATTGTAGTTTTATTACTTGTTGCAATTGTACTTTTGATAAACAACACCATTAGATTAGCACTTTATTCACAACGATTTATCATTAGAAGTATGCAATTAGTTGGTGCAACAGATTGGTTTATTCAAAAACCATTTCTTGTGCGGGGAATTGTCCAAGGACTTTTTGCTGGAATAATTGCATCTACATTATTAGTAGGAATTCAGCAAATTGCTATTCGAGAAATTGAAGATTTAGGTGTTTTACAGGATTTTCAAAAATTAGCCATTCTTTGCGGATTTGTAATTTTATTAGGCATACTCATTGGAACTCTCAGCACATTTCAATCTATGTATCGTTATTTAAGAACCGATTTAGAAGAACTATATTAATTCAATTAATAATTATCAATTAAAAACGGGCGGTGTTCCGCTTATCATATATGAAAAACGATATTAAAAACAGTGCCGAAAACGATAACAAAAATGCACTTCCATTTGGCAAAAGTAATTACACACTTATGATTGCTGGACTTGCTTTGATTTTTCTTGGGTATTTTGTAATGACATTAGACAAAGAAGAATTTGGCTTTGGTTTCTTGGGAATCACACTTGGACCAATTATGGTTTTTGTAGGATTCTTGTTCCAATTTTACCCGATTTTTAAGAAAAAATAACACCCATAAATGAATTTTATTGAAGCAATTATCCTCGCAATTATTGAAGGAATTACAGAATATTTACCCATCAGTTCAACAGGACACATGATTATTGGTTCGTCGTTGATGGGAATTAGTGAAATGGCTTTTACTAAAGTTTTTGAAGTAAACATACAATTTGGGGCAATTCTGGCAGTAGTTGTACTTTACTGGAAACGCTTTTTTCAAAATTTTGAGTTTTATAAAAAGCTTTTGGCCGCATTTATCCCTGCGGCAGTTATTGGTTTTTTGTTGAATGATTTCATCGACCAATTACTCGAAAGTGTTGCCGTTGTAGCAATTATGCTCGTTTTGGGTGGAATTGTCTTGGTTTTTATAGATAAATATTTTGAAAAAAGAGCAACTAAAGAAAGTCTTTCATATATAGAGGCTGTACAAATTGGTTTTTTTCAATGTATCGCCATGATACCTGGTGTTTCTCGCTCGGCAGCAAGTATCATTGGTGGAATGTTTCAAGGACTATCTCGAAAAGATGCAGCAGAATTTTCGTTTTTCTTGGCAGTTCCGACCATGTTTGCCGCATCAGCGTATAAACTTTTGAAAGCTTATAAAGAAGGTTCACTTTCATTTTCTACAAACGAAATTCAAACTTTAGCACTTGGAAATTTTGTCGCATTTATTGTTGCAATGGCTGCCATCAAGTTTTTCATAACTTTTCTTCAAAAATATGGTTTTAAGGTTTTTGGGTATTATAGAATTGCTGTGGGTTTAATTATTTTAGGACTTTTGGCAGCGGGCTACGATTTAAGAGTAATATAATGGACGAAAGAAATGAAGTAATTTTAATTGATAAACCACTAAAATGGACATCTTTTGATGTGGTTAATAAAATCCGATGGGCAGGAAAATACAAAAAAGTAGGTCATGCCGGAACACTCGACCCTCTTGCTACAGGTTTGCTGATCCTTTGCACAGGAAAAAAAACAAAAGAAATTGACACTTATCAAGCACAAGAAAAAGAATACATTGGCACATTGGTTCTTGGAAAAACTACACCTTCGGTCGATTTAGAAACTGATTTCGATGCAGAATTCTCAACCGAAAATATTACGCAAGAAGCAGTTATTCGAGCAGTTAGCCAACTTTCTGGACATATTGAACAAATTCCACCAGCACATTCTGCAATAAAAGTTAATGGGAAACGTGCTTACGAATCTGCCCGAAAAGGCCAAGAAGTAATTTTGAAACCTCGACAGGTAGAAGTCAAAGTTTTTGAAATTGATTCGATAAATTTTCCTGAAATTTCATTCAGAATTGTTTGCTCAAAAGGAACATATATCAGAAGTTTAGTTCGAGATTTTGGAAAACTACTCGATTCAGGTGCTTATATGAGTTCGCTAAGAAGAACAAGAATCGGAGATTTTAAAATTGAAAATTCATTGACAGTTGAACAATTTTTAGCAAATTTGCCTGATATTACAGAAAACACGACCAAAGAAATTGAAAGTATATTATAATTTATCTGATTTTGAGCCTTTAAACAATGCAGTTGTAACCATCGGAACATTTGATGGAGTGCATTTAGGGCATCAAAAAATTCTACAAATCCTTCAAGAAACGGCACAAAATTCAGGTGGAGAATCGGTTGTTTTGACATTTTGGCCTCATCCCCGCATGGTGGTTTCGCAAGATAGTCAAGCTTTAAAATTACTTTCTACAATTGACGAAAAAATACAACTACTTGAGAATCAAGGAGTTAATCATCTTTTAGTAATACCCTTTACAAGAGAGTTTTCAGAATTGAGTTCGGAAGAATACGTAACAGATATTTTGCTCAAACAAATTGGCACAAAAAAATTGGTTATTGGTTACGACCACCGATTTGGAAGAAATCGTGAGGGAAGTTTTGATTATTTGAAACAAAATGCACAAATTTTTGACATTTCAATTGAAGAAATTCCTCGCCAAGAAATAGAGCATTTAACAATAAGTTCAACAAAAATACGACAATCGCTTTTAGAAGGAAAGATTAAATCTGCTAATGATTTATTAGGACGAAATTATAGTTTTTCAGGAATTGTTGTAAAAGGTCGTCAACTGGGCCGAACAATTGGTTTTCCAACTGCGAATGTTCAGGTTTCAGAAACTTATAAATTGATACCACAAAATGGAGTTTATGTTGTAAAAACTTATGTTAGAGGAAAATGGTATTTTGGTATGATGAATATTGGCACTCGCCCAACTGTAGATGGTATAGGTCGCACTCAAGAAGTAAATATTTTTGATTTTGATGATGATATTTATGGCGAAACTTTATTGGTTGAATTGGTTGATTTTATCAGGAACGAGCAAAAATTCAATGGAATTGAAGAACTAAAACAACAAATATTGCAAGATAAAACAACCGCAAAACAAAAATTATGTTTGTAGAAATCGTAGGCTGGATAGGCTCTGTACTCATAGTTGGCTCTTATTTTCTGAATATGCAGGGAAAGTTAGACTCAAAAGACATTCGCTATATTTTGGCAAATCTGTTTGGTGGTATTTGCTTCATTATCAATACTTATGCACACGATGCATATCCTTCTGTAGCGGTAAATATTATTTGGGTAATTATTGCTATCGTCGCTATTTTTAGAAAGAAATAAAACAAAAAAGCCACCTAAGAGGTGGTTTTTTGCTAAACTGCTTTGTACTTATTTTCCATGAAATAATCTTAAAAATTATATTTTTGATAAAAATTTCTTTGTAAAGCTAATTCTAAAGATTAATGTACAAAGACTATACCCTGTTAAAAACAAATTATTAAGAGGTAGTAAATTCAAAAAGTTTTTTGGGAATTGTACTAAAACAAGAAAAGTGAGCAAAAGCCCACCTTGCCACAATAAATATGCCAGTTTTCTAATTGCAGAGAGTACTGTTTAGAATAAACATTCTCCATTAAGCATTTCTTACATAACTTCCCAACCATTTAATCGCATTTCGGTGTTTTTTAAAAACTTTTTCTACATTTTCATCTAAGAAAAAACCTTCTAATTCTATAAAAAACCAAAAATTAAAATCTTCATCCCCTTTATATGGACGGCTCTCAATTTTTGTAAGATTTATACCTGCTTTCTTAAAATCTTGCAAGAAATTTGCCAAAATTCCAGCTTTGTCTGTGTCTGGAAGTCGAGCAATAATGGTTGTTTTGTCATTTCCACTTTTTGAATTGATAAAGTTTTTTGCCAAGATATAAAAACGAGTCCTGTTTTGACTATTGTCTTCGATATTATTGAAAAGTACAGGTAAACCGAAAAGTTTGGCAGCTATTTCGCTGCAAATGGCAGCACTTTCTGGGTCTTCGGCAGCCAATTTTGCGGCTTTTGATGTTGATTCAACTTGAATTTCTTCTGGGTGAGTTTGCTCAAAATATTTATTTAAAAACCCTCTACATTGTCTAAAAGCGATGTCTTTTGAGTAAATTCGTTTGATTTTTGACGGATTTTCAGCTTCAGTTGCTAAGGCAAAATGGACAGGAATCTTCAATTCGGCTGCTACATTTACATTCATTTCGTTGAGCAAATCAACGGTTTCGTAAACAATACCTTCTTGGTTATTTTCAATCGGAATTACTCCAAATTTTGCCCTTCCAGTATCAACAGCTTCAAAAACCGATTTTATAGTTGGCAGAGTCATATATTCACTCATTGCTCCAAAACGACTTTCGGCAGCTTGGTGCGTAAAACTTCCTTCTGGACCTAAAAAAGCAACTCTTTCCGGTAATTCAATATTTCGAGCAGCAGCAAAAATCTCCAAATAAATCGCTTCAATAGCTTCCTTGTTTAAAGGACCATCATTGAGGAAATTCATTCTATCCAAAATTTGCTTTTCACGCTCGGGTCTATAAATAATTGCTTTGGTTGACCGTTTAAGTTCACCAACTTTATGAACCAAGTTCATTCTTTGATTCAACAACATAAGAAGTTGATTATCAATAGAATCAATGTCATTTCTTAAATCTTCAAGAGTCAATTTTTTAGTTATTAATTTTGGATAATTTCCTTTGAGTTGCAATTTAGTCAAAAACATTAAATTTTTTAAATCTGATTCTCCATAAAATAAAAATAAGACCCAGAAGGTCTTATTTTTCATAATTAAACTTGCATTTGAAATTTGACTGCTATACCCAAACTCAAAAATCTTAATTTACTTCCCCAAAAAATGTCTAACAAATTGTTATTATTTTAAATGAATTCTTTTCAAATCTTCTCGCCTTCTTCGAGAAACATTGAGTTCAACATCATTATTAAGTTTTACAAAAGCATAATTTTCTTGAGTAAATTTTAAATATTTCAAATTAATCATATTTGTTTTGCTGATTCTGAAAAACCCAAGCATTGATAATGTCAATTCAAGTTTCTTCAAAGTCCGAGCTAAAAGAATTTTTTTACCATTTTCAAAATGCAGTTCGGTATAATTCGCTTTGCCTTGAAGGAGTATAATATCTTTTGTTGCAACTTTCTTTTTATGGTAAATTTTTATAGTTTCCATGACAATAAAGTTGGATTTAGTTAATGGCTGTATTTTTGGAAGTTTGGACCTAACTTGGTGATATTGTAGTTTGTACATGCTAATGCACAGACCACCAATAATAGAATAATGGCTATTTTTTTCTTCATTTTATACTTTTTGGACTGATTTTAATGCAATATACTTGTAAAACTTATCCAAAATCGCTCAAATTGATGAGTGATAATATTAGTTTGATAGGCGAGTGATAGAATTTGATAAGTGATTTGGGTTTGAAAAGAAAAAGGGATTTGATAAACATCGAATCCATTTTTGTATATGTTTTTTTGAAAAAATCATCCCCTATTTTCTAAAAATTGAATCACAAAATCTTTCTTACGTTGAGAAACTGGAATCGTGTGTCCACTTTCTAAAATTAGTATTCCATTATCTGTTTTTCTATCAAAAACTTTGATTTTAGCAGGATTTACCAAGCAAGAATGATGTGTTCTGATAAAACCCGCTGGTGCTAAAAGTTCTTCGTAAGAGTGTAAATTTTTCGAAACAAAGATTGTTTCGTTGTTTTCGATAAAAAATTTTGTGTAAGAACCTTCGGCTTCACAAAACAAAATATCATTGATTTTTATGAAGTAGGTTTTATCAATATCTTTCAAAACTATTTGTTTTTCAAAATCAATTTTGGGAGAAATTTGACTCATCAAAATGGCTAATCGCCTTTGTAAAGTATTGTTGGTCAGATTATTTTTAGCTTTCGATAAGCTATTGTTTAGTTCAATCGGGTCAATGGGTTTTAACAAATAATCAATTGCCGAAAATTTGAAGGCCTGTACGGCATATTTGTTATGTGCAGTAGTAAAAATCAGTTGAAAAGTTGGATTTTGTATGCGTTTCAACAAATCAAAACCTGTACCATCATTCATTTCTATGTCCAAAAAAACAATATCAGGATTGAAAGAACTGACTTTTGACAAACCAGTTTCTACGCCTATTGCTTCTTCAATTTCATAATTTTCGTTACTCCATTCAAGAATCATTTCTTTCAAAATTGTCCGAATTTCGTCTTCATTATCAATTAAAAGTATTTTCATTAAAGCTATTTGTTTTCGTTTTTATAAAGCAAAGGTAAGTGAATTTTAACGATTACACCATTACCATTTTCATCATTATCTATGCTAAATCCTGCTTTGGTTTTGAGTTTAATATTGAGCAAATAAATGCGGTCTTTTATGATTTGGCTTGCTCGACTGATGTGTTCATTTTCATTTTTGATTGTTGTAATTAGTCCTTTGCCATTATCCTGTATTTTTATTAATATTTCATTATTTTCACTACTAAAATGTATCGAAATATGCCCTGCGTAGTCGATTCCGACGAAACCATGCTCAATACTATTTTCAACAAATGGTTGAATAATCATCGAAGGAATCTGTAATTCATCAATATCAAGGGCATTATCAGCTGTTATTTCGTAACTAAAAGTTTTAGGAAAACGTATTTTTTGCACCTCCAAATATTCATTCAAAAACTCCATTTCTTGTTCAACAGTAACGTATTCTTTATAGGTGCTTTCGAGAGTTTCACGCATAATATTACTAAATTTTGAAAGATTTGAAGCAAGAGTTTTTCCATCGTTTTCTCGCAATGCAAATTTTTGAAGCGTGGTAAGTGCGTTAAAGAAAAAATGAGGGTTCATTCTTGCTCGATTGAGCCTTTGTTCGGTTTCGAGAATATCTTTTTTGTGTTTCAAGGATTGCTGTCGAAAGAAAAATCCGATTGCCAAAACACCCAAAATACCTGCCAAAGCAATCAACAAATAAATACTTCGTTGGAGGGCTAATTCCTTAATGGTTTTTTCATTTTTGGTCTGATTATATTTTTGTTCGAGTTTTGTAACAACTGCTGTTTTTTCTACGTTTCGAATACTGTCAGTAATTGTTCGACCTAATTCTGTAAACTCAAAGGCTTTTTTAAAATCACCTTTTTCTTGAGCAATTCTGGCAATTAATTCATAAGTTTCCGCAATAAAAGCTTTGTTTCCCAAAATACTATCATAATACAATGCAGAATCTGCACAGATTTCCGCTTTGATAAGCTTTTTTTGTTCGATTAATAAGTCAGACTTATCATAAAAATATAACCTCAAATCAGGATAATTATTTTTTTCGGTATAAATAAAGGAACTGTCTAAAAGCTGAGTTGCTTTTTTGAAATTGCCTTTTTCATATTCAACACCTTGAAGATTTGAAAATGCTTTTGCAATGAACGATTTGCTGTTCGTTTGTCGGGCAAGTCCGATTTGTTGCAAACTAAATAGTTGAGAACTGTCAAGGCTTGTTTGGGTTTTTGTATCTTGAAAATGCCATAAATATCGCTTAGACAATAAAAACAATAATTCAATTTTGTATTTTTGAATAGTTATTTTTGGCAATAATACTGCTGCTTTTCGAGTATAAATTATACCTTTTGGAGCTTGATTGGTCTGATTGAAAAGTTGAGCAATCATTGTATTACATTTTGCTTGTTCATATATATTACCTGTAGTTTCTGTACAATGCAACATTTTAAAACTATAAAGTTGGGCATTTGCAAAGTCTGATTTTGTGTAGTAAAGTTGTGCATATGATTTGTAGAGGTTTATTAAAGCTGCGTCATTACAAGTGTTTTTAATATAAATATTTTCAGCTTTTGTCAAAAAAACCAAAGCAGAGTCAAGCTCATTAATATCTGTTAGTAAACTGCCAAATATTTCAAAACCTTTTGCTTTACAATTTTCATCTGTCGATTTTAATAAAGCGTTGGCTTGCAATCTATTATCTTTTTGTTTGGAAGAAAAAGATTCATATTCGGTACAATGGCAAGTATTTTCCTGTGAAAACGTGTTTTTACACCAAAAACAAATGAGCGTTAAAAGTAGTAGTTTATACATTTTTTCAAGCAGGTATTATTATCTTTGCAAATTTAAAGAAACAATATTATTTCCTTAAAATTAAGAAAATACAAATTAAAAATTACAAGTTTATTTGTAATAAAGTTAGTGCTTCTTTGATTATAATAACAATTCATTTCATAAGTGGTAACTATAAAGCCATAATCGACTAAATATAGTTTATAATTGATAATTCCCAAATAAAAATAAGACCCAAAAGGTCTTATTTTTCATAAATAAACTTGCATTTGAAATTTGAATGCTTTACCCAAATTCAAAGATTTTATTTGTTTTTGAAAATATTTTTAAATCATCCTTTATTCTGAATAAACACTCTCAAATCTTCACGCCTCCTTCTGGAAACATTCAATTCGACATTATTTTTTAGTTTTACAAAAGAGTAATTTTCATTTGTAATAGACAAAAATTTAAGATTAATCATATTTGTTTTACTGATTCTGAAAAATCCATGTGATGAAAATGAATCTTGAAGTTTTTTCAATGTTTTAGCCAAAATTATTACATCTCCACTCTCAAAATGCAATTCGGTATAATTGGCATTTCCTTTTAGCAAGATTACTTTGCTCGGTGGAATGCGTTTTTTGTGAAAAATTTTAATAGTTTCCATGTTGAAAGTTTGTTTTATTTTCTGTTGTTGGTTAAAACCGTTGCCCTCGGCTACTCTCGGGCAACGGTCTGATTTATCTAAATTATTTTCTAAACAAAACTGTGAACTCACCTTCCGAAAGTGTATAGATTTTAGTAGAATTATTTGCTTGTTTTACCGTACATTTGAAAGTCCCTTTAATAACATCTTTTGTTTTTTCGGTAATTGTTACCTCACCAGTTGAACCAGTTCGGTCTGACCGATGACCAGTTTCAGTTTCGTCAGTATAAAGTGCAAAGTTTGGATTCTCAATAATTTGGTGTGTTCCAACTCCTTTATTATTGGCTAATTGAATGTACATCGCACTTTTGTCTGAGAAAACGCCATAAATATTATATTCGTCATCATCTTGAACTGCATAAGCATTTGTGTCTTTCGCTTCCAAAAGTTTTCCATCAACTAATACTCTGAAAAATTGAGGATCTGAATCTACTTTGTCGCCTTCGCAAGAAGACATTAAAAAAAATAAACTGACGATGGCTAATAATTTAATTTTCATGATTGTTGAATTGTTTTGAATTGTTTAAAAAATATTTAATCGTTTACTGTATAAGAATAGCTAATCTCGGCACCAACTAATATAACATTATTCGAAGCTGGCATCGTAACAGCCACTCTATAAAATGAGGTTTGATTGTCAATTACTTCGGTAGTATTTTGAAAAGCGGTAAAGATAGATGTACTTGCTGTTGAATTTCCTGGCGAACTAGTTACAACATTTGTATAGGTGTTATTTGATGTATGAAGTAATTTTTGAAATAAAAAATTTGTTATTCCTAAACCAGGTGAAGGTGCAATACCATCATTATCAATGTAATAAATCTTAACCTGAGTTAGTATTGCACCATTTGGTAATGAAACATTTGCATAGAGAACACCAGCATTTGATAAACTGATACCCTGAGTTCCAATACTGAAACCAATAGTTGAAGAACTCGGCACGAAAGCAGCTGGCCCTAATTTCAGTTTTTCAGTACGGATAAGGGCTTCCCAATTTGCATTTCCAGAAGCGTCAGCACTTACCAAAACCTTATTTACACCGGCTCCATTTCCTTGAAATCGCAATTTTCCAATAGTACTTAGTGCCAACCCCGATACATTAGTATTTTCAAGATGAGCAGCGATAGAATTAACTTGTGATGCTCTTCCCAACACCCCAACTGCAAAACTGCCCGTCACATTGCCATAAATTCCAGTTGAATTGTTTTGGCTTGAAGCTCCTGCTACTCCAATACCGCCAGACCCAGTTGCCACCCCAGATACGGCATATCCTGTAACTGATTGACCATAAACCCCATAACCACCACCACCATGAGATCCAAAGACACCATAACCACCATTATTGGTAGAGAAATTAGTGCCCCTTACACCAGCATTAAATCCTGTTGGTGAAGTAGTATTGGCACTTCCCCAAACCCCAGCTGCATCTGTCAAAGTAGAAAGAGTAGTTCCCTGTAATGCAGCCGAGTTTGAACCTCCACCAGTATTGATGATTTGAAATCCCTGAGTTGAAAAAGAACCGGTATTTGTGTAAGGCAATGTAAGTCCTCCTCCGCCACCTGTAATAACTTCTACCCAACCGCTTCCACTGCAAACATTTGCTCGATTGGTAGTTGTCAAAAAAACGACTTTCCCATAATCGACAGCAGCACAAGCAGGTAATGCCGATACACTTGGAATCTGCAAGTTATTGGGGTTGATGATTACGGATTGTGCAGTAAGACTTTGACTGACAGCAATGAAGCAAAGGAAAATAAGTTTTTGAAATAAATTCTTCATGGTTTTTTTGTTGAGTTTAATTTGAATAAAATATGTTTGTGAGTAATTATTTCATAATCAGTACAAGCCCAAATACAAAGGATGAATAAAAATAATATGATTAATTTTCGTTTCATGAGTAGCAATTCGACAGCACAAAGTTGAATTAAAAAAAAATTGAAAATTTTTACACTTATCAAACGGTAGCGTTTTGTAGTTTAATTGTAGAATTTATTTATCCATTGGTTTTGTTGGAAACAATAGGTTTTGTCAATGAAAAGTGGAGATTTGGAAATATCAAAAAAAGAGTTCTACTTTCGGAAAAATCAAAAAAAAGAAATGAAATCTTTATTATTTTTCCTATTGGTGTCTATAAATTTTGTTTTTGCACAAAATCAAATGCTCGAAAATTATATTAAAAATTGCGAATCCTTTTTAATGGCTGGACAAATAGATTCAGTAAAAAAATATGCAGTATTGGCTCGAGAAAAGGCTTTGAATGAAGGAAATTCATTAGTTTTGGCAAAAGCCGAACTTTTCATAGGCAATGCAGCCATGCGGACTACTCCAGACAGTGCCTATAAACTTATAAAACGGAGTTATGATGATTTTTTAAGTAGAAATGATACTAAATACCTCACAAGTTCGAGCAATATGCTTGGAAATTATTATGCACAAAAAGGTTCAAAAGATGAAGCAATCAAATATTATTTACAAGCAAAAGAATATGCCGAAAAGTATTATTCTGTAAACGAAACTGCCAGATATCCAAGAGTAATGGCGAGTTTTTACCTTAATATTGCCTCGACTTACATCGAAATTTCTGATTTTCCGAATGCAATTAATAATACATTGATGGCAATAAAAATTGCCAATCAACACAATTTGAAAGAAATTGAATTGGTCGCTTTAGTCAATATGGGAAATATTCAGTTTGGACTTCGACAAGACGATTTAGCCGAAAAATATTTCAGACAAGCCCTTGAATTAGCTCTGATTCAGAATAATATTTTGCGAAAAGGAGTAATTATGAATAATTTAGGGAATATATATTTACGAAAAGTGGCTTTGAAAAATGATAAAAAGGATATTTTACGCAAAAAATATTTTGTATTAGCCAAAGAAAACTATACTCAAGCTCTCGAAATTGCAATAAAACTCAAAGATTATCCATCAGTTTCGCAACGGCTCAATAATCTTTCAAGCCTTGAAATTACTGAAGAAAATTATCAAAAATCAAAAGAATACTTACTTGAAGCAATAAAATATGCCGAAATATCGAAAATGAAAGCTGCAAAAATGAAAGCTTTGGCAAATTTGGCATTGAATTATGTAAAAACTGACGAAATTATTCTCTCAATAGCAACAGCCAACGAAGCAATCAGTCTTGCCAAAGAAGTGAATGATATTGAGGTTTTACCCAAACTTTACAATACACTTGAACAGGCTTATACCAAACAAAAAGATTTTGCAAAAGCTCTCGAATTTCAACAAGCCAAAATCAATTCGAAAGATAGTTTGTATAAAGCCTCAACAAATGCCCAAATCCAAGAATTGCAGACCATGTACGAAACTGAAAAAAAACAAGAAGAAATTGAATTATTGACTGCAAAAAATCAAATTAATGAAGCTGAAATTAAACAAAAAAATTACTTAATTTTGGCAATTACACTTGGTATTTTGATGCTTCTTGGTAGTTTTTTGTCTTGGAATTGGCAAAGAAATTTGAAAATAAAACAACAAACGGCGGAAATGAAACAGCGGCTTTTGAGAGCTCAACTTAACCCTCATTTTTTGTTTAATTGCCTCAATTCGATTCAGCGATTGTATGTTGATGGAAAAACTCAAAAAGCCAATGATTTTATAGCCGATTTTGCTCAATTGATGCGTGATATTCTCGAAAAAACAAGCCGAACTATGATACCACTTTATGAAGAAATGGATTTTATAGAAGCCTATCTTTCGCTCGAAAAAAGACGTTTGGGCGATAAATTTGACTTTGAAATTACACTTTCCGATGAGTTAAGAAATAGCGATTTTCAAGTGCCATCTTTCATTGTGCAGCCTTTGGTCGAAAATGCACTTTTACATGGCATTTTGCCCAAAAATATAAGAGGAAAAATCGAAATAATTGTTAGTGCAATGGCAAACGAATGCGTTTCAATTACTGTAAAAGATGATGGTGTAGGAATTTTTCGCTCTCTTGGAAATGTGGGAAAACATACATCAAAAGGCATGGAATTGATAAAATCAAGATTAGGAAAAAAAGGCAAAATGTTCATTGAAGAAATTAAAAATTTGAATCAGGAGATTTTGGGGACGAAAATTGAATTAAAATTCTACGCATAACCAACGTCGGCAGGGTTTTGAACCTTGCCGACGTTAAAATCAAATTATATGCTCAAAGTAGTCATCATCGATGATGAAGAAGATGCAAGGTATCTACTTCGCAAGGCATTGGAAGAAAACTTTGCAGATTCTGTAAAAATTGTAGGCGAAGCTGATGGTTTCAAAAAAGGCGTTGCTCTATTGCAAAGTACGCCATGTGATATTGTATTTTTGGACATTAAAATGCCTGACGGAACAGGTTTTGATGTTTTGAAAAGCATCGAAAATCCAAATTTTGCAGTAGTTTTTATCACCGCTTTTGATAGATTTGCCATCAAAGCTTTTGAATTTTCGGCAGTAGGTTATTTAGTTAAACCATTCAAAATCAGCGACTTAACTAAAACAATTGAACGAATTATTGAGCAAAAAGATAAAAACGAAAAAGACTTTTCACCTTTCAAAATATTATTAGAAAGTCATTCTGAACAACGAATCCGAAAAATTGTCGTACCAAATACAGATGGTTTTACGGTACTTCTTTTGGATGAAATTTTGTACATCAATTCAGTCAGAAATTACTCCGAATTTCATTTAATTAATAATACAAGAGTTTTGACCAGCAAGTCATTAATCAGTTACGATAGCTTACTTTCGGAGCAAGGATTTTTCAGAATTCACCATTCATATCTCATCAATTTGAGTCATTTGAAAGCCTTCGTTCGCTCAGAAGGTGGAGCTGTAAAAATGATAAACGGAGATCTACTTCCCGTTTCTCGACAGAAAAAAAGTGAATTAATGGATAAATTTTTGTGAAGCTATTTTTTCAATTTTACAATTACATCTTTCGAACCAGATTTGAAAGTAATTGTATCTGACTTGTAGCCAGTTTTTTCAAAAACTATGTCAATTGAAGCACAATTGCCAGCACCACCATTGATTTCTGAAAAAGAAAATGATCCATTAAGGTCATTTTTGCTCTTATTATAAGTTTTATTTAAACTATAAAATGAAACTTCATTCAAAGCCTGGCTACTGTTTTCATCTTGTACTTTTCCATCAGTGGTAATCATGCAATCACAGCCAAATAGTGTCATAATTAGGCATATTGAGAATAATTTAGAAATCTTATTTTTCATTTTTTTAATTCAATTTACTCTGTTATTTATCTTAGGAATTGTCTTTAAATATGCAAAAATTGCTTTCACTTCATAATCTGTAAGCGTTCCGTGCGGAATCATTGGGTAACGTAAAATGCCTCCAGATGGCCTTTTGCAAAGTTTTACAGCATCCACAAACTGAGTTTCTGTATATTTGGCAATTCCTGTTTCATCAAAAGTAAGATTTGAAGTTGGAACAATTTTTCCTTCCAAATCAGGCATCAGATTTCCGCCTCCATAATAACCCAACGATTTTTCAGGATTTAGAGGATCTTGTTTAGAAAAATCTTTTGAATGGCAAGCATAACAAGCGACCAAATCATCCGCAATATACTGTCCAAAAGCCAAAATATTTGTCGAATCGGGTATATTAATTGGAGTTGTAACTACTTCAACTGGTTTCATTACAGTATTTGTCAAAACTTTCAACAATAGTGAAGGTTCTTGTTCAGTATTTTTGCCTTTAGTAGCTTGTACTGGAAATTTGTCAGAATGAAGATATGCAATAACAGACTTTATATCTTCATCTGCCATTTTTGGAAATTTTGGCATAATCGGCGAATATTTTCCATTTGGTTTAATACCTGTTTTCAAAAAATAAATCAATTCTGCATCAGACCAATTACCAATACCATCTTCCTTATCTTGAGTGATATTCAACGAATATGCTTTCCCAAATTCAGCTGGTAAATCTGCAATAAACTTACCAACTAAGCGATTTTCGTTATTTCCATGACAATTATTACAAAGCAGAAGTGCAATTTTTTCTCCACGAGCAACTCTTTGAGGGCTTATTTCAACTTTCATATTCTTGATATTTTCAGGAATATTTACTTCATAACTTGGCACACCTTTTATATTTAAAAACATTAGGGTAATACAAATAAGTGCAGCAATTCCGAGAATTGAATAAAGGATGATTTTGAAAAAACGTTTCATGGCTCAATAGTTTTAAAGTTTAAATTAGAGTTTTAAACAAAACTATTTATTAAAATTTAATTTTAAAAATGAAAAATTAAAATCTTATTGAATGGTTTTTCAACAAAAAGGCTCTTTGATTTTCAAAGAGCCTTTTTGTTGAATTTTTTAATAATCTAAACCGCCAAAATCTCAGCCAAAACTTCATCAATTTCATCTCTTTCGTAACGAAGATTTTCAATTATAAATTTCTGTCTTTCGGGAGTATTTTTGCCCATATAATAACTCAGAATTTTAGCAATTGAAGATTCTTTTTCCAAAATAACAGGTTCGAGGCGAATATCTTCTCCAATAAAATTTTCAAATTCGTCAGGTGAAATCTCTCCGAGTCCTTTAAAACGAGTTATTTCTGGTTTTGGCGAAAGTTTGGCAATTGCATTCTTTTTCTCATCGTCAGAATAACAATAAATTGTTTCTTTCTTATTTCTAACTCTAAAAAGTGGTGTTTCTAAAATATAAAGGTGTCCTTCACGCACCAAATCTGGGAAAAATTGCAAGAAAAATGTCAATAACAAAAGTCGAATGTGCATTCCGTCTACGTCGGCGTCAGTTGCTACAATTATTTTATTATAACGTAATTCTTCCAAACCACTTTCAATATTTAAGGCGTGCTGGAGCAAGTTAAATTCTTCATTTTCATAAACAATCTTTTTAGTCAAACCAAAGCTGTTCAAAGGTTTTCCACGGAGACTAAAAACTGCCTGCAACTCAGGATTTCTTGCTTTGGTTATCGAACCACTTGCCGAATCTCCTTCGGTAATAAACATTACTGTGTCGAAACGCTTTTCATTTTTTTCGTCATCTAAGTGAAAACGGCAATCACGGAGCTTTTTATTATGCAAATTTGCTTTTTTTGCTCTATCATTTGCCAATTTACGTACACCAGCCAATTCTTTTCGCTCTCGCTCCGACTGTTCGATTCGTTTTTTCAATGCTTCTTTCACACCAATATTCATGTGAAGAAAATTATCTAATTTTTCTTTCAAAAAATCACTGATAAAAGTACGAACTGTCGTAGAATTTGGCTCTGGTGAAATAGTTGCAGAACCTAATTTTGTCTTGGTTTGAGATTCAAAAACTGGTTCTTGTACACGAATCGAAATTGCAGCAATTACCGACTGACGAATATCTTCGGGTGTATAATCTTTACCAAAATGCTCTCGAATTGTGCGAACCAATGCTTCTCTAAAACCTGCCAAATGAGTGCCACCTTGCGTAGTATTTTGTCCATTTACAAATGAATAATATTCTTCGCCATATTGATTTCCGTGCGAAAGTGCAACTTCAATATCTTCTCCTTTCAGATGAATGATTGGGTAACGTAAAGAATCTTCATCTGTTTTTCTTCGTAATAAATCTAAAAGTCCATTTTGAGAAATGTATTTTTGCTTGTTAAAAACAACAGTCATTCCAGCATTAAGGTAACAATAATTCCAAATCATTGCCTCCACAAACTGAGGAATATAATGATAATGCTTGAAAACAGTGGCATCTGGCACGAATTGAACCAAAGTTCCATTTTTTTGGTCGGAATCTATTATCTCAGATTCATTGGTTAACTCTCCTTTATCAAACTCTGCCCATTTAGATTTTCCTTCACGAAAAGCGTGAACTTTAAAATAGGAAGAAAGAGCATTTACAGCTTTTGTACCAACGCCATTCAAACCAACCGCTTTTTGAAAAGCCTTGCTATCGTATTTAGCACCTGTGTTTATTTTTGATACAACATCAACAACTTTCCCAAGCGGAATTCCACGCCCATAATCTCTTACTTCTACCCTACCTTCATCGAGTTTAATTTCAATTGTTTTTCCATAACCCATCGCATATTCATCAATGCAATTGTCCATTACCTCTTTCAAAAGTACATAAATTCCATCATCTGCCGCCGAACCATCTCCCAATTTACCAATGTACATTCCAGGTCGTAAACGTATATGCTCTTTCCAATCCAACGACCGAATACTGTCTTCATTATAGGTTGCTTCTTTAATCTCAGCCATTTTATTTAATATAATATTTTGTAGTTTGGGTTTTTATATTTTACTTTGTAACTCAAAGTTCTTTTTAATACATACTTAACATGAAACAGCAAAAAAACAAAAAATCTTACGTTACTTTGCATACTTTTTCGGAGGTGCAAAAAAATAACTTCCAAATTGATTTGACAAATAACGTTATTGATATGAAATTATACAAAAATAGTTTTTCACAATTTTTCCTCAAATTTACGATATTTACGCTTATCATAAGCAATTCTTTTGGACAAAATCCTGTGGCAGCCCCAGCTGGACCAACAACAGCACCGACTGGAATTCCAAATAATTTTCCTGCGGGAATTCCCAATAATAATCAAACTGGAAATGGTAACCAAGCAGTACCTAATATGCCATTGCCAGCCAAAAACAGAGTTGCTCCTACAAATGACCCAAATGCACAAAGACAAGTGGGATTAAATGCTGCTGATCAGCGTGCGATGAATAAAGAGGATTCGCTGAGAACAATAAAAGAGCAAGAGGCCGATGAAGATGCCGCAAAAGCTACTTTACGACGTAGAATTTTTGGAAATCAATTATTTAATACTGTAAAATTTGACCCAAGCCCAGCAATTAATATTGCAACGCCAAGTAATTATGTACTGGGTGCAAATGACCAACTAATTATTGATATTTATGGTTATTCACAAGCCAATTACAAACAAGTCATTTCTCCTGATGGAAATATTACGATTGAAAGAGTGGGTTTGATTTATGTTGCGGGCTCAACAATTGAACAAGCGAAAGAACGAATTTTAAATCGTTTATCTAAAGTTTATATTGGCTTAAAACCTTTTTCAGGTTTTGAAGCTAATACTTTTCTGAATATCTCTTTGGGGGCTGTACGTAGCATAAAAGTAACGATTACGGGAGAAGTAATTGCTCCCGGAACTTATACTTTATCGTCTTTTTCTACAACATTAAATGCACTTTATGTATGCGGTGGACCAAACGAAATTGGTACTTATCGTAAAATCGAAGTTGTTAGAAATAATAAAGTTGTTTCGACTTTTGATTTGTATGAAGTGTTGATGAGTGGCACAGCAAAAAACAATATACTTTTACAAGACCAAGATTTAATCCAAGTATTACCTTATGTTTCACGAATTGCAGTTCAAGGAAATACCAAACGTGGTGGATTATTTGAATTAATTGAAAATGAAAATCTTAATAAAGCTATTGAATATGCAGGTGGATTTAATCAATATGCATATAAACATCGTCTAAAAGTTCATAGAAATACTGCAAGAGAACGCAAAATATATGATGTTTTAGGTACTGAAATGAATAATTTTAGTGTTCAAACTGGTGATTCGGTAGTAATTGAAAGGGTTTTGGATAGGTATGAAAATATGGTTACAATTGCTGGAGCAATTTATAGACCGGGTGAATATTCTTTGGAATCAAATCCTACACTAACACAACTCATTACATCATCAGAAGGCTTGAAGGGTGAAGCTTTGACAGGAAGAGTTTCAATTCTTCGTACAAGGGAAGACATGGTGATTGAAAATATTGCAGTTAATTTAGACGATGTTTTGAGAGGACGTTCTGCTGATCTTGCTTTAAAAAGAGAAGATTTAATTACAATTCCATCAATTTTTGACCTAACAGAACCTGCCTATATTCATATTCAAGGAGCAGTCAATAACCCTCTTGGTGCGGCTGGAATTGAATTACCGTTTGTTAGAAACATGACGATTGAAGACGTTCTTGTAAAAGTTGGTGGTTTATCTGAATCTGCTTCACTTTCAAGAGTTGAAGTTATACGTAGAAAAAGAAATGTTGACCCTAAATCAACAAATGCACAAATTTCTGACATTTTTAATTTTGATATAAACCCAAATTTGAATGTTGAGCAAACAGGTACTAAGTTTGTTTTGTTTCCTTTTGATGAAATTTTCATTCGTAAATCTCCAAATTATATTGAACAGACATTTGTAGAAATTCAAGGTGAAGTAATTTTTCCTGCAAAATATGGTATTAAGAGTAAAACAGAAAAAATTTCCGACTTGATAGAGCGTTCTGGTGGGCTTACGCCACAAGCATATATGGAAGGAGCAACCCTTATAAGACAAGTTCAATTGAGTGAAATTGAAATTGCTCAACGCAAACAAGCAATAAACGAAATTGCAAACAGTATTAAGGGAAATCAGGTTGTTGAGGTTGAAAATGTAGAAGCTACTACAAAATCTTCAATTGGAATTGATTTAATGAAAATTATGCAAAATCCTGGCTCAAATGAAGACATGGTTTTGCAAGATGGAGATATTATTCAAATACCAAAAAGATTAGAAACTGTGAGAGTACAAGGCGAGGTGCTCTATCCAAATACTGTAAAATATTTAGATAGTAAAAGTTTTATTAATTATATTTCTAACGCAGGTGGCTTCACAAAAAGGTCTTTAAAAAGTAAGTCATATATTTTGTATGCAAATGGATCTGTTGATAGAACACGAAGATTTTTATTTATAAATGTCTATCCAAAAGTTGCACCTGGTTCAGAAATAATTATTCCTCAAAAAACTGCTTCAACTCAACAACAGATTCAACAAGTTCAGAGTTTATTTACAACTATTGGAGGAACTATATCAGCGTTATTAAGTATTGTTGCTATTTTTCAACTTAGCAAATAAATATATTTTAAGTCCTTTGAAATTAATTGATTAAAAAAAATGGCAGAATTTCAAACCATACAAGAAGAACAAATAAGTACCAAAGATTTATTGAAAAAAATAATTGGCTTCTTTATACTTATAGGTAGTGAGTGGAAACTTCTATTAATAAGTGCAGCTGTTGGAACATTACTGAGTTTTTCGACGGATGTAAAAAACCTCAAAGAAACTGAATACAGCGGCGAAGTTCAGTTTAATTTAGAATCGAATGGTAATGTACAAAACCAAATGGGTGGCTTGGCTGGTCTTGCTGGTGCATTTGGCATGGGTGGACTCGGCGGTGGGGCGACCTCGAATGATTTATTTAGTGGAGGGAATTTTGGTTTGATGGTTTCTTCAAAAGCTTTATATGAAAAAGCCCTAATGAAAGAGGTCGTAGTTGGTGGAAAAAAAATGCTTTTTATCAACTTTTATAAAGATAGTAGTGATATTGCAAAAAAAGAATGGGGCGGCGACTTTCTTCACGAACCAGATAAAAAATCTATTGCCTATCGTTTTACACCGAAGAAACCAAGCGATTTTACCAAAACCGAAAACGTAATAATCAATACAATTTACGAAAAGCTGGAGGCTCAAACTCAATTGCAAAATTTGGACAAAAATGGTTCAATTATGATTTTGTCTTGCATGACAAATAGTGAAATGCTTACAAAAATTTGGCTTGAAACACTTTTAGAATCTTTAAAAGAATTTTATATCGAAGTTCGAACTCAAAAAACCCGAGAAATATACGATATTCAAGTTGCTCAACTTTATAAATTAGAAGGCCAGTTAAATTCAAAAGATAAACAATTGGCAAATGCAACTTATCAAAATTTAAATGCCGTTGACCCATCTGCACCGATGAGGCAACAACAACTCAATCGAAGTACAACGTTTTTATCTCAACAGTATTTTACCCAAATGGCCACGGTTGAACAATTAAAAATGTCGCTGATTCATCAAACACCATTATTTACCGTACTTCAACCTGTTAGGCTACCTTTAATACAAAAAAATTATACAATTGGAGAAAATACAAACAAAGGTGCTTTTCTCGGTTTTTTTCTTTGCTTAATATTTATAATTTTTAGAAAAACATATCAAGAATTGATGAGTTAAATAGTACAACGGAATTCTTAATCCCTTTTGGTAATACAGAATGGATTAAGAATTTCATTTTATACAATTTAGGAGCTTTTAAATGAAAAAAGATAACGAAATAATAATAAAAGCTGGAAAATCTGCCCTCCACTATTGGCGTGAAGTTTGGAGACAACGAGAATTATTTTGGATATTAGGCAAACGTGATGTAATGGTTCGCTATAAGCAAAGTGTTTTGGGCATTGCTTGGGCAGTTATCCGAACATTACTTACAACTATGGTGATGGCTTTTGCTTTTGGGAAAATTGCAAAATTAGAAGTTGACTCAACAATTCCTTACATATTGATAGTTATTCCAGGAGTAATTATTTGGTTGTTTTTTTCTCAATGTCTTCTGCAAATAAGTAATAGTATTGTGGGAAATGGAAACCTTGTTTCTAAAGTATATTTCCCCCGAATTATCATACCATTTAGTTCACTTTTGGTAGGGCTACTTGATGCACTGATTGCCTTTATCCTTTTTATTGTCATTTGCTTTTATTATCAATTTACACCCAGTTGGCATATTATTTTTGCACCTATTTTCTTACTATTGGCTTATTTGGGTGCATTTGGAGCAGGGCTTTTTGCTGCTACTTTAAATGTAAAGTATAGAGATATTGGTCAAATTATCCCTTTTGTAGTTCAATTTGGCTATTTTATTTCTCCAGTTGCTTATTCTGTAGAAAAATATAAAAATGTGTGGTGGTATCCAATCTATAACCTAAATCCTGTCGCTGGAACAGTTGACGGAATGCGTTGGTGTTTATTAGGCGATTTTGCCCAATTCAACTGGCAAAGTTTTATTCCTATGGTACTTTTTGTATTAATTACAGTGATTTCTTCAATTTGGTATTTCCGTAAAAACGAAAATGCGTTTGTAGATTATATTTAAAAGCAGTTATGAAAGCAATTTCAATAGAAAATATTTCAAAAAAATACATTCTTAGTCATAAAAAGAAAAAGTATCAAAATATCAAAGAAACAGTTACTGGTTTTCTCGGTGAGCTTTTTACAAGTAAAGATGCCGAAGAAACTAAAGAAGTATTTTGGGCGTTAAGAAATATTAGTTTTAATATTGAGCAGGGCGAACGCATTGGAATTGTTGGAGCAAATGGTGCTGGAAAATCAACTTTATTAAAAATTTTAAGTCGGATTACCGAACCAACGCACGGAGAAGTAAAGGTAAGAGGTAGAATGGCAAGTTTGCTCGAAGTAGGAACAGGCTTCCACCCTGAACTTACGGGAAGAGAAAATATTTTTCTGAACGGTGCTATTCTCGGAATGAAACAAAGTGAAATCCGAAGCCAATTTGATGAAATTATTGATTTTGCAGGAATAGAAAAATTCTTAGATACGCCCGTAAAACGCTACTCATCAGGCATGTACGTACGATTAGGCTTTGCAATTGCGGCACATTTAGAACCTGAGATTTTGATAGTTGATGAGGTCTTAGCAGTTGGTGATTCTGAATTTCAAAAGAAATGTCTTGGTAAAATGAAAGATGTTTCGAGTAGTGGTCGAACTATTTTATTCGTGAGTCATAATGTAACTGCAGTTCAAGGACTTTGTAACAAAGCAGCTTTTTTGCAAAATGGGAATTTAGTAAAATATGGTGAAGTCGGCGAAGTTTTACATGATTATATGTCGAGTATTTCAAATTTTCAGTTAAAACAAAACTGGGCAACTCCTGAAGAAGCTCCGGGGAATGACTTGGTTCGTATAAAAAACATTGAAATTGTACCCGATTTAGTGAATGAAAGTAAAATCATTGATGTACGTACTTCATTAAAAGTTAATTTTGAATTTTGGAACATGCTCGATACTGCACAATTAAATCTGAGCATTTTTCTTTATAATATGACAGGAGAATGTGTATTTAATATTGGTAGTCAAGCAAAAACATTTTCAAGTGGCTTAGTGAAAGGCGTTCTTGAAATTCCGGGAAACTTCTTAAATGATGGTTCATATTATATATCAGTTATGATTGTAAAAGATGCCTCAGATCCGATTTATTTCATGGAAGATGCCATTAGCTTTGATATTGCAGATTTTAGAGAAGGAACAAATTGGTACGGAAAGTGGCCTGGTGCAGTGCGTCCAATAAATATTCCAATTCAAACATGGAAAGTTGATGGATTGATTTAAATTATTGATAATTATTAATTGATAAATATAAAGGTGGCAATAAACGTAACCAAATCTTTTTTACCCCCTATAGAAGAATACCACGAACTAATAAAGGGTATTTGGGAAAACACATGGCTTACAAATAATGGACCATTAGTAAAAAAATTAGAGGGTCAGTTAAAAGACTATTTAGAAGTAGAAAACCTACTTTTTGTTGGAAATGGCACAATTGCTTTACAAATTGCTATAAAAGCCCTTGAATTAAAGGGCGAAATTATTACAACTCCATTTTCGTATTGTGCTACTACGACTTCAATTCTTTGGGAAAATCTTAAACCAGTTTTTGTAGATATTGAGCCAAACACCTTTAATATTAATGTAGATTTGATTGAATCTGCAATAACTGAAAAGACATCGGCAATTTTGGCTACTCATGTTTATGGTCGTCCTTGTAATGTTGAAAAAATAGAAAAATTAGCTTTAAAATATAATTTGAAGGTAATTTATGATGGTGCTCATGCTTTTGGAGCTACTTATAAAGGAAAATCTGTATTGGCTTTTGGTGATGTATCTACTTGTAGTTTTCATGCAACCAAAGTTTTTCATACCATAGAAGGAGGCTCAGTTATTTGCCACGATAGCAAATTAAATGCAAAACTTGAACTTTATCGTAGTTTTGGACACAAACATGATGACCATTTCTCTATTGGAATCAACGCCAAAAATTCAGAATTTCATGCAGCTATGGGGCTTTGTAATCTACCTAAAGTTGTTGATATTATTGAAAAAAGAAAAATCATTTCTGAAAAATACGATTCTTTATTAAATTGGCAAATATTAGAACGCCCAATTCAAAATATTCCAGATTTCAACTATAATTATGCTTACTACCCTGTTATTTTTGAATCTGAATCAAAATTAATAGAAAGTACAAAGGCATTGGCACTTGAAAAAATTACTCCAAGAAGGTATTTTTATCCCTCCTTGAACCAACTCCCCTACTTAGATTTCTATAATCCATGTCCAGTCTCCGAAAGTAATTCATTAAGAGCATTATCTTTACCATTATATTATGATTTGGCTTTGAATGATGTTGAAAAAATTGCAGCAATTATTAATCAAAATCTTTAATCTTTAACATCTTTTGATATCAGTTTCTATCATAATTGTCAATTATCGGACACCTGAACTCATTGTAGATTGTATCAAAACAATTGAGCAATTCACAAAAAAAGTTAGTTACGAGGTGATTATTGTTGATAATGCCTCAAAAGGAAATGACGAAGGTTATATCAAATCAAATTTTCCTGCAACTCGCTGGTTATCAATGAATTACAATGCAGGATTTGCTCGTGCAAATAATGCAGGAATGAGAATTGCCAATGGGAAATATCTACTTTTGCTAAATTCTGACACCAAACTTTTTGAACCGGTAATTGATATTTGTGTTGAAAAATTAGACGCTCGACCAGATGCAATCGCAGGAGGTGCTTATCAAGTATATCCCGATTTAACTCCACGAGCATTTTATCATACTTTCACATTTCGAAGAGATTTTTGGATTGTTCCTCCAATATTCAAAAAATATATTGATAAACTAATTCGTCCAACAAAATATAATGACCCAGAGCAAGTAGATTATATTGCAGCGGCATTTTTGATGGTTCGAAAAGAAGGATTTGAAAAAACTGGCGGTTTAGATGAGGAGTTTTTTTTATATGGAGAAGATACAGAATGGGGAAATCGTTTGTCAAAATTCGGAAAATTATTGGTTTTTAAGGAATGTAATATTATTCATGAAGAATGGGGAAGCAAGCCTGAACGCTACGAAGAAGCTCAAAATTACACTTATTTTAATCGTTTTGACCTACAAATTCAATTATCAAACATCGTCTGGATTAGGAAACAATATGGTGTTTTACATTTCTTTTTACTAATGCTACATTATTGGCTTTGGGTTCCAACCTTTTATTTAATGAAATTTGTATCCAATATTTTGAAATTTAAAAATCCATTTTCAGATTTTGAAAATCAAAAAAAATTTGCTCGCATGATTTTAACTTTTACTTCCTTTTTTTGGAAAATTCTATTTAAAATACCAACATTTTATAAAATCAAATAATCTCTGAGTTTTAAAGTAATCTATGAATAAAGGTTTGAAAATATTCTTTATAACCCCTACTGGTGGAAGAACAGGGTCCGAAATGATGCTTTGGTATTTACTAAATCACCTAAAAGGAAAAATTCAGACAGCCATTTATAGTTGCCAAAATGGAGAATTATTCAATAACCAATCAACTGCGGATGAAACATTTATTAATCGAACAAAAAAAGGGTTTATTTATAAAATTTATGAAGGAATCTACTTTAAAATCTTAAAACGAACACCCGAAGAATCAAGAATTATTAATATACAAAAACAAATAAAGGCAGACAAATGGTACTTAAATACTATTACAATGCCCCGATTTGCACGTTTAGCTCATAATTTGGGCATTCCATATTTTGTTCATGTGCATGAATTGGTTAGTGTTTACGATGAAATTTTGTATGAAGATTTTAAATTTCAATTTGAAAATGCCGAGAAAATAATATGCTGTTCGGCAATTGTTGAAAAAAGAATTCAGCAAATGGGTTACAAAAACACTGTTTTGAGGCATGAATTTATTGATATTGAAAAGGTAGTTATTACTCAAAGTCCAGAAAAACTAAGAGATGAACTTAATATTCCAACTGATGCTTATGTTTGGCTGATGTCTGGTTCGATGAATATGCGAAAAGGCTACGATTTAGTGCCTGATTTATTTGAGAATTTACCCAAAAACACTTATATTGTGTGGTTAGGAAATGTTAAAAACACAGGTGTTTTGCATTATATTCGTCAAAGAACAAGCCTTGAAAAGCTAAATTTCATAGAAATCAACGAAAAATCAGGTGAATATTATGATTATTTGAATATTGCAGACTCTTTTGTTTTGATTGCTCGTGAAGACCCATTTCCTTTAGTAATGATGGAAGCGGCATTTCTTCAAAAGCCAATAGTTGGATTTAATTCGGGTGGAATTTCGGAGTTTTTGCAGGAAGGAATGGGCGGTGTTGTTGAAAGTTTTAATCCAAAAGATTTATCAGCACTTATGTTGAAAATTCAGACAAATTTAATTAAAATAGACAAAGTAAAAATAAAAAATAGATCATTAGAATTTGACATAAAAAATCAAATTGAAAAGTGGAAAAATATTTTTGAATAACTTATGAATAATTATAACGAGATATTATCAGAGTTAAATGAAGCACAAAAAGTGTTGAATGATTTTATTTGCGATAGTGAAAATCTAAAAAACATTGAACTTGCAGCAGATTTGATGGCAAATGCAATAAAATCAGGCAATAAAATCATTTCTTGTGGCAATGGTGGCTCACATTGCGATGCCATGCACTTTGCAGAAGAACTTTCGGGGCGTTATCGTGAAAACCGAAAATCACTGGCTGCAATAGCAATTTCTGATGTAAGCCATATTTCTTGCACTGGAAATGACTATGGATTTGACTATATTTTTTCACGATTTATTGAAGGTTTGGGCAATTCTGGAGATGTTTTATTAGGAATAAGCACCAGTGGAAATTCTAAAAATATCATTAATGCTGTAAGTGCTGCCCGTGAAAAAGGCATGAAAATTATCATTTTTTCGGGAAAAGATGGTGGAAAATTAGCAGGAATGGCAGATGTCGAAATTCGTGTACCCCATTTTGGTTATGCCGACAGAATCCAAGAAATTCATATTAAAGTAATCCATATTTTAATCATGTTGATAGAAAAAAAAGTATTGTAAAACATGAAAATCCTTTTTGTTAGCCATGACGCAAACCGAGCAGGAGCTCAACTTTTTTTGCTGAATATTATGAAATATCTTCAACAAAAAGGATTTTCTATGCACCTATTATTACTAAGTGGCGGTATTTTAGAAAAAGAATTTGAAAAATTTTGTGGCATTTCAAGATATTCTAATACAGATTTAGTTGAACGAAAAACCATTTATAAAAAAACTATTGCTAAATTAATCGGAAAGCCACTTAAACAACAACAAAATAATGATTTTTTAGTAAATGAAAATTTTGACATAATTTATGCAAATACCATTGCAACGGCTTCCATCCTACCCAATTTATTTGGTTTACTCAAAATACCACTTTATATTCATATTCATGAACTCGAATTTTCAATACAATTATATTCGACCAAAACTGATAGAGTTTTTTTGTTTGATAATGCAACAAAAATTATTGCATGCTCGAATGCCGTAGCCGAAAACATTATTGAAAAACATAATTACCCTGTCGAAAAAACTGTTATTATTCATTCCTTTGTCGAAAATGAAAATGTACTTTTAAGAACCCAAAATGCTGATAATCAAGCGATTAAGAAAAATTACAATTTACCTCAAAATGCTTTTTTAGTAGGTGGTTGTGGAAATGCTGAATGGAGAAAAGGAATTGATGTTTTTGTAAATGTTGTTGAACGAATTGTAAATAATGGTAATGAAAACTTTCATTTTGTTTGGATTGGAGTAAAAAAAGAAGGCGAATATTATGGGCAAGTTTGTTATGATATTGAAAAAATGGGCTTGTCGAAATACATTACTTTTATTGAACCAACATCAGATGCTATTGAACTAATAAATTGTTTGGATATTTTTACGATAGTATCACGTGAAGACCCTTTTCCTTTGGTAATGCTCGAAGCGGCACTTGCACAAAAAGCTATAATAGGATTTAAAAAAACAGGTGGTTGTTCAGAATTTATTGAAGATAATGCTGGGGTTCTTGTTGATTATTTAGATACCTCTGAAATGGCAAATAAGATTCTTGAGTTATATAAAAATCCTCAAATAATTAAAAAATTAGGAGAAAATGCTAAAAATAAAGTATTAGAAAAATATAGTTTTGAAAATTCAGTAATAAAAATTGAAAAACTTCTAACCTCGCCTTCGCTCGGTTAAAAAGTGGAAAATCGTCATTAAAATTCGTAAATCGTCATTCTACATTCGTCATTGCTTATGACTCTCGTTTTTACACTTTGTTCGGTCAATTATTTGGCACAAGCACATACGCTTGGAGATTCTTTATTTGAACAAAACCCCGATATTGAATTCATAATCGGCTTAGTTGATAAACTCGAAACTAAGAAAATTGACCAATCAAAACTGCCAAATTATACGCTTTTGGAGGTTGATAAAATCAATATTCCAGATTTTGAGGGAATGTGCGAACGATATGATATTACCGAATTGAACACTGCTGTCAAGCCTTATTACTTCGATTATTTCTTGAAAAACAGACCTGATATTACAAATATTATTTATTTCGACCCTGATATTATTATTTTTGATAAGTTGAATCATCTTTGCAAAAACTTAGAAAAATACAATATTATTGTTACTCCACATATCACAACACCATATAATGATACGCTTTGGCAAAACGAAGAAGATATAGTGAATACAGGAGTTTTTAACTTTGGATTTGTAGCAATTAGTCGCTCAGAATCTGCTCAAAAAATGGTCAATTGGTGGTGCCAAAAACTCGAAAAAGAATGTATTATTGACCTCTGTAATGGGCTTTTTGTAGACCAACATTGGGCAGAATTTTTACCTGTCTATTTCGACAAAGTATTGATAGACAAGCACTTAGGAAACAATGTTGCTTATTGGAATTTGCACGAACGATTTTGTTCTCTGAAAGAAAATAAATGGTACATAAATGAGTATCTTCCTTTACAGTTTTTTCATTACAGTGGTTACTTAATTGCAAAACCCAATGAGGTTTCAAAATACCAAAATAGAATCAATTTCGAAAGTCGTTTTGACATTGTACCACTCTTTGAATTATACAAAAATCGTTTATTGACAAACAACGAATTATACTGGAAAAACTTCAAATGCGATTATATAAAACCCAAGAAAATAAAACGATATTTGAGAATAAGAAAATACCTTAAATTACCTTTAGAAAAATTGGCAAATTTAATTGAATCATGATTTATGCTGAAAATTGTTGAACATTCGGGTTATCCAACTTATCTTCTTTGGTCACATCGTTACAGAAAATATACTCATATTTTCAAAGTTTATTTGTATTTTTTGAAAGAATATTTTAAAATTTTTCTATTAAAAATAAGATTTACTACAAGTAAAAAAAAGGTAATTGCTATTATTTTAACCCAACAATTTGGTGATATTGTTGCTGGAGAACCTATTTCTCGACAAATCAGAAAACTATATCCTGATGATTATATTATTTGGATAGTTAAGCCAATTTTTAAAGAATTGCTTGAAAATAACCCAAATATTGATAATATTATTGAAGAATTTTGTTCTCATCAACGAAAACTTCTCATAGAATCAGATATTTTTGATAAAATCTTTAACCTACAATTTCGGAATAATAGTTATTGCTCAACGTGCAATATTTATGTACAAAATCCAGAAGCTGATGCTAAAAATATAATAATTCAGAATTATTATTTTCAGGGAAATTTACTTACAGTTCAACAAAAAATTGCAGGATTATCAATTGAAGATATTTCGCCAAAAATCTATATTCAAGAAGAACAAATTGCAAAAATCGATTCATTGAATTTACCAAATAACCTTGTCGTAATTCATTGTCAATCTGCACAAAATAGTAGAAATTGGGATAGTTCAAAATGGAAAGAATTAGTCAATTATTTAATACAAAATACTACTCATCAGGTGGTTGAGATTGGTTTAGCAAGTGAATTATACATTTCTTCAACCCGATATACAAATTTGTGTGGTAAACTAAGTATTTTAGAAACGGCAGAAGTTATCAAGCGTGCTGATTTATTTATTGGCGTTGATAGTGGACCTGCACACTTGGCAAATGCTGTTGGAACTTTTGGCATAATTATGATTGGTAAATTAGAGAATTTCACGAATCATATCCCCTATTCGGGAAAATACAAATCTGGTGAAAATGCAATTATAATTAGAAATTCTGATGGACCAAGCTCAGAAATTCCTGTTGAAAAAGTGATTTTGGAAATTGAAAACACAAAAATTTTAAATTAAAATGCTCATATTCACCGTTTGTCATATCAATCAACTTGCTCATGCCTTTGTTTTGGGAGATTCTATAAAATCTCAAAATACTAACACAGAATATTTTATAGGTTTGGTTGATAAAAAACAAAATATCCCAAGTTCCATAAAATCGCCCTATCCAATTATTGACATTACTGATATTGAGATTCCAGAATTCACTTTAATGACAAATAAATATTCATATAGCGAATTGTCAGATAATTGCAAACCGTTTTTTGCAAAGCATTTTATTCAAAAATCGGACAAAATTATATATTTCGACTGCACTTCTTATCTTTATAATTCTTTTAATTTTATTTCACAAACACTTGATAATCAAGATATTATCATTATTCCTCAATTAATTCATGCTGGTGTTCATCCTGACGAAAAACAGATTTTGAATACTGGAATTTTTCACTCAGGATTTTTTGGATTGAAACAGTCTTATGAAACAACAAAATTTCTAAATTGGTGGAGTAATAATACAAAAAATAAAGGATTTAGAGATTTATGTAAAGGCTTAAATGCTGACCAACTTTGGCTTGAACACGTGCCAACTTTGTTTGAAAATGTTTATATTGAGAAACACGAAGGTATTAATATTGGTTTTTGGAATTTGCCCGAAAGAAAACTACAAATCATTGATAACCAATGGTTTAGCAATAAACAACCATTAATTTCGATTAATTTTAAAAGAATGAAATATTGGAAAACCTATGAAAACTTACTAAATAAATATTCTTATAAAACTATTCGAAAAATCGCACCAAACTTTGGATTACCGAATCCAATAGAGAAATCAACTCTAAAATATTTTGCCAATAAAATACGTTCAATAAATACAATTTTCGATTGGGTTTTAGATAAAATTTAAACCTATTTTTAGTGCAAATTTTCGTGAAAACAAAAATTTCACCTAAATTTGCAACAGACTTCCAAACGCCATCCCATTATGAATTACAAAATTGACAAAACCGAACATTATGTACTCATTGAAATAGATGAAACTGCATTTGACAAAAATATCACCGCTGAATTTGAGAAATTAGTCGTGGTACTTTATCGTGAAGGGCTGAATAATATGGTTGTGGATTTTAGTAAAATTACTGAAATTGATGAAGCTGGACTTTCATTGATTCGAAAAGCAACAAAAGTTTGTCGCACTGAGCAGGGGCTTTTCATTATCTGCTCAAAAGATGATGATTTACTCGACCGAATTGATTCAGAAAAAATCCCCGAACTCATCATTTTACCTACAACCGATGAAGGCATTGATGCTGTTTTTATGAATGATTTGGAAAATGATTTCAAAGAAGAACATGACGATGAGTTTGATTTGGGCGAAGACAACGGGTTTACAGAAGGGAAGTTTTAAATTTAATACAAACACAATTACTTGATAATCAGCAAGTTAACTTGATTTAAAACTTGCATTAAACATGAATTTTGAATTTTTAGTTCTTGGTACTGGTTCAGCAACCCCTGTTACAAATCGCAACCCATCAGCTTTTTTATTATCAGTTGAAAATGAATCATTTTTGATAGATTGTGGCGAAGGGACGCAATACCGACTTCTCGAAAACAAAGTAAAATATACCCGCATTCGTCATATTTTCATCAGTCATCTTCATGGCGACCATTATTTTGGACTTATTGGTTTGCTTTCAAGTTGGAATATGAACCAACGAAAAGAAGACTTAACTATTTTTGCTCCACGTGGTTTAGATGAAATTTTGACTATTCAATTCAAACATTCTGAAACAAAAATCAATTATAAAATCAATTTTGTTGAAACTGACACTGAAAATATCAATCAAATTCTTGATACAAATTTAGTTTCTGTCGAAACAATTCCACTTCACCACAGAATCCCTTGCTGTGGATTTTTATTTCGGACAAAAGAATCTAAAAGAAAAATTTTAGCTGAAAAACTTCCTGAAAACTTCCCGATTCCATATATCAAAATGCTGAAAGAGGGCTTGGATATTAAAGACGAATTTAACGGAGAAATTTTCAAAAACAAAGACTATACGAGTGCGGGTTCGGTTTCAAAATCTTTTGCATACTGTTCCGATACAGCTTATAATGAACTGAAAATCAAGCAATTACAAGGAGTTGATGCCATTTACCACGAGGCAACATTCACTGATGCTGAACTCAGACGTGCGGAACAAACCAATCATTCTACTGCCAGACAAGCCGCAAATATTGCCAATAAAATCAATACTCGTCAACTAATAATTGGTCATTATTCTTCTCGTTACAAAACTTTAGAGAGTCATTTATTTGAAGCAAAAGAGATTTTTGAAAATTCTTTTTTGGCGGAAGAAGGCAAAATTTACAAAATATAAAATAAATTTTTAATAATTTTTATTACAAAAACACTTTAAAATTGTACTAAAAAAAGAAATTTTAAAAATAACCCTGTAAAGTCTATTAATATTATAGAGTTTATATATCTTTGCATAATTAAACCAAAGAAAAATTATGCAAAGTTTTCGGACAGAATTAGAAAATCCTTTAGTAGAAAAAGACATTATTGATTTAGAAAAGAAAATTAGAATGTTTCGTGAAGGAAAAATTCATGAAGAAAAATTTAGAAGTTTAAGATTAGCCCGTGGCGTGTATGGACAACGTCAGCAAGGTGTTCAGATGGTCAGAATCAAGTTGCCTTATGGTAAAATGAATTTGAATCAATGGCAAAGAATTGCTGATATTTCGGACGAATATTCTACGGGCAATCTTCACCTTACCACTCGCCAAGATATTCAGATTCACTTCGTAAGTTTGGAGCGTACGCCCGAATTATGGTCAAAATTAGAGGAAGAAAACATTACTTTACGTGAAGCCTGTGGCAACACTGTTAGAAATATTACCGCCTCTCCTACCGCAGGCATAGACCCAAATGAGCTTTTTGATGTAACTCCTTATGTACATGCAACGTTTGAATATTTTCTCCGCAACCCGATTTGTCAGGAAATGGGGCGTAAATTCAAAATGTCATTTTCAAGTACAGACGAAGATACAGCACTAAGTTATATGCACGACTTGGGCTTTATTCCAAAAATGCAAGATGGTAAACGAGGCTTTAAAATTATGCTTGGCGGTGGCTTAGGGGCTCAACCACAATTGGCTCATGTCGCTTATGAATTCTTGGAAGAAGACCAAATAATACCTTTTACTGAAGCTGTTTTGAGAGTTTTCGACCGTCATGGTGAACGAAATTCAAGACACAAAGCACGCTTGAAATTTTTAATTGCAAAAATTGGTTTTGAGGCATTCATGGAATTGGTTGAAGCAGAAAAACTTTCACTAAAAGTAAAATCATTTAAAGTTGATACCGAAACTTTTGGAACTAAAATAGCTAATGCTTCTGTGATAAATGAAAACTCAGAACTCAGAATTCAGAATTCAGAACTATATTCAAACTGGCACAAAACCAATGTTTTTGAACAAAAACAAAAAGGCAATTTTGGTGTATTTATTAGAGTTCCTTTGGGGAATATTTCAAGTATAGTTTCTCGTAATTTAATTGAAAAATTATCGGGCTATGTGGCTGATGATGTGAGAGTTACAGTAAATCAAGGTCTTTTGTTGCGTTTTGTGAAAGAAGAAAACTTGCCCTATATTTTTGAAGTTTTAAGTGAATTTAATTTGGCTTCTCCGGGAGCAAATAGCATTGCAAATATAACAGCTTGCCCCGGCACTGATACTTGTAATTTAGCTATTTCGGACAGTACAAGCATCACTTTAGAATTTGAAAAAGTGCTTCGTGAAGACTTCCCAGAGTTGATTGAAGAAAACAATATGCAAATCAAGATTTCGGGTTGCATGAATGCTTGCGGACAACACAGCATGGCACATATTGGCTTTCATGGAAGTTCGTTGAAGGCTGCTGGAAAGGTTCTTCCTGCTCTTCAAGTCCTTTTGGGCGGTGGAACATTGGGAAATGGTGCAGGGAGAATTTCTGATAAAGTGATAAAAGTTCCAAGTAAAAGAGGCCCACAATTATTGAGAATTATCTTGAATGATTATGAAACCAATGGTTTTGAAGGTGAATATTTCAATGATTATTATGACCGCCAAGGCGAAAAATATTTTTATACTTTATTGAAACCTTTGGCAGATTTGACAACTTTAATTGACACAGATTTTGTTGATTGGGGTCGTGATGAAATTTTCCAAACAGAAATCGGAGTTGGCGAATGTGCAAGTGTAATAATTGATTTGGTTGCTACCATTTTCTACGAATCGGAAGAAAAAATCAATTGGGCTAAAGAAGCTTACAGCGAAAGCCGTTGGGCAGATGCCATTTATTATGCATATCAATCTCAAATAAATACTGCAAAAGCGATTTTGCTTGAAAAAAATGTTAGTTGCAATACCCAACATGGCATTATTTCAGAATTTGATAAACATTTTGCAGAAGAATTTGGTGGAAATTTCAAGGAAAAAGTGCTTCAAATTAATCAAAATGAGCCAAGTCAAGCATTTGCACTTGTTTATATTACAGAATCTGAAGAATTCTTGAAAAAATCAATGATTATTCGTGAAGAATTAAGAAATGAATTAGAGCTTGCTTAAATACAAATCGTCGGTTAAATAAAGCAACATATTTATATGATAGACAAATTAGAAAAACTTTCCCTCGTTGAAAGTCTCAACTTTATAGCTCAAAAATACTCACAAAAAGTAGTTTTTTCAACCTCGTTGGGTCAAGAAGACCAAGTAATTACAGATGCTATTTTCAAAAATAACATCGACATTGAAGTATTTACCCTTGACACTGGAAGACTTTTTCAAGAAACTTATGAGATGATTGATATAACTCGTTCACGTTACAAGAAAAACATTGAAATTTATTTTCCGAACACTGATAAAGTTCAAAAACTTACAACTGAAAAGGGCTTGAATAGTTTTTATGAATCTGTTGAAAATAGAAAAGAATGTTGTTTTATTTGTAAAATAGAGCCTTTAAAAAGGGCTTTGGCTGGAGCAGAAGTTTGGATTACAGGCCTTCGTGCCGATCAATCTGAAAATCGAAATGAAATGAAGATTTGGGAATGGGACGAAGGCAACAAAGTCTGGAAATTTAATCCGTTAATTCATTGGACTTTTGACGAAGTTTTGAATTATATTGATAAAAACAAAGTTCCGGACAATCCATTACATAAAAAAGGCTTTGTAAGCATCGGTTGCATGCCCTGCACTCGTGCTATTGAGCCAAACGAACACCCAAGAGCAGGGCGTTGGTGGTGGGAAGAATCAAAAAAAGAGTGCGGACTACATGCAATTTCCAATTAACAACTAACAATTATCATAGATTTTTCTCAAATTTGCAGGTTATTGGTAGGAAAAGGATTAATTCTTTTCAAACAGACAACTTTCTTAATTCAGATAAACAAATTTTCAATTAATGAGTACAATTTCAGAAATATCAACGGTTTACCAAGCAAATGATACTGCATTTCCAAGAGAATTGGAAGATGAAGCTATCTATATATTACGTGAAGTTGCTTCACAATTTGAAAAACCAACAATTCTTTTTTCTGGTGGAAAAGATTCTATTACGGTCGTAAGACTTGCCCAAAAAGCTTTTTATCCTTCAAAAATTCCATTTGTATTGCTTCACGTCGATACTGGACATAATTTCCCAGAAACGATTGACTACCGTAATTGGTTAGTTAATAAATTAGGCTTAGAACTTCATGTTCGATATGTGGAAGATTCAATAAAACAAGGGAAAGTTAAAGAAGAAACTGGCAAATATGCCAGTCGAAATGCGTCTCAAACTGTAACTCTTTTAGATGCCATTGAAGAATTCAAATTTGACGCTTGTATTGGTGGTGCAAGACGTGACGAAGAAAAAGCAAGAGCAAAAGAGCGTATTTTCTCTGTAAGAGATGATTTTGGGCAATGGGATTCAAAGAAACAACGTCCAGAATTGTTTGATATGTTGAATGGAAAAATAGAATTAGGCGAAAACGTAAGAGTTTTCCCTATTTCAAACTGGACAGAATTAGACGTTTGGAATTATATAAAAGAAGAAAAACTCGCCATTCCCTCTATTTATTTTACACACGAAAGAGAGGTTTTCGAACGTGATGGCATGATTTGGGCAGACTCTGAATTTATCAATAAATCAGAAGACGAAGTTCCTTACAAAACTCAAGTAAGATTCAGAACTGTGGGGGACATGACTTGTACGGCTGCAGTAGCTTCAACTGCCGATAATTTAGATGATGTAATTGGGGAAATTCTTTCAGCACAAATTTCAGAGCGTGGAGCAAGAATTGACGACAAACGCTCAGAAGCTGCGATGGAAAAAAGAAAACAAGCGGGATACTTTTGATTTACGAGATACGATTTACGAGGTACGAAAATGTTTCATATACCATACTTTTTAAATCTAAATCATGAGTAAAGAAGAATTACAAAAAAGAACAAAACTATTTGCTTTGAGAATAATTCGTCTTGTTGAGAGTTTACCCGAATCTAAAACAGCAAAAACAATCGGTTCACAAATAATTCGTTCTGGTACATCTGTTGGAGCAAATTATCGAGCTGCATGTAGAGCTAAATCAAGTGCTGATTTTATTAATAAACTCAAAATTGTTGAAGAAGAAGCTGACGAAACCTCTTATTGGCTGGAATTACTTATTGAAAGTCAAACAATTTCAGAAGATAAATTAAAAAATTTGCTAAAAGAAAATAATGAACTGATTGCAATTTTTGTTTCCATCTTAAAAAGTACAAGAGAAAACTTAAATCGCAAATAAATATAAAAGAATTGATTGCGACTTTGCTTACTGAGTTCAAGTATCATAAATCGTAAATCGTAAATCGTAAATAAATTGGACATATTAAGAATAGCAACAGCAGGCTCGGTAGATGATGGTAAAAGTACACTTATCGGTCGCTTATTATACGAAACAAATTCGATTACAAAAGATAAAATTGAAGCTCTTGAGTCAGCATCAAAGAGAAAAGGTCTTGATTTTTTAGACTTATCACTTTTGACTGATGGTTTGATTGCCGAACGTGAGCAAGGTATTACTATAGACGTTGCACATATTTATTTTAGCACCCCAAATCGCAAATACATTATTGCTGACACTCCAGGGCATTTTGAATATACCCGAAACATGGTTACCGGAGCTTCAAATACTTCGGTTTCTATCATTTTAATTGATGCTCGAAATGGTGTTGTGGAGCAAACCAAGCGACATTTTTATATTTCATCAATGCTACGTATCAAAAATATTATAGTGGCAGTCAATAAAATGGACTTGGTAGCTTATAGTCAAGTACGTTTCGAGGAAATTAAAAATGAGTTATTGGCAATTGCTGAGCAAGTAAGTTTCAAAGGACAGAACTTGCAATTTATTCCAATTTCTTCACTTTATGGTGAAAATTTAGTTAGAATTTCAGCTGAAACGCCTTGGTATGAAGGGCAGACATTGCTTGAAACTTTAGAAACTATCAGTTCGCAAAACTCAGAACTCAGCATTATTCAAGCCCGTTTTCCTGTTCAACAAGTAATTAGACCAAAAACTGAAGAATTTCATGATTATAGAGGTTATGCGGGAAAAATAGCCAGTGGAAGTTTTACTATTGGAGATTTGATTGAAGCATTGCCAAGTGGTCAAATAAGCAAAATTAAAACTATTGAAAAATTTGGCGAAAAACTTGAAACTGGAAAAGCTAAAGAATCAGTAGTTATTACACTTGAAGATAATATTGATGTTAGTCGTGGCAATATGCTTGTAAAAGTTGGCGAGACTCCGCCTGCCTTGAAAGAAATCGAAGCAAAAATATGTTGGATGGATAATACAATGCTTACAGTCGGAAAATCATATTTATTGCAACATGGTATCAATCGAGTGAAATCAAAGGTTACAAAAATCAATACTTTGATTGATATAAAGGACATGACTTTGAATAATACTCCCCCTGCCGACGGAGGTATAAAACTCAACGAAATAGGTTGGATTACAGTTAAAACCGCCAATCCGATTTATGCAGATAAATATGAAGATAATCCTGCTAATGGTTCGTTCATTTTGATTGACGAAATAAATAATGGCACAGTTGGTGTGGGATTTGTGGAGTAAAATTCTAAAAAACCTCTTTAAACCCCCTTTTTTCTACGAAAAAGAGGGTTTTTTATTTAAGAAGCATTTCTAAGGGAGAGTTTATCGTGTAAAGTTTTTGTTATTATTTTGCTTTGGGAGGAACAATATATTCTTCAATAATATTATCGTCAATCTCTTTTTCTGATTCTTCCATATAGAAAGATTTGGCTCTTTTAAACCAACCTTTATTTGATTTTGCATCTTTTCGGGTGCGATAATATCTTAGACGATATTCAACATAAGGATTTACAATTTCTTCTGGAAACTCAAAACTATTAGCAACTGAAATATCTTCAAGGGAAAGTATTCCATTTTGCCTTACGCCTATAATCTTTTCAAAAGCAACAATATTTCTATTATCTCGACCTACGCCTGCATTAATGATATGGTCAATCAAAACCTCAGCAACTTCTTGGCTTTTGAAATGATTTCCATAAAATTTGTCCCAGTAATAATGTCGGTGGATATAAAGTGCTTCGCTTTTTGTAAATATTTTATCTCCCCAAATTGGTTTATGAATGCCATAACCTTCACCTTCAAACTTCAACAGTTTGGGAGCATATTTATTGAAAGAAGCACCTTGATTAATGAAAATTACACATACAAAAGACAGCGTGCTGATAGCAAGCAAGGAGAAAATCACTTTTTTTAATTTCATCATGTATTTTTTTCCAGACATGCAGATACATGCAAAAATAGTACCGCTGGATAACTTTTGGGACTAAATAAAAGTAGATTTTGGTAATAGGCTTACTATCAGGAGTTTATTAAAAAAATTATTAAGCGGCTACAAATACAATCTCTAATATTTGCCTATGTGGCAAAGTTATTGTGGCCCAAAAAACAAATACTATTAATGTTACAACGAATTTTGTACCATCAATAGTATTTTCAAGAAAAAAAATTAGTGCTTTGCAATCAGTTCTTCTTCGACTGAATAAGCCAAATGTTGGTTAGTTTCATTGAGCCACAATTTCGGCAAAATTAAATAGTCCGCTAACAAATTTCCTTCTTTGTCTAAAATCATAAAACTTTTTGCCCTCACAGCCCAACCGGGATATTTATCACAACTTTTTCGAGTACGATAGTAGTATAAGCGATAATTGACATAAGGATTAATTATTTGCTCAGGAAAAGCAAAATTATTAGCAGTTTCAATATCTTCTTTAGAAAGTTTTCCGTCTTGATTTACTCCAATTAATGCTTCAAATGCCTTAATATTTACACATTCTTTTCCGTCCCCAGTATTTATTAAATGGTCAATCAAAACTTCTGCAACTTCTTGATTTTCAAACAAATCTGCATGATGTTTATCCCAATAAAATTTTTTGTGAATTCTAAATGCTTCGGATTTTGAGAAGTTTTTGTTACCCCAGATTGCCTGGTGAATTCCGAAGCCTTTGCCTTCAAATTTGATAAGTTTGTTGAAGTATTTTTCAAATGAGGCAGCTTGTAGAAACTGAAATGTAAATGCGAGTATTAAGGTCGTCAAAACCTTCTTTTGGGTATGTGTCATTATAGATTCACGATGGTACATTACAAAGTAAACTATAATATCTTGATAATCAATCATTTAACTTAAAAATTTATCAAACGGTAAGTAAAATTCTTAGTATATTTATATAAAATCATCATACTTTAAAATTATACCTAAATATATTTTTAATTAATCCAAAATAATTCTCACAGAAATTTTGTCAAAATACAATTAAAAAAAACCAAATTTTGTGTAATAATTATTCACAATAATATAAGAATTTAAGCAGCTTTTTTTTTGTATCATTGTATTTTTTTAATAAAATTTGTTGTTATAACAAGTATTTTTTATCCAAGAAAGAAAATTTGGTTTAAAAGTTGTTATGCCAAATAAATTTTGTATTATATTGCAATGTCATTATGTTCTACCACCTATTTTGCTTCGTTTCAAAAGATTATTGGGCAAACATAATTTTAAATTAATACAACAAAATCATAAAAAGGTACAATTTCCAATCATTTTTTATAAAAACCATGACTGAAACTGAACAAGTTACGGAACAAGAACAAGGTCTTTATCGCTCCGAATTTGAGCATGATGCCTGTGGAATAGGTTTTAGAGCTCACCTTAAAGGACGAAAATCTCACGAAATTGTAGCAGATGCAATAAAAATGCTTGAGCGAATGGATCATCGTGGTGCTTGTGGTTGCGACCCAAATACAGGTGATGGTGCAGGAATTTTGTTACAAATTCCACATGAATTCTTTTTAGATGAATGTAATAAATTGAATTATCATCTTCCAGCAATTGGTGAGTATGGTGTTGGAATGATTTTCTTTCCGATGGATAAAACCGAGCGTGAAGAATGTAGAGAAATATTGAATCGAAAAATTGAAAAATTAGGTTTAGAGCTAATTGGATATAGAAAAGTAATTACAAAAGGCGATTGTTTGGGAGAAGGTTCTGCGTCAGTAGAACCAGAAGTTGAGCAAGTTTTTATCAAGCGACCTGCCGAAATTACAGATGAAATTGACTTTGAAAGAAAATTATATATACTTCGTCAATATGCTTCACGCATTATTCGTGAAGCAGTTGCAGGTGCAAAAGAACATTTTTATTTTTCTTCGCTTTCATGCAGAACCATTTCTTATAAAGGTCAACTTACTACCGAACAATTAAAATATTATTTCCCTGATTTGTCAAATGAGTCGGTAACTTCGGCTTTTGCAGTAATTCACTCTCGTTTTTCTACAAATACCTTTCCTTCTTGGAAATTGGCACAACCTTTCCGATTTATTGCCCATAATGGAGAAATAAATACTGTCAAAGGCAATGTCAATTGGATTCGTGCTGGAGAAAAATCTTTTGTGTCAGATTTTTTCACAAAAGAAGAAATGGACATGGTTTTACCAATTTGTGATTTAGGAAATTCTGACTCTGCACAATTAGACAATGTTTTAGAATTGTTATATCTTTCTGGTCGCTCATTGCCACATGTAATGATGATGCTCGTGCCAGAAGCATGGGACGGAAATGACTCGATGGATGCAAATAGAAAGGCATTTTACGAATATCATGCAGCAATAATGGAGCCGTGGGACGGTCCAGCTTCGATTTCATTTACTGATGGAAAAATTGTTGGAGCAACTTTAGATAGAAACGGGCTCCGACCATCACGCTATTGGGTGCTTGACGATGACACTGTAATTATGGCATCGGAAGCAGGTGTTTTGGACATTGACCAGTCTAAAGTAGTATCGAAAGGTCGCTTGCAACCAGGTAAAATGTTCGTTGTGGACATGGAACAAGGCAGAATCATTCCTGATGAAGAAGTGAAAGCTGATATTTGTTCTCGCCAACCCTACCAAGAATGGTTAGATGATAATAAAATTAAGGCTGAAAAATTACCTCAATCTATTCGCCCGTATCAACATTATAGTGAAGAAACTTTGCTGAAACGACAAATTACTTTTGGTTATACTTCCGAAGATTTGCGAATGATTTTAGCTCCTATGGCTCAGTCGGGCATGGAAGCGATTGGTTCGATGGGCGTTGATACGCCACTGGCAATACTTTCTGACCAGAGTCAGCATTTATCTTATTATTTCAAACAATTATTTGCTCAAGTTACCAATCCTCCGATTGACTCAATACGTGAGCGTTCAATCATGTCTTTGATTTCGTTTGTTGGTTCAAATGAAAATATTTTGACCGAAACGCCAAATCATTGTCGTTTGGTACAATTGGAGCAACCTGTTTTGACGATTGAAGAATTTGACAAACTTCGTTTTGTTGATTATAAAGGTTTTCAAGGAAAAACTATCAATACTTATTTCAATTCAAAATCAGAAGATATAGGCAAAGCATTGGAATTTGCTTTGGATAGAATTTGTCGGTATGCCGAAGATGCCATTGAAGATGGTTTCGAGATTTTGATACTTTCTGACCGTGCCATTGACACCGACCACGCACCAATTCCTTCATTGTTGGCTACTGCTGCTATTCATCATCATTTGATTAGAAAAGGGATTCGTGGAAAAGCTGGACTTTTGGTTGAGGCAGGAGATATTTGGGAAACACATCATTTTGCAGCACTTATTGGCTACGGAGCATCTGGCATTTGTCCATATATGGCTTTTGAAACTTTGTCTTGGATGAACAAAAAAGGTCAAATTGAAGGAGAATTTAATGATTATACACTTTATAAAAATTACATAAAGGCAGTTGATAAAGAATTATTAAAGATTTTCTCGAAAATGGGGATTTCTACATTACAGTCTTATCAGGGAGCTCAAATATTTGAATGTATTGGCTTGAATAAGCAAGTTATTGACAAATATTTTACAGGAACAATCTCTCGGATTAGCGGCATGGGTTTGGCTGAAATTGCCAAAGAAGCCAATGTTCGACATAAAGTTGCTTTCCCTGAAATTCCTCAAGAATCTATCAGAAGGCTGGAAGTTGGGGGCGTATATCAATGGAAGCAACGTGGCGAAAGGCACATGTTTAATCCAACTTCGATTCACCTTTTGCAGCAATCGGGAAGAGTTGGCGAGAAAGATTTGGATAAAGGTTATCATATTTTCAAGCAATATTCAAAATTGATTAATGACCAAAGCAAAGATGCTTTGACACTACGTGGTTTATTAAGGTTCAAGAAAGGAAATCCAATTCCTTTGGAAGAAGTTGAGCCAATTGAGAGCATTTTCAAGCGTTTTGCTACTGGGGCAATGTCTTTTGGTTCGATTTCGTGGGAAGCTCACACAACTTTGGCTATAGCAATGAATCGCATCGGTGGTCGCTCTAATTCGGGCGAGGGCGGTGAAGATGAGATTCGTTATGACATTGATAAAAATGGTGATAATCTAAATTCGGCTATCAAACAAGTAGCTTCGGGGCGTTTTGGTGTAACAAGTCACTATTTGACGAGTGCCAAAGAACTCCAAATAAAAATGGCACAAGGAGCAAAACCCGGTGAAGGTGGACAACTTCCCGGACATAAAGTTGATGATTGGATAGGTCGAGTGCGGCACAGTACGCCGGGAGTAGGCTTGATTTCGCCTCCACCTCACCATGATATTTATTCAATTGAAGATTTAGCCCAGTTGATTTATGATTTAAAAAATGCCAATCGTGATGCTCGTATTTCTGTAAAATTAGTTTCAGAAGCAGGCGTTGGAACTGTTGCGGCAGGTGTTACAAAAGCTCATGCTGACGTAGTTTTGATTGCCGGACACGATGGTGGAACTGGGGCTTCTCCCCTATCTTCGGTGCGTCATGCAGGTTTGCCTTGGGAGTTGGGTCTTGCAGAAGCACACCAAACTTTAGTAAAAAATAAGTTGAGAGGAAGAATAGTATTGCAAGCTGATGGGCAAATGCGAACAGGTAAAGATTTGGCGATTGCCGCTTTGCTTGGGGCTGAAGAATTTGGCGTTGCAACGGCAGCTTTGGTTGCTGTGGGTTGCATTATGATGCGAAAATGTCATCTAAATACTTGTCCAGTTGGCGTTGCCACACAAAATAAAGAGTTACGTGCCATGTTCAGCGGAAAACCTGAACACGTGGTCAATATGTTTACGTATTTGGCGATGGAATTGCGTGAGATCATGGCAGAATTAGGCTTCCGAACAATCAATGAAATGGTGGGACAATCGCAATTACTTGAAAAACGTGATGATTTGACACATTGGAAATACAAGAAAATTGACCTTTCGGGTGTGCTTTTCAAAGAGCCAACTACACTTGATGTTGCACAATTTAAGCAAGAAGAACAAGACCACGGAATTTCTCAAGTGCTTGACTGGCAGATGATTAGAGATGCTCAACCTGCGATTTTGAAACAAGAAGAAGTAGAAGCAAGTTATGAAATAAATAACTTGAATCGCTCGATTGGAGCAATGACTTCTAACGAAATTTCAAAGATTTATAAAGGTGTAGGTTTGCCATACAGCACCATTCATTATAAATATAGAGGAACAGCTGGACAATCATTTGGAGCATTTTCTACAAGTGGTTTGAAACTCGAATTGGAAGGAGATTCTAATGATTATTTTGGAAAAGGTCTTTGTGGAGCAGAATTAATTGTTTATCCAGATAGAAAAACAACTTTCAAAGCCGAAGAAAATATGGTAATTGGAAACGTAGCATTTTATGGTGCAACTTCGGGTGAAGCCTATATTAATGGTATGGCTGGTGAGCGTTTTTGTGTAAGAAATTCAGGAGCAAAAGTTGTGGTAGAAGGCATTGGCGACCATGGTTTGGAATATATGACCGGTGGATTAGCAATCATTTTGGGTGAAACTGGCAAAAACTTTGCCGCAGGCATGAGTGGAGGAATTGCTTTTGTTTATGACAAAAACAAAACTTTTGAAGCAAAATGCAACAAAGAAATGGTTGGTTTGGAAAAAGTTGATTTCGAAGATGGCGAATTGTTGCAGGCATTTATTAAAAAACATTTTGAACTAACAAAAAGTAAAGTTGCTGAAAGAATCTTATCTAATTTTGATGCAGAAATTATAAATTTTGTTAAAATTATGCCAACGGATTATAAACGAGTTTTATTGGAACGTAAGAAAAAAGTGCAACTTGAAAGCGTTTTGGCTTAAGTAATTAAATGAGTTTTTGAAAAATTAATTTTAGGGGATTAAATCGACTTATTACAATGGGAAAACCAACTGGTTTCTTAGAATTTCAAAGAGAATTAGCAAGCAAACGGAGCATCGAAGAGCGTCGTTTGGACTATAATGAAATTGAATTACCTGCCAATGACGAAAGTTCTCGTCAGCAAGCGGCTCGTTGCATGGACTGCGGCGTACCATTTTGTCATAATGGCTGTCCGCTTGGCAATATTATTCCTGAATTTAATGATGCAGTTTATGAACAAAACTGGCAATATGCTTATGAAATATTAAGTTCAACAAATAATTTTCCTGAATTTACAGGTAGAATTTGCCCAGCACCTTGCGAATCTTCTTGTGTTTTAGGAATCAATAAACCACCTGTTGCGATTGAATTTATAGAGAAATCAATAATTGAACGTGCCTTTGCAAATGGTTGGGTAAAACCTTCAATTCCAAAGAGAAGAACACACAAAAAAGTAGCAGTTGTTGGCTCTGGACCTGCTGGTATGGCAGCTGCGGCACAACTCAATAAGGCAGGACATTTGGTTACTGTTTTTGAGCGTGCAGATGAAATTGGCGGTTTGCTTCGTTACGGAATTCCTGATTTTAAATTAGATAAATCTGTTGTTCGTCGCAGGGTTGAGGTAATGATTGAAGAAGGAATTGAATTCATAACCAATGCTTATGTAGGCGAAAATATCAAATCAGGCGATTTATTGAGAGATTTTGATGCAATAGTACTTTCTGGTGGTTCGACTGTTCCTCGCATGATTGACATAAAAGGAAAAGAATTGAAAGGTATTTTTCCTGCAATGGAATTTTTGAGTCAGCAAAATAAAAGGGTTTCTGGCATCGAAATAACCAAAGACCACAAAGGAGAAATTTACCATAATGGTGATATTGTAGCAACTGATAAGAATGTTGTAGTCATTGGTGGAGGAGATACTGGTTCTGACTGTGTTGGTACTTCAAACCGACATAAAGCTAAAACAATATCACAAGTTGAAGTTATGCAAGAGCCAGAAATTGACGATAAGAAAAATCCTTATTTTCAAAAAAGAGCTGATGCAACTCCTTGGCCCAACTGGCCACTTACAAAACGAACTTCAACCTCTCATGAAGAAGGTTGCGAGCGTTTGTTTAGTGTAAATGTTAAAGAATTTATTGGTGATGAAAATGGAAATTTGAAAGGAATTTTAATTTCAGAAAGTGCGATATTCAACGGAACTCGTGTTGAAATGAATGAGCGTGAAATTCCTTGTGAATTGGCACTCATTGCAGCTGGATTTTTGAATCCTCAACAAGATTTACTCGAACAATTAGAGGTTGAAGTAGATGAACGTAAAAATGTGAAAGCACCAAATTATCAAACCTCGAATGCTAAAGTTTTTGCAGCTGGAGATATGCGTCGTGGACAATCTTTGGTAGTTTGGGCGATTTCGGAAGGGCGTGAATGTGCCAGAAAAGTTGATGAGTTTTTGATGGGCGAGAGCCTTTTAGAAGCAAAATCTATTTCGATGATTTCGCCTGCGTATGCAGGAGTTTAAGTTATTATTGTATTTTAACGTCGGCATGGTTAACCCAACAGTAGAACTTCATGCCGACGTTTTTATAAATTTCAAATTCCAAAATACCTAATGATATTCCCTTCTATTCTATCTAAAACATCTTCATCTACATTTGCTACAAATTTTTCTCCTGCTACTTTTTCATAAAGTTCAATATAGCGATTTGATATTTCCGCAACTTTTTCATCCGTCATTTCGGGTACAGATTGCCCTTCTTTTCCTTGAAAATTGTTTGCAATTAGCCATTCTCGTACAAATTCCTTTGATAATTGCTTTTGTGGCAAGTTTTTAACCAAATTTTCTTGGTAAGAATCTGCGATAAAATATCGTGAAGAATCAGGTGTATGAACCTCATCAATCAAATAAATTATGCCGTCTTTTTCTCCAAATTCATATTTTGTATCAACTAAAATCAAGTTTCTTTCAGCTGCAATTTCAGTTCCTCGTTGATATAATGCTAATGTATAGTGTTCTAACTGAACATATTTTTCTTCTGAAACTAAGCCTTTTGAAATTATTTCTTCTCTCGAAATATCTTCATCATGTCCTTCATGTGCTTTGGTTGTTGGGGTAATAATTGGGCTAGAAAATTTATCATTTTCTTTCATTCCTTCTGGAAGATTTACACCACACAAAGTTCGCAAACCACTTTTGTAAGTCCGCCAAGCATGACCAACTAAGTAGCCACGAACAACCATTTCAACAGGAAAAGTTTCGCAACGAACACCCACCGAAACATTTGGGTCAGGAGCTGCCAAAAACCAATTTGGTACAATATCTTTAGTTGAATTCAAGAATTTTGCTGCAATTTGATTTAAAACTTGCCCTTTAAATGGAATTGGACGAGGCAAAACCACATCAAATGCCGAAATTCGGTCGGATGCAATCATTACTACTTTATCACCAAAATCATACACATCTCTTACTTTTCCACGATAAAAGCCTGTTTGTCCTTCAAAATTAAAATTTGTTTCTTTTACTGATGTCATATTTCTTTCAATTATTTATCCAATTTTCATTTCTTCGAAAAAGATGGGTTGACCTCTGCCATACGAGTTACCAATCTTTTGTGTTTTTATCTTTGCTTTTATTTCCTAATTTACGTTGTAGAGAATTTTGTAATTCAGTTGTTTTCATTGCTTCCAAAATTTGGAGGGCTTTTTCTTTACTCATTTTTTCAGGGGTCTGAGAACTTAAATCTTCTTTCTTTTCATCAGATTTTATTGTTTGACCTTCGTTTTTGAGTTCTTCTTTTGTTTGATTTTGTTCTTCATTTTGATTAACTTGATTATTATTAGTTTGAGGTGGTTTTGGTGGCATTTTCTTACTCAAAAGTTCAAAATTATACCTTGCAATTTTATTTTCATAATTTTTTTTCAAAGCCTCCTTAAATAAGTTTAATGCATTTGCACTGTCTCCAAGCATTGTATCAATTACGCCAATTTGAATTAAAGCATTTGAAGAAATTTTTTCATCACTGACTCTTAATAACTTACTATATTCGTTTAAAGCGTTTGTAGTGTCGTTTATATTAAAATATGAATGAGCTAAATTCATTCGCGATTCAGGCTCTAAAGTAAAGGAAAGTGTTGTTAAATTTTGGTATTTTTCAATCGAAATATTGTATTTCTTCAGTGTAAAAGCCTTTTGAGCTTCAATTTTCAGCATATTTCGTTCTGAAACATTCGTTAGAGAGCTAAGATTTAGGTAAAATAAAATTATATAAAAAAACAATGTATTCATATTTAAATTTTTATTGTTCGCACAGTTACTAAAACATCAACAATCATTAGAATTAAGGCTAAAATTATAAAATAATAGTATTTATTATTTGCAACTGTCATTTTTCGAGTATCAATCCAATTACTTTCTAAAGAATCAATTTCTTTGAATAAAGCACTCACTTCATTATTTTGATTGGTCAATTGAAAATACTTTCCACCGAACGAATTTGATAATTTTCTAAGATAATCTGCATCTATTTTTGTAACTATTTCATTATCTTCATTGTCTTTCTTAAATCCATTTCCAGCTTTTATTTTCCCTCCCAAAGTTGTGCCAACACCTAAAACAATCAAATTAACCTTATTTTTCTTTAATTCAAATATTACATTTGAGTCCAATTGCCCAAAATCTTCACCATCACTAATTAAAACAATAACTTTAGCTTTTCTATTCTGTTGATGTTGTGATTTGGTATTTAGCTGATTTTTACTTAAAATCAATTGAAATGCTGAGTTAATGTTCGTACCATTTTCAATAAATATATTAGTATTCAGTTTTTGAATAAATAATTTCAAAGCATCTCTATCAAATGTCAATGGTGTATTAATGAAAGCATCGGACGAAAAAACAATTAAACCAACTCGGTCGGATTTTAATAAATTTATATTTTTTATTAGTTCAAATTTTACTCTTTCAAGGCGTGTCGGTTCAATATCAATGGCATCCATCGACCGAGATAAATCAAAAACAAAATAAACATCTTTACCAGTTGTTTGTGCCTCAATTTCATTTACCCCAAAACTCGGGCCAAGCAATCCGACTATACAAAGTCCGACATAAACTGTACGTAAAACAAATTTAATGACAACAGAGCGAGCCGTAGTTCCCAAGCGGCGAGCAATTAAGTATAAACGAACAAAATAAGCTACGTTTACTAACAAAAAAATGCCAATAAAGACAAATTCGACAATGGTAAGTGGTTTTATCCAATTCATCCTTAAAATTATGACTGTTTGACGAGAACCCCAAGTAAAAATTAGCTAATTTTGTGTTTTGATAAATTTTAGCAATAAAAAGTCAATAATCATCTGATTAAATTAGCAATTTACCGCCCAATTCTCAAAGAAAATAATGAATTTTGTCAAAAATAGCCTTAAAAATTTACTGGCATTTAGTGTAAGCATAAGTATCGGTTTACTTATTGGAGAATTCATTGTTCGAATGTTTTTCCCTCAAATAACATCCCCTGTTCAATTTTTTTATGATGAAAAATTAGGTGGAATGGTACCAGTTCCCAATCAAAAAGGCTTTAAAAATCATCCTGATATTTATCATTATGAGTATCAAAACAACGAAATTGGTATGCGTGATACTCGTCAATTGGCTGATTACAAGCACATTCCATATAAAATCCTTTGTCTTGGAGATTCTTTTACTTATGGTTGGGGTGTAAATGATAATGAAACTTTCAGTAATGTTTTAGAAAAAAAAATAAATCAAGATTTGATTGCAGTACTGAATGCGGGTTCATCGGGTGCTGGAACAGATTACGCTTTGAAGTTTTTTCGAGTTCGAGGTAAAGAACTTTCGCCAAAAATTGTTATTTACTTTTATTTTGAAAATGATAGAGAAGATAATTTAGAAAACCGATATTTCACTATTAAAAATGATTCAATTATATCTAATAATGTAAACGAATTTGCTTCAATTAATGCAGTTCAAAAGAATAAATTAGCTAATAGTAAACTTTATAATTGGTTTTCTTCTAATTCTCATCTTTTTAGTATGATTCGATTTCAAGTTGGTTTATTTTGGATTAAAAAGGTAAAGAAAGAAAATGAAACAAAAAACACTTCTGTTTTAGAGCAAAAACCAACAAAAAACTCAGAAAAAGAAACAAAAACTCAAATTCCTACAGAAAATAAATTTAAGCCAACCTACAAATATTTGAAGGCTTTGTCAGAAGAAGTTAATAAATCTGGAGCGACATTTTATGCCTTTTTTATACCTTCTCACCTGTCAACTTTAGATTTTCAAAAACATGGAAAAATTTATCAAGAAGATTCTTTAAGCAGTTTTTGTCTGAAAAACAATATTAATTTTTATTCTTTCAAACAAACACTTTTCAAAAATAAAGACCCTTATCATGCTTATTATTTTCCTGTTGATTTTCATTGGAATAAAGATGCCCACATGGTAGCTGGAGTGTATATCTATGAAATTTTGAAAAAAGATGGAGTTTTGCCTCAAAAAAAATAAAAATTGATTGAAAAGAAATCAGTTTTTTAGTGATAAATCATAAATATTCATACGTTTTATTGAAATATTATAATTTCTGTTTAATTTTAAGAACTTTTTTTAACCCTAAACATTAATTATTATGAACACTAAATCAATCATTGCTGGCGTATTAGCTGGCGTTGCCCTTTTTCTTCTTGGCTGGCTTTTTTATGGCATTTTATTAGCTGACACGATGGCAGGTTTTGCAGGAACTGCGAAAGATGCCATGAGAGCTCCCGAAGAAGTTAGTATGCCATTTTTGGCTCTTGGAAACTTATGTGTAGGTTTTTTACTCGCCTACATTTTTAGTAATTGGGCAAACATTTCAACTTTTATGGGCGGAGTGAAAGCTGGGGCTATCATTGGTTTATTAGGTTATGGCGGTTTTGATTTCATGCTTTATGGCACAACAAATATGATGGTTATTCAAGGTTTATTTCTTGATATTGCTGTTTCAACAGTAATGTGGGCTATCGCTGGCGGTATTGCAGGCTGGTGGTTAGGTAGAAAATAAAAAATCTTACCTTGCTTGGGGGTATCTTGAAAAAGGTATCCTCTTTTTTATTTTCAAATTTAAAAGAACTAAAACCAAATGAAAATCTCTGTAAAATGTCACTTATTAATACTATTTTGCTTCTATTTTAACCCATTTATACAATCTGCTTACCCAAAAAGTGCATTTGGAGATTTCAAAACAAAACATTTATACTCATTCAAATCCTTTAGTTTTCAAAAAGATTCAAGTGATTTTTTGTTAAATGCTTTCAAAAAAGGTCATTCAAAAGATAAAATAATTTCAATACCTAAAGGACACAGACCTCTTCCTTCAAATTATCTTAAAAGAAAATATATAAGAAGGCATTTACGTATATTTAAAAGTGGAGCGTCATTCCTAATTCCTGAAGATATTTTGGGTAAATTTGGACGGACAATTCTTGGCAGAAATGACGGGCAATTTGTTATGTGCAAAAAAGAAATGGATGATTTAATTTCCAATTCAAATGGAGAAATTACCTTTATAGAAATTGAACTTGGCATACCTTCTGGCTTATGGAATAATATTGAGTTGATTCGTATTGATATTCCTAAACCCAAAAGGCTTCACATAAGAATGCCATCTGGAAATGAAATCGGTGCAAACGAGCTTTGGATTCCTGGTGGTAAATTACCAAATGGATTTTCTGAGTCTGTCATTGACCCAATACCTCAAGGTCAATATTCTGAAACAAAAATTAAAAAGAAATGAAAGAAATAGTAAATAAACCGTGGGATTATATTTTCTATGAAAAAGAAGGAAATTATTTTCTAAAGATAATAGTTGGCAGTGTCGCTATTTTTGAAGTAAATATAAAATTAAACGCATCAGAATTATCTTTATTTAAAAAAAATGGTTTAGATTACATAGAAAATTTGGCTAAAAATATTCAAAATAGCCCTTCAAAATATGCTAATAGAACTATAAAATAAACTTATTCAAATCAAATTACATCTTCAATCTCAAAACTCGTTGTTCGATAATTTTCCAAGAAAGAAAAGCTAAAATCGAAGTTATAATAATCAAAAGCACCAAATACCAAATATTTCCTACAAAGCCCACGCTTACCATTACATTGACAATTGGCATGTGATAAATATAAATGCCATAAGAAATATCATTTTCGTGAAGAAGTTTTTTGCTTAAATTAGTAAATGAAAAAGCAAACGAAATTGTCAATAATGAAAGCAAAGTATTTGCTACAATTCCAGCTATTGAAATATCATAAGGAAAAATATAAAGTTTAAGCCAAGTATGAAAAATAAGCGAGTAAATAACAAAAATGATAAACCATATCAAGGCTTTACCTCGTAAATACTGCTCAAACAATTCAAAATTTTTGTAAATTGCAATACCTGTGACGAAAAAATGCAAATAAACAAATACTGTATTGCCAAGAAGTTTGGCATAAGTTTCGTGAGAAAGTATCCAAGAATTTGTCAGATGAAAATCTTTAATAAATACAGAAAGTGAAAATATTAGTAAAAGAATGATATTTGTAAGCCAAAGTTTTTTTGATTTTCCAACAAAATATAAAATAAATGGTAAAATTAAATAAAACTGCAACTCAATGGCAATACTCCACAAACTGCCATTTGGGTGTCCTACTCCCCAACTTTTTAGGGATGGACTTGAATAAAACTGAAAAAAAGAAATTTGTGCTAAAAACCATGAAATTTCATCTTTCAAAACAGTCATTTTACCAAATAAAAACAAGAGGATTGCCGTAAAAATTGTACAAACCCAAAGTGCTGGAAAAATTCGTAAACTTCTATTTTTAAAATACTTTTTAAGGTCAAAATTATTTCTTTCGAGGGAATAACTTATCAAAAAGCCACTAATTGTAAAAAAAATTGGAACTCCAGGAAATTGAAAGATTAAAGATAAAAACACAAAAAGTGAATCGAAAACTTTAAGATGTACTGCACCATGCCATAACAGAACTTGAAATGCAGCAATCAACCGAATTAAATCAAAATTATTATTTCTATTGAGTGTCATAAACTACTTTTTTGAATCCATCATACATTTCTTGGGCAACTTGTTCGGGAGAATATCGTTTGATAATTTCTCTTGATAATTTGCCAAAAGGCACAATTTTATCTGGTTCTTCTACAAATTTATTAAAAACATTAGTGAGTGCTTCTACATTGTATGGGTCAAATGTATAGCCATTTTTATCTTCTTCAACGACATCGAAAGCCGAACCACATTTATTCGACACAATTACAGGCATTCCACATGCCATGGCTTCATTCACAACCAAACCCCAAGGCTCAGAATAACTTGGCAAAATAAAAACATCGCCCAATGTTAAAATTTTTGGCACATCATACCAAGCCTGACCAACAATAAACCTTACTCCATCTAAGTGATTTTCTGCAACATACTTTTTCAACTTTTCTTCTTCACTCCCATCGCCCAAAATAATCAAACCCCATTCGGTATTTGCCAAAGGTTTATAAGCTGCAAGTAGGTTATCAAGATTTTTGACAGAAATTAATCTACCAACATAGATAAAATTATATTTTCTTAATTGATATGATTCTTTGTTAGCTTTTCTATCAAAAATTGCCTCCTTATAAACATTTTCAACACGAGCATTATCAACTGCATTATTGGCAACCAAAATGTGTTTTGGTTTCATGCCCAATTTATAAATATATTCCGCGGATTTTGTACCATAACAAAAGAAACCATGAGCTTTTGTAACAACAAATCTCTTTAAAGCCTCTCTCCACCAGATATTTGGATTATCACCCTCAGTAGAATCTGCCGATATTACAACTTTAATCCCTTTTAAACGACAGTAAAACAGTACCAAGTTCATTGCAGGTTCATAATAGCCCGGTACATTTACAACATCTGGTTTAAATTTATTTATCCAATAAATAGATTTTTTGGTGCGTTGCCAAATTGAAGTATTTTCATAAAAATCTTCAAACAATACTTTTACATTATATTGATGAATGCTATAATCAATACTTCCGATTTTGGCACGTGTAAATTCATTAAGTGCCGTTTGTAGGACCAAAAGTTCGTCTTTTGGATGTTTATCAACAACTTTTTGAAGTTCTGTATAAATTTTTGCTTTATAATGAGCCCAAAAGAATTGGTGAATTAAGAGCATCTTCATGCATTACGCGGTTTATCTAATGATATATGAACAAACTTTTTATTTTTAAAAAGTCTTCAAAATTAATAAAATTAAGCCGTAAAATAGGAAAATTTCAACAATAAACTTTATTTACAAAATCAGTAAGGTATATTTGTAAAAAAATAGTAAAATGATTCTATATCTTGATTGGTTTTTAAATAAATTTAATAAATATCGCCATAGTATTGGTTTAAGTTTTTTCTTTGGAGGACTTCCCTTGGTTTATTTTTTTCGTGATGGTTTAAAATTAGCCCCTCAAAGTACTGCATTTACAGCTGCGGTTGCCATTTTAAGTCTTTTAATAGCATTTCCACAAAATCCGAAGAAACTTTTCCAAACCAATACTTTTGCATATATTTTGTGCGGTTTATATGCATTTATGGCACTTACTTATGTGATTTTTTATGCCCCAAATAGAGGTTGGTTTACAAATACTCCTCTTGAAATTGGCAATCAATTAGTGTTTATTATGGGTATGTTTATTTTTGCAGGAACATCAATAAATGCATTAAAAGACAATTTTCTGCAATTTACATTAGTTTTTTGTGTACTTGGTGGTTTAAGCCTTCTCTATTATATTGCAAAAAATCCTGCTTATGTATTTGGTATGAGAGCTGCCATAAGTTTTAGTGATGATAAAGGAATGGGGTCAATGGGAAATCCACATATTTATGCCAAAAGTGCTTATATTGGCTTAGTTGCAGGCGTTATTTTATTAAAAAACGAGATTAGAGCTTTTTGGCGTTTAGTAATTTATGGAAGTATTCTTATTTTATTAATGGTCATTGCAATGTGTCAAGCAATGGCAATTGTATTGGTTACAGTGATATTTCTTTTTGTTTATATAATATCAAATTTAAAATCTCATACCATTTATAAAGGTTTGAAATGGCTTTTTGGTTGGCAAGGGATTTTACTTTTTATAGGAATCATATTTGGAATATATTACTTATTTAATAATACGAACATAAACGTCTATATAGAAGCGGCTTTTAATTTAATATATGACCGTGTGGAAAGAATGGCAACATCTTTTTTTGATAGCGATACTGCAAAAAAAGTTAAATTTGCTGGTGATGACTCTGCTTCCACAAGAGTTACAAACATCACAGCTGTCTTCAAATACTTCATGAAAAACCTAAAATCAGGCAATATATTTGAAGTAATTTTCGGGAATGGCTATCAACACTATTATGTTGATTCACCCTTTATTGAAATGCTCAACGACTTAGGTATTATTGGTTTTATATTGTTCATAAGTCTTCATGTTGTTATTTTTGGTTGGGTATTTAAAGAAATTATAAATCCAACTTGTGATTTTACACTTATGGTTGCTTACGTTTTTTTAATTACTCTCATTCAAAATTTCACCATGGGAATGCCTTATGATTATGGGCGTTGGTGTTCCTTAGCTTTTATTGCTCGATTTGCTTTGAGTTATAAAAAAGTAAGTATTAAGGAGAATTTGGTGCTTGCAAATTGATTTTTTTGGTATCGGTGAGACCAAAAAAAATTAGCTCCCGCCAAAGGCAAAAGCTAATCCGAGCTATTGAGTGAATCTATACTATTTACAAACGTTTGATTTTCAGAACTGTACCTGACGCCACAATGGTACTTGATAAATTATTCATCTTCCACAAATTCTCTACTGATACATTATAATTTACTGAAATTCTGAAAAGTGTTTCATCCTTTCGGACGGTGTGATAAATATACTGACTTTCTGTTTTATTCTTTTCTCTTGATAAAACTTCTTCTGAAAAAGGTTTTTTATTATCAACTTTAACCTTTTCACCTTTACCAATTACCTTAGTTTCTTCTTCTTTTTCAGAGTTAATAGCCTTACTATCAACATCTTTAGACAAATTTAGGACTTTTGAATGTTCTTTCCTAATTTCTTGACTTAAAGGTAAGGTATTTATATCAATTTCCTTGGGAATAGCTTTTTTTTCAATAGAAACGACATTATTTTTCTCATTTCCTCTTCCAATTTCTTGATAGAAAGGCAATGTATTCAAATCTATTTCCTTAGAATCAACTATTTGTTTATTCGTATTTGCTCCTAAATTCTCTTCAGTAACTAGAATAGGTACTATTTTATTTTCTACCTTTTCTGAACTGAGCATTTTATCAATTAACGCCAATTCGTCTGGTGCTTCTATATATTCAATTGGTTTATTTTTGGGTCTTGCTGTTTGCAACCAAACTACTCTCCCTCTTTGTAATCGTTGAACTGTTTCTAATCTATTAAAATCTAATAAATTTTCTAATCTCACTGCATACATCTGAGAAATATCCCACAAAGTCTCACCTTCTCTAACTACATGAAATGGAACACTCGCCTTTGACCTTTTCTTTTCTGTATAATAAATCTGGCCGACATGAAGTAAATCACTTTCTTTCATGTCATTATATTCTACAAATTTTTCAATCGAAATGCCTGCTTTATATGCCATTGTTACAACAATATCGCACATTTCTGCTTGTAAACCTCTCAAATCATTTATTTTATAGAAAATTCCTCCTTTTTTATTCGTCACATTTATTTCCATGCTTTTTAAAACAGGGAAATCTAATTCTTTAGATGTAGCTCCAATATTTCTTGATAATTCAGCTAAAGTTCTAATTTCGTTATATCTTTCTGCAGCTACAACGACTAAAACTTTGCACTCAGTATTAGGAACATTTATATCAGTAAGCCATTGATTATATTCTTTTAGCACTTGAGGTTCAACCTTTAATTCAGCAGAAATTCTACTTAAAGATTTCCCAATGCTGAAAGGGTATTCGTAAATAATTTGTTGTGTGGATGGTTTAAAAGCAGGAAATTCTCTTTCTATAGAAATTTTATATGCTAAAAACTGTAATATTGCAGAATATGCTGGACTATCTAATAAAATATAAGCATTTCCAGACCATTTCCTATTAATATCTAAGAGGTTTAAAACTTTTTTGTCAGCTATGTGAGAAAAAAGTGTTGTTGCCCAATTTTTATATAAAACTTGATTTCTTTTAAAACATAAAGCAGCTCCTTGGGTTGCAGCAATTAAATGCTTTCTTTCATCCAATTGAGAATTCATAACTAAGTCAACATCTTCAGCTTTATCCTTATCCAAACACCACAAAATACCATTTTCAAGACTTGTACTTGTTTCAATTGATGATTGATATTTGTTGTAATTTACCAAATACTTAAAATCATCTGGTACATTTTGTGTTTTCAGAATCGGTTCAATAATTGGTAAAAACAAATACATTTTACCTAATAGTACTTGAACGTTTTGTTGATTTGCTTGAATATTCTTTAATTCAATTTGAATTAAATACCTTGTTACATCATTTAATTGAAACGTAATGTCAGCAAATTTTATTTCATAAGGTACGAGTGGATTGTCGTTTTTCGGGAGGAAAGCAAAGGAATTTTTACTTCCCAAAAACAACAAAAGGAACACAAACACAAATTTATATTTGAAAGCACGTAAGTCCATTTTAAGATTCACAATTTCTGTTGAGAGGGAGATGTTAAACTGCTTATGAAAAACATCTCTCTCAACAGATTGGTTACTTTTACTTTATTGGGTTTGAGTTCGAACTTTCGTTCGGGTAATCTTATATTGTATTAGGAAAGCGATATGCTATTATGTTCCAAAGGTATAAGACTGATTTTATATTTCCAAATGTAAACGATGTTATTTTTCATAATTTCGGTAATTTTTATTTTTTCAAAAAATAATGAAAACAAAATACAGATGTAACTAATTGATTATCAGGTATTTATAAAATAATAAAATTTTCAAAAACCGTAAATTATTTCAAAAAAAAATTAAAAAATTATATTATTTCTTTTCTAAAAATAAATAATGGCAAGATTTTGTACATTTGTAAAGAACAAAATCTTGATTTTCCGAAATTTCAGGTAACACAAATTGAAAAATTGTGTTACAAATTCACAAAAAAACCAACAAATAGTTGTTGGTTTTTTTGTAACTCTAAAAGAGTTTTGAATAAAAATAAAATTCTGAACTCAATTACTTCCTCCACTTTTTATACTGATTTATCAAAGCATTGGTTGAGCTGTCATGGCTCGTAATTGCTTCAGTATTATTGAGTTCTGGATAAATTTTATTGGCCAATTGTTTGCCCAATTCTACACCCCATTGGTCGAAACTGAACACATTCCATATTATTCCTTGTACAAAAATCTTATGTTCGTACATGGCAATCAAAATGCCCAGACTTTTTGGAGTGATTTTTTTCAAAAGAATAGAATTTGTAGGACGGTTTCCTTCAAAAACTTTGAATGGAGCAATTTTGTCTGCTTCCTCTTTAGATTTTCCTACTAATTCGGCATCAACTTCTGCACGAGTTTTTCCATTCATTAAGGCTTCTGTTTGAGCAAAAAAATTAGAAAGCAACATTTTGTGATGTTCACCCAAAGGATTGTGAGAATTGGCAGGAGCAATAAAATCGGCAGGAATTAATTTTGTACCTTGATGAATCAATTGATAAAAAGCATGTTGCCCATTCGTGCCAGGTTCGCCCCAAATAATTGGTCCAGTTTGGTAATCTACCTTATTTCCACTTCTATCAACATATTTTCCGTTCGATTCCATGTCGCCTTGCTGGAAATATGCTGCAAAACGATGCAAATATTGGTCATATGGCAAAATTGCGTGCGAATCTGCCCCATAAAAATTATTGTACCAAATTCCCAAAAGTGCTAAAATTACAGGAATGTTTTTTTCAAAAGGTGTATTTCTAAAATGATTATCCATTTCGTGAGCCCCTAAAAGCACTTGCTCAAAATTTTCAAAACCAATGCTACAAGCAATCGAAAGTCCGATTGCCGACCAAATTGAGTACCTACCTCCTACCCAGTCCCAAAAACCAAACATATTGGCTGAGTCAATACCAAATTTCTCGACGGCTGTTTGATTGGTAGAAATAGCAACAAAATGTTTCTTGACAAACTCCTTATCAACAGCACTTTGCAAAAACCAATCACGTGCCGAAAGAGCATTTGTCATGGTTTCTTGTGTCGTGAAAGTTTTTGAGGCAATCATAAACAAAGTTGTTGCTGGATTTAATGATTTTAAAGTTTCAGCAATATGCGTTCCATCAATATTTGACACAAAATGTATGTTAATATTCTTTTTCTTATAAGCTTTTAACGCTTCAGTAACCATCACAGGTCCTAAATCTGAGCCACCAATACCAATATTTACAATATCGGTAATTGACTTATTTGTATATCCTTTCCAAGTTCCAGAAATGACTTTTTCAGAAAAACCTTTCATTTTCGTAAAAACTTCGTTGATGTCAGGCATTACATCTTTTCCATCTACTATTATTGGAGAATTTGAACGATTACGCAAAGCAACATGAAGCACAGAACGATTTTCTGTTTGGTTGATTTTTTCACCAGTAAACATTTGCTCAATGGCATCCTGTAAAGAACATTCTTTGGCTAAATTGGTTAAGTATGCTACTGTACGGCGATTTATGTTATTTTTTGAATAATCAATCAAAATATCGTTGAAACGAAGTGAGAATTTTTTGAAGCGATTTTTATCTTCTGCAAACAAATCTTTCAGGTGTTTTTTACTCATCGTACGGTGATGAGTTTTGAGTTTTTTGAAAGCTGCAGTTTGAGTAAAATTAATAGAGTTTAGCATTATTATTGGAAATTGGTTATTCGTTATTGGGGAAATAGTTATTAGGGAGTTGGTTATCAAAATTTCAAGGCTAATAACGACCAACAACCTCAGTAGCGAACCGCCAGTTTTCTAATAACCAGTAACTAATTCCCAGATTTAATACAAATATCGTCTAAATGACTTTTTGAAGCTACAAAAACATTGAAATCTACATTTCCACTGACTCCATCAATTTTTCCGTCTGTACTGTGTTGCCAAATCATGAGGTTTGAATTTTCATAACCTTCTAATTTTTTACTATCATAATCTGAAATCCATAATGGATATTCATCAAAATTATTTTTGATATATTCTCTATAAATATAGCCATTTGTATAAATTATAGGCTTTACTCCATAGTGTTTTTCAATTATTTCAATGAATTTTCTTACGTTTTCAACCAAATTAGCTCTTACTCGTCGTCCTTTTCCATGAATTTCGAAATCAATAACTGGTGCAAAATCACCTGCTTCAAGACTTACTGATTGAATGAAATTTTGAGCTTGTTGTTCAGGACTTGCCGAAGGAATAAAAAAATGATATGCTCCACGAATTAGTCCTTCACGCTTTGCAGCATTAAAATTATTAGTAAAATCTTGGTCTTTCAGCTCAATTCCTTCCGTTGCTTTTATAAAACAAAACTCGATTTCAACTTTATCATCATTGCTATGTTTTACTTTAAACCAATCAATTTGAGCATTATGGTGAGAAACATCAATACCATGAATTGTATATCGAAGAGGTAAACGAATGCCAAAACTTTCGACAAAAGTCCATTTTTGCCCATCACTTACATAGACTGGGTAAAGTGTGATAAGGGCTATTACAATAAAAACATAAAGGCTTTTGAGTGTAAAAAGTTTGTTTAAAAACTTTTCCCAAAAGCTCAATTTTTTCTTTTTCTTCATTTCTCAATAGCATTTGAAAACAATAATGAAGTTTACAAAGCAAATATTATGCAAAAGTAGATAAAAATAAAAACCGAAAGTAAATTTACCTTCGGTTTTTAATAAAATTGACAATTTATGATAAAAATTTACTCAAAAATCAAGAAAATCATTTATTTGGTTGCGGAGTATAACGCAAATATGGTTTCACAACTCTTAAACCTTTCGGGAATTTAATAATTGCATCTTCAGTCGAAATTGCAGGAACTACAATTGTATCTTCGCCATCTTGCCAGTCGGCTGGTGTAGCAACTTGAAAATTTGCAGTTAATTGCAAAGAATCAATCACTCGTAAAAGTTCAGTAAAATTGCGACCCGTTGAAGCAGGATATGTTAAAGTTAATTTTACTTTTTTGTCTGGTCCGATAATAAATACTGAGCGAACCGTAGTTTTTTCAGAAGCATTTGGGTGAATCATGTCATACAATGTTGCCACATTTCTATCGCTGTCAGCAATTATTGGAAAATTCATTATAACGCCATTTACTTCTTCAATATCTGGCACCCAACGCCCATGTGAAGCTAAATCATCAACCGAAACTGCGATAACTTTTACACCTCTTTTGGCAAAATCATCTTTCAAGAGGGCAGTTTTGCCTAATTCTGTTGTACAAACTGGCGTAAAATCGGCAGGGTGAGAAAACAACATTCCCCAAGAATTGCCAAGCCATTCATGAAAATTTATTGTTCCCTGCGTTGTTTCGGCAGTAAAATCTGGTGCAATATCTCCTAATCTAAGCGACATATTTTTATTGATTTAGTTTGAAATTAATTAGTCTATTGACTTTATAGACAATGTTTTTTAAGAAATTTTAGTTCATAAAAAGAGCATATTTTTTATTAAAAATCTAAATAATTTAGGCGAAATTATTACCTTTGAAGCAAAAATATTAAAAGATGCTCGCTTGCTCAGACCTTCAATTTTCATATAACGAACAAAGAAAATTCAGTTTCCCTTCATTTTCATGTGCAAAAGGAGAAACTTTACTAATTCTTGGCAATTCGGGCGTTGGAAAAACCACATTACTACATTTAATGGCATTGCTTTTAACTCCTAAAAGTGGGTCAATAAAAATAAATGGGCAAGAATTAGCTCAATATTCTGCCAAACAAGCAACAAAAATTCGAGCCAATCATTTGGGAATTATTTACCAAAAATCGCATTTTGTGAGTTCACTTAATGTAATGGAAAACTTGCTTTTAGCAAATTATTTGGCAGACCAAAATAAGTCGAAAGATCAAGCTGAAAAACTGGCAAAAAATCTTAGTTTTGTAGAATTATTAGACAAAAAAACTTCACTTTTGAGTGGTGGCGAACAGCAACGTGTAAGCATTGCAAGGGCATTAATGAATAATCCAAACGTAATTTTGGCAGATGAACCCACCTCAAATCTTGATGATACGAACTGCGAAAAAGTTGTTAATTTGCTCGAAAATCAAGCACAAAATGCAGCTTTGGTAATTGTTACGCATGACCAAAGATTGAAAAGTAGATTTAAAAATATTATAACACTTTGAAGATAACTGAGTACGATAGTATGTAGTATAATTTTTTACGCCTTGTTGTCATTTTGAAAGCATTTGTTACGAGATACCAACGCACGGTACTAATTCGCTACTAACGAATTCTTTCAAAATGATGTCAATTGTGCGTATACTTTATTTACGTCGTACTGCAAGAATTTGTCATTCAACATTCGTCATTGAAAAAGATGCTTTTAAAAATCAGTTGGAAAAATATTCTTGATAAAAAACTCAACAGTTTTTTGTGTATTTTGTTAATGACTTTGGGCATTGCAATGATTTCGCTTTTGATGCTTTTGGGCAAACAATTACAAGATAAATTTGCAAAAAATATCAGCGGGATAGACTTAGTTGTTGGAGCAAAAGGCAGTCCATTGCAGCTAATTTTGTCGAGTATTTATCAAATTGATAATCCAACTGGCAATGTTTATTTGGACGATGTGCAGGCAATTGCTCAAAATCCAATGGTGAAAGAAATGATTCCTTTGTCTATTGGCGATAATTTTCAAGGTAACAGAATCGTAGGCACAAACAAAAAATATTTAGAACATTTCAAGACCAGTTTTGCCTCTGGAGCGATTTTCAAGAAAGATTTGGAAGTTATTTTGGGTGGACAAACTGCATTAAATACTAATTTAAAAGTTGGTGATAGTTTTTCAAGTTCGCATGGACTTGACACGGAAGGTGAAAAACATGAAGACGAAAAATATAAAGTTGTTGGTATTTTAGAATTTAATAATTCAGTTGTTGATAATCTAATTTTGACAAGTTTGGGTAGTGTTTGGCAAATTCATGAACATGAAAAAAGTCCTTTAGATTCAAACACCAAAAGAGAAATTACAAGTGCAATTATCAAATTTCGCTCACCGATGGGCATGATGACAATGCCTCGAAATATCAATCAAAATTCAAAATTACAGGCGGCAGTTCCAGCAATTGAAGTCAATCGATTGTTTGAATTATTGGGCATCGGCATTGAGGGTTTGCAATATTTAGCGGCTGTGATTATGCTCATTTCGGGCATAAGCGTTTTTGTTTCTTTGTATAATTCATTGAAAGAACGCAAATACGAAATGGCATTGATGCTTTCGATGGGTGCAAGTCAAACTCGTTTGTTTCTAATGTTGTTATTAGAAGGAATAATATTATCTCTTTTAGGCTTTTTTGCAGGAATTTTGCTTAGTAGAATAGGAATTTACCTTATTTCAAATCAATTAAGCAAGAAGTTTCATTTTGATGTCAGTCAATTTTCTTTGCAAACTGGCGAAATATATTTGTTTTTGGGAGCGTTATTAGTCGGAATTTTGGCAGCGGCTTTACCTTCGATTGGCATTTATAAAATTAATATTTCAAATACATTGGCAAAAGAAAGCTAACAATTATCAATAAACAATTAACAATTATTAGATTTTATTCAAATGAAAAAATATCTTAGTTCTACTTTAGTTTTACTTTTATCACTTTCTTTATTTTCTTTCACGATTCTGGAAGAGCCATTAAAAGTTACTTGGGAAATGCTTCGTGATGTAACTTTCAAGAAAAAATGGAGTGCCGAAGAATCAATGTTTGTCCTCTACCCTACTTTTGGAGCAAAAGTTGCAAACTTGAAAGACAAAGAAATCGTTTTGACAGGCTATATGATTCCTGTAGACGTTGATGCCAATGTGTATGTTCTTTCGGCAAATCCATACAGTTCTTGTTTTTTCTGTGGCGGTGCTGGTCCTGAGTCAGTTGTACAAATAAAATTCAAAAAATCAACTAAAAGATTTGATACCGACGACCGTGTTACTGTAAAAGGTAAAATGAAACTCAATGCCGATGATATAAATGAATTGAATTACATTCTGGAAAATTGTGATGTAATTTTATAAATTTTCTGAAATAGTTTTTAAAAAAGTGTTTGACAAAATCAGACACTTTTTTTATTTCAAAAAATACTCATAACTTGCAAATTATCAACCTTTTAAACCTTAAATCTAAAATGCAAAAAACTTACAAATCGCTTTATGGACAAATGGCTTATGTCATTTTGTCTGGCTTACAATTGGTATTTGTCCCGAATATGCTATTGAGTATGTTTGGTCTTGACCCAGCCTCCGAAATATGGATTCGGGTAGTCGGTATTTTAGCTTTAGCACTTTCATTTTATTATTACGCAATGGTCAATCATGGCACGCCCGAAGTAATAAAAGCAACTATTTATGGCAGAACTTTCTTTTGTTTTGGACTTATTACTTTAGTAGTTCTTGGCATGGCAAAACCTCCACTTATTTTATTTGCAGTTGCCGAATTGGCACTTACAGCTTGGACTTGGAGCGAATTAAGAAAAAAATAATGCGTAGAAATATCATTAATCAAGCGTCTGAAATAAATTCAGACGCTTTTTTGTTCAATAAATAGAAATAACATTTCGTTTAGATTTCAGTATTTTATACTTTTGAGAAATTTCTAAGAAAATTGAATTAAAACCACAATGAAAAAAACACTTTTTGCTTTCACAATTTTGCTTTTATTAAGTACCGCTACCGAAACTTTTGCACAATATGACTATAATTGGGCTGTTGGATTTCGAGTAGGCGAACCTCTTGGCTTCAATGCTCGTAAATATTTTCAGAATGGTGATAAAGCTTTTGATATAAATATTGGCACGTATGGTTTTATTTATAATCGCCAACGTCGCTATAATGGAGGTGAATATAAAACTGCTGGTTTGATGATTCAAGGCTTATATTTATGGAATAAAGCTATTTTCAATAGAGATTGGGCTCATGTTTATTATGGTTTTGGTGGACAAATCAATAATCGAAATCATTATGCTGATATATTAATAAGTCAAAAAATTGACCATATAAAGAAAGTGTCACTTGGACCAACAGGCACAGCAGGCATCGAACTAAAATTACCAAACCAACCCATCGCTTTTTTTATGGATGCAGGACTTTATGTAGAAGCCTTGCCCTCACCGTTCTTTTGGAATGGACAAGTAAGCGGTGGATTACGACTAAATATTATAAAATGAAAAGAGTTCTGAGTTCTGAATTCTGAGTGGTCGCAATTGCGGTTTAGAATTTAGATTTCCAAAACTCAGCACTCATAACTCAGCACTCTAAACTCTATAAAATGATTGCTTACCTCGACGGAAAATTAGCTTACAAAGACCCATCTTATGTCATTATTGATGCGGGTGGTGTTGGCTATCAAGTAAAAATATCACTTCAAACTTACTCTGCACTTCATTCTACTGAGGAGCGTTGCAAATTGCATACTTTGCTCATAGTAAGGGAAGATTCTCATACATTATTTGGATTTTATACCATTGATGAAAGAGATTTATTTGAAGATTTGATTTCAGTTTCGGGCATTGGTCCGAATACTGCAATGGTTATGCTTTCTTCTCTTTCTTCTGGCGAAATAAAGCATGCACTCGTTACGGAAGATGCCAAAACGATTCAAAGTATTAAAGGAATTGGTCTAAAAACTGCCCAAAGAGCAATAATTGAGCTAAAAGACAAATTAAAGAAAGATACATTATTGACTGGTCATACTCCAAACACATTCACCCCAGCCAATGCAAAACTCAAAAATGAATCACTTGCTGCATTGGTTATGCTCGGGATTCCAAGAGCTACTGCCGAAAAAAGTATTGATACAATTTTGAAACGTGAAGGCAATGACATTACAGTGGAACAATTGATAAAATTTGCACTTCGTTGAGTTCTAAATTCTGAGTTCTGAATTCTGAGTTTTTTTACATTTAAACCATTTAATCAAAAAAACCTTTAATCCTGTTTATTTTTAGGTGTGAAATAGACTATTGGCAAGGTTTTAGTCGTTAGAGGTTTATATTCCTATTGAAAATTCCTCAAAAACTGTATGTTCAAACAGCTATTAAAACTAAATCGTGTTACTATAATTTTACTTTTTTCTTCATTTTGCACTTTAAATTCAAGTTTTGGGCAAATCCGTAAAAAAAGTACAAATCCTGCAAATAAAACAATTGTAGATTCCCTTGCTATTCCTGAAAAAGATACAATTGTAGTCAAATCTGGCACAAAACCTGTCTATAATTGGCAAGATAGATTCCTCAATCGCTATTCTTCAAACATTCCTCAGTCACCCTTTTATTTGAAAGATGCCAAAAACATCAAGAATGATTTCAAGATAAATCCTGAAACAAAGGAAATTTCTGTAACTGAAAAAGTAGGGGAAAAAATTGATTATCGAACTCCTCAATCTTTGACTTTCAACCAATATTCGAGTATTCAAAATACTTCGATTCGTAGAAGCATTTTAAGAGATTATGAAAATTTGCAAGATGGAAAAAGTGCCACAAGTGGACGAGGTTTAAGACCACTTTTAGAAAAAAATCCAGTTGTTGATAGAATTTTTGGAGGAAATATTGCTGAAAGTTTAAAACCAAATGGATTCGTTACCCTCGATTTTTATGTTTTAAAACAATTTATTGATAATCCATTTCTCCCACTTATTCAACGAAAACAAACACTTTTTGACTTTAAAGAACAAATAAACATCAATTTTAATGGAAAAATCGGTGATAAGTTAGGCGTTTTGACAAACCTTGACACCAAAGCCGCATTTAATTTTGAAAATCAATTAAAACTTAATTTCAAAAACCAACCTGAAGATATTTTACAAAAGGTCGAGGCAGGAAATATTACAATGCCTGTAAAAAGTCAGCTGATTCCAGGAGTTCAAAATTTACGAGGAATAAAAGCTGGTTTTAGACTTGGCAAATTAGATATTACGGCAGTTCTTGCCCAACAATTGTCAAAAACAGAATCTATTGTTTTGAATGGTGGCTCTCAAAGTCGAGTTTTTGAAATTCGATGCGATAATTATGACGAAAACCGGCACTTCTTTTTGGCACAATTTTTCAGAAGTAATTACGAAAAATCATTAAAAAATCTTCCTTTGGTGCTTTCTGGCGTACGAATTACTCGTTTGGAAGTTTATGTAACCAATCGTACCAATAATATAGAATCAATGCGAAATTTGGCTGCATTTTCTGATATTGGGGACAAACAAAACAATGGAGTTTACCAACCTGTAGATAATAACGCCAACCTTTTTAATACTTTAGATAAAAATCCTGCATTCCGAAAAATTGATACTACAACAGCTTCTTTAGCAGGGTTAGGCTTGAAAAAAGGGATTGATTATGAAATTCTTCGTGGAGCAAAACGCCTGACAGAAAGAGAATTTAAGTTCAATCCAGAGTTAGGTTATATTTCATTGGTAACGCCATTAAGAAATGACGAGATTTTGGCTGTTGCTTACGAATATACTTATAATGGTAGAACTTTCAAGGTTGGAGAATTGACTGAAGATTATTCTGCTCGCCGTGAAGATGAAGTTATTATGCTTAAACTCATCAAATCTTCTACAATTCGTAACCGCACGAGCAATCCGATGTGGGATTTGATGATGAAAAACATTTATTCTTTGGGTGTTCCAGGCGTTGGAAAACAAGGTTTTCAATTAAGGGTTATTTATAAAGATGATAAAACAGGCATTGATAATCCAAATTTGCAAGAAGGTCGAAAACTTCAAAATATACCATTAATTAGACTTTTAGGACTTGATAAATTAAATCCAAATAATGACCCTCAACCAGAAGGAGATGGAAATTTCGACTTTGTTGAAGACGTAACAATTGATACAAAAATGGGGAAATTGATTTTCCCTGTACTTGAACCTTTCGGAAAAACATTAAATAATTTGTTTGATGCTGACGAACAAATTCTTCGAGAAAAATATGTTTTTAATGAGTTATATAGAACAACAATGACTGATGCTCAACAAGTTACGACTAAGAACAAGTTTTTTATACGAGGAAGTTTGCAAGCAAGTAATGCTGCTGAAATTGCACTTCCACTTGGGGCATCTGGTCAGTCAGTTAGAATTTATGCTGGTGGAGTTCAATTGCAAGAAGGAATAGATTATACCATTGAGCCACAATTGGGGAGAATAAAAATTACAAATACAAGTATTTTGAATTCAGCACGCCAAATAAGAATTGAATGGGAAAAACCAGATTTATTTAATACCCAAATCAGGTTTATGATGGGTACGAGATTTGACTATAATTTGAGCAAAGACATTCATTTGGGAGCAACTTTTATGTCGTTGCGTGAAAGTACCCCTGGTTTTATGACACGAACGGCCATTGGTCAAGAGCCTGTCAATAATTCGATTGTTGGAATTGACGTAAATTACCAAAAAGATGCTCGTTTTCTTACTCGTTTTTTAGATGCTTTGCCTTTGATTCAAACAAAAGAAATGTCATCAATTCAGTTTACTGCCGAATATGCCAAGTTATTTCCTGCAGTAAACAATAAACGTATTGGTGGAAATGCCATGATTGATGATTTTGAAGCCACTCGAAATATCAATGATTTAACTCGTCAGCCTACTCGTTGGCGGCCAGCATCAACCCCAGAAAAGTTTCAAGGAAGTGCAACTGGCTATGATTATAATTTTAAAAGAGGAAAAATTGCTGTTTATACTGTTGACCAAAGTACTTATTATCAAGGCGGATTTGGCGGAACAGGCGATGTGCTTCCACCAAAAGTAACCGAAGAAGCAAACGGTAATCTTTACGAAAAAGCATTTTCTCCAGCTCAAATATTTACGGGTCGTTCTCTAACTTCATTTAATAAAGATATTCCTTTAAATATTCTTGACTTTTCTTATTTTCCTGCCGAAAGAGGAATGTATAATTATAATACTAATCTTGATGCAGATGGTTATTTGCCAAATCCAAAACAAAATTTTGGTTCGGTCATGCGTGGAATCACAGCTGACAATGATTTTGATAATGCAAATACCGAATATGTAACTTTTTGGATGCTCGATCCATTTAAAGATATCGTAAGAGATGGTTCGCCAAATGGTAATAAAAGAAACACAACTGGCGGTAAAATGATGTTTCATTTGGGTGATATTTCCGAAGATTTTATTCCTGATAGTAGAAATAACTTTGAAAATGGACTTATTCCAAATGGTGGGAGTACTTCTCAGCCTGTAAATACTCGTTGGGGAAAAGCACCAAGTGTTCAATTTATGACAGATGCTTTTGATAATCAACAAGGTTCTCGTGAAAAACAAGATGTTGGACTTGATGGCTTGAATGATAATGAAGAAACAACTTATCCTCACATTCAAAAATACTTAAATGATATTAAAGGTAAAGTAAAACCAGCTGTTTTTGAAGAATTTTCAAAAGACCCTTCTGGTGATAATTTCAAGTTTTTTATTGATGCCGAATATGATGCTCAAAATAAAAATCTTTTGCAACGTTTCAAAAATTATTTAGGTTCTGAAAATAATTCACCAAAAAATGATAACCAAACAAGTGGAAATACTACTACACTTGCCAATTCGGTAACGCCAGACAAAGAAGACATAAATGCTGATAATACAGTAAATGATGTTGAGAATTTTTATGAATATGAAATAAATCTTCAACCCGGCAAATTGGATGTTGGCAACGGATTCATTGTTGATAAAGTTACTGTTCCCGGCACAGATGCTACTTGGTACTTGTATCGAGTACCTTTGAAGCAATTTACTCGTAAATTTGGTGATATCAATGGTTTCAAATCTATTCGGTTTATGCGAATGGTTTTGACAGAATTTGAACAACCAGTGGTGCTTCGTTTTGCTTCTTTGCAATTAGAATCTAATCAATACCGTGTTTATGACAAAAACCTGAGCAAAGCTGGTTTGACCGAAGTTCCTGAGCCTTATGATGCTAAATTTAAGGTTGGCGTAGTAAGTATTGAAGAGAATGGCTGTGCAGATGATGGGCAAAATTGTAATGTAAAAAATGGAAAAACACCTTACGTTGTTCCTCCGGGCTTTATTAGAGATAGAGATATTACACAACAACAGTTCAATATTGTGTTCAACGAGCAAGCCATTTCTTTAGGCGTAACCAATCTTCGTGATGGTGATTCTCGTGCTGTTTTTCGCAATACTCGCATTGACATGCTCAATTATAAGCGTTTGAAAATGTTTGTTCATGCTGAAAATGAAACTGGCGACCAAAAAAATGTAGGTGGAGCATTTATGCGAATAGGTACAGATTTGACAGAAAATTACTACGAAATTGAGATTCCACAGCTAAAAGTTACGCCAAATGGCACTTTAACAGATACAGATATTTGGCCTGAAGAAAATGCGATTGATGTTGCTTTGCAAGAATTGGTTGCCTTGAAAGGTATGCGAAATAGAGACGCCAAAAATGTTACTGTGCCATTTACAAAGCAAACCGAAGATGGAAAGTTCAATATTTCAGTACTTGGAAATCCAGATTTGAGTACAGTTTTAACAATTATGTTGGGAGTAAGAAATCCAAAATCGCCAGAAGAGCAAGCAAATACATATTTGGTTTGGATGAACGAGCTTCGAGCTTTTGGTTTTGACCAAACTTCAGGTGAAGCTGCTTTATTAGCTGCAAATATTAAATTGGCTGATTTGGCAACTGTTACAATTAATGGAAATTTGAAAACGTATGGTTTTGGTGGAGTTCAAGATAAAATTTCGGAACGAGCAAGAGAAACTGGCAAAGGAATTGGCATTGCTTCAAATATCGAATTAGATAAACTTTTTCCTGAAAAATGGGGATTGAAAATTCCATTTTTTGTCAATTTCGACAAACAAACAGTAACACCTCATTTCAATCCACTTGACCCAGATATGCCTTTGGAGGTTGCTCTGAGCAATATTTCAGACCAAACGCAACGTGAACGTTACCGCAGATTGGTTGTAGATGAAAACACAAGAAGAGGTTTTAATTTCTCGAATATTCGTAAAATAAAAACCAAAGAAGGAGCAAAATCACACGTTTATGACATCGAAAACTTTTCATTTACTTATGCCCAAAATAATGTTAACAAACGAAATGTTTTGATAGATGATTATTCCCTCAATCAATATCGTGGAGGTTTAACCTATCAATTTCAACCAAAGCAAATAAATTGGGAACCTTTCAAAAGTAGCAAAAAATTTGATAAACCATTTTTATATTGGATAAAAGATTTGAACCTTTCTCCCCTACCGACTGTCATTGCTTTTCGCACAGATTTTGATAGAAATTTTGCAAAAACACAACTCAGAAATTCAGATTTGACTACAAATGGTATTATTCCTACATTTGAAAAATATTTCTTGATGAATCGCACGTATGATTTGCAATGGAATTTAACCAAAAGTATTTTGTTGAATTATGCTGCAACAATGAACACAATTATTGATGAACCAACGGGCGATTTGAATACACAAAAGAAAATTGATTCACTTTACAAAAGTTTATTCCGATTTGGTCGTGCAAAGAATTTTAGTCAAGAAATGCGTGTAACTTATCGCCTGCCCTTAGACAAATTTTTCTTGCTTGATTGGATGACTGCCGATGCAAAATATAATAGTAATTTCAATTATCAAGCTGCCGCTTTCAATATCAAAGATGAATTTGATATTCCATTTGGAAATACTATCAGAAATGGCAGAGATAGAGGTGTTCGTGGAAAAATTGATTTTGTAAAACTCTATAATAAAGCAAAATACCTGCGTTTTGCCAATAGCCCAAACCAAGAAAGAAAACGATATACCCGAAATCCAAGTGATGATGAAGAAGTGGAAATAGTTTCGAGCAATTTAGCAAAGGCATTTACAAGGCTTTTGATGAGTGTGCGTGGCATTGACTATGATTATTCGATTATTGAAACTACCATACTTCCGGGCTTTATTGCTACGCCAAAGTTTTTTGGTTTGAGCAATGATTTTGGAAATAGTGCCGCACGAAATTTTGTTATTGGCTCGCAAGCACATGATTTTCAAGTTGTGGCAGGAAATAATGGCTGGTTAGCAAAAACGCAACAACAAACGCAACCTTTTACTCAAACTGTTCAGAAGAAATTTAGTTTCCGAACAACCATTGAACCTGCCAAAGATTTTAGAATTCAAATAAGTGGCAATATGAGTAGAGGCGATACTTACCAAGAATATTATTTGATTGACTCATTAGGTAAAAATTATGGAAGTAGAAGTCCAGTAAGAAATGGTAATTTTGGAATGTCTTTTTGGGCGTTCCGCACCGCTTTTACACGAATGTCAAAAAGTGATATTAAAAACAATTATCACTATGATGTTTTTGAAAACATGATAAAATTAAGAGATAATATTTATGAAAATTACAAAAATACTGGAGAAACAAAATACGACAAAAACTCTCAAGATATATTAATCCCAGCGTTTTTCGCTGCATATAGTGGAAAAGAATCAAGAGCAAAAATTGGCTTAAATCCTTTTAATCCAAATAATAGAAAAGTGAATCTTCCGCTACCAAACTGGCGAATTGATTACTCTGGTTTAACAAGTATTGAGTTTTTTAAGAAAAGATTTAGTTCTATTTCGATTCAACATAGTTATACTTCTAACTTTAATGTTGGCAACTTTACTTCGTCATTAGAATATAATAACATCAATACTCGCATTGATTTAACGCAGAGAGGCTATCCACTTCCATCAGACAACGTTTTGAATAGCCTGAGTCAATTTATACCAGTTTATATTATGAGTACCATAACTTTGGAAGAAAAATTTGCTCCATTTATTGGTATTCAATTTGTTACTAAGAGTAAGATTTCAGGAAAATTTGAATATAATAAAGAACGTCGAGCATCATTAAATTTGGCAAATTCTCAAGTGGCAGAATATTCGAGTGATGATTTTGTTTTTAATTTTGGATTCAAGAAAAACAATGTAAAATTGCCTTTACGTGGGCGTGATGGTAAGGTTATTACTCTCAAAAACGACCTTAATTTGCAATTTAATTTTACCATTCGCGATATTAAAGCAATTCAAAGACGATTGGACGGCGACCCTCAACCAACGCAAGGAAATTATAATTTACAGTTGGGGCCACGTATTTCTTACCAAGTCAATAAGCGAGTTATTATGAATTTTTATGTGGACCATTTAGTAAACACACCTTTTGTAACAAACTTTTCTTTTCCAAGAAAAACAACAACTGGAGGAATAAATGTAAGATTTGCATTGTCTGACCAGTAATCAAAAGAAAAAAAGTATTTTCAAAATTCCAACATTTCACTTAACTTGCATCAAAATTAAAAAAACAACAAATTAAAATGAATTTTCCTGCTGACTTACGTTATACAAGCGAACACGAATGGGTGAGAATGACCGAAGGCAATATTGCTATTGTTGGCATTACAGACTTTGCACAAAGCGAATTAGGCGATATTGTTTTTGTAGAAATTGAAACAGTAGGTCAAAGTTTCGCAGCCAACGAAATTTTTGGTTCGGTTGAGGCAGTCAAAACTGTTTCAGATTTATTTTTGCCTATTTCTGGAAAAATTTTGGAAGTGAATACAGCATTAACAGATGTTCCAGAATTAGTAAACAATGACCCTTATGGCGAAGGTTGGTTAATAAAAATGGAAGTTTCAATTCCATCAGAGTTTGCAGCATTAATGGATTCGGAGGCTTATCAAAATACTATTTAAGTTTAGCAAATGAACAAAATCCTATAAAATATTAGACTAAATGCCCTCACAAGGGCATTTTTTTTGCAAAAACTACAAATTGAAAGGATTCTTAAAAATGAAAATTTTATTAAAATCTGTAAAAATAATTGATTCACTTTCTGAATTTAATGGTCAGAAAAAGGATATTTTTATTGAAAACGGTATCATTCAAGAAATAGCTAATACTATTTCAAAAATGGCTGACCAAATTATTGAAGGAGAAAATCTTTGTGTTTCAGTTGGTTGGCTTGATATGCGAGTTTCTGCCAAAGACCCCGGCTACGAATCTAAAGAAGATTTAACTACATTGTGCCAGGCTGCAATGGCTGGTGGATTTACTGAAATTGTTACGCTGCCAAATACAAAGCCTGTAGTTCAAACCAAAGAATCAATTGCTTATTATAAAGGCTTTTCGAGTAATCAATTAGTAGAAATTCATGTGTTGGCCGCTGTTACAAAAAATTGTGAAGGAAAAGATTTTACGGAAATGCTCGACTTACATAATGCAGGTGCAGTAGCATTTACCGATGGCGAACACCCTCTTTGGAATGCAGATATTTTATTAAAAACCTTGCAATACCTTGCTCCAATTGATGGCTTATTAATGAATCGCCCTGAAGAGCCAAGCATGACAATGTTTGGGCAAATGCACGAAGGAATTGAAAGTACGATGCTTGGCATGAAAGGAATTCCAAGTACAGCAGAGGAATTAATGATTATACGAGATTTGAAATTAATGGAGTATTTTTTGGGAAATGATTTACAGAAAAATCCAAATTCAAAACTACATTTCTCAACTATTTCTACCGAAAATGCTGTTGAATTAATTAGAAAAGCAAAGAAAAAAGGTCTTCCAGTCAGCTGTGATATTGCTGCTCACCAATTGGCTTTTACTGATGCTGATTTAAAGGATTTTGATACAAATTTTAAGGTAAATCCTCCTTTTAGAAGCAAAAATGATATAAAAGCACTCCAAAAAGGTTTGGCAGATGGAACAATAGACGTTTTAGTTTCTGACCATAATCCACATGACGAAGAAGCAAAAAACTTAGAATTTGACATGGCAGATTTTGGAATAATTGGTCTGGAAACTTCCTTTTCTGTAGCCAATACTTATGCTGATTTACCAGTTGAAGCCTTAATAGAAAAACTTACAAAAAATCCCCGGAAACTTTTGCGTTTGCCCGAAATTTCTATCAAAGTTGGAGAAATTGCCAATATGACAATTTTTGACCCAACTCTTGATTGGACATTTTCAAAAAACAATATTTATTCAAAATCAAAAAATACACCTTTTATTGGCAAGCAATTAAAAGGATACAGTATGGCAGTTATTAATAAAGGGAAGGTTTTTATAAAAGGCTATTAGCTTTTAGCTATCGGCGATTAGCTTTTTTAAAATAAAATCCAACTAAATCCATTGAAGGCAAAAGTTAACTTGTTGTCTTATTTTTTTAGCTAAAAGCTGACAGCTAATAGCCAAAAGCCCTCAAAAAATCATGACAAAAAATAAAATTCTTAGAAATTCGTTGATTTATGGCAGTATTGCTGCGGGAATCTGCATTTTTGTTGCTATGCTTCAATATTATGGACTTCACAAAAGTCCATTTGGGCGATATAAAGCTCCAGCATTTGGCATCAATATTATTTTTATTGTAGTTGCAGTTTGGACTTTCCGTGCAAATAATGGCGGAGTTTTATCTTTTACAGAAGGATTTTCAGTAGGTTTTATGACTAATCTTTTTGCGGCATTATTTACAGGCATTTTCTTTTTTATTTTCGTGCAATTCATTGATAGTCAATGGGGTAGCAACCAAGCTATCTTACTTTGGGTGCAAGAAAATATTGCTGGAATTGAAAATATACGAGATGCACATATCAAAAACTTTGGTTTGAAAGAATATAACGATTTATTGAAACAAGCCAAAGAAATTCCGTCAGCTGGTTATGTTTTTTTAGACGAACTTGGAAAAAAACAAATCTGTGTTATAGCCATTACTATTATTTCAATAATTTTCAGAAGACATAATTTTACAATCTCATAGATTTGTTTTACTTTTACTTTAAACATTTAAACCCTCTACTTATAACAATGGAAAAACCATCTACTGCCCGTATTGCCCTCAAATGGGGCTTGATTACTTCAATTATTATCATTATTTATTCAGTTATCTTATTTATTTCAGGTCAATTTAAAAATCAAGCATTAACACTTATTAGTTATTTATTTTTATTAGGTGGCATAATAATGGCAATGCGTGAATTCAAGTCAATGAATAATGAATTTATGACTTTTGGTGAAGGACTTGGTTTAGGCACGTTGACAAGTGCAGTTACGGGTTTGATTGGTTCGATTTTTGGCGTAATTTATATGAATTATGTAGATACAACTATTATGCAGCAAATAAGCGATATGCAAAGAGAACAATTTGAAGAAAAAGGAATGTCGTCCGAACAAATTGACCAAGCTCTCGAAATGGCTGCAAAATTTAGTTCGCCAGGAATGTTATTTGTTTTTGGGCTATTAGGCTATTTATTTATTGGATTTATATTATCTCTTATTACGTCGGCAATTTTAAAAAAGAATAAACCTGAACTTGAATTTTAAACTAAGTTCTTAAATCACTGTTCGACATTCGAAAAATTCGTCATTCGTATAATTCGTCATTTCTACAAATATGCTTGCAATCTTTCGTAAAGAACTCAATAGTTTTCTAAATTCTCTTGTTGCCTACATCGTTATTGGTGTATTTTTGGTAATTTCAGGACTTTTTACATGGTTTTTTGATTCAAATGTTTTGGATTATGGCTATGCTGATTTGAATAATTTCTTTCAACTGACGCCATTTATCTTTGTTTTTTTGATTCCAGCTATTACGATGCGTTCATTTTCGGAAGAATTTAAAAGTGGGACAATTGAGTTGCTTTTTACCAAACCTTTGAGCGATTGGCAAATTGTTTTAGGCAAATATTTAGCTACATTTCTATTAATTTTTGTAGCACTTTTACCTACAATATTATATTATTATTCCGTTTATCTTTTAGGAAATCCAAAAGGAAATATTGATTCGGCGGCGGTTTGGGGTTCTTATTTAGGCCTACTTTTATTGGGTGGCGTTTTTGCAGCAATCGGTCTTTGGGCATCATCAATGACTGATAATCAGATAGTTGCTTTTATCATTGGGGCGGTTTTATGCTATTTCCTTTATGATGGAATTAATCAATTTGCCAATGTATTTAACGGAACAACACAATATGTCATTAATTATCTTGGACTGAGTTATCATTATAATGCACTTGGTCGAGGACTCATTGATTCACGTAACGTTTTATTTCTTTTGAGCATGGTTTTCTTTATGCTTTTTCTAACAAAACTAAGGTTAGCTGCAAAGAAGAATTAGGAAATGGTGTCCTCGGCTACGCTCGGACACCAAACGAAGCGGTAACCGAGCGTAGCCGAGGTTCGCTCGGACTTCTAAAAGAATTCACTCATTATATCAATCACTCATTCGCTCATTGATTTTATGCAACTACCAATTTATCAAGTTGATGCTTTCACCGATAAACTTTTTGGTGGAAATCCCGCTGCAATTATTCCTTTAAAAATATGGTTGGCCGACGAAATGATGCAAAAAATTGCATTTGAAAATAATCTATCTGAAACAGCTTTTTTTATAAAAACAAATGACCGCTTTCATATTAGATGGTTTACACCTACAATCGAAGTAAATTTGTGTGGACATGCAACTTTGGCAACAGCCTATGTAATTTTTAATATTTTAAATTATTCTAAAAAAACCATTTTATTTGAGTCAAAAAGTGGTATTTTGAAAGTTACAAAAAATGATAAATGGCTTGAATTAGACTTTCCTGCACAAGAAATTATTGCAGCAGATGCTCCAAAAGGCTTAATTGAAGGAATTGGCAGAAAACCTTTAGAAATTTACCGAGCTTCTGATGATTATTTTATGGTTTATAATTCGCAGAAAGATATTGAAGAAATTTCACCTAATTTCAATACTTTAAAACAAGTTCAAGCTCGTGGAATTATCATCACTTCAAGAGCTAAATCTTCGCGGTTAGACTTTGTTTCAAGATTTTTCGCACCAGGTTCTGGCATAGATGAAGACCCAGTTACAGGCTCGGCTCATACAAAATTAGTGCCTTTTTGGGCAAAAATTTTAAGCAAAAATGAAATGATTGCCGAACAAATTTCTACAAGAAAAGGCTTCTTGAAATGTAAATTAGTAGGTGATAGGGTACTTATGGCTGGAAAAGGCAAACTATTTTTAAAAGGAAAAATAATTATTTAAATTTCACTTTTTATACCCTATTTTTCAAATTAAAATAAATAATAATTTGAAAATTGTGCGACTTTCAAAACAAATATCCCAAAACACTTGACACCCCCTACTTCGATGTTGTACCTTTGCGACCTATTTTATTAGGTTAAGTAATATTTCTTCGCCTAAATTTCTTCATGGAAGATAAAATCTCCCCAAAACATGAATGAAATCAAACATAATTTTCTGTTTTTTTAACAGTATTGGGAATTTATAATATGAAACTTTCAGAATTCAAAATTGACCTTCCGCATAGCCTTATTGCGATGCACCCACATGAGCAACGTGATGGCAGCCGCATGATGGTAGTTAATCGCAAAACCAAAAAAATCGAGCACAAAATGTTTACTGATATTGTAGATTATTTTGGTGAAAAAGATACAATGGTTGTCAATAATACAAAAGTATTTCCTGCAAGATTGTATGGTTCAAAAGAAAAAACTGGTGCCAAAATTGAAGTTTTCTTACTACGTGAATTAAATCGTGAAATGAGATTATGGGATGTTTTGGTGGACCCTGCCCGTAAGATTCGTGTGGGTAATAAATTATATTTTGGAGATAGTGATTTAGTAGCCGAAGTGATTGACAATACTACTTCACGTGGCCGTACAATACGTTTTTTGTTTGACGGCTCGCATGAAGAAATGATGAAATCAGTGCATGAATTAGGCGAAACACCTCTTCCTATTGATATTATCACTCGCCCAGTTACTGATGATGACCGAATTCGTTACCAAACAATTTTTGCTGAAAATGAGGGTGCTGTAGCAGCTCCAACCGCAGGAATGCACTTTACAAAAAATGTGCAACGCAGAATGGAAATAAATGGAACAACGTTTTGTCCGATTACTTTGCATATTGGTATCGGCACATTTCGTAATGTTGATGTCGAAGATTTAACAAAACACAAAACAGATTCTGAAAACTTTTTTATTCCAGAGAGCACATGTGATATTGTGAATCGGTCAATTGATATAGAAGGAAGAATTTGTGCCGTAGGTACAACAGCTATGAAAGCAATGGAGTCTTCAGTTTCGGCAAATGACCATTTGAAACCTGTAAATAATGGTTGGACAGATAAATTTATTTTTCCACCCTTTGAATTTAAAATCACCAATGCACTTTTAACAAATTTCCATTTACCAGAATCTGTGCTTTTGATGACAGCTTGTGCTTTTGGTGGACACGAACTAATTATGCAAGCCTACCACGAAGCTATCAAGGAAAAATACAAATTTTTTACCTATGGTGATGTGATGTTGATAATTTAAAAACACCCCACACTAAATCCCTCCCCAAAAGGGAGGGACTTAATAAAAATGGAATCATTGTTTATTTCACCATCCACAACTGAAAAAAAATATGCTATAATAGTAGCTGGCGGAAGTGGAACTCGAATGAAAAGCGAGATTCCTAAGCAATTTTTACTCTTGAATGGTAAGCCAATTTTAGTTCATACTGTTGAAAAATTCCTCCAAGTGCCTGATATTCAGTTAATTATCGTACTTCCTAAAAACGATATTGAGTATTGGCATGAAATAACAAAATCAAATGTTGCCATTCAAAAATTTTATTCTTCAATAATAATTACTTCTGGAGGAACATCGAGATTTCAGTCTGTAAAAAATGGACTTTCTGTAATAAAAACTGATGGAGTTGTGGCAGTGCATGATGGCGTACGCCCATTAATAAATCTTGGAATAATACAAAATTCTTTCAGTGTATCTCAAGAAAATGGGACTGCAGTCACAAGTGTTTGGGTGAAAGATTCTGTCAGACAAATCAATGAAGGTGGCGAAAGTATTGCGGTTGACAGAACAAAAATGAAGTTGATTCAAACACCGCAAACTTTTCGAGTGAGTTTAATAAAAAAGGCTTTTGAAGTACCTGAGCAAAGTTTTTTTACCGATTGTGCAAGTGTTCTTGAATTTTCTGGTGAAAAAATCACCTTGATTGACGGTGCTTATGAAAATATTAAAATTACAACCTCCGATGATTTGATTTTTGCTGAAGCATTTCTTAAAATTGAGAATGAATGAATAATTGAACGTACTGATTATCAACAATTATCTTTTTGAATATCAAAATTCCATCAATTGGCAGCTTAGATTATCAATTTTACGTTTTCAGTTCTCCATTATTTACTTACATATATATTCAAATTTTGAATCGCTGGAAAGAAATTTATTTTGGTTCTCAAGAATAATTTTCATCGAAATTGGAAAACCTTGTTCATTCGTGGAAGTTTCTCGCAAGGTTCTCAAATCTGGTACTTCTTTAAAATCTGTTCCTTGAAGATTATAGTATTTGGTAGTCAATACATTGTTGTCTCCAAACGGAATAAAAATAAATAGTGGACGAATAAGCCAATACAATTGAATTTCTGGAATTCCTGCAAAAAAATTGCGATTTGTATCAAAAGTATGTTCATATAAAATGGGCAAATTTCCATAATCCGCTCTAAAAATTCGAAAAGGGTTTCCATTTGCATCATATTCTATTGTACGATTTACACCCAATAATCTTAATCCAATTGCATTTATAGGACGTTTTTGAGCATCATATTCAAAGACAATCTCATCATTTAAAATTCCATTTGTAGTTTGAATAGATTTTATAACAAGTCCTGCTTCATTATAAACCAAATCGAAACGTGAAATTTTAGTTAGATTAGTTTCATCTCGAAAAACAGAAATTTTTCCTGAAGAATTATATTCAAAAACTATTTTAATTCGACCAGAAGTATCTACCAAATTCTTCAAATCATAACTATAAACTCTTTCGATACGATTATCTTTCAACCATATAATATCATGATGAATGACTTTTGTAACAGGAAACTCCGTTACAAACTTGGTTAGGCGGCAAACTGGGGCTTGTTCTTGCTTTTTACAAGAACAAAGTATCAATAAAAGGAAAAATGTAAAATAGTTTTTCATATCAAAACACTTTTGTTAATAACCATTCTGGCATAATTTTCAAAATAATGGCTATCAAAATATATCTTTTTGTTATATACGCAATTTTCTTCTTAGAAGTTACAGCAACTGCTATTTGGGCTGCGGCTTTTTCGGGAGTTGCTACCCAAAACATGCCTTTATTTTGCTTCGTCATTGGCGTATCTACAAATCCAGGGCGAATATCAGTAACAGTAATATTATGATTAAATTTTGCAGAACGCATTCTCAAACCTGACATATAATTAGACATAAATGCCTTTGAAGCATGATATTCAGGGGCATACGCACTTCCAGTAAGGGCTGCTAATGACGAAACACCAACAATTTGTCCACCACCATTTTTTGAAAAATACTCGTACGACCAATTTGCCAAAGCCATAAATCCACGAACATTTATATTAATTGTATCTATTTCTTGTTCAAAATTTGCCTTTGGAAAACCAACTCCAGCATTTATTATAATCAAATCTACACCATTCATTAAAATAGCAAGTTCATTCATTTTTTTTCTTGAAGACACATAATCAGTAACATCCATTTCACAAACATTAACTCTGGAGGTAGGATTTGCAGCTTTTATTTCTTCCAATAAAGCAACTCTTCTGCCTGTAACGGCAATTTGATGACCTTTTGAAGCATATAATTCAGCCAGTGAACGTCCGATGCCTGTCGTAGCACCAATAATTATTATTTTCATACAATAAAATTTGTCGATTGAGAATCGCCCGTAAAAAATCAATTAGAATTCATATCTTTGTTTGTCAAATATAAGTAATTCATTCAATATTTTACTGTTTTCATGCAAAAAAGGCTCTCGACCAACGAATATATTGATGGGGTTTTGAAAGGTGATAGAATCATTTTGAGTAGAGCAATCACTTTGATTGAAAGTCAATTAGCTCAAGATAAAAATTTAGCCCAAGAAGTTTTAGAGAAAATACTACCTTTTTCTGGAAACTCTATTAGAATTGGCATAACTGGAGTGCCAGGTGTCGGAAAAAGTACATTTATTGAAGCATTTGGCAAAAACATAACCCACCAAAACAAAAAAATTGCCGTACTTGCTATTGACCCTACAAGCCAACGAACAAGTGGGAGTATAATGGGAGATAAAACTCGCATGGAAGAATTGGCACATGAATCATTAGCATTTATCAGACCTTCGCCAGCAGGAAACTCACTCGGTGGCGTTGCCAACAAAACCCGTGAAACTATGTTACTTTGTGAAGCGGCAGGTTTTGAGGTAATTATTATTGAAACGGTTGGCGTTGGTCAGTCCGAAACTGTTGTAAAAGGCATGGTTGATTTCTTTTTGTTGCTGATGCTTTCCGGAGCTGGCGACGAATTGCAAGGAATAAAAAGAGGAATTATGGAAATGGCTGATGCAGTTGTTATTACAAAATGTGATGCAGATAATATTCAAAAAGCAAAAAATGCTCGAATAGAATATGTTCATGCTTTGCATTTATACCCTCCTACCCAAAACAATTGGTATCCGCCAGTGCTAACGTGCTCTGCTTTAGAAAAAATTGGACTATCCGAAATTTGGGAAATGATTGAAGATTTTTCATTAAAAATGAAAGAGAATGGTTTTTGGGAAAACAATCGCAAAGATCAAAATTTGGCTTGGATGTATGCCTATATTCGGCAAACTTTAGAGTCACAATTCTTTGATAATCAATTAGTTAAGAAAAATATTAAGGTTATTGAAAGTAAAATATTATCGGGTGAATTATTACCTATTCAAGGAGCAAATACCTTATTTTCAATGAATGAAAAAGAGTAGTTTAAAATCAATTATTGCCAACAATATTGATTATATTTTAGTTTTGAATTATTTAATTTACGAATTTCTTCAAAAAATCGTAAATTTGAACCAAATTTAGAAGCACAGTTTTTAATTTTTAAATATACATACAGGCATGATTTTCCAAATTATGCAACAAACTACCTATCCCCTAAAATATGTTCTGGTATAACGTTTCTAAAATCATATTAAAAAACCGTCGAACTTGGTTGATGGTGATTTTATTTACAACTGCTCTTATGGCATTTATGGCATCAAAAATTACGATGTCTTATGAATTGGCAAGGATTTTACCAAAAAGTGATGAAAATTATAAAATTTATAAAGACTTCAAACAAAGATTTGGGGAAGATGGAAATGTAATGGTCATTGCTGTTGAAACCGATAAAATGTACGAACTAAATACTTTTAATGAATGGTTTGACTTGAATAATAAAATCAAAAGTATAGAAGGAATAAAGAATGTTTTATCTAACACAAAACTTTTTACTGTAAAAAAAGATGATAGTATAAAGAAGTTTTTGTTTCCACAAATAGTTCCTCAAAAGCCAACTACACAGGCAGAAGTTGATTCAATAAAGTCAAAAATTGCTAAACTTCCATTCTACAAAGGCGTCATTTATAGTTTAGACAGCAAAGCTCATTTAATGGCCGTTACTTTTGACCAAGCAAAACTGAATAGTAAAGGTCGTATAACTATTTCGGGAGAAGTACAAACCGCCTCAGAAGAATTTGAAAAAAAAACAGGCATAAAAGTTCATTTTTCTGGAATGCCATTTATTCGTACAAACTTCATTTCGAAGGTTTCAAAGGAAATGACCATGTTTTTGGGCTTAGCATTTTTGGTAACCATTGGCATTTTGTATTTGTTTTTACGCTCATTCAAAACAGTACTTATTACAGCACTTTTGGTCATTATTTCAGTCGTTTGGTCGGTTGGCATTATCGTTTTATTAGGCTATAAAATCACCATTTTAATTGGTCTAATTCCTCCATTGATTATTGTTATTGGCATACCAAATACAATATTTTTGGTCAATAAATACCAAGAAGAATTCTTGAAACACGGCGATAAAATGCGTGCTTTGGCAGTTACTATTGAAAAAATTGGTAAAACCACCTTCCTTGCCAACGTTACTACTTCAATTGGTTTTTTTGTATTTTACTTCACAGGAAGCCCTCTTTTGCTTGAATTTGGCTTGGTTGCTGCCATTTGTATTATGTCCACTTGGGCAATTTCATTAATTCTTGTTCCAACATTACTGAGTTATGCAGCTGCTCCAAGTGCCAAAAATGTTAGGCATTTAGATAACAAAAACATTACCAAATTTCTAACTTTTGTCAATAGAATTGTTCATACAAAACGCACAGTTTTATATTGGTCAATTGGCATTTTGCTAATAATATTTTCTTATGGCATGACTCGCCTAAAAGCAATTGGTTACATCGTTGACGATTTACCAAAAAATGACCCTATTTATGCAGATTTGAAGTTTATTGAAAAGCATTTTCATGGCATTGTTCCTTTTGAAGTAGTGATTGATACAAAAAAAGAAAATGGCGTACTTTCACCTCAAATTTTGAACAAAATCAAAGTTATGCAACGTGAGTTTGCCAAATACGATGATTTCACAAATCCAATTTCATTGGTGGAAGCTATCAAATTAGTTTATCAAGGATACCGTGGCGGCGACCCAAAATACTTTCAATTGCCTGGAGCTTTGGAACTTCAAAAACTGGCTGAATATGGCGGAACTGTCAAAGGAAAAGAAAGTTTGGCAACACCCTTTATTGATTCTACAAAAAGATTTACAAGGGTAAGTTTTCAATGTGGCGACGCAGGAACTGTTCGAATTCGTCATTTGGTGGAAGCATTACAACCAAAAATTGATACGATTTTTAATTTTGACAAAGAAGCAAACGCATGGCTTCCGAAGAGTGAACAAGTAGATGCAAAAATTACTGGAAATGGCGTAGTTTTTATGAAAGGCAATGATTATTTGCTTCAAAACTTAGTAGAAAGCACACTTTTGGCTATTTTATTGGTCTGTTTGGTAATGGCAACGCAGTTTTTTGATGTCAGAATGATATTAATATCAACGATTCCGAGTATTATTCCATTGATAATAACGGCAGGAGTGATGGGATATTTTGGCATTCCACTAAAACCAACAACTACTTTAGTTTTCAGTATCGCTTTTGGAATTTCGTCAGATGGAACAATTTATTTCCTGACAAAATACAAGGACGAAATGAAAAATCACAATAAAACAGTTTCGCAAGCCATCACTGAAACAATCATGTACACAGGTATAAGTATGTTCTATACAGCCATTATTTTGTTCTTTGGTTTTGGTATATTTGCAGCTTCTAATTTCAAAGGGACTGTCTATCTTGGCACTTTAGTTTCGATAACTTTATTGATGGGGATGGTTGCAAATTTGATACTTTTGCCAGCATTTTTGATGACTTTGGATAAAAAACGTAATCACTTAAAGGCTTAAGCTTTAATTTTTGGAATAAATAAATAATAATGATAAATTTCCATTACGAAGAAATAGATTTCAAAGTAAAACAAATTTTAAAAATAAAAGCTTGGTTAAAAAGTGTCATTAAAGAAGAAGGGTTTTTACTTTCAGAAATAAACTATATTTTATGTAATGACGAATATTTACATAAAATCAATCTCGATTACCTTGACCATGATACATATACCGACATCATTACTTTCGATAATTCGGAAGAAGAAAAACTCATCGAAGGTGATATTTTTGTAAGTATAGATAGAGTTCAGGAAAATGCAAAAGATTTCAATAGCCCTTTTGAGCAAGAATTAAAAAGAGTTTTGGTACATGGTGTTTTGCACCTCTGCGGCTATTTTGACAAATCAGTAGAAGACGAAAAATTGATGCGAATGAAGGAAGAATATTACCTAAATCTTTACAAATAAGCATGATTTTAGAGCAAACCGAAATAAAATATAAGGGAAAAGTAATCTTTGAAAGATTGGTAATGTCCACAAATTTCAAAAGAGTACCCAAATTTTTTACAGAAAATGAAGCCTGTTTTTTATTTTTAAGCAAAGGATCTTTCCATTTCCGAACACCCACAGGCTTCTTGACATTCAATGAAGGCGATGGAATGTTATCTAAATGTGGCAACTATTTTATCGAAAACGTAACACTCAATCAAAAAACGGAGCATCAAGTAATTTCGGCAATTGGTGCTTTTTTTTATCCGACAATGATAAAAAGTTTTTTTCAATCAGATTTATCAATTCAACAATTCCAAAATAACTTTGATACAACAAAAATTAGCATCGAACCTTTGATGAAATCATTTATTGACAGCATCAATTATTTGCTCGATAATCCAACATTAGCTGACGAAAACTTGATTCTTACTAAATTAAAAGAGCTTTTGCTTCTTTTGAGTAAAAGTGAAAAAGCAAGTTCAATTAATGCTTTTGTAAACTCACTTTTTGTGCCTTACGAGTACAATTTCAACGAAATCATTCAACAAAATCTATACTCAAATCTTTCATTAGCCGAATTTGCACACCTTTGTAATTCCAGTTTAGCAACTTTCAAAAGAAAATTTTCAGACTTCTACAAAACAAGTCCTGCAAAATATATACTTCAAAAAAAATTGGAAAAATCTATCCAACTCCTTCAACACAAATCAAACCCAATTTCAGAAATTGCTTATGAATGTGGCTTTGAAACAATCTCCAATTTCGACAAGGTTTTTAGAAAAAACTTCGGCAAATCACCCACCGAATTTCGTTTGAGCCAAATTGACAAATAATTGCACTTTTAAGAAAACTTTTTGCGTTTTAATTGCCCTACTTTTGTGTAAGGAATGGAAAATAAATAAGTTGAGCAAGTTTTATGCAGCAATTTTTGTTTCAATCAAGGCGGAAAAACCGCAGTTTTGCAGAGCAAAATGAGGATTTTTCTAACATATAGTGAAATAAAAAGTGCAAATAAAAATGTTCAAGTTATTTAATTCTACTTTGGCACTCTGGAAAACCTATCAATATCAGTTTGTCTTTGCAGGTGTCTAACTTGTATTGCGTTTAACAAACCATCATCAGAGTTGAGTTTATTTAGTAATTTTTTGGCAAAAACGAGTTTAATATC
>JANNDY010000028.1:0-30739 GCA_031378345.1 Emticicia sp. | reverse complement strand
ATTCTTTTGCCGCCATTTTTATCGACTTGTTCGTAAAGTAGCGGTGCTATTCGCCCGCTGCGGCGGACCGCTCAAAAGTCAATAAAACTAACAACAAAATAATTCACCTGAAATAGACCAACTTATTATTTACACGTTACTAAGTAATTTTGTTTCGGGGAAATTTCATATCAGCAATAAGTTTATTGATATACGATAAGAAAATGAAAAAACAAGTGTGAATGACGTAAGTAATAGCCAATATTCTGTAACAAAAATGGAATTAAAACCCTTCTGCTTCCAACGACGTAATCCACGTAATAGATATGGTTTTGATGCCAAAAATGTAAAGAAAAGCTCTTTATAACAGTTTATAAAAATGTGAAAATGCCAAAGATACTATCTCTGTATTTTAGGCATTTTCCTGTTTTATAATAATTAAAAAATGAATAATAAAAAACAAATTATCATCATCGGGGCAGGCTTTGCTGGTCTTAAATTGGCACGGACGCTCAATAATCATCCCGATTATTGTGTCACTTTGGTTGATAAAAACAACTTTCATCAATTTCAACCTTTGTTTTACCAAGTTGCAATGGCGAGTTTAGATGCCAGTAACATTTCTTTTCCGTTGCGGCACATGTTCAAAAAAAGCGAAAACGTAAGCATCCGTTTAGCCTCTGTAAATACTATTGACACCCAACACAACAAAATAGAAACGACGGTTGGCAGTTTCGCCTATGATTTTCTGGTGATTGCCACTGATGCAACAACAAACTATTTTGGCAATAAAAACATTGAATCTCTTGCATTTCCTATGAAATCAACGTGGGAGGCTTTACAAATCCGTAATTCTTTGCTCCAACATTTTGAGGATGCGGTTTCTTCCAAAATGGCAAAAAGCGAAAAGCTTTTATCGGTAGTTATTGTCGGCGGTGGACCAACTGGCGTTGAGTTGAGTGGTGCATTGGCAGAAATGAAGAGGGATTCATTGCCCAATGAATATCCCGAATTGGATTTTACCAAAATGGAGGTCTATTTATTGGAAGGTACTGGTAAATTGTTAGGCAACATGAGCGAAAAATCTTCCATAAAATCAAAAGAGTATTTGGAAGAAATGGGAGTGAACGTTAAACTAAACACTATCGTAAAAGACTATGATGGTCAGCGTATTTTACTGCAAGATGATACCGAAATAGAATCGACATTGGTGATTTGGGCAGCAGGAGTAAAGGGAAATATGCCAATGGGCGTAGAGCAATCTTTGGTTACAAGATCCAATCAAATCAAAACCGATATTTTCAATAAAGTTCTTTCAACTGACAATGTATTTGCTGTAGGTGATATTGCTTTTATTGAAACTGAATTATTTCCAAGAGGATTTCCACAATTGGCAAGTGTGGCGATTGACCAAGCCACTAATTTGGCAAATAATTTCAAATTATTGGCAAGTCAAAAAGCAATGAAGCCTTTCAAATATGTCAATAAAGGAAGTATGGCAACCGTTGGAAGAAACAAAGCCGTCGTAGATTTGGCACAACCCAAATTGAGTTTTCAGGGATTTTTTGCCTGGCTAATCTGGATGACATTGCATTTGTTTTTGCTTATCGGTTTCAAAAATAAACTGATTGTTTTCATCAATTGGATTTACAAATACTTTACTCACCGGCAATCCCTTTCACTGTTGTTTGAGCCTTTGAGAAGGGAAATTACACCAAAGATTGATAATGTTAAATAAAATTAAAAGTATGTTCAAAACGTGTTATTTAAGTACTTTTTAAAAATTTTACTTTGCAAAAATCAGGAATCATGCTTAAAACTATTTTCATTTCAATCACACTTATTCACGGACTCATACATTTCATGGGTTTTGCAAAAGCCTTTGGGTATGGAAACATTACTCAATTAACCAAAGAAATCTCTAAACCAATAGGAATCTTATGGTTTGTAACGGGATTATTTTTTATCATTTGTATTGCATTATTCTTGATGAAAAAAGACAATTGGGTATATTTTGCCCTGATTTCGGTTGTTCTTTCTCAATTTCTCATCATCTATAATTGGCAAGATGCTAAGTTTGGAACAATTGCCAATGTGATTATTTTAGTTGTGGTACTTATTGGTTTTTTTCAAATAAAATTCAAAAATGAATATAAAAATGAAGTAAAAATTGGCTTAGAAGAAAGTCTAAATATGCCAAAATCTAAGCTCACAGAAGCAGAAATAGCCTTTTTGCCTGAGCCAGTACGCAAATACATTCGTTACACAGGTTGTATCGGCAAGCCAATAGTAAATAATTTTAGAATAGATTTTTCAGGGAAAATAAGAGACCATGCAAAGCCAGTTTGGATGGAACTAACCTCTGAACAATACAATTTTCTAAAAACACCAGCTCGTCTATTTTATTTGGATGCCACCATGAAAGGTTTGCCCGTAGCAGGTTTTCACTGTTTCAAAAATGGTACTGCTTTTATGGATATTCGATTATTGTCAATCTTCAAAGTGGAATACCAATCTGGTGCTGTGATGGATACCTCCGAAACCGTAACTTTTTTTAATGATATGTGCGTAATGGCTCCTGCCACCCTAATTGACAAAAGAATTGAATGGCTGGAAGTAGTTGGAAATAAAGTTAAAGCATCATTTACCAATAATGAAATCACTATTTTAGCATGGCTTTATTTCAATGAAAAAGGTGAATTGATAAATTTTGATTCAGAAGATAGGTCTGCCCTTGGAGCAAATGGCGAAACAAAGAAACTCAAATGGAGTACTCCTTTACGAGATTATAAAGACATAAATGGCTACAAGTTAGCGAGTTACGCCGAAGCTATTTACACTTATCAAGAAGGTGATTTTACTTATGCCACTTTTGAATTGAAAGATATAAAGTATAATTTGAGAAAATGAAAAAACGAAAAAATCATGAAAATTAAGAATAAAGGAAACTAAACAAATTAGTAAAATAAAAAAATGTATAAAAAATTTATAAGCTATTTTACAGCCTTTATTATAGTGGCCATTTTGGTGGCTTCTTGTCATAAAAAAACACTAAAATTTAGTGATTGTAGTGAAAAAACAATAAATCCAGATTGTATTTGTACCAAAATTTATAAACCTGTCTGCGGTTGCAATGGTAAAACCTATGGTAACGAATGTGAAGCTCGTTGCCATAATATTAATAAATTTATAGAGGGAGAATGTTTAAAATAACAAAACTCATGAAAAATTCTATCAGATTTTTAGCAATACTTTTTACAGCCATTACGCTTTCAGCAACAATGGCTCATTTGCTTGAATTTCGGGTAAAAATTAATTTATCAAAAGAAGATTATCAGACAGTTCAAAGCATTTATAGTGGCTGGCAATGGTTGGGAATCTTTGAATTGGGAGCAATTATTTTGACTCTCATTTGGACGGTATTTGACGGCAAATTTAAAAATATCTTTCCTTATCTATTGTCCGCCTTGATTTGCTTTGTTTTAAGCATCATTATATTTTTCGTATTTACATTTCCGACGAATCAAGCAACTTTAAATTGGACAAGTTTACCTAATAATTGGGACCAACTCAGAAAAACATGGGAGTATTCTCATGCATCGAGAGCTATATTGTCTTTAATTGGCTTGTCTTTTTTACTGTTGGCACTTCTAAAAAACAATAGTGGTAATTACAAAATTCAAAATGAATAACAACAAATCACCGCTAAAATTCTTTCTTATCGTATTTGGTCTTTCTATTCCTTTATGGTTACTCGAAACTGTAATTGATATAAAAGGTTTGCCATTGGATATTCCCATAACTGACTTATTAGCAGCATTTACACCATTATTTGCCGCAACTATTCTCGTTTATAAAGAAGAAAATGGAATTCAGCATCTTTTAAAACGAATTTTTGATTTTCATAGAATTATACGTAAAATATGGTATTTTCCTATCATGTTCCTGCCATTTTTAATGTATTTTGTAATTTATGGCATCATTTATTTTAAAGATTTACCAATTTCAAATTCATTTTTTTTCCCTTTTTCATCAATTCCAGTCTATTTTATTTTCTTTTTTCTCGGAGCTATTGCCGAAGAAATCGGCTACATGGGTTATGCAATTGAGCCTATGCAAGCAAGGTTTGGAGCATTATCAGCAAGTCTAATTATGGGTATTCCGTGGGCAGTTTGGCATTATCCATCAATTATTCAACAAGGGCATAATGCCATTTGGATAGCTTGGGGAACGGTCGGCACGGTTTCAGTAAGAGTGCTGATTGTTTGGATTTACAACAACACAACAAAAAGTTTATTTGCTTGTATTTTATTTCATACGATGTTGAATTTAGGAAGAATTTTGTTTCCAAAAGATGAAATTCATAATCCTTTGGTTGATTATCCAGATATTCATTATTCAGTAATTGCAGTTACGGCTATTATAATAGTTTTGCTTTTGGATTCAACAACATTGGCAAATTTTAGGTTTCGCAATAAACAAGCTAAACTCAATAATCATGGATAAAAATGTATCAGAAAACAGGTCGTTAATCAATTATTTTTTTTTAGTTTTTGCACTTTCAATTCCCTTTTGGATATTGGGTTTTGTCGCAACAGACACAACCAAGATATTTCCCATAAACCTGCCCATAAGTGCCTTAATGGCAATTTGTCCATTATTAGCAGCATCAATATTGGTTTATAAAAAACAAAAAATGCAAGGAGTTCTCGAACTGTTAAAACGAGCTTTTGATTATAAAAAAATCATTCATAAAAAATGGTATTTTCCCATTGTTTTTTTGATGCCAACAACCGCGATATTTTCCTTTTGGTATATAAAAACTACTGGAATTTTGATGCCTGAACCTACAATTTCAAAATTATCTATTTTCATCTTTTTCTTTGTCTATTTTATTGGTGCTATTGGTGAAGAACTAGGTTGGAGCGGGTATATTATTGAACCCATGCAAAACAAATATGGGGCATTGAAAGCAAGCATAATTTTAGGAATTATTTGGGCAATTTGGCACATTATACCTTATTATCAAGCTCACCAAAGCATAAATTGGATTATTTGGCAATGTATCGGTACTGTTTTTTTACGCATCATCATGGTTTGGATATTTAATAATGCAGGTAAAAGCGTTTTTGCGATGGTTCTATTTCATACCATGATAAATATAAGTCCATACTTGATTCCAAATTATGGCTGCATCATGACCCATTTATTTTTTGTATGCTATTAATTGGTATCTTTACAGGCATAGTTTTTCTTTGGGATACGAAAACATTAATGAAATTTAGATATAAATGATGGGTTTAATAATTATATAAAATGAAACAATTAATAACTTTTTTCGCACTTGCTTACCTCATTTCTTGGACGATTTGGTTGCCTTTGTATGGGCATATTTTTGGTTTGAATAACTTAACAACTTTACCTTTTCAGCACGCCATTGGTGGACTTGGACCTTTAATCGCTTCTTTTTTGACCACTTGGGTTTTTTTGAAAAGTGAAGGAATTAAAAAACTTTTGACCAAATGTATTCAAATCAAACCTTTGATTTACTTTGCAATTGCCTTATTCAGCCCTTTTATTCATGCTTTTATTGCTTTAGTACTAAGTTACCTCATTGACAAAACGCCCATTAATTTAGCTGGATTTTTAAAAGTAAAAGAATTTCCTCAATTCAACTTCCTAACCTTTTTTATTTACAACATACTATTTTTTGGTTTTGGAGAGGAAATTGGTTGGCGGGGTTTTGCTTTGCCTCGACTTCAAAAAGAATCAAACGCATTAATAGCAAGTATTGTACTGACAATTTTTTGGGCAATGTGGCATTTACCCTTATTTTTTTATCGAAATGGCTATAATTCGATGGATTTTGCAGGTACTTTGGGTTGGGTTTTTAGTTTATTGACAGGTAGTATTTTACTGACTTGGTTGTATAATTCCTCAAACGGTAGCATTTTCATTTGTGCAGTTTTTCATTCAACAATTGATATTGCATTTACTGCCGACATCGCCGACAAAAACATTGTTAATTATATGGGGGCTTTAATAACTATTTGGGGCATTTTGACAATCATAATTTTCAAACCGAAAAATTTATCAAATAATGTCCGAGTGAAAAATACTTTGTGGTGAAATTCAACAAAAATGCCCTCAAACCATCAACCCGATAGCTTTTGCCTGCAAAATGGCTTCATCCGTAACTAAATTGGAAAATGAAAATATACTTGAAAACAACAATTTTAACTTATCAATAAAAATGAAAAAAAATCAAAAAGAGCAACTCAAAGAAAATGAGCATGGTATTATTTCAGTTGTGCAATCACCAGAACCAAGAGAAAACAAGTCTGACAATGAAAACAAAACTGACAACTTACAGAAGCATGGTGTTATCTCAATTGTACAATCGCCAGATGAAAAAACATCAAAGAAATTAGACAAATAAAGTATATAGTTAATGTCAGTAAGTGCATACAGTAATTATTCTCGCTATTTAGACATTTTTCATAGCATATTTTTTATTACATTGACTCTTGAAAAAACAAGTAAACGCCCAAAAAATGAATAATTTAAAACCTATTATGTTTTTAGTTCCAGTGATAGCTTTGTCTTTGGTAAGCATATTGTATGTCTATTTATTGAAGCAAAGTACCCACAAAAAGACCTTCAACCTTTTTGCTTTTAGGGTAGCTATTTTTGCATTTTTGCTGAATTTTGCTTGGGAATTTATCCAAATGCCTCTATATCAAGGCTCGTCTTATAGTATCAGTTTTATCGGATTTTGTGCATTGGCTTCGGTTGCCGATGCAATCATGGTTTTGTTAATTTACTTGGGATTTGCGTTAATTTTGAAAAATATGTTTTGGGTAGAATTCTTGAACGCACAGCAAATAATAGTTGTCATTCTAACTGGTGGAACAGGGGCTATTTTATCAGAAATGAGGCATTTATCTTTGGAAAGTTGGGTATATGCCGACGCGATGCCCATTATTCCTTACGTAAATGTTGGGATTTCTCCCGTATTACAATTTATGATTCTGCCTTTGCTTACCTATTTTCTAAGTTTTCGTGGTTTTAAAAAATATTTGCCATGAGTTATTTACGTAGAAGATAGGAAAATAATTGGTTGATGGATATTCACTTTCAAACAGCATGAAAAAACTACTAATAACGGGTGCCACCGGCAACGTGGGCATTGAGGTAATAAAGGCTCTACAAAAAACTGAGCATCTTTTAGCCGTTTTTGCTGGAGTGCGAGATTTAGAAAATGACCAACAAAAATTAGCGGGGTTTAAGCTAATTTCCGAAAAATTTGATTTTATTGATGCAGCTACCTTTCAACCCGCCTTGACAAACTGTCAGATACTGTTTTTGTTAAGACCACCTCAAATTTCGGATTCCGAAAAATATTTTAGACCACTCATCGAAACAGCCCAAAAGTGCGGCGTCGAACACATCATTTTTTTATCGGTCCAAGGAGTTGAAAAAAGTTCGATTATTCCGCATCATAATATTGAAAAAATGATTGTAGAAAGTAAAATTCCCTACACATTCCTACGTCCCGCCTACTTTATGCAGAATTTCACAACAACCCTACACAATGATTTGGTAAAGAAAAAACAGATTTTCCTCCCCGCTGGTCAATCAAAATTTACCCTCATCGACGTGCGAGATATTGGCGAAGTGACAGCAAAAATCATTATTGATAACACCCAACACATCAATAAAAGCTATGAATTAACCTGTAACGAAAAACTGACTTTCCAAGAAATGGCGAATAAATTAAGTACAGGTTTAGGAGTAAAAATCAAATATATTTCACCTAACTTAGTGAATTTTACGATTCAAAAACTAAAAGAAAAAGTGCCTTTTGGTTATATTCTGGTCTTGATTATGCTGCATTATTTACCCAGATTTCAAGCAGAACCATCATTTTCAAATACTTTTCAGAAAATTATTGGTAAAAACCCCACTTCTTTTGACCAATTTGTGATGGATAATAAAGTTTTGTTGCTGGCTTAGTAAAAGTGTTTTTCAAACCAAACAAATACTTTTTGCGTGTAAAATCGCCTCATCAGTATGTTTAAATTGACAGGTAAAAATCAACTTATTTTGAATGTTTTTGAATAAATTTAAGGTATAGACCTCTTTTTCAAGGCTAACATTTCTGATATAAATTGCTTTTATTTGGTCGGGAAAATGATTGGCAATACTCACATAAATTTCGGGGTCGGCTTGCGAATTATCGCCCAACAAAACAAATCGTTGCTTCGGAAAAGCCTCCAAAATTCTTGTAACTCGCATCAATTTGCCTTGATGTTTTGTATTGCCTGTTTTAAATAATTGATACCATTTTTTTATAGTATTTAGTAAAAAAGCACCTTTTGGCAAACCATTATGCTTAAAAAACTCATTCAAATCGTCATATAAATTCCATTCGCTACTCGAAACATAGAAAAACGGATTCAATAAAGTTGGTTCGGTATGAGCAAGTGAAAGTAACTTATAAAACTTCACAACATCTGCAAAAGTTTTGCGGCTGCGTGGGTTTTTAGTAAACATTACTCTTAGTTTTTTACCTGTATTGGCAGAATGAGAAACCAGCACAGTATCATCAATATCTGAGATAAAACCATACTGGGTAGAGTTTGGTACAAAAACTTTTCCCATACCATTTACAACACTAACACCTTGATTATCAAGTAAATACACTTTTAGTAAATGCCAACCAGCATCTATTTCAGTGGCTGATTTCCACTCAAATTTAAAGAAACCGTCAGATGCTGTGGTGCTATAAAATTGCTGATTTTTCCATTGTAACATTACCCGAACATTGGGCAAGGGTTTAATAAAAAACAGCTTAGTTAAATGAATAATATTGGCAATTACGTTATCAGTAAACTTGCTTGGACTTGCCGATTTCCCTGCCAAAACATGACCATAAACAACCAAATTATCTTGGTGTCCGTAGCCGTGATATACTTTCACGGTAGCATCAGCATAGTTTATTTCCTTTTTCATTATGACGCAAGATAACTTAAAATTACTTTTCATTATAAATCCCATTTCGGGAAACAATACCACAGATTGGTCTGCGGTGATAACAAATTATTTTGCTTCAACAAATCATGTTATCGAATTATACCTCTTTACTAAAGGTTGTAGTTTGGCAACAATAAAAGAAAGAATAAAGTTGTTTTCGCCCCATCGGGTAATTGCAGTTGGCGGCGATGGAACTATAAAATTGGTAGCCGAATGTTTACTTCAAACAAAAATCCCTCTGGGCATACTTCCAGCAGGTTCGGCAAATGGTTTGGCAAAAGAATTGGGCATCAATAACAACCCAATTGAGGCATTGAATGGACTAATAAATGGTTCTCCAAAAAAGATTCATTTAACCTATATCAATGGGCAGCTATGTATTCATTTGAGTGATATTGGACTCAATGCCTATGCCATGAAGCGATTCAAAATCCAGAAAGTGCGTGGTATGTGGGGGTATTTTGTAGCTTCAATGAAAGTATTATGGCAAAATCCAGTCATGGAAATCGAAATGCAGATTGATGAAAAAGTCATCAAAACAAAGGCTTCAATGATAGTCATTGCCAATGCTACCAAATATGGCACTGGTGCAGTCATAAACCCTATTGGTTCGTTGTTTGATGCGTTTTTTGAAGTAATTGTTGTTAAAAAAGTGTCAATCCATGAAATATTTAAAATGGTTTTTTCGCATGAAAAATATGATGCTGATAAAACAGAAATATTTCAAACAAATGCTTTTTCGATGAAATCTCGCAAAAAAGTTCATTTCCAAATTGATGGAGAATACCTCGGCAAAGTCAATGAAGTAAATGCTATTATTGCTCCCAAAGCCCTTCAAATAATTGTTCCAAATGTGTGAATGATGTAAGTTATTCCGAAAGTTATGTAACACTTCCCCTCAAAAAACTCCTGACCTTTATATTAAGATTCATACACAAAATAAAATATAAAGAAATCATGAAAAGTAACGAAAATCTACAAAAAGAGGTACAAGAGGCTATCAAACGAGAACAATTATTGAATGCTGCCGAAATTGGTGTTACAGTTAATGATGGGGTAGTTACCCTTAATGGAGTTGTTGATAGCTATGCCAAAAAATTAGAAATTGAAGATGCCGTTAAAAACGTAGCTGGTGTAGAAATTTTGCTTGTTAAAATTGAAATTAAGTTTCAAGGTGCATCGAAAAAAGCTGATACTGAAATTACTACCGAAGTATTAAATGCTTTCAAATGGAATTGGGAGATTCCAAGCAACAAAGTGAAAGTAAAAGTTGAAGATGGCTTAGTTACTTTGGAAGGTGAACTAAGTTGGAATTATCAAAGAGAAGCCGTAAAACTATCAGTGAGAAATCTTGATGGTGTGAAAGGCATCACAAACCGCCTCAAAATCAAATCTGAAACCTACGATGAGCTTGGAAAAAAAGTGATCGAAAATGCTCTGTTGAAGAATGTCTCTATAAATGACAAATATATCCAAGTTGCAGTTTTGGGAAATAGAGTAAAACTCAATGGCACAGTGGCTTCGGGTTATCAGAAAGATGAGGTTGGGCGAATTGCTTGGAATGCCCCTGGGGTTTGGACCGTTGATAATGAATTGATTGTTCAATATAGTTGATAAATTAGCAAAAACGAGAAAATAGTTTCTAAAATTAAATTTAAAATAACACAATATACAATGACAAATCAAACAAAATGGTCAATTGACCAAGCACATAGCGATATTACTTTTAAGGTACGACACATGATGATTGCACACGTAAAAGGCTCTTTTAAGACCTTTGATGCAAGTATTTATACAAGTAGCAAAGATTTTACTACTGCCGAAATTGATGTTTGGATAGATCCAACTTCCATCAACACTGGCGATACTCAACGTGATGACCATTTGAAAGGAGTTGATTTTTTTGATGTAGAAAACCATAAACAAATCACATTTGTTTCAAGTACAATCGGTAAGGCAGATGCCAACGGAAACCATAAGCTTTGGGGAGAATTGACTATGATAGGCGTTACTAAAAACGTGGAATTAGTCGTAGAATTTGGTGGAATTGTAAAAGACCCATGGGGAAATGAAAGAGCTGGATTTACACTTTCTGGAAAAATCAATAGAGCCGATTGGGGGCTTGTTTGGAACACCGCTATAGAAACTGGAGGCTTTATGGTGAGCGAAGACGTGAGTATTTCATGTGAAATCGAACTCACAAATGTTGGTTTTAAAGATTTAACAATGGAACTCGAAACTTCAGTCCACGAAAAAACTTTTATGTAAAAAAAAAAATCGTGAGCGAATCTCATATATCACACCTCAAATATCAAACATCATACCTCAATGAAAACTATCCTTTTTCCAACAGATTTTAGCGAAAATGCTCTTCATGCAGCTCAATATGCAGCAATGATTGCCAAAAGATTAGATGCCGAAATGGTGCTTTTGCATAGCTATTCGATGCCCATTCCTATGATTTCGGAATATCAATTGACTTATGATGCCGAAAGTTATGTTTTGCAAAATAGTAAAGAAGCCGAGAGTAATTTAGAGCTTTTTACTGCAAAATTGATTGAAAAAGCCAATATCCCTCCCCATCAAATTACCCAAATGGTTGAATATGGCTTAGTTTCAGATATAATAATTGACACCGCCAAAAAAATCAAAGCAGATTTGATTGTGATGGGTACAATGGGGGCTTCCAACATTATTGATAGATGGATTGGCACAAATGCCGAAATAGTGATGGAGTCTGCCGAATGTCCTGTTTGGATTATTCCAGAAAATACGCCCCTAAATATCCCCCATTTGATAATGTATGCTGCCGATTTTAAAGAAGATGAGTTTTTGGCAACACACAAAATATTGGATATTGCCAAGCCATTGGGTGCTACTTGCAAGGTTGTTCATATTCATGAGTATTTCGAGATGAACATCAACCAGAGTATTCAAGAAAAAGTGAGTGATTTGGAAGCTGAATTTGAGAATGACGATATAACTTTTAAAGACATTAATCGGGAAGACATTATTGAAGGTTTAGAAACTTATATCAATACACATAAACCTGATGTATTGGCTTTGGGAGTTTATGAAAAATCATTTCTTAGCAAAATCTTCGATTCGAGTATCTCCAAACATTTTGTTTTGGAAGCAAAACTACCGATGCTTATTTTTAGAAAGTAAAATGTGTGAATCATATAACTTTTCACTAAAGTTATGTAACACTTTAATAGTTGAGATTCCTCAACTTTGCCATTTATTTATAAGGAATGGTTAAAATGCTTTTAAAAATTAAGGATTTAGGTAAACTTTTCAAAATAACTTTTAATGAATGGAACGACAAAGACCCATTCCGACAAAGTGCTGTTATTGCCTATTATTCTATTTTCAGCATACCCGGATTATTGGTGCTTATTATTGCTATTTCTGGCTACTTTTTTGGTAAAGATGTGGTCAATGAAAACATTTTGGCACAAATATCAACCACTATGGGGGCAGATACTGCCTTACAAGTGAAAGATATATTGGTCAATATAAGCAAATCTCGAAGTACAATTTGGGGGTCAATTTTAGGCATAATTACTATCCTGATAGGTGCTACGGGGGTTTTTGTTGAATTACAAATTACACTAAACGCCATTTGGCAAGTTGAAGTAGTTCCTAAAAAAGGAATCTTGCCGATTCTGAAAGCAAGGCTTTTTTCATTTGGATTAATTTTGGCAATTGCTTTTCTATTGATAATCTCCTTAGTTATTTCTGCGGGGCTTGCTGCCATAAGCGAGTGGTCTGAAAGATATGCTTCAGAACTCACAATAATTTTATTTTATATCCTCAATTTTATTTTTTCATTGGCTGTAATATCAATGCTTTTTGCTTTGATGTTTAAAATATTACCCGATGCAAAGATAAAATGGAAACATGTTTGGTTGGGTTCTGTGCTTACTGGACTTTTATTTACGATTGGAAAAGCTGCTCTCTCATTTTATTTTAGTAAAGCCGAACCTGCTTCGGTCTATGGTGCAGCGGGTTCAGTCATTTTAATATTATTGTGGGTGTCTTATTCTTCTATGATTTTGTTTTTTGGTGCAGAATTTACCGCAGCCTATTCAAAAATGTATTTACCAAAAGTTCCTCCAACCGAAATTGCGAAAGTGGAAGTTCAGCATTAATTCTAACAAAATTTCTAACAAATTTACCAATATGAGCATGAAAACTGAACAAGAACTCAACAACGATATTCTAAAAATCACTTCGATGATTCATGAAAAATATCCTGAATTATCGAAGTATATTGAAGAAATGACAGTTACAATTCCCGACAAAACTAATCCTGAAATAACATTAAAAATTTTGCAGGATTACTATAATTCATTAGATGCTTTATTGAAAAAATACGCCCCAAATCATACAGAAATGAACAAATAAGGCTTTTTTATTAGCTTTTTAGTCAAATTCTCTTTTTTTACACCATATAATTTCCCAACCAAAATGAAAAAAGCATATATACATATCGAAAGATATTTTGAAAAACTCACCTCAGCAGTTACAGCTGTTCTTGGCAATTCAATTACGTTCATTGTTGCTTTCTGTACAGTAATATTTTTTTTTACTAATAAGCAATTCTATACACAAAATATTCATGATTGCATTGCAGATATTTTTCTCGGAATTAGTTTTTTGAGCTTATTTATTATTCAAAAAGCATTCAATCGTTTTTCGGGTTCGCTCCATGTAAAAGTAAATGAACTGGTAGCGTCAAACGACACTGCCAACAATGCAGTGATTAATGTTGAAAGTAAAACAGAATTAGAAATACACGAACTTCAAAAAGAGTATATCGAACTGGCAGAGCAGATAAAAGAGGTAGAAGTTGAAGTAGAAGAAAAATCTTAAAAGGTAAAATGTGTGAATGATATAAACATTGGTCAATATTGTGTAACACTTATCATTGCACGAATTTAGACCTTTGTCTTATAATTATTTAGTATCATTTAAAATTAAAATACAATGAAAATCTTAAACAAAACCACGTTACTTTTTGCATTATTGTTCATTAATGTAAAAATAGCCACAGCACAAACCCTGTCAATTGGACCAATGGTAGGCTTAAATGTTTCGACAATAAATGTTGCTCCAAATACCAAATCTTTACTTGGAATGTCGGCAGGAGCTTTTGCCAATTATAGTGTAAACGACCATTTTGGACTCAGTGCAAAACTCCTTTATACACAATGGGGAACAGATTTTAATATAAATTCCGAATATTTGAGATTTCATTATTTGCAAATGCCTCTTACTGCTGTTTATTATTTTGGCGATGCAGGCGACCAATTTCGTCCAAAAATATTTGCAGGCCCTTATGTTGGTACACTACTAAAAGCTAATTACAAAGAAGGCATTGAAATTATTGGAACAGATGGGAAGGAAGTTTATAATAAAACTGATGTTGGCGGACTTATTGGGGCTGGTTTCAACTATCGCATTCAATCTCGTACTTGGCTAAATGTTGATGCAGGCTTTAGTAAAGGTTTTACTGATATTACTAAATCTGCCGACAATACTTATCATAATATAGCTTTTGGCTTAAATGTAGGTGTGAGTTTTCCTGTAGGAAAAGATTGATAATTGCTTGAAATTAGCAAAAAAGGCTTCAATGTTGAATAGATTTTAGTCTATTCACCTCACCCCTAAATCCCCTCTCCAGAAAAGGAGAGGGGACTTTAAAATGCACATTTATCTAAAAAACACCTTTGATGAAGTTGGAAATGTAACATTGTTTGTTGCAAGATTTTTCAAAGAAATTTCAAGACCACCTTTTGAAACAAGAGAATTTTTAAGGCAATGCTATGTTATTGGTTATAAATCGCTGCCTTTGGTTGGCATTACTGGTTTTATAATGGGTTTGGTGCTTACGCTGCAATCTCGACCGACTTTGGCAGAATTTGGTGCAGAATCTTGGTTACCAGGCATGGTTGCTCTTTCATTGATAAGAGAAATTGCCCCCGTAATTACTGCCTTGATTTGTGCTGGAAAAATCGCTTCGGGTATTGGTGCAGAGTTAGGCTCAATGAAAGTTACCGAACAAATAGATGCCATGGAAGTGTCTGCAATCAATCCTTATAAATACTTGGTCGTTACCCGAATCCTTGCCACAACGCTCATGGTGCCACTTTTGGTGGTTTTTGCCGATGGCATCGGTATTGTGGGCGGCTACGTAGGAGTCAATATTCATAGTGATGTAAACATTACCCGATATTTTGCTCAAGTCCTCGAATCACTCGATTTTATTGACATTTTTCCTGCCACCATCAAAACTTTTTTCTTTGGTTTTTTCATTGGCATGATTGGTTGTTACAAAGGTTTCACGGCCGCCAATGGCACCGAAAGTGTTGGAAAAGCTGCCAACTCTGCCGTAGTTGTTGCCTCGCTGACCATATTTATAATAGATATGTTGGCTGTGCAAATAACAGATTTATTTTTCTCGCATTAAAATGACAAAGGAAACAACAAATACTACAAAGTCAGTTATCAATATAAAGGGATTATATAAAACTTTTGGCAAAGACAACCATGTACTAAAAGGTGTTAATATTTCCGTAAAAAAGGGTGAAAACTTAGTTGTTTTAGGAAAATCTGGTTCGGGAAAATCAATAGCCATTAAGTGTCTTGTGGGTTTGATAGAGGTAGATAAAGGCGAAATATTCGTATTTGACAAAGATATTACCAAGTTAAATGAAAATCAATTGAATGAAATCAGGTTAAGAATTGGTTTTCTTTTTCAAAATTCGGCTTTGTATGATTCCATGACGGTCAGACAAAACTTGGAATTTCCTTTAAGGCGACATTCAATAGAATTGTCTTCAAATGAAATTGACTGTGCCATTGTAACAACATTAGAAAGTGTAGGTTTGGGGGAGGCAATTGATAAAATGCCTTCCGAATTATCAGGTGGAATGAGAAAACGAGTTGGACTTGCACGCACGCTGATTTTGAAACCTGAGATAATTTTGTACGACGAACCAACAACTGGTTTGGATACCATCACATCTCGAGAAATCAGTGAATTAATTTTATCTATTCAGAAAAAATATAAGACAACATCAATCATTATCACCCACGACATGGCTTGTGCAAAACTCACTGGAGATAGAATCGTGATTCTAAAAGATGGTGTAATTTATGCCGAAGGTACTTATGAAGCATTAGAAAAAAGCGATGATGCGTGGGTACGGTCATTTTTTATTTAAAAAACAGTAAAAAAACATGAAAAACGAAGCTGGGTTCTCATCAAAATTAGGAATGTTTGTAACAATCGGATTAGTACTATTTGTTGGTACAATTTATTTTGTTGGAAAACAGAAAAACTTATTTGGCTCAACATTCCATTTAAAATCGCAATTTAAAAACGTTAGTGGCTTGAAAGTGGGCAATAATGTACGTTTTTCAGGCATAAACATAGGTACAGTTGAAGAAATTGAACTGATTACAGATTCGACCGTGATAGTTGATTTATTAATAAAAAAGGAAATTCAGCCATTTATCAAGACAAATGCCAAAGCAAGTATTAGCTCTGATGGATTGATGGGCGATAAAGTATTGGTAATTTCGGCAGGAAATAATTCTAAAAATGTAGTAAAAGATAATGACCAAATTGCCTCAAAAAGTGCCATAGAAATGGAAGATATGATGAAAAGTATGAAGAAAAGTTTGGATAATGTTGGTTTGATTTCAGATGACCTTGCTATTTTTAGTGGTAAAATGAACTCAGGAAATGGGGCTTTGTCGAAACTGATTTCTGACGAAGAGTTTTCAAATAGTCTTAAAAGTACGTTGCTTAATTTACAGAGCAGTTCGAACGAATTTGCAAGATTTGCAGTAAAAATGAATGACAAAAAAGGAGCATTAGGGAAATTGATGAATGATGAAAAATTTGGTAAAACCCTCGACTCAACAATGGCAAATCTTCAATCAGGCACAAAAGGCTTGAGCGAAAACATGGAAGCCGTGAAAAGTAATATTTTGTTGAAAGGCTATTATAACAAAAAGAAAAAAGCTGAAGCTAAAAAACTGGATTCTCTAAAAAATAATAATATCAAGAGTAAGAAAAAAATAACGGGAGTGCCAGTACCAGTGCCAATTATTAAAGATACCCTTCAAGAATAAAGCCTCTCCCCTATCAAAAGTATCGTGAACAAACTAAAAAAAACGCTTATTGTTTTTGCCAGTGCCATCACATTTAGTGTTGCAGTTATAATCATTTTTATTTCACCCATTACCAAATATTTGCTTGAAAAACATGACACAGATTTTTTGGGACGACAAATCAAAATGGATTGGGTTTATGCAAATCCTTTTACAGGTTATGTTTATATTGATAATCTTAAAATTTATGAATTAAATAGCGACAGTGTTTTCGTTTCAGCCAAAAGTTTAAGTGGGCATATTACTACTCGCAAGATTATTTTAAATAATTTTGACATACATAATCTTGTGGCGGAAAATCCAAAGTTTTACATTATCAAAGTTGATAGTTCAGTTAATTTTAAAGATTTGATTGAAAAGTTTTCTACAAAAAAGTCTTCAAAAGCCTCTCAGGAAAGAATTAGAGTTGATTTCCCAAGTTTGAAAATAAATAATGGCGAGTTTTATTTTCTTGACAAACAAATCCCTGTAAATTATTTTATCAAAAATGTAGCCTTTCAAAGCACTGAAAAAAGTAAAGAAGTAGATACTGTTTCCATGAAATTTTCATTTATTCCAGGCATAGGAAGTGGTAATGCTAAAGGTAATTTTACGCTCAATATACAAAATCTTGATTATCGGATTGCCGCTGTTATCAACAAATTTGACCTTCAAATAATAGACCAATACCTCAAAGATTTAACAAATGATGGAAAATTTAGAGCAAAATTTGATGCAAATATCAAAGCGATAGGCAACTTTAATGACCAAGAAAATATTACTGCAAAAGGAATGTTGGCAATAAATGAGTTTCATTTTGGAAAATCCTTCAATGATAATTTGGCGGCTTTCAATAAATTAACTGTAATTATAGATGAGTTAAGTCCAAAAAAACGCAAATACCTATTTGATTCGGTGATACTAAATCGACCCTATTTCAAGTACGAACAATACGATTATTTAGATAATCTGCAAATAATGTTTGGCAAGGATATGTCTAAAATGACTGCCGTCAGTTCTAATAGAGGTAAATTTAACCTTGTTATTGAAATAGCTAATTATGTAAAAGTATTGTCGAGAAACTTTTTCAGAAGTAATTATAATATCAACAAACTGGCAATTGACAAAGGAAACCTTCAATTTAATGACTTTTCGATAAGTGAGAAATTTTCTGCAAATCTAAGCCCAATCACTGTCAGTGCCGATTCTATCAACAAAAAATTCGAGCGAGTAAAACTTTATTTTAAATCTGGCATCAAGCCTTTTGGCAACGGAAATATAGTTTTAAGCATAAATCCAAAAGACAGTACAGATTTTGATTTGCAATATCAGTTTCAAAAAATTCCAGCCTCAATTTTTAATCCTTACACAATTTCCTATTCATCCTTCCCATTAGACAAAGGCACGATTGAGTTGAATGGCAAATGGAACGTGAGAAATGGCATTATTCGAAGCGAAAACCATCTACTTATTATTGACCCTCGTACGAGCAAACGAGTAAGAAATAAAGATACTAAATGGCTCCCAGTTCCTTTGATTTTAGGCTTTATCAGGGAGCGTGGCAACGTGATAGATTATGACATTCCGATAACTGGAAACTTAAAAAATCCAAAGTTCCATTTGAAAGATGTAATCATTGATTTACTAAAAAACATTTTTATCAAACCGCCTACAACTCTTTATGGTTTACAGATAAAAAACACAGAAACTGAAATTGAAAAATCACTCACTTTGAAGTGGAATATGCGACAAAACTCTCTACAAGGCAATCAGGAGAAGTTTATTGAGAAAATCGTTACTTTCTTGAAACAAAACAAGGAGTCATTTATAAATATATATCCACAACAATATGAAGTAAAAGAAAAAGAATATATACTGTTTTTTGAAGCTAAGAAAAAATATTTTTTGTCAATAAACAAACTAAATGCACAAACTTTGAGTGAAGATGATTCAATAAAAATTGATAAAATGTCGGTCAAAGATTCATCCTTTGTTCGCTATTTAGACAAACGTTTTAAAAAGAATACGGTATTTACTTTACAAGAAAAATGTGCCAAGTTTATTAATTCAGCGACCATAAATACTAAATTTGCTCAATTAAATAAAGCACGAGTTTCAGCTTTTATGCTTTATTTCAAGAATGCTGGCTTGGAAAAACGTGTAAATATTTATCCAGGCAAGAACGTCATTCCTTATAATGGATTTTCATATTTTAAAATTGAATACAAAGGCGAATTTCCAAAAAAACTAATAAAAGCATATCAAAAAATGAATAAATTAAATGATAAAGCTCCAAGGAAAAAATTCAAAAAAGAACTTAAAGACAATGCAAGAAAAAGCATAAATTGAGAATTCATCAACAAAAAGGCATCGTTTTTATCTTAAATGTGTGAATTATATAAATTTATTAAAAAATTCTGTAACACTTTTAAATGCTAAAACAATGACTTTTGTATCATAAATAATTCATTTATCAAGGGTTTAGGTAAATTAGTGGTTGGTAAGGCAAAAAACGCTCTCTATTTTAGGGAGCTTTTTTTTTGTTAATAAATTTGAACGCATGCAGGGGCTTCAAGCCCTGCCAGCGTTAGTTTTCAATGTGTGAATCATATAAGTTTCTCTCATAGTTATGTAACACTTTTGGCTCAAAAAGACTCGACCTTTACATCACCTGCAATTGACTAAAACTTGTACAGGAACTCACGATGGTAAATGTAAAAAAAGAAGGAATCTTACTTGAAAAAACTACACTCGGTTTTGAAAACGAGGGTGTGCTTAATCCTGCGGTAATAAAAGAAGGCAACGACGTTCATCTTTTTTATAGGGCAGTAAGCAAAGGCAATTATTCGACAATCGGTTACTGCAAATTAAACGGACCAAGTACCGTCATTGAACGCAGCGATTCGCCCATACTTTTTCCTCAATCCGATGATGAATCTCATGGTGTAGAAGACCCTCGAATTGTCAAAATTGATGATTTATATTACCTCACTTACACCGTTTATGATGGCATAAATGCACTTGGTGCTTTGGCTACTTCTACCGATTTATTGCACTGGAACAAGCTGGGGGTCATAGTTCCACAGGTTTGTTATAATGAGTTTCATCATTTGGCAGGAACTAAAGGTAAAATAAATGAAAAATATCTTCGCTATAATGAACACGAACAAATCAATAAAAAACAGGGTAAAAAAGTTTTGCTTTGGGACAAAAATGTCATGTTTTTTCCAAGAAAAATAAACAATAAATTATACTTTTTGCATCGAATAAAGCCTGATATTCAAATCGTTTGTATCAATAATTTAGAAGAATTGACTACCGAGTTTTGGCAAAATTATTTTATTCATATTGCTAAAAACATAGTTATTGCACCAAAATTTGAGCATGAAGTAAGTTATGTTGGAGGAGGCTGCCCACCAATAGAAACCGCTGAGGGTTGGCTAATAATCTATCATGGCGTACGAGATTCGCTCAATGGCTATGTTTATTCGGCTTGTGTTGCCTTACTTGATTTAGAAAATCCAGAGAATGAAATTGCCCGATTACCTTACCCTTTATTTTTTCCCGAAAAAGAATGGGAGCTAAAAGGAGAAGTCAATAATGTGTGTTTTCCTTCGGGAACTGCACTTTTTGATGATACGCTTTATATTTATTATGGTGCTGCCGATGAGCGAATTGCCTTCGCTTCGCTTAGTATTTCTGAACTTTTAAAAGAACTTTTGCTAAATCCCAACAAAAATGAGAAATGAAAACCTATTTATTCGTACCAATCCAGTGCCTTATGGAGGGCAAAAAATTAATACTCAACATAGAGCAATTAAGTTGGAAGCTACCAATCCAATACCCGAAATTTTGTTCATTACTTCATACCCTCCTCGGGAGTGTGGTATAGCCACTTATTCGCAAGATTTAATGGCGTCATTGAACAATAAATTCGACCGTTCTTTCAAAATAAGTGTGTGTCCATTAGAATCTGACAACGAAAAACATACGTATCCTGAAGAAATAAAATACATTCTCAATACCGATTGTTCTGACCATTTTATCAGATTGGCAAATACCATTAATCATGATAATAATATCAAAATGGTTATGATTCAGCATGAATTTGGCTTGTTTAAAAAAGAGTATTATTTCAAGCATTTCTTGAAATTACTTAACAAACCAGTCATTTTGGCTTTTCATACTGTGCTTCCACGTCCCAACGAATCATTAAAAATGTTGGTACACGACATAGCCAATTTGTGCGAATCGCTCATCGTAATGACCAATACTTCTGCCAAAATATTGGTGGACGATTATGGCATTTTTCAAGAGCAGATTTCTGTTATCCCGCACGGAACGCACTTGGTTTCTCACTCAGACAAAGCAATTTTGAAGGAAAAATACAATGTTTCAGGCAGAAAAACGCTATCAACTTTCGGTTTATTAAGCTCAGGAAAAAGCATTGAAACTACCTTAGATGCAATGCCAGCAATTATCGAAAAAAATCCTGACGTTTTGTTTTTGATAATTGGCAAAACTCATCCTTGCGTAGTTATTCACGAAGGTGAAAAATACCGAATGATGCTCGAAGAAAAGGTAGAAAAATTGCAATTACAAAAGCACGTTAGGTTTATCAATCATTATTTGACACTTCCCGATTTGTTGGAATATTTGCAATTGACAGATATTTATTTGTTCACTTCCAAAGACCCAAATCAGGCAGTAAGTGGCACATTTTCTTATGCGATGAGTTGTGGTTGTCCTATTATTTCTACGCCTATTCCTCATTCTAAAGAAGTTTTACGAAACGATACGGGAATAATCATTGATTTTGAAAATTCTGAGCAATTAGCAAATTCTGTCAAAAAATTACTCAATGATGATAACTTAAGAAAAAATATCAGTGCCAATAGTGTACATTGTATGGCTCCCACTGCTTGGGAAAATGCAGCCATTGCTCATGCCCAGTTATTTGAAAAAATGGAAGAAAGTCAAATTTCTTTGGACTATAAAATTCCTGCCGTCAATCTCGATCACATGAAAAGAATGACCACCAATTTTGGCATGATTCAGTTTTCTGTCATCAACCAACCTGATATAAATTCAGGTTATACTTTAGATGACAACGCCCGTGCAATGGTGGCAATGTGCCAGCATTATGAATTGACCAAAGACAAGCACGATTTGCAATATATTGAAACCTATCTCAATTTCATAAAATACTGTTTGCAACCTGATGGCGATTTTCTTAATTATGTGGACGAAGCAGGTTTTTTTACAGAACAAAATTATGAAACTAATCTCGCCGATTCAAACGGAAGAGCGTTTTGGGCATTAGGATATTTGATTTCTAAGGGTGATTTACTGCCCCAAGAAATGGTACTGAAGGCAGAATCTATCGTTCAGTTTGCATTATCAGTCGTCAATAAAATCCATTCTACACGAGCTATGGCGTTCATTATCAAGGGTTTATATTATCGAAACACAAAATATAAGTCAGTGCAGAATGAATTATTGATAAGCGAATTTGCCAAGCGAACGGTTCAGATGTACTTACATGAAGCTGACGAAAACTGGTCGTGGTATGAAAGTTACCTTACTTATGGCAATAGTATTTTGCCCGAAGCCATGTTGTGTGCTTGGCTGGCTACTGGCGAACCTATTTATAGAGAAATTGCAAAAAAATCCTTCGATTTTCTTTTGTCAAAAATCTTTACTGAAAACCGAATAAAAGTAATCTCGAACAAAGGCTGGTCGCATAAAGGAGAAAGTTTTGACCAAACGGTCATTGGTGGCGAGCAACCCATTGATGTTGCTTATACGATTTTGGCACTCAATAAATTTTATGAAACATTCAAAGATGAAACATATAAGCAAAAAATTGAAATAGCTTTTAGTTGGTTTTTGGGCAATAACCATTTGCATCAAATTATCTATAATCCCTGCACAGGTGGCTGTTATGATGGTTTGGAAGAAACTTATATCAATCTCAACCAAGGAGCAGAATCAACGGTGAGCTATTTGATGGCAAGAATGACAGTGGAGAAATTAGCTAAAAGTGAAACCAAAGTGAAACGCCTTAGAGTACATCATCTGATGTCAAGCAGAAGTATTCAGTTTGCGTGAGCAAATTTTTATAGTTTGTTTTAGTCATAATACATTTTAAACCATCAAAAAAACATAGACTTTTAAGAAAAAAAAACTATCAAATATCATTTTGCGGAGCATTGGCTCTTATCCGTAGCAAAGGCATCAACTCCTTTGTTACGGATAAGAGATTTCTTGTGTAAAATTGGATATAGACTTTTTTTTCTATTATATTTGATAAAAGAACAAAATTTATAGCAGACAGTCTTTAACTCATGAAACTTTATATTAAATACGACATCAATGTTTTGTGCAAAAAAATACTGCAAGAGCAATTAGATAAATTAGAATTATATTATGCCTTGGTTGGTCAATGTGAAATAGAAATAAAAGAAGCTATTTCGAGCGAAAAACTCAAACAATTGAGCGAGGGCTTGGAAGACTACGGAATGGAGGTTGTAGAAAGCAGCAAAAGTATTTTAGTTCAGAAAATAAAAGATACCATAATAGAGATGATTTACATGGAAGAAAAACTTCCAACCTCAAAAATATCAGCTTATTTAGCTGAAAAAATAGGCTACAGTTATGGCTATATTTCTAATCTTTTTGCAGATGTTACTTATACATCAATCGAAAATTTCATTATTCTGAACAGAATAGAATTTGCAAAACAATTGATAACGATTGATGAATTAACCTTTACCGAAATTGCCTTCAAACTTAATTACAGCAGCCTTGCTCATTTTTGTACCCAATTTAAAAACACCACAGGGCTTACTCCCACCGCTTTCAAACGAATCATTATCAAACGACGAAGTATGAGTCAGTAAGCCTCAATTACATAAAATATTGATAGTCAATAACTTACCAAGAATAAAAACCAAGAAAAACCAATAAAAGAAAAAACCTAAGAATGCAAAATGAACCAATACACGTGCTACTTGCCGATGACGACGAAGACGACCGTAATATTTTTATTGATGCCTTGAATGAACTCAAAATAAATACGGTGGTCCAAACAGTAAAAGACGGGCAAGAATTGATAGATCACCTTACACAAGACAATAATTTGTTGCCGCATGTGTTGTTTCTTGACCTAAATATGCCCTGCAAAACTGGCTTAGATTGCTTAATCGAAATCAAACGAATTGACCGCTTGAAAGACGTTGCGATTGCAATTTATTCTACTTCATCATCTGAAAAAGATATTGAAGAAACCTTCATCAGAGGGGCAAATGTTTATATAAAAAAACCAAATAATTTTTCGTCTCTCAAAAAAGTATTATCTCAGGTAATCACTATCAACTGGCAATACCACACATCTGGCTTAAACAGAGATAATTTTTTATTAAGTCTGTAATCCTTAAACAAATGAACCTCAGAGGTACTTTTAATTCTTCTACTTTCCTCAAAAGTATCTTTGTGGCTGCTTTGTTTGTTTTTATTTATATTTCGAGTGTAAGTTATAAACACTCTGTATCCCTTTCCAAATCTACCGAATTAGTTGTACATTCTCACAAAGTTCATATCGAATTGGAGCAGTTGATGTCATACCTCAAAGATGCCGAAACAGGGCAACGAGGGTTTATCATCACGCAGGATAGTATGTATCTCCAACCGCTTGTAATTGCTCGCAAGAAAATTAATCGCTCTTTTAAGATACTCAAACAATTAACAAAAGACAACCTTTATCATAAAAAAAACTTAGATACACTCTCGCACTTAATCAACATACGCTTCACATTTTTAGAAATTTCAGCAAAGTTGAGTTTGGTAACTCCTGTCAATAAAAGAATACTCGACAAAACAATACTCAAAGGAAAAGGAGTTATGGATAATATTCGAGTAGAAATCAACAAAATGATTGACTTGGAAATGAGTAACCTAAAAATTAGGCAAACAAAATATGAAGACGATGCCTATTTTACACCTATTTTTATGCTGTCATTAGTGCTTTTTTCTCTACTGGTTTTTGTCATTTCTTATATCAAAATCAATAAAGATTTAGTCACACTACAAAAAGCAAACCAAGAATTAATAATCAATAATGCAGCATTCAAGCAAGCCGAAATACTTGGAGACTTTTGTTATACAAGATGGGATTTGAAAACCAATAAACTTATTTATTCCGACAATTTGTATAACTTATTAGGCTGTGAGCCACACTCTTTTGAGCCAACTGTCGAAAATTTTATAAAATTTATTCACCCTGAAGACAGAAATATTGTTGCGACTGGTGCCGAAAACGTAATTAGCAATGACATGGTTTATATCCGCCATTATAGAATCATTAGAAAAGATGGCGAGTTGCGTTATTTCAAATCACTTGGCAAAATTATAACCGATGATGAAGGCAACAAAATTCATATCGGTATTGGCAAAGATATTACCCAAAATCAATTGGATAATTTAGCTTTAAAAGAAAAAAACCGTGAGTTGGAGCAAAACAATGCAGAATTGGCATCGTTCAACCACATTGCCAGCCACGATTTGCAAGAACCACTTCGCAAAATACAGTTATTTATTTCTCGAATTGACGACCAAGAAGGTCATACAATGTCTGAAAAAGGCAAAGAGTATTTTGTCAAAATACAAAATGCCGCCAACCGAATGCGAACACTTATTGACGATTTGCTATTGTTTTCACGTGCCAACAAAGCCGAAAAAACATTTGAAATAACTGATTTAAACCTTTTAATAGAGCAAGCTCAGCAAGAATTAATTGAAACGATTGACGAAAAAAAGGCACAGATATTAACTGACCAACTGCCTGTTTTGAACGTCATTCCTTTTCAAATCCAGCAACTATTTCTAAACCTTATTGGCAATTCTTTGAAATATAGCAAAGCGAATGTTGCCCCAATCATTAAAATTTCATGTGAAAAAATAGTTGCCCAAGACTATCCGATTTTAAAAGCCGACGATAAAAAAACATTTTTTAAAATATCCTTTGCCGACAATGGCTTAGGATTTGACCAACAATATGCCGAGAGTATTTTTATTCTCTTCCAAAGGCTGCATCAATCAAATCAATATTCAGGTACTGGCATTGGACTTGCTATCTGCAAAAAAATTATAGAAAACCACGCTGGATTCATCTATGCCGAAGGGCAACCAAGCATTGGTGCTACCTTTACGCTATTTCTTCCTGAATAAAAAATTAATTTTCTGCCCTCCAAACTTTTCATAATGTGTGAATGATGTAAGTTATTCATGTTATTATGTAACACTTTTGATTTCAATAACCTCCACCTTTGTATTGTAATTAGTTAGGAATCAAAAAGTAAATCTATATCATCATGAAAAAATTTACCATTGAGAATTTCGACAACGTAATATTTCTTTTTGTCTTCATGATGATTATGATTTTGAATGCATGTACATCTTAAAAAAATAATGATTTAACAACAAAAAATATGAAAAATACGGCTAAAAAGTTCACACAATTTAAAAATATCTTTTTACTATTTTCGATATTTTCGATAGCCTCTTGTGCCAGAAAAGTTAATTTTCAAACATCATCGGTAGTTCCAGCGGCACGGGGTTATGTGCAAGTCAAAAAAGACAACAATAATAATAATGTCATTGATTTGCATTTGTCAGGTTTAGCCGAAGTCGAGCGGTTGCAACCATCTAAAAAAACTTATGTAGTGTGGATGCTAACCGACCAAGACATCACAAAAAACATTGGACAAATAAACAGTTCGACAGGCATACTTTCTAAACAATTGAAAGCATCTTTCAAAACGGTTTCAACTTTTATTCCAATCAAAATATTTATTACCGCCGAAGATGACGCAAATATTCAATATCCTGGCAATCAGTTAGTATTATCAACAGACAGGTTTTATCAATAGTTATTATTTTCACACAGCTTTATAATCTTATTCAATCTATTTTTAAACTTAAAAAACAAACAAAATGGGCAATTTACTTTATACAATCGCAGTGATACTTATCATTTTTTGGGCAATCGGTTTTTTTGCATATAGTGCAGGCGGCATTATTCATATTTTGCTTATAATTGCCGCTATTTCAATAATTTTAAGGGTCATTCAAGGCAACAAAATAATAAAATAATTTTTTAATCAATAACAAACAAAATCATGAAATCAGGTAAAGTATTATTAGGAATTTTGGCAGGTGCTGCCGCAGGAGCAATGATGGGTATTTTGTTTGCCCCAGAAAAAGGCTCAAACACGAGAAAACAAATCTTAGACAAAGGCGAAGATTATGCTGATGGACTTAAAGGCAAATTCAACGATTTTGTTGATGCTCTCAACAAAAAATATGCAAGCACTATACAGGAAATTGAGAATGTAGCTGCCAAAGGAAAAACAAAATATTTGGAAACAAAACAAGAAGCCGAAAACATGGTTTCCAATGGAAAAGCCAAGTATGATGAGGCAAAGCAAGAAGTAAAAAAAGAATTAGCTTGAGCTTTTATCTAACAATACTTATTTATGGCATGAAAACTTAATGAGTTTTCATGCCATAAATTTAAACAAACTCAATGATGAACAACAACGATACATCAATAGAATCTCTTTTTGAAAAAGCAGAAGATTGCGGTAAAACAACATTAGAATTGTTGAAGCTAAAAGCCATCGACAAGTCGGCTGACATTATTTCATCTTTTGCCATGAAAATGGCATTTTTTGTTGTTGCAGCAATGTTCATAATAATCATAAATATTGGGCTTGCTTTATGGTTGGGCGAATTGTTAGGAAAATCGTATTATGGGTTTTTTGTAGTTACTGGAGCCTATGCTTTTTTGGCAATTTTACTTCGCTCTTACATAAATCAATGGATTAAAGTGCCTGTGAGCAATTTTATTATAAATCTTATGCTAAATCCAAAGACAACATGAAAAGTCAAGCAGAAGTTTTGAGAGAAAGAATCAGCTTATTAGAAAGCCGACAAACGCATGAATTGAGCTTTTTGAAAGAACAAATTCATCAGACTTACGAGAGTTTTAAGCCAATAAATTTGCTCAAAAGCACCTTTCATGAAGTAAAAACTTCGCCAGATTTGAAAGACGATATGCTAAATAATGTCATCGGTTTGACCACTGGCTATATATCCAAAAAAATCATATTAGGTACAGCTCACAACCCAATCACAAGATTATTGGGTAATATGTTACAATTTACAGTGGGTAATTTTGTTGCGAAAAACTCAGAAACCATCAAGGCAGTTGGGGAGGTTGTTATAAGGAAAATTTTTGAAAGCATCAGCAAATCAAAACATACCTCTCTCGAAGTATCTATTAATAAATCAGTTGGTGAGCAAATGAAAGATTATAATAATGACTAAGAATGTGTGAATCTTATAAGTTTTTTCAAATATTGTGTAACACATTACATTTTGATAATAATGACCTTTGTCTTATAATATTAACAATCAAATCAAAAAAAATATCATGGCAAATCTAACAGAATTGAAAGGAAACTGGAACGAAACAAAAGGAAAATTGAAACAACAATTCGCAATACTCACCGATGACGATTTATTGTTGGCGGAAGGCAAACAAGACGAAATGTTGGGAAGACTTCAAGCCAAATTGGGCAAAACAAAAGAAGAAATACATCAGATTATAGCTGGACTTTAAATCAACTTTTTCAATCAAATTTATTTTTTTTAATCAAACAAAAATGAAAACAACACTCGTAGCACTCGCAATATTTACCTTCATAACAGCAACAATCGTAACAAGTTGTGATAATAGTACCTCTTCCGAAAAAGTTGAAGAGGCTAAAACAGATGTGGCGGAAGCTAATAAAGATTTAGATAAAGCCAACGAAGAATATTTGGCTGACGTTCAAAATTATAGGACAGAAACTGATGCTAAAATTGCTGCAAATGAACTAAGCATTGCTGAGTTTAATGCACGAATGGCAAAGCAAAAAAATGACGCTAAAGTTGCCTACAAGCAAAAAATCGCTGAATTGGAGATGAAAAATAGCGACATGAAAAAGAAAATGGATGACTATAAGCAAGACGGAAAAGAAAATTGGGAAAAATTCAAAACCGAATTTAACCGCGACATGGACGAACTTGGAAAAGCCTTTAATGACTTTACTACAAAAAACAACAAATAATTAGAATACCCAAGTGGATGATAGCCGCTACAACACACAACTTTTTTATATAAACACACACACCATGAAAAAAATATTTTTAGTGACATTAATGGCATTGGTAGCCAACAATAGCATTGCTCAAGACAGCAACACAGATTTTCGTAAAAAGTTTCAGTTTGGCTTAAAAGTAGGTACAAACTACTCAAATATTTATGATTCACAAGGCGATAAATTTGATGCCGAAAGCAAATTTGGTTTTGCAGGTGGTGTTTTTATCGCAATTCCTATCGGAAAGTTTATTGGTATTCAACCCGAAGTATTATTTTCACAAAAAGGATATAAACAAACAGGGTCATTTCTTGGTAGCAATTACGAGCTTACTCGCACAACCGATTATATTGATATTCCGTTGCTGATTTCAATAAAACCTATTAATTGCTTAACCATACAAGTTGGACCACAATACTCATACTTGATGAAGCAAAAAGATGTGTTTTCAAATGCCATTAACACAATTGGAGAAGAGCAAGTATTTAAAAATGATAACATCAGAAAAAATAATTTGGGCGTGGTAGGCGGAATTGATATTAACATAAAACGTCTGGTGATTGGCACAAGAGCTGGTTGGGATGTTCAGAATAATAATGGAGATGGCACTTCAACAAACCCTCGCTATAAAAATGCTTGGGTTCAGGCAACATTAGGGATTAGAATTTTGTAATGAGTGTCATCTTAAATTTTATAAAAATGAAATCAAGAGTCAAACAAATCAGTGAAGATATTTCGGAAGCTTTAATTGATGTTATCTCAATTGAGAAGGTCAATAGAAAACTTGAAAAAGCAATTGAAAAATCTTCAAAGTCAATTGCTAAAAAAGTTGCTAAGATTAGGAAGAAAGAGGAGAAAAAAGCTGAAAAATTAGCAAAAAAAGCAATAAAATGTGTTCCAATAGTTACTAAAACCAAAGCGGTTAAGATGAAAAGTATTCCTAAAAAACAGGTTGCAGCACCGAAAGTAAAACCTGTAAAGTTAAAAATAACATCATAATTGATTCCCAAAAATTAAATAAAAAAAGCCATGTTTTATCAAATACAAATATTTCTTATCGTAGCATTATTGTTGCTTGGAACATACGAACTTTTCCAATTGACCAAATTGGGTAGAGCTTCGGTGAGTTATATGAGATTTTTTATAACAAGGTTTAATGGTCTTTTTTCGGTAAAAAAATCTTGGAAAAACAAATATCATTTGAATTAAAAGGCTATTTAATTCTACTTTGGCACTCTGGAAAACCTATCAATATCAGTTTGTCTTTGCAGGTGTCTAACTTGTATTGCGTTTAACAAACCATCATCAGAGTTGAGTTTATTTAGTAATTTTTTGGCAAAAACGAGTTTAATATC